>JAZSHU010000016.1:0-6416 GCA_045533455.1 Acutalibacteraceae bacterium | reverse complement strand
GCAATCAAGTCCGAGGCGGACAGCCTTCGCGCAAACCGCAACAAGGTTTCCAAAGAAATCGGTGCACTCATGGCGCAGGGCAAAAAAGATGAAGCTATGGCTGCAAAGTCAAAGGTAACAGAGTTTTCCGAAAGACTTGCAGAGTGTGAAAAGCTTGAAGCAGAGTACGCTGAAAAGGTTAACAAAATAATGATGATTATTCCCAATATCATCGACCCCAGTGTTCCTATCGGCAAGGATGACAGCGAAAATGTTGAGGTTACAAAATACGGTGAGCCTGTTGTTCCCGATTTTGAAATTCCTTATCATACCGATATTATGGAGCGTTTCAACGGTATTGACCTTGATGCCGCGAGAAACGTTGCAGGCAACGGTTTCTACTATCTTATGGGCGATATCGCACGCCTTCATTCCGCTTGTATTTCATATGCAAGGGATTTTATGATTGACAGAGGATTTACTTATTGTGTACCTCCTTTTATGATCAGAAGCAATGTTGTAACAGGCGTTATGAGCTTTGCCGAAATGGATGCAATGATGTATAAGATTGAGGGCGAAGACCTTTATCTTATCGGTACAAGCGAGCACTCAATGATCGGTAAGTATATCGATACCATCGTTAACGAGGATACACTTCCCCACACTCTCACAAGCTATTCTCCCTGTTTCCGTAAGGAAAAGGGTGCACACGGCATTGAGGAGAGAGGTGTTTACAGAATTCATCAGTTCGAAAAGCAGGAAATGATTGTTGTATGTAAACCCGAAGAAAGCATGATGTGGTTTGAAAAGCTGTGGCAGAATACGGTTGACCTTTTCCGCGCACTTGATATTCCCGTCAGAACTCTCGAAGGCTGCTCAGGCGACCTTGCAGACCTTAAAGTGAAGTCCTTTGACGTTGAGGCATGGTCACCCAGACAGAAGAAATATTTTGAGGTTGGTTCCTGCTCAAACCTTGGCGATGCTCAGGCACGCAGACTCAAAATCAGAGTCAACGGCAAGGACGGCAAGTATTTTGCACATACTCTTAACAACACCGTTGTTGCACCTCCCAGAATGCTTATTGCATTCCTTGAAAACAACCTTAACGAGGACGGCAGCGTAAATATTCCTGTTGCACTCCGTCCCTATATGGGCGGCAAGGAAAAGCTTGTTCCTGCTAAATAATGCGAAAACCTCCCGATACGGGAGGTTTTTTTATGGTTTCAGGTAATCAATTGCATCAAGGATTTTGTTGATTTCAAGCTTGTTTTCCGAATCGCAATACGCATAAACAGCTGTGTTGCCAACATAAATTGCAACATTATATTTGCCGAGTGAGTCCAATGAATAAATTGTGAAATTAGCCATTTGATGTTCGATTTCAATGCTGTACGGGTCATTGTATTTGTAACTTACCTTTTGATATACTTGTGAGTATACATTGATTGCACTATTGTTATTGTTAAAATCAAAAAACTCAAAATGTATATCATCCTTGTTAAATGATGTGCACTTGTTGAGAACGCTTCTGAACCCTGGATCACTTTCGTAATACAGTTCAGTAATATCCTGCGGTTCATATCCCTGCGCAGCTATAACGTTCCAAACTTGTTCGGATGTTGCGGGTGTTTTAGGTTTAGTTGTCAGTTCAAGTACTATCATTATAAATAAACCGAAAAGCAGAAGAACAACGATGAGTCTTGTGACACCCTTCAAATCCCATTTGGCAGGTGCTCGTGGTGATGGCGGCATATAATGTGCTCTTGATAAACCTTTCATTATTTCCTATACCTCTTAATGACGGATTTCTTTTAAAATCTTTTCAGCTAAACCTGCATTTTCTGTATCGGAATTTATATGTATAACTGTTGAGTCCTTGGCTATTATGCAGTTGTAATTTTTTTCTGTTTTTACTGTATGTTTTTGATATTTTGCAGAATTGATATTCTGACTGTAAATTATATAGCTTTCGGGATTATCCAATTCTGCAGATTTTTGATTATAAAATTTTGATGCGATAGACGATGAATCAAAAGTCAGAAATTCAAAAACAACACCGTCTTTTTCGTAAGCAAAGCCATTTTGTGTTCCGTTGTTTTGTTCAGGATATTTTGATGAAAAACCAACGGAAATGAGATGTTTAATAATTTCGTCAACACTTTTCTGCTTTTGAGGCTTTGGCATTCCCAAAGCAAACCATACAAATATCAACATAATAAGTGTGTATATTAATCCCTGAAGAAATGGATACGGCACATCAGGCATAGTTAAAATTTTATACCATACACCGATGATGCATACTGCCGGAACTAAAATTATAAGGAATAACTTAAGCTTTTTCATAGCATACCTCCATTGTTTTTTATGCTATTATATTCCATTTACCTTTAAAAGTCAATTGACCATTTTGGCTTATATACTAAGCAGTTTGAAAATTCTGCAGACAAGCCGCCGCAAAAATAACGGCGGGATGATAGCATCCCGCCCTACCTTTTGCTTTTTATTCCGCCAGACCTATGCCCAGGCTGACGGAAAGTGCTCTGTCAACTCTGTTCATATCATTTTCGTCAAGAATGCCCATTTTTTCACGAAGTCTTTTCTTGTCGAGGGTACGTACCTGTTCAAGCAGAACTATTGAATCCTTAGCAAGTCCGCACCCGTCGGCATTGACACGTATATGTGTGGGCAGACTCGTTTTGAATCTCTGGCTTGTAATTGCGGCGGCAATAACCGTTGGGCTGAACTTGTTGCCCACATCGTTCTGAACGATCAGAACAGGTCTTGTGCCGCCTTGCTCCGAGCCGATAACAGGGCTCAGGTCTGCATAGTAAATTTCTCCCCGCTTAACGGTCAAAATTATCACTCTCCATTGCAGCATATCGCTGTCAAGTTATCTCATAACTATTTTTGACACACGGCAGGCAAATTAATCGTGTATTTGAAATCGGGGAGCAAAAAATTTCATTTTGCCTGTCCTTTACTTTATTATATTCAGGTGCTATAATAAAGGTATCAGAAACCGAAAAATAAAAAACGGAGATGATATCCGATGAAAAAGATTTTGAGAAAGCTTACTGCAACACTGTTATCTGTATTGCTGATATTTTCTTGTGTTTCTTTTTCAGGCAGTGCAGCTGGAAATACGTTTTCTTATATTTATGTTGAAAATACCGGCGATGAGGGCGGTGTTTTGAATTACAGATACATTGACGAAAACGGCAATGAAATAATTCCCGAGGCAAGGCTGAGCTGTCAGTCTGTAAGTCTGCCTTCTTCATACAATGCCGTGAATAAAGGCCTTGTCACAAGCGTAAAAAGTCAGGGCGAATCGGGCGTGTGCTGGGCTTTTTCTGCAATGAGTCTTATGGAAAGCGACAGCATTGCAAAGGGTTACAAGACCATTGCCGAAGCTGACTTTTCCGAGGCACATCACACCTGGTTTACCGGCAGGGGACGTGCAGAAAATAAAAACGACCTTGCCTACGGCGACGGATATTATATCGAAGAGCCTTATCTTCGCGGCGGAAACTGGAAGATTTCGGCGGCATCACTTGCAAGATGGATGGGTGCTGCAAATGAAAGCGACTTTCCTTTTTATGACGGAAGCCTTGAAAATATGGGCAATTACGCCGAAAGTGAAAGATATAACACATCAACAGGTGTTATAATCGAATCTGCCCAATCCCTTGTGACAACCGAAGATATCAAGCAGTGGATAATGGACCACGGTTCGGTAACTGCGGCATTTTACTACGACGATAATTGCCATAATTATTCAACCGCTTCATACTGCACCTCAACATCGGGAACAATCAATCATCAGATTGTAATTGTAGGTTGGGATGACAGCTATTCTGCTTCAAATTTCGGAAATGCCTGCAAACCGTCAGGTAACGGTGCCTGGATTTGCAAAAACAGCTGGACTTCCTACTGGGGCGACGACGGATATTTCCGCATATCCTATCACGATGCGTCTCTATCCATGTTTGCTGGTTATACCGTGCAGAAGTCGGAGGATTATTACAGAAACTATACTTACAACGGCGCGGAATGGTACAGCGCTCTGGGTATAGCCAAACCCCTGCAGGTAGCAAATGTGTTCACTGCAAAGGGCTATGAAAGCCTTTCTGCGATAGCGGTGCAGACATACGGCAGTGACGTTCAGATGAAAGCCACGGTTTATAAAAACATAAAATCGGGATATACATCCCCCATAAACGGTACGGCAGCTTGCACGGTTGAAACGGTTATAGAGAATGAAGGTTATCATACGGTTTATCTGGATTCTCCGGTAGACCTTGCACCCGGTGAAATCTTTTCGGTTGTGGTGAGATATTATAATCCCAACGGCACAACCTATATTCCTGTTGAGAAAAATACACCTGACGGTCTGGCGTACAGCAGCAGAGAGGGCGAAAGCTTTATCGATGTTGCGGGTACGGGTAACAACTGGAGGTCGGCTTCCTCTCAGGGTGCACATAATTTTTACATTCAGGCGCTTACAAAATGCAATCACAGACTTGTAAGTGAAAACACTAACGCAACCTGCACCGAAAACGGCAGTGAAAAAATATACTGCACTCAATGCGGCAAGGTTGAGGCGCAGCGTATTCTGAATGCCACGGGTCACAATTACGGCGAATGGTCTGATTTTGAATATGATATTTCGGAAGGCAGACGCATAAGCAAGAGTATCTGCGGTAACTGCGGCGACTGTATGCAAAGAGGATATTACAGCAGTAACGTGATTACTCTTGACAACTTTATAAAACTGTTGTTCGATAAATTCAAGTTAATTATTATGCAGATCTTCAGTGTATAAAAAACACCGCACTCAACTGAGTGCGGTAATTTTTTTATTCTATCGTAATTGTGTGAACATCGCTATCTGTAATTGAAAGAGGAATTTCAAGCGTACCCTTGAATCTCTCGTTGAATGAAATTTCTTTTCCGTCAAGGTATACTTTATACCCCTTAGCTTCACAATCGTTCATTGTTGCAATAACGGTTGATTTTTTACTTTCGCCAAAGCAGGTGATTTTTGCTTCAAGCTTCTTGTTATTATCACTGAAAACAGCGCTGTCAACCCAGATGTCGAAACCTGTGTTGAATGTACCTGCCTTGAAATAGGCATTTGCCCACATTGTTATGGGTGTTGAAAGACCGCCGAAATTGTGGAACCAGCCGCCTCTGCCCGTTACAACATTGACCATCTCAAAAGTATAGTATGAATAATCAACCTCACGCTTCCAGATGTCAAGCGCAAGCTTCGCAATGGTATAGGCAAAATCACTTTCGCCAAGGTCAAGCATAGCCTTCCATATGAACCACTGATGGGGGAACCATACATTTCCGTTCCAGTAACCGTTGACCATAAAGTAGCCTGCGGTCATATCAACTGCACTTATACCGTAGGGGCAGAGCATTTCACCCTCGGTCTGAAGATGCTTCAATATTGCTTCTTTCTGTTCATCGTTGCAGGCACCTGCTATGATGGGGTAAATTCCTTCAAGACCTTTGTTAAGATTTTCGCCGTCTTCCGTAAGCATAAAGCCTGTGGGATTGTAGTTTTTATCATGGAGCACATAGCTGAAATATCCGCTTTCTTTATCCCACGAATATTTTGTGAGGGCATCGGTGAGCCTTGCAATATCTGCATCGTAGGTTTTCACATCATCGGTTTTGCCAAGCTTCGACGCAACCATACGGAGGATTTTTCCGCATCTTATAACCTGTGATGTGGATATGACGGGTGCCGATGTGTCACGGATGTTTCTGTTCATCATTGCAACTTGTGGAGGATAATCGTCCATACCACTTGATGAATAGAAATAATCGTAGGTTGTGGTAAGACCGCTTCTGAATTTTGCGGTTGTTGAACCTCTTACCTTGCCTACGAGAAAATCATAATAAAGCTTTGCTCTGGGATACATTTCAAGGAGCTTTGTCTTATCGTTTCTGCGTTTGAGCATTTCAAGATACAGATACATCTGCACGGGCACAGGAGAGCCGTGATGAAGAAAAGCATAGTCGGGGTTGCTTTCGTCACTCAGATAAGTGTCCAGAATATATTCGGCAAAGGCTTCGGAATAATCAATCATGCCCAGACCGATGAAGCCTGAATCCCAGGTGTAGAGGCAGTCCCAACGCTTGCCGGGAGTGTGGTGGATGATGTAATCCCCGTGCTTGTAAATGGGGTAAACAACATTTGTAAG
Source organism: Acutalibacteraceae bacterium (assembly GCA_045533455.1). Taxonomy (GTDB): domain Bacteria; phylum Bacillota; class Clostridia; order Oscillospirales; family Acutalibacteraceae; genus CAG-177. The sequence goes on along the minus strand of JAZSHU010000016.1, from coordinate 222 downwards.
AAGTGCCGCTGAAAGAAGCCGATTGCTCACGCGGTAGGCTTCACCCTTTTCGTTAAGGTTAAAACGGACAGCCTTTTGCTTTGCCTTTCGGTAAATTTCCTCATACTGCTCTTCGGTGAGGTAATCGCATTCGCCCTTTGAAATGACGGCGTACTGAACCTTGCGTTCGCCGCTTTCAATGAAAATGGTGTGGGAGATGGCGTTGTGGAAAAAGCCGTTATC
>JAZSHU010000017.1:0-22743 GCA_045533455.1 Acutalibacteraceae bacterium | reverse complement strand
CTTACAGTTGCAAGCGGTCAGTCTGTTTATCGTGGATATGAATATTACACGCAAAACAAAGTATTGGTACATAATCAAATTAACGATAACGAATTTGAGGGATTTGTTAAGGGTTCGGAGGATAAGCCATATAAGGTTCACATTAATATTGCAAAGCCGAAAACATCAACTTGCGATTGTCCTTTTGCAAACGGTAAAAGAGTTTGCAAACATATGGTTGCGGTTTTCTTTGCGGCATTCCCCGAAGAAGCAGAGCAATATATCGCAGAATTGGAAGCATATTACGAGGAAGAAGAAAAGCGATACGAAGAACTTGACGATATGATTCAAAAGTATATAAAGAAATTAACCAAACCTCAGCTACAAGAAATATTGCTTCAGGTTTTATATGACGGTCCCGAATGGCAGTTTGAAAAATTTATTCGTGAATATGTTGAGTATTGACAAACTTATTAAAGGAGAAAAACTATGCCAATATTTACAATAACTTTTTGTGCGTTGATTTTTATAATCTTCATACTTGATAACTTTATCATAATCCCCAAAACAGCAACGGTAACACTTAAAGAAAAATTGTGGTCGGGACATAACAAAGGCTACATAAATCACGCTCTGCATCTGTCTGAAAAGAAAATCAAAAAGGGACAAGTATGGCGATTGGTGTCGTCATCGCTTCTCCATATCGGAACTTGGCACATCATTTCAAATATAACCGCAACACTCATTGTTGGCTATGCCGTTGAATCACAGCTCGGCTCGTTAAAAACCGCACTCTGTTTTATCGGTTCTGCGTTCATTTCGGGCTTGTATATGTCATTTGTGCATAAGCTCCACGAGGGCGAAGGTGCATCAACGGGCATTTACGGTCTGATTGCCGTATTTGTTATGCTTGCCGTCAAAAACGGAACGGTTTTCTTTTCGCCCGTACCTACGATTGCATTGATAGTTTTAGCAATTTACACGGTCGGCGGTATGTTTATGGGTAAAGCAACCGCATGGGAGCATATTTCAGGATTTGCAGGCGGTCTGCTGATGGGATTTATTTTGATATAAAAGGATATTTTCTATGAATACAGATTTAATCAAATCGGTTGTTGAAAAGCAAATGGACACAAAGGTCAGTAAAATCCGTGCAGTCGGCAAGGGCGCAAGCGGAAGCGTTTATCTTGTAAAAATCACAACCGAGCCTTATGAAATCGCAGTTAAAACGAGCAAATTCTATGATGCAATTCGCAAGGAGAAGGATATGCTTGATTTTCTTTCTCCCAAGGTTTCGTATAAAGTTCCGAAAACCTATTTCATCTACCGTGAAAACGACACCGTTTATCTCGGTATGGATTACATAAAAGGAATGAGCGGTAAGAGCAAATATCTCGCTTTTGTTCCGTCAAGAAAACGGCTCAGAAACAGCATTATAGATGCTCTTATGAACGCACAAAGCGTACATAACGACAAGTTCGGAAAATACGACACCCCCGTCTATGACACTTGGGCGGAGTATTACAAAGATTATTTCGTTGATATTTATGCTTTTACGAAAGCGAAATTTGAGAAAAACGAGATTGAACCCGAGATTATGGAAGCGGTTGAGCTTATCAGCAAGAATTTTGATGAGATTTTCAGCGTTACCAACAACACCGCCTGCCTTTGCCACGGCGATTTCTGGATGCCGAATCTGATAATTGATTTTTGGAAATCCGAGCTTGCAGGTGCGGTTGACCCGTTTGATATGCTGTGGGCTGAACCCGAATATGAGATATTCTGTCTGACACTCGGTTTCGGTAAAAAGCTGAAGCTTTATGATGAGTATAAAAAGAGAAATCCGACCTCAAAATATTGCGATTTAAAGGTCGAACTTTATGCTCTGTGCAACGAACTGAACTGGTATATTCTCTTGGGCGAAATGGGACACGATTATCTGATGTTCCGTGCAAAAAGATTGATAAAGAAAATGAAAGAAATGGGATTGAGCCAATGATTGAATTCATATCAAAAGAACCCATAAACAAAGGTTGGTCGTGCGACAAGAAATTCTGTGTTACAACCGCTGATGGTACTAAATATCTTCTGCGTGTTACACCTTCTGAAAAGAGTGCGAACCGTGAGAATATGTTTCGTGTGCAGCAAGAAGTTGCAAAACTCGGTATTCCTATGTGTAAGTCACTTGAAATCGGCGAATGTGATGAGGGTATTTACATATTGCAGACTTGGATTGACGGCAAAGATACAAATGAGGTTATACCGCATCTTGCAGACTCTGAACAGTATGCTCTCGGACTTGAAGCGGGCAAAATTCTAAAGAAAATTCATTCAATCCCTGCACCCTCAGACCAACCTGATTGGGAAACCCGTATAAATGATAAGGCGGATTTGAGAATCAGAAAATATAATGAATGCCCGCTGAAATATGAAAACGGCGATGCTTTTGTCGGCTTTATCAACGCAAACCGTTATCTGCTCAAAGGCAGACCGCAGGTGTTTCAGCACGGTGATTATCACATCGGCAATATGATGATTGAAAACGGCAAGGTTGTTATTATCGACTTTGACCGATACGATTTCGGCGATCCGTGGGAAGAATTCAAAAGCATCACTTGGTGTGCACAAGCATCTCCGCTTTTCGCTTCGGGTATGGTCAACGGGTATTTTGATAATGATGTGCCTATGGAGTTCTGGAAACTTCTTGCGTTGTATATCAGCCTTGGCACAATCACTTCTCTTCCTTGGGCGATTCCGTACGGTGATGGTGAAGTTCAGACTATGCGAAATCTCGCAAACGAAGTGCTTGAATGGTATGACAATATGCAGAATCCCGTGCCGAGTTGGTACACAAAAGAGGTGTAATTATGATAAAAAAAGCAACCCCAAACGACACAAAGATATTAGCAGAATTAGCAATACAAATGTGGAGTAATCACACGGTATCGGAACTCGATGCAGATTTTGATGAGATTGTTAGCAACAAAGATGCTGTGTGTTATATAAAATATATTGATAACACGCCTGTGGGATTTTCACAATGTCAGCTTCGCTACGATTATGTTGAGGGTACACACTCATCTCCCGTCGGTTATCTCGAAGGAATTTTTGTTGTTCCTGAATATCAGCATAAAGGATATGCAAAAGAACTGTTGCACGAATGTGAATTATGGGCAAAAGAAAAGGGATGCTCGGAATTTGCAAGTGACTGTGAACTTGATAACACCGATAGCTTTAGTTTCCATATGGCAATGGGTTTTGAAGAAGCTAACCGTGTTATATGTTTCAGGAAAGAGTTATAAACAGGAGTAACTATGACAAACAAAGAAATATTACAAATAGCTTTACAGCAATCGGCGTATGACTGCAACTGCAACGCAGAAGATTTCCTTTTAAATGAAAACAAAGTTGTTTTATCACAGAAAAATGAAAAAGCAAGGGTGTATATGCCCTTGCCGCTTGAATGTGATTTGGTATCATACGGAAATAATATTGTTGCACAAGTCAGTCCGAGAATGAAAGAAACCGTTGAGTGGTACATAGGCAAATATGCCGTTGAGCATTGCTTTGAGTCACCCAATGTTATTGCACTCAACGAAAAATTAGCAGAGTTTGGCTATAAAGTCTGTTTTATGGCGGAATACTTTCTGCCTGATGTCAACGAACTCAAAGAATTGCCCTGCGATTATGAAATAAGAGTTTTACAGCCCGAAGAATTCGAGCAGTATTATACCGCCGAGTGGGGCAACGCTTTATGCAAAAGCCGAAAGCATCTTGACAAACTCGCTGTCGGTGCGTTTGACAACGGCAAACTCATAGGACTCACAGGCTGTTCTGCCGATTGTGAAACTATGTATCAGATTGGCGTTGATGTTCTTCCCGAATACAGAAGAAAAGGTGTTGCATCCGCAATCACAAGCAGACTCGCTCTTGAAACAATGAAGCTCAGCAAAGTACCGTTTTACTGTGCCGCTTGGTCGAATATCAAATCTGTCCGCAATGCTATCAGAAGCGGATTTAGACCTGCGTGGGTTGAACTGACAGCAAGAAACAGCGAATTTGTTGATGAAATGAACAAGTAAGGTAATTACAATATGAAAACTATCAGAAAACTAAAAGTAACTGAACTTTCAATACTCACACAACTTTTTAACTACAAAGATATTGATGATATGATTGCCGAAAACACCCACAACATCGAAAACGGTATCGTTGATATTTTTGCTCTGTTTGATAATGATAAGCTGGTTGGTGAGCTGCATGTAAAATACGACAACGAAGATAAAGATTTCGCCGAAAAAGAGAAACGAGCATATCTGTTTGCATTCAGAGTTCACAAAGATTATCAGGGTAAAGGTTTAGGTTCTTATCTTCTTGAAACTGTTATTGACGAACTCAATGACAACGGCTATCACGAACTCACTGTAGGTGTTGAAGACAATAATCCCCGTGCAAGATATATGTACAAAAAACACGGTTTCATTCAACCCATCGCCCTAATAAAAGAAACCTACCAAGGTGACAGTTATGAATATGATTTATTGTTGAGAAAAGAGAATTAAATAATTAGAGAAAACCACATCGCAGATTTATGCTTCGATGTGGTTTTTTGTGTTGTGATTTTGCACAAATATATGCAATCAAATTTGTCGAAAACATAGAAGATTAGAAATAATGAAATTTTTTGCGTAACATTTTGCGATTTTTGTCATATATATATAGAAACTTTTTTATAACTCTAAAACCAAATTACAAAATTGGAAGGAGAAAAGTATATGACAAATTCAAATATAGGAAAGAAAAAAAGGTTGGAAACTATATTTGTTGAGCAAAAAACTGTAATTGTGCCTGTGGATGATAGTTTAATTATAGGACCTAAAAATAATTTGCTGCATATTGAAAACACAATTAAAACAATCGCCCAAGGTAAACCAAACGCGTTAATGGGATACAAAAGAACAGCGGAATATATTGTTGAAAACAGTTTATCAATACCTTTTATTTTCAATTTAACAGCAAGCACTATTCTAAATGCCCACACCAAAAAAACAATAGTAGCAAGTGTCGAAAATGCACTTACCGCTGGCGCAGATTGTGTTGCAGCTCATATTAATTTTAGTAGTTGCTATGAGGCGGAAATGATTCATAATTTCTCTATGATTGCAAATGAGTGTGACCGTTTAGGAGTACCATTGTTAGCCATCGCATATCCTCGTAAAGAAAATAATGGAAAAGACTATAATTATGATGATATAAAATTAGAGGATCCCAAACGATATTCGGAACTAGTTGCTCATTGTGTAAGAGTCGTATGTGAACTTGGTGCGGATATAGTAAAAACGCAATATACTGGTAGTGCAGAAACTTTCAAATATGTTACAGAATCAGCTTGTGATAAACCTGTTATAATTGCTGGCGGAGCAAAAGAATCAATAGAAAAATCCCTAAAGCGAATTTCTGAATCGATGGATGCAAATGCTGCAGGTGTAAGTTTTGGTAGAAATATATTTAATGCAGACTATATTGTTCCATATATAAATGCTGTAAAAAACATAGTTTTTTATAAAATGTCATATCAAAATGCAATTACATGCTATTACGATGAGATAGGAGGAAAAAATGAAACGTTTAGAAAATAAGATCGCAATAATTACTGGTTCTTCAAAGGGAATTGGAAAAGCCATAGCTAAAGCTTTTGCGAACGAAGGTGCAAGTGTGATTGTTGTGTCTCATAATGATGCTTCAGCTGGACAAAGCGTTGTTGATGAGATTTTATTAAACAACGGAAAAGCAATATATGTTAACACAGATCTTACATCACAAAATGGTGTTGATTATCTTTTTGATACTATATCAAGGTATTTTAATCATATTGATATTCTTGTAAATAATGTTGGACATAGTTTTTCAACTCCTTTTGACGAAATTTCAGAAGATACAATTTTACGTGACTTGAAGTGTAATTTTATTTCTACTGTTTTATGTTCAAAAAAAGTTAAAGAATATATGCGCGAAGGGCACATCATCAATACATCTTCTATTAGAGGTATTGATTATTCTGGCAGAATTCCATTGATTGGTTACTGTGCAGGAAAAGCCGCAGTAAATAGCTTTACTAAAAATTTAGCTCTTGAATATTCGCCTAATATATATGTTAATGCCGTTGCTCCCGGATTTGTATGGACTGAAGCTTTGAGCCAAACAGACGATGAACTTCTAGAAAAATGGTTAAAAGCAGTTCCAATAAAACGATTTATTACACCTGAAGAACTTGCGGAAGTTTATGTAAACTTGGCTACTAGTAGAATTTTCACGGGTTCAATTATTATAGCTGATGGCGGTTATACCCTACTTGAAAAATAATATTATTAACGATAGGAGATTAAAGTTATGAAGAAAATTAAAATCACATTTGTAAACTCTGGTGTTAGCGCAATCGCAAATTTAAACGAAGAAAAGTGTCCGGTAGTAATTAAAAGCTTGCTTTCTGTTCTACCGATTGAATCATTGGCCTTTCATGCAAAATGGGGCGGAGGAGAAATATGGACACAAATTCACAATTTCCCAGAATATGCAAAAGAAAATGAGACTTGTTTGCCTTCTATAGGAGAAATAATTATTATGCCTCAAAATAATAAAACTGTAGCTTTTGATTTATGGTACGATCGTGGTTGGTGTTTTGGTCCAAACGGTTTTATGAATGGAGCGGCTATTGGTATGATTTCAGAAGGGTTATCTTCATTTGCAAAAGAAGCTGTAAAATTATCAACAGAAGGGGCTCAATTAATAAAAATTGAAGAAGTATAAATAAGTATACTGTGAAGTGTGGAGTGAAAAATGGCAAGGAATAATATGATTTATAATATTTCTGGAGAGTTTTATAACAACTTTGCTTATCCATTTAACATTAAAGATATTAAAGATAAACCTGTTAAAGACTTTGGTGAATGCGTTTCATTAACTGCACAGCTTTTATCTAATGATGAAACAGATCACAAAGTACGTTTTATTTGGATCGCAGCTGAAGGATATTGTCAAACTGAAGTTTTTTTAAAACAAATACTTTCTAAATTAGAGTATCATTCGTTATATTTACACTGGCTTGACTATATAAATACATTTGATATAAGTGAAAATAACCCTATTGGCAAAACCATTTGCAATATAACTACCGAGGATAAAAAATATTTCTCTGGTTTAGATGGGGTAAAAATATGCGTAATCGATCATGCAGAAGAAATAAAAAATATTGATCATATTTATGCATTATCTAATGGAGAAGGAGAATATGTCCTTAATGATTTTATTTTTATTTTTATATCAAAAAATTCCAACGGAATAAATGTCGAGAAATCTTTTTGGGAAAAATTCACTGCTCATATGGGCGATAAGGAGAATTTAAGCATAACTCGAAGTAAAAATTTATTCTATAAAGTTGAAAGATATGACACTGATACGTGTAAGGAAATTTTTGAAAAAGCAATACCCAATATAGATGTAAAAACAAAATGTTGTAATATGGTTAATTCTATTGTTAGTGATATGCGAAGGGTTTTATATTTAGATTTAATGATAATGCTTATAAAAAAATATTCGTCACCGCAAGAGATGCCAGAGTCATTTTCAGATGAAGTTTTTATAAATGAAGTGTATAAAAACGCTTCAGAGGGTTTTGTCCAACTACATATAAAGAATTGCGCTACATTGAGAGACTTTATTGAAAAATATATGTTGAGTGATTTTGTTAAAAATTTTCCGCTAGGTGAACAGCAACGAATACCACTTGACAATTATGTTTGGGCATGTGGCATTGTTAGTTATACATGTAATGAAATTGATTATGTAGATAATATAAAACTTCTTTTTGATAACTTTGAGGATAGTCTGTTCACCAGATCTTTTGACTCTATTTTTGAAATAAGCAAACAAGTCATTAGTTGTGCTGTAGAAGATACAACATGTCGCTTTTCCATCGAAAAATATTTATATGCCTTATTAAACAATAGTCTTTCAGGAACAAAGTTTTGCGCTGAAATATTAAATGAAGTTTATTTTAAAATCCCATTAGAGTGCTTTGAATCATTGTTTAAGGCCATTTGTAGTAAATATAGTGAAAATCTAAACAGTGAGAAAGATATTAATATATTCAGATTATTAGGAATTCAAATCGGACGACTATTGCCTAAAATGAGAAACGAAGTTGTTGAAAATAGTTTGAATTGCTTTTTTGAAGAAGTAAAAGACGATTATGTTTGTCCTAAATGTAACGCAAACGGAATATCTGTAATTCCCGTTACAAACTATGAATTTGAAAAGTTTGTGAAAGATAGAGGATATATCAATTATTACAGTAAAGAAATAGATGTATCATTACACCATATCGCAAGGCAATACTATAGTGATTTGCTAGAATATCTATTATCTGCACTGACAATACACAACATGAAAGATAGCCGATGTCTTGCAAGTATTTTAAAAGGATATGATTGGTTACAATATAAACAAATAGCTTATCTATATTCTAACAAAGATCATATCATGGATTCCGAAATATATGATTATATTATTAATGAAAATTATGTTCATCCATTACAACATCCTGCCAAATGGGCAAATGCTGAAAATTCTAATACAAAAAAGCCTTTTTGCAATCCTTTGCAACCTGTTGTGTGTATCAATTTGTTTGAAGCGCGATCATATGCAAAATGGTTGAGCCAAAAAATTGGAAAGGATGTCAGAATTGTAAAGTACGATCCCGATTATATATCAATAATTGGAACACAAGATGATGGCGTTTCTGATGCTCAACGTATTAGATTCCTTCAACATATTAAAGATAACGAAAGTTATATAAATATTGTAGAGAATAGCAAACTTTTCTATGGAGAAGATTTTATAGAAATAAGAGAGCCTGCTCCTGTTGCAATTCAAAATTCTGTTTTTTCTGGCGTTTATGATTTTTTGGGGAATGTTTTTGAATCCCAGGATACTTTATATAATTATAACTATGATGAAAGTGTAAGTGAAGCAACACGAGAAATATTTGAACAAAAGCAAGCTTCTCTTATTGATTACAATTGTCCCTGCGGTGGGCTGCAAAGAACAAAAGCTAATCTACCACCAGAATATATGGGACAAGTCCCTGCCTTTTTGAGAAATCAAGATATTGGCTTTAGGATAGTAATTTCTGGTGGAGAAGAAAAAGGTAAGCAACACAAAAATTCATCATCATTTGCTATTGAATATCAAGAAAGTAAGATTGAAGAATTTTTTATTACAAAAAAAGATTCTCAAACAAGCAAAGTGTTATGTTCTATAAAAATCGGAAAATGGGATAAAAAATCAAGAACTGTAGTAAAAGACTTGGAAAAAAGTTTAGTTTATGAAAATATTAATAAAAGCATAATGTTCCTTTCAGAACACGAATCAAAAACTGGAAATGAACAAATAATGTTAATGTGTGACAATAATAATATGTATGCTTATTGTCTAAATCATCAAACATCAATCAAAATTGAAAATTCGGAATCAAAATTGACAATTATTTCGAGAGCACCAATTATACCGAAAGAACTAGCTTTAATAAAAAAGTGTCAAAACAAACATTTGGCTAATTGGATTGATATTGTTTTTTTGCAAAGAAATAATTCTGTTGAGGTTTATCTCGCTCATCCAATAAATATTGCTAACGGTTTCTTCTCTGTATCTGAACATAAAATTAATCATACGGTTAAAAACTCTGTACTATATAAAAAAGATAATATAATAGTAGGATTATATAAAATTGATTTTCAAGAGCCAAATCATAAATATAGAAAAGAGTATTATGAAGGATTAAAAACAAAGCTGGGAACCAACTTCTTTTTACCCGATTGGATAAACATAGTTGATTTTATAGAATACATTTCAACAACATTATCTACATCTGGTAATCTTGACGTCGATACAATAATGGCGGCAATAACTACTATTGATACTTCTCATCTGCATGAACAAATAAACAAAAGCAAAATACTTACAATAGAAAGCAAAAGCAATCTATCCGACTAAGAAATAATTATATTTTTTAGAAAAGTAACTATTCGATAACTATGGTAATGTAGTTGCCATATGTTATAGATGTATGGTAAGAATGCAAATTAATTAAAATAACAATTAGTTAATTAAATAATGAGGTGATATTTTGAAAAATAAAATAGTTGTAGATAAAGAAATTCAAACAGATTTACTAAATAGAGAAGAATTTATTGAACAAATAATACAAATAATATCTCTATTCTCACAAAAAAGCAAGCCTAGTTGCTTTGCTATAAATGGTAATTGGGGCGTAGGCAAATCTTTCGTTTTAAAAAAATTGGAAGATAGACTGGAAGAAATACAATCCGAAGAAACTCAATCAAATAAGTATTTGTTATTTCATTACAATTGTTGGGAGTATGACTATTATGATGAACCACTTGTTGCTATTGTAGCTTCAATGCTTGATACAATAGACAAAAAAGAAAATTTGATTCCTGCAAACATAAAAACGAAAATAAAAGGATTTCTTAAGGCTATTGGTAATGGTTTGCTTTTAAAAACAAATCAAATAATTGAAGAGAAAACCGGAATAGATCCAAAAGAAATCATTGAAACTGTAAAAAATGCAAACGAAAATACGGCGGAACAAATAGAGAAGAATCAAGCGTATGATTCTAATTTTCTTTTTAAATCCACATTGGAAAGTCTAAAAAAAATTTTATACAATTTATCACAAGACAAAACAATAATATTTGTTGTTGATGAGCTAGATCGATGTTTACCAGAATATACTATAAAAGTTCTAGAAAGATTACATCATATATTTGATAATATTTCAAACATACAAGTTGTATTATCTATTGACAAGGAGCAACTTACATACACGATAAAACAAATTTATGGCGAAAAAACCGATGTCGATAAGTATCTTGCAAAATTTATAGATTTTGAAGTGAAATTAAATGAGGGAAATTTGAACGACAAGTTTGAAGAAGAGTTTGAATATTATTTAGGAAAATTCGAGCTCTTGAATAGTGCTACTCAAATTACTGATGTTAAAGATTTTCAAAAAAAGATTTTTTCTGGTATAGACATGAGAAGTCGAATCGATATAATAAACAAATGTTATTTGCTTCATGAATTCCTTTGCAAAGAAGAAAAAACTGATTTTTCTGTTATGTGTATAGAATTGTTTTTTGGTGTTGTAAAACATTGGAAAGTAGATATCGGAAAATCAATGAATAATTTTCAGATAGATAATCAGTATGTTTACGAAAAAGCAAATAACGTTTACTCTGGCTTAGACTATATGATTACAATGTATAAAAAACAAGAAAGAGAGGGCTTGAGATTATACTATACAGAAACCTCCACTTATAATGTTAGACGAGATAACATATGGGGCGTAGTGCTGTCAAGCTACCGGTATATTTTAGGATTTACAAGAGATGTAATACATAATGATTACTATAAAAAACATGACCTTTTAAACTATAGTAATAAGTTTTGGAACCTTTTACAGATTATTGGATAAAAAAATCACAGCAAAACTTATACAATATTTTTAATTAAATTAGGAGTGATACCGATGATGAATCCACAAATTTATGCAGTAGAAATTGAACATATTATGTCTAAAGTTTTTAATTGTGATAGATTTGGTCTGTCAGGACTTGTTAACTCAGATTATATTAGAAAATATCCTATTCATTCTATAAACTGTGCATTATCACATTTGTATGGAAAAAATAATCATATAAATGGAGAAATTGAAAGCTTTATTGAGAAGTATAATTTTTTTGCGCAATGGAGTATTGATAATATTTTATTATTTGAAACATCAAAACAAATAATTAATGGTATAGAATATGAAATTCCTTTTGTGCATGGTGATTTGGCAATAAACACAATAATTGAGGATTTCAAGAAAATTGTATATTCAGATTGTCAAGCATAAAATATGGATTTGCAGTGATTTTCATTTTAATCTATTAAGATACGACCTTTTTATGTTCTTTCTATACACATAAAGAAATGTTTTTATAAGTATATTACTAGTTTTGTATTTACAAATATTTAATCCCCCCCCTTGACAAACAAATGTTCCGCATGGTATAGTAAGTTGTATTTAAATTTAACAATTGAATAACGATGTAATTGATTGCGGATACGAATCCGCCTAAAGCCGGCGATATGCTAAGAGAAAATTATCGCACTCCTCACCTTTGTTGATACTGTACGTGGCGAATACCTCAGGTGATGCGGGATTAGAAAACAGTATGCCTTTGAGATTTTTAAACTTCAAAGCCGTTACATAAGACATCATTTGTAAAAGCGAGAGCAATGCTCCCGCCGATTGATGCTGTCTGTGTGACGGCTTTTTTGTTTTGCTCAAATTTACTTAAGGACTGTAAAAAATGCAGAAATCAAATTGGAGAGAGTTTGATTTATAGTTGCATCGTTTCAAAAATTTCTGTCAGATGAAACTCTTTTTTCACAGTTGTTCACCTATGAAAAATCATTCAAAAAAGCCGCCTTTTGAAAAATATTTTTTAGAAAGGAGGTTTATGTTTTGAAAACAGGTTTGAAGAAATCTCAAAAGACAACCGAGATATTTTTTGATGAAGCAAGTCCAATTATTATGGTATCAACCTACAACACGGATTTGAAAAATCGTCTGTCGGCATATTCAGAAAAACATCCGAGTTTGTGTAAGTTAGTTGATGATTCCGAAGACGGAAGACTGATGTTTGAGATTGAGAAGGGAAGATTTTGTTTCAGACTCACAGAGCCGTACAGTAAAGAGCGACGCTCTGCTGCAAGTGAGTTTGCAAAGAATCAGAAACATAAGTTGAGAAATAACAACAGTAAAAATTAAATGGCATCTGTCTCAGCGAGCAATGGATTTGTCCCGTCAAATCCGCTTGCCAAGACTTTTTGATGCCGTATCATCAGTCTTAGCAAGCACTGAATTTGTAGCCACAAACAGGCTTGTTTCGACTTTAGTCTCAACAAGCACTGAATCTGTACGGACAAATTCGCTTGTCAGGGAAAGTTCCCTGAAACCCTTAAAGAAAAATATCAAAACCAAAGAAAGGAGATAGTAAATGAATTATGAAATTATTAACCTGACCGACAATGAACATAATCTCATAACTAAAATGCTTAATAACATTTCGCAAATCGAAAACATACTTTCATCAATGACAAAGTCGGAACGTATTGCTTGGTTTCGAAGAAAACAGTTTCCACGCAAGATTGATTTTGAAAAAGAAATCAGCGGAACAGTTTACGCCGTGCGTTCGCATTTTAATGTCGATGCAACTGAAACCTTGCGAGAAAAAACAGAACGAATACTAAAACAAAAATAGTGCAATTTCGCACTTTAAAGTGTTGAACATTACAAAAAGATGTGATATGATAAACGTGTCCTACAATTCATATCATGTTGACTGTGGAAAGGAGTTATATGAGTAAAAAACAGTCAAGTCAAAAAATAACTGCCCTGTATGCACGACTTTCTCGTGACGATGAGAACGAAGATGTGTCGGGCAGCATAAAAAATCAAAGAGCCATTCTTGAAAAGTATGCAAAAGATAATCGCCTGCCGAATCCACGATTCTTTTTTGATGACGGATACTCGGGTGTCACTTTCGCAAGACCTGCGTTCACGGAAATTCTTGAACTTGCCGAACAAGGTCTGATTGAAAATCTTGTTGTCAAAGACCATTCAAGATTAGGTCGTAACCGATTGGTTGTCGGTCAGTTGCTTGAAGAAGAATTTGAAAGATTGGGCATCAGGTACATTGCGATAATGGATAACATTGATACCGCAAAAGGTTTGAGTGACCTTGTACCGATGCAAGACTTGTTCAACGAATGGCACGCAAAGAATACAAGTGAAAAGGTACGCCGTGTGATGCAGAGCAAGGGTATGTCAGGAATACCTCTGACAACCAATCCGCCGTTCGGTTATATGAAGAATCCCGATAACAAGAAAGAGTGGATTGTCGATGAACCTGCTGCCGAAGTAGTCCGCAGAATTTTTGATATGTGCATCTCGGGACTTGGACCTGCGCAGATTGCCAAGAAATTAAAATCAGACGGAGTGATGACACCGACTGAATATTGGAGCAGCATAAAAAGAAAATGCGGATACAAACCTGCATTACTTCATAACTGGTGTTCGGATACTGTTGCTTCAATTTTATCCAAACAAGAATACTGCGGTGATACGGTTAACTTTCGTTACACTACAAAATCTTTCAAAAGTAAAAAGAGAATAGAAAGATCTTCTGATGAATGGAAGATATTTCCCGACACACATCCTGCTATTATCAGCAGAGAAAAGTTTGAGTTGGTGCAAAGTCTCAGAAAGAACAAACGCAGGAATCCCAAAACAGGATTTACAAGTATGTTTTCAGGACTGTTATACTGTGATGACTGTGGTGAGAAATTATATTACGGTGCCACCAATAATTATAAAAGAGAGCAAGCATTTTTCTTTTGCTCGTCATTCCGCAGAGATACAAGTTCCTGCTCTGCTCACTATATACGTGAGAAAGTAATCTACAATCTTGTTCTTGAAAATATGCAGAGAGTGTTATGGTACGTGCAATGCTTTGAAGAAGATTTTGCGGCAAAGCAGATTGAAGAATTGGATTTGAATCACCAGAAAGATTTGAAACTGAAACACAAGGAACTTGAAAAAGCAAAGAAGCGAATTGCAGAAATCGACCGAATTATCCAAACTCTGTATGAAGATAACACAAGGGGTAAAATATCAGATGAACGATTTGCAACACTCTCTGAATCTTTGGAAGATGAACAACAGGAATTAAAAGACAGAGTTCCTGAAATTGAAACTTTCTTAGAAGAAACGGAAATCAAATGTGAAAGTTTACAGCATTTCATTGAACGTGCGAAAAGAATAACACGTCTGACAGAGCTTACACAGGAGATAGTTCACGAGTTCATTGAAAGAATTGTTGTGTCAAAGCCCGAGAAGATTAACGGCAAACGACATCAGACAATAGACATCTACTATCACGGTGCCGGAATAATTAAAATGCTCTCTGCCGAAGAAATGGAAGAAGCGTACCAACAGCATATTTCAAAACAACATAAAGCAAAAACGGCATAGCCGAAGCTACACCGTTCTCAAAACATTATTTAGTTTTACTGCAAGAGCCGCCTTGGGGTAACTTCCTTATGGAGGGTACCCCAAGGTGCCTTTTTTTAATCTTTGTATCCTTCCTGTACCGCATAGTAAGCGGGTTTGGGATTGCCCTTGCCGTCTACAAGACCCCAGCCTGTTTCGACGGGACATTCTGCCTGACCGCATACATAGCAGCTGTCACTGTCTGCCCAGCAGTAAGCGCACATACCGATAACATAATCAAGGCTGCGTACCGTCTTGATGACGTGCTCATAGAATTCAGCCTGACCTTCGGGAGTATGGGGATATTTGTAAAGTCCGTAGCCGTCGGGAAGCTCGCAGAAAATATGGTTTGAATATTCGCCGTCAAAAATAAGGCTTGCTACTTCTTCGGGGGTACGGTCCGAATAATCTTCGGTTATTTCTTCGGTTAAATCATCGGGAAGATTGTTGACGAATTCCCAGATGTTTGCCCTTGCTTCTTCTTCGCTGTCAAAGCCGTATTTCTGAAGGATGGCTTTCTTTTCAGCCTCGGTTTTGGGCTCGCCGTAGCCGATATATCCGAATTCGCAAAGGATAATGGGTTTGCCTGTAATACGTCTTACAAAGTTGAGAATTGTCACATACTGGTCAGCGTTTTTAAGCACGTTTTCAAAGCAGCCCAGATACATATCAACGCCTACATAGTCGCAGTACTGATGATATTTCATCATCTTGAAGGGGAGCTGAAGAATTGAAAGACCGCCAAGGTTGTAGCCGATGATGATATCGCCTCTGACGGGGTACATTGCTTCAAGCTGCATGCCGATGAACTCGGCGGCTTCGTCAAGGGTCAGGGGCAGAGTGAAACGGTCAATGCCCAATTCGTTTGTAACCTGAAATGCACCTACAATGCCCTTAAGGTCGTTTATGTAAAATCTTGCAATATCCTGAATTCCTTCACGGCTTGCAGGGTCACGGGGGTCAAGACCGTACGCAATATAATCGTCGGGGTAGGGAGTAACGCCGAAAATTCTTATGCCGTTGTCAACGTATTCCTGAGCCTCTCTCTTCCAGTTTTCGTAGTGGGGTGAGATTGAGCCGTCTGCGGCAAAGGGGAAGGGGATATCGTCGCGGAACCATTCAACGTTTGCTTCGTTTATAAGGTCATAATCGGGGTCAAGGTGGCATACACCTTTCATGAATCCGCCGATTTTTTCCTCTGC
Source organism: Acutalibacteraceae bacterium (assembly GCA_045533455.1). Taxonomy (GTDB): domain Bacteria; phylum Bacillota; class Clostridia; order Oscillospirales; family Acutalibacteraceae; genus CAG-177. The sequence goes on along the minus strand of JAZSHU010000017.1, from coordinate 6,381 downwards.
AACGGGAACTTCCTTGTCAAAATATGCGGTGGGATCCCATACAAGCATTGAAGCAAAGGGAGTGATGAGTGCCAGAATGAATCCGACGATTTTCATTAAAATTGCCATAAATCTTCTCCTTTTTATTCAATATTTAACATTCAGATTTTAACACAGCAAATCCGCCTTTTCAACGGAAATTGAAAGGCGGATTTATTTTTGTTATTCAGCACAATAAACCGTGCCGCTTTTTGTTGATTATTCACAGTGAGCGGTCTGCGTTTATAACCTTTTCAGCTATTGCACAGAGCTGATCCATATTTTCAAGAGAGCCGATTTCCTGTCTCAGTGATGCCGCACCTCTGACACCTTTGATGTACCAGCCCGAATGCTTTCGTGCTTCACGCATACCCACATAATCGCCCTTGTATTCGCAGAGCTTTGAAATGTGTTGGATCATAATTTCCATTCTTTCTTCAATGGGAGGCTCGGGCAGAATAATTCCGCTTTTCAGGTATTCGTTTATCTGTGTGAATACCCAGGGTGCACCCAGAGCACCTCTGCCCACCATAATGAAATCACAGCCTGTTGTCTTATACATATTTTCTGCGGAAATGGGGTCTGTGACATCGCCGTTTCCGATAACGGGTATTTTAACCGTCTGCTTGACCTGCTTAATTATTTCAAGGTTTACGGGCGGAGCATACATCTGCTTTCTTGTTCTGCCGTGAACGGTTATTGCCGCCGCACCTGCACTTTCCTGCAATCTTGCAAATTCAACGGCATTGATGCTGTTTTCATCCCAGCCCGAACGGAATTTCACCGTTACGGGCAGGTCAATTGCTTTCGCAACAGCTTCGGTTATTCTTGCGGCAAGGTCAGGGTCTTTCATCAGTGCGGAGCCTCCGCCGTTGCCTGCGATTTTGGGGGCAGGGCAGCCCATATTGATGTCAACCGCCGCGCATCCCGTAGCCGCCGCTTTTTTAGCCGCCTGAGCCATTGTTGCAGGGTCACAGCCGAAAATCTGCACCGCCGCAGGCTTCTCCGTTTCGCCCAGCACCATCAGAGTGTCCGACTTGCGGTCATGCATTGTCAGACCCTTTGAGCTTACCATTTCGGTTACAACATAAGCCGCACCGAATTCAATGCAAAGCTCACGGCAGGCTCTGTCCGCAACCCCTGCCATAGGTGCAAGAGCGGCATATCCGTTTATTTCAAAATTGCCTATTTTCATAAAATCTCCAAAGTTCGTTTGTAATTCTCTGCTTCAATGTTACCATCAAATTTAATTATTTTCAATATTTTTCTTAAAATAGGTGAAATTTACAAAATATATGTTATAATGTAAACTGAGGTGATTCGGAATGAAACTTTTGGCACTTGACGGCAACAGTATTCTCAACCGTGCATTTTACGGCATTAAGCTTCTTACAACCAAAGACGGCACTAAATTCACCAACGGAATTTACGGCTTTCTCAATATACTTTTAAGGCTCCGTGATGAGGTTAACCCCGATTCCGTAGCCATTGCATTTGATGTCAAAGCACCCACCTTCCGCCACGAAATGTATTCGGGCTACAAGGCAAACCGTAAGGGTATGCCTCCCGAGCTTGCCCAGCAGATGCCTCCTTTGAAGGAGCTTCTTTCCGCTATGGGCTATAAAATTCTTGAAGCCCCCGGCTGGGAAGCGGATGATATTCTCGGCACTCTTGCCGCAAACTGCGGTGAGGGGGATTTCTGCTATATCGCAACGGGTGACCGTGATTCATTGCAGCTTGTCCGTGATAATGTCAATGTGCTTCTTGCCTCAACAAAAATGGGCAGACCCCAGAGTGTCTGTTATGACAGAGATAAAATCAAGGAAGAATATTTCGTTACTCCCGAACAGATGATTGATATAAAGGCACTTATGGGCGATACTTCCGACTGTATTCCCGGTGTTGCGGGTATCGGTCAGAAAACCGCACAGGATTTAATCAGCCGTTTCGGCTCAATAGATGAGATTTACGCAAATCTCGACACAATCGACATTAAAAAAGGTGTTCATGATAAGCTTGCCGCAGATAAGGATATGGCTTACCTGAGCCGTGAATTGGGTACAATCAAAACAAACGCTCCCGTTGACGGTTCATACGAAAGCTATGTGCCTGCCGAAGCGGATGCATACAAGGTAACAAGTATTCTTGCAGACCTCGAAATGTATAAAATGATTGAACGCCTTGACCTTAAAGCGGCAGAAAAAACGGACAAGCCCGAGGCTGAAAAAATCTGCACCGATTGCTATGAGCAGGAGGATCTGAAGCTGTTTTATAACCTGCTCAAAAAAGCAGGCGAGGCATATTTCACCTTTGACGGCGGCGTGTTCCTTTTCAAAACGGATAACGGTGTTGCAACGGTCAATCCCGAAAACGGCGGATATGCGGAATTCTGCTCGGATTTTCTTTTTGACCGTGAGATAAATAAATTCACCTATAACTCAAAGGCTCTCTATGCCTTTTATTACGATTACCGTGAGGATATCGAAATCAATTCAATCTGCGGTGATGCAATGCTTTCCGCATACCTTATCAATCCCTCATCGGGAGCTTATGACCTGAAAAGGATTATTGCGGAATACGCCAATGCAGAAGTGCCCGAAGCGGAGAATGAAGATGCATTTTATGCGGCATATCTGCCCTCTGCTTTCGAAAAAATGAATGCACTCATCGAGGAGCATAACCAGAAGCGTCTGCTTGAAGAAATCGAGCTTCCTCTTGCCAGGGTGCTTGCTTCAATGGAGCGTGAAGGCTTCCTTGTTGATGCAGTGGGTATTGAAAAATTCGGCATTGAGCTTCAAGGCAGAATTGAAGTTCTCGTTAAAGAAATATATGAAGAAGCAGGCTGTGAATTCAATCTTAATTCACCCAAACAGCTTGGCGAAGCCCTGTTTGTGAAAATGGGCCTGCCTGCAAAGAAAAAGACAAAAAGCGGCTATTCCACCAATGCGGAAGTTCTTGAAGGTCTTGCGGCGGATTACCCTGTTGTTGCAAAAATTCTTGAATACCGCAGCCTTGCAAAGCTTAAATCAACCTATTGCGACGGCTTGCTGAAAGTGATCTGCGATGACGGCAGAATCCGTTCAACTCTTAATCAGACAGAAACCCGTACAGGCAGAATTTCATCAACCGAACCCAATCTGCAGAATATTCCCGTGCGTTCGGAACTGGGCAGAGAGATGAGAAAATTCTTCAAGGCAAAGGACGGCTGTGTGCTTATCGATGCGGACTATTCCCAGATTGAACTGCGTGTGCTTGCCCATATGGCAAACGATAAAAATATGATTGAAGCCTTCAACAACGGCGACGATATTCACGCCATAACCGCATCCCAGGTGTTCGATATGCCTCTGATGATGGTGACTCCCATTATGCGAAGCCGTGCAAAGGCGGTCAACTTCGGTATTGTGTACGGCATAGGTGCATTCTCACTTGCCAAGGATATCGGTGTTACCCGTGCGGAGGCAGACAGCTATATCAAAGGCTACCTTGCCCATTTCAGCGGAGTGCGTAAATATATGACGGATGTTGTTGAAAACGCAAAGGAAAAGGGCTATGTTGAAACCGTGTTTGCACGCCGCAGATATCTGCCTGAGCTTTCATCTTCAAACGGAATGATGCGTGCCTTCGGCGAAAGAGTTGCACTGAATATGCCTATTCAGGGCACGGCGGCGGATATAATCAAAATTGCCATGATAAGGGTTTGGGAAAAGCTGAAAGAACAGTGCCTGAATGCAAAACTCATTATGCAGGTGCACGATGAGCTTATTGTTGAAGCACCCGAAAGCGAAGCAAAAATCGTTGCAGGCATTGTTAAAAAAGAAATGGAAAATGCAGTCAAAATGCGTGTTGCAATGCAGGCGGATGTAGGCATCGGTAAGACTTGGTACGAATCGAAATAAGTAAAAGGAAAAAGCTATGAATATATTATTTGTCTGCACAGGCAACACCTGCCGCAGTCCCATGGCAGAGGGGCTTTTCAAAAAGCTTCTCGCCGAAAAAAACATAACGGATATAAACTGCTCAAGTGCAGGGCTTTTTGCAATGACGGGGGATGAAGTAACCCCCAATTCGGTGAAAGCCTGCGAAAGATTCGGAGTTGACATTTCGTCACACAGAGCAAGGCGCATAACATCATATGTGCTTGACGAAACGGATAAATTTGTCTGCATGACCTTTGACCATGCCGCAAGTCTTTCGCTTTATGTTGACCCCGATAAGGTGCTTGTGCTGGGCGGAGGTATACCCGACCCCTTCGGCGGAGATATCGAAACATATATGATGTGCGCCAATTCAATCAGAATCGCACTTAACGCACAGTTTGAACAAATTACGGAGGTAAAATAATGGATTTTACCGTCGTGAAAATGAAAGCGGAGCATATTGCCTGTATTGCAGAGCTTGAAAAGCAGTGTTTTTCACAGCCGTGGAGCGAAAACGGTCTTGCCGAGGAGCTTAAAAACGAAAATTCACATTTTCTTGTTGCCGTTGCGGATGAAATCGCAGGCTATATCGGTGTGCAGGAAATCTGCGGCGAGGCTTATATAACAAATGTTGCGGTGTTTGAAAATTGCCGCAAACAGGGGATAGGCAGAGCACTTCTGAAAGCCGCCTGCGAGGGTGCGGAAAGCAGAAAATGTGAATTCATCACCCTTGAAGTCCGCGAAAGCAACCGTTCTGCAATCTCCCTTTACGAGTCCGAGGGCTTTGAGGTTGCAGGCATAAGAAAGAATTTCTATTCCGACCCCACAGAAAACGGATTAATATATACGAAAAAATTTGAGAGGTAAACCTATGAAAATTCTTGCAATAGAATCATCCTGTGATGAAACCGCAGCAGCCGTTGTTGAGGACGGCAGAAAGGTACTTTCAAGCGTTATTGCATCTCAGGTCAGCGAACATATTGTTTACGGCGGTGTTGTGCCCGAAATTGCGTCAAGAATGCACGCTCAGGCAATCAGCGGAGTTGTGTCAAAGGCGATGTCCGACGCAGGTGTGGGCTACGGCGATATTGATGCGGTTGCCGTTACCTATGCACCCGGTCTTATCGGTGCGCTGCTTGTAGGCGTTAACTTTGCCAAGGGTCTTGCGTATTCCGCAGGTCTGCCTCTTATTCCCGTGCATCATCTCCGTTCCCACATAGCGGCAAACTACATCACCCATACGGAGCTTGAGCCTCCCTTCCTCTGTCTTGTGGTTTCGGGCGGTCACAGCCACATTGTTGCCGTCAGGGATTACACAGACTTTGAAATTATCGGCAGAACCCGTGACGATGCGGCAGGTGAGTGTATGGATAAGGCGGCAAGGGCAATGGGTCTGCCTTACCCCGGCGGCGTTAACCTTGACCGTATCAGTGCGGAAGGCGACCCCACGCTGTATAAACTGCCTCATCCCAGAGTTGACGGCAGTGAATATGATTTCAGCTTTTCGGGTCTTAAAACCGCTGTTGTGAATATAATTCATAATTCAAAACAGAAGGGGACAGAGGTCAGCGTGCCCGACCTGGGTGCAGCCTGCATCGAAACCGTAACGGATTGCCTTGTGAATAACACCGTCAAAGCGGCTGAAAATTACGGCTTTGACAAAATCGTAATGGCAGGCGGTGTATCCGCAAATTCCCGTCTCCGCAAGCGTATGAGCGATATGTGTGCCAAAAAGGGCTGGCAGCTTTATATGCCTCAACTTTCTCTTTGCGGTGACAATGCGGCAATGGTGGGTGCTCAGGCATATTATGAATTCAAAAACGGAAATATTGCAGGCACAGACCTTAACGCCTTCGCAACAATGCCTATTGACGGGTGAAAATCGATAAATTTTACCGAAAAATGAATTTTTTTCAACTTTTCAATGCAAAATTTACCTGTTATATTGACTTTACAAAAAACCATGATATAATTATTATGGGCGAGGATGAGAATGCAGTTTTTTGTGTCCGTCATGGAGCACAAAATAGCCGTTTTCATGCCTGCAAAATTGTTTAATTTTTAGTATGTTCCCCAGAGAAAGGAGAAAAACTATGGAAAATATGACCACCAACAAGAGCATTCTTTCATGGATTAACGAAAAAGTTGAACTCGTTAAGCCCGATAAGATCGTTTGGATCGACGGCTCAAAAGAGCAGCTTGACGAGCTTCGCGCTGAGGCTATGTCCACCGGCGAGATTATTAAGCTCAACGAAGAGCTTCTCCCCAACTGCTATCTTCACAGAACTGCAGTAAACGACGTTGCGCGTGTAGAAGGCAGAACCTTTATCTGTACCTCCAAGAAAGAGGACGCAGGTAACATCAATAACTGGATGGCTCCCGCAGAGTGCTACGAAAAGCTCGGTAAGCTTTTCCGTGGCTCTATGAAGGGCAGAACCATGTA
>JAZSHU010000077.1:0-4640 GCA_045533455.1 Acutalibacteraceae bacterium | reverse complement strand
CTGGTCTGGTGTCCGAAATGAACACCTGCTTCAAGCAATTGCTTCATTGATACTACTGACATTTGTTTTTCCTCCTAAGTTAAATTTTGTATCTAATGTCAGATACGAACCGCCGCAAAGCCTGATATTACAACGGATTTTTACCTCCGCACTCATAATAAGAATAGCCTTGCGTGTGATTTGCCTTGGAATTATATCACAACACGGATGAAATTGCAAGCATAATTTTAATTATTTTTTATTATATAGCAAAATTTTATGTTATACACAAATTAAGCCGTATCAAAAACAGATTGATACGGCAATTTGCTTTATAAAATTATTCTCTGTGCCACTTAACGCCCTGAGCTGTATCTTCAAGAACAATGCCCATAGCCTTGAGCTCGTCTCTTATTCTGTCCGCTTCAGCCCAATTCTTGTTCTTTCTTGCTTCGGTTCTTGCGGCAATCATTGCATCAATATCTTCATCAAGCGTTTCGGTTTTACGATTATAAACAAGACCGAGAACACCTGTAAGCTCATCAAAAATCTTTGCGGCATATTCGGCAGTAGCCTTTGAACCGCCCTTACCGATAACAAGTGAATTGATATCTCTTACAAGCTCAAATACAGCGGCAATACCGTCTGCAGTATTGAGATCATCATCCATAGCCTCAATAAACTGTGCCACTCTCTTATCAAGCTGTTCTTTGATTTCAGCTGAAACTTCGCCCTCGCCTGCGTTCTTGATTTCAAAATCAAGGCTGTCACGGCAGGTGTAAAGTCTCGCAAGAGAAGCCTTACACTGTTCAATGATATCAATGCTGTAATTGATAGGGCTTCTGTATGATGACGAAATCATAAGGTAACGGATAGGCTCATAGCCGTAAACATTTGCTACGTCACGAACCGTCTTGAAATTACCCAGTGATTTTGACATTTTAACATTGTCAACATTGATATAGCCGTTGTGCATCCAGTAATTAGCAAAAGGCTTACCTGTAAAGCACTCGCTCTGTGCAATTTCATTTTCATGGTGAGGGAAGATAAGGTCCTGACCGCCACAGTGAATATCAATGCTTTCGCCGAGATATCTGCAAACCATTGCAGAACATTCGATATGCCAGCCGGGTCTGCCTTTACCCCAAGGTGACTCCCAATAGGGTTCACCGGGCTTTGCCGATTTCCAGAGAGCAAAGTCCATAGGATTCTTCTTTATATCGCCAACCATAATTCTTGCGCCTGCTTCGAGCTCCTCAAGAGGCTGATGGGAAAGTTTGCCGTATTCATTGAAGGTTGAAGGACTGAAATAAACATCGCCGTCAACTTCATAAGCATGACCGTTATCTACAAGTCCCTGAACAATTTCAATAATCTTCTCGATGTTTTCGGTCGCTTTGGGATGAATTGTAGCGGGACGGAAATTAAGACCCTTGGCATCGGTCCAGAATTCCTCAATGTATTTTTCGGAAACTTCGGTAAATGTTGAGCCTTCTTCATTTGCACGCTTGATGATTTTATCATCGATATCGGTAAAATTCTGAACAAAAGTTACATTGTAACCTCTGTATTCAAAATATCTTCTCAGAACATCAAATACACAGATGGGGCGTGCGTTACCGATGTGGATGAAGTTATATACGGTAGGTCCGCAGGCATAAATTTTAACTTCGCCTTCTTTAATAGGCTTGAATTCTTCTTTTTCTCTTGTGAGTGTGTTAAAAATTCTCATTTATTTATCCTCCGAGTCAATTTGTTTTTTCAATTCATTTATTTCATTTTCGAGCCTTGCGATTTCCTGAGCAACAGGGTCGGGAATATGAACCTGATCAAGGTCATCAACCCTCATACCTTCACGCTTTACAACCCTTGCAGGAACACCAACTGCCGTTGAATCAGGCGGAATATCATTCAGAACCACCGCACCCGATGCAATTTTCGAATTATCGCCAATGTTGAGAGGTCCGAGAACTTTTGCGCCGGCACCAATCATAACATTATTGCCGATTGTGGGGTGTCTTTTGCCGGTATCCTTACCTGTACCGCCCAATGTTACACCCTGATAAATTGTAACATCATCACCGATAACCGTGGTTTCACCTATGACAACGCCCGTTCCGTGGTCAATGAAAAAGCGTTTGCCTATCTGAACAGCGGGATGAATTTCAACACCCGTCTTCTTTGATGCTCTCTGAGAAATCCAGCGAGCGGCAAAATACATCTTTTTCTTATAAAACCTGTTGGCAAGCCTGTGCATTCTTATTGCTTTCAAACCGGGATAAAGCAACAAAATTTCGAGTGCAGAACGTGCCGCAGGGTCTCTGTCTTTAACACAGGCAATATCCTCCCTGAGCTGTTTAAACATAAAATCACACCTTATAAAATAAAAAAGCTCCGCAGTCTGAAAAGACTACGGAGGCGTAAATACGCGGTTCCACTCCAGTTTATAACTCAAAAAGCTTTAACGCAGCCGTACGCACAGAGATACTGCAAATTCCCCCTGTGTGCCGTCGGGCGCACTTCGCCGAATGTGTATAAGAAGCATTTTCAGCTGCCTGCTTCCTCTCTGTTATACAGTGAGTCGGTTACTCTACCCGCCGATTGCATTTAATCTATCATCGGTATTATATGTTATTCACATTGAAAAGTCAATTATTTTTTTGCCGTCTGCCATATATTTAATACCTGAAATAACGGTAAGTATAGCCGATACAGACATAAGAATATTCGAAACAAGCGAAACAGTTCCGTACTCAACACCTGCAACCGGACCGAAATGCACAAGAAGCATAATAACGATTGAAAACACCATCTGACTTACTGTTTTGAGCTTACCAAGAATACCTGCAGGAATAACAATTCCCTGTGCTGAAGCAACAAGGCGGAATGAAGTTACAAGGAATTCTCTTGTAAGAACAATCATTACAATCCAGATATTGCAAAGGTCAAAATGCATAAAAGCAAGAAGTGCCGCAGTTGTAAGCATTTTATCGGCAACAGGGTCACAAAGCTTACCAAAAGTTGTAACAAGGTTATTCTTTCTTGCGATTTTGCCGTCAAGATAATCCGTAACGGACGCAAGAATAAAGATCAATGCCGCAACAAGAAAATGATATTCAAACTCAATAAGCATTGCTGCAAGGTAAAATGGCGTAAGAATAATTCTCAACACCGTAAGTTTATTGGGTAAATTCATAAAAGCTCCTTAATTTACATCTTTTCCGATTAAATCATAATCATTTATTCCGATAATAACAACATCCGCAAAATCACCGGGTTCATAGTTATTTTCACTTGTGAAGGAAACGGTGCCGTCTATTTCAGGTGCATCCATATATGTTCTTCCGCTGTAACTGTCGGTATATCTGTCGTAATCCTCAACAAGTACTCTGTATGTTTTTCCGATTCTTTCCGTGTTTTTCAGGGTTACGATTTCAAGCTGATCCTGCATAATAATTTCGCCTCTGCGAAGCTTTTTATCGCTGTCAACATCGTCCTCCATATCAAATGCAGGTGTACCTTCCTGAGGTGAAAACTCAAAACATCCCAGGCGGTCAAACTCAATTTCATTCACAAACTCGGCAAGGTTTTCGAATTCTTCTTCACCTTCACCGGGGAACCCAACTATAAAGGTTGTGCGTATAACCGCGTCAGGCATAGCTTCACGGATTCTGCCGATTGTTTGTCTTAAATATGCACTGTCTCCCCTTCTGTTCATAGCTTTGAGAATATTATCGTCAGCGTGCTGAAGCGGAAGGTCAATATAATGAAGAATCTTGGGCTGTCTTGCCATTGTTTCAAGAAGCTCATCTGTTATTTTATCGGGATAACAATAGAGCATTCTTATCCACTCAATACCGTCAATTTCACAAAGGGCATCAAGTAATTCAGGCAGACGGATTCTGCCGTAAAGGTCTGCACCGTAATTAGTTGTATCCTGAGCAATAAGAACAAGCTCTTTTGTGCCTGCCGCAGCAAGCTGCTTTGCTTCTTCAATAAGCGTTTCAAACTCAACACTTCTGTAATTTCCGCGGATTGACGGGATAGCACAATATGTACATCTGTTTGAACAACCGTCGGCAATTTTAAGATAAGACCAATATTCGGGTGTTGTCAGAAGTCTTTCGCCGGTCAACGGAAGCAGTTCGTTATCGGGCATCTTATATGTATTTTCACCCTCTATAACACTCTTCACAAGCTCAGCAATTTCACCGTTTGAACCAATTCCCAAAACAGCATCAACTTCGGGTATTTCAGAAAATATTTCTTCTTTATATCGCTGGGCAAGACATCCTGTAACAATAATTTTTTTGACAATGCCTTCTTCTTTAAGCTGAGCCATTTCAAGAATATTTTCAATAGCCTCCTGCTTTGCGGCATCAATGAAACCGCAGGTATTGATTATAACGGCATCAACACCTTCATAGCAATCAGCAATTGAAAAACCGTTACCGTCAAGCCGGGCAAGCATTCTTTCGGCATCAACCTGATTTTTGGGGCAGCCGAGTGAAATCATACCGATTTTATACATCGTCCATATCCTCCGTTTCGATTTCCAATCTTCTGAAAGCAGAATTAATATCAGACCATTTATAACCAAGCCTTTGAAGTGAAGCAACTGTACGCTTAACACCTTTTTCATCCGATATCTTTCTTGAATA
>JAZSHU010000059.1:0-32492 GCA_045533455.1 Acutalibacteraceae bacterium | reverse complement strand
AAAAATCTGCTCTTTCAAAACTGCGAAGCACCGAAAAGGTCGCAGTTTTGATTCAGCGGAGTGTTTCTTTTCTGAAGGCATACTGTCGTATGGCGAAGAAAAAAACGCTTCGATGGGTCGGAAATCCGACCTTTACGGCGTGTTTAACTCGGATTGTTTCACTCAACCACCGGTGGGGAATCTCACCCCGCCCCGAGAATTCATATTTAAATTCATTATAATCCATTGAATTGATTTGTCAATAAAAAAACATTAAATTTAAGGTTTGTAATTTTACGGTATGTGTGTTACAATAAATTGATTATAACATTACAAGGAGATTTATATGAATTTCACACCTCTCGGTTCCACAAATTCTCACGAGGGCTACTGCCTAATCAAAACGGTTGAAAAAAAGCTGACCGCAAAAGGCGTGCCCTATCTTGATATGACTCTTGCAGATAACAGCGGCGAAATCAACGCAAAGCTGTGGGATTACAAAGAATCACCGTCAAATCAGTTCAATGCCCTTGATTTTGTCAAGGTCAGAGGTACTTATGTGCCTTTCAACGATACGGTTCAGTTCAGAGTTGAACGAATCCGCAACGTAATTCCCGAAGATAATGTTGCAATTGAGGATTATGTACCCTCTGCCTGTCTTACGGGTCAGGTTATGCTGGCTGAAATTGAAAAGACAGTTGCTGCGTTCAAGGATAATGAACTTAAAATTCTTGTGGGTGCAGTGATTGAAAGATACAGAGAAAAGCTTCTTTATTGGCCTGCGGCAAAGAATCTTCACCACGCAGTCAGAAGCGGTCTGCTTATGCATACGCTTTCGATTCTCAGGCTTGCAAAGGGAGTATGCTCTGTTTACCGTTTTGTGAATTATGATTTGCTTTGTGCAGGTGCAATTCTTCACGACATTGCCAAAATTGACGAAATGCAGGCATCCGCAACGGGCATAGCCGCAGAGTACACTGTCAAGGGCAATCTTTTAGGTCATCTTGTTATGGGTGCGATCAGTATTGACAGAATCGGCAGAGAGCTTGGCATAAGCGACGAAACTCTGACACTTATTGAGCATATGCTTATTTCTCACCACGGCACACCCGAATTCGGTGCCGCAAAAATGCCTATGTTTATTGAGGCTGAGCTGCTTTCACAGCTTGACCTTATGGATGCAAGACTTTATGAAATGCACGCAGCCGTTGAAGCAGTTGAAGAGGGTGCATTCACACCCCGTCAGTGGGCACTTGAAAATCGCAACCTCTATAACCACGGCAAGGCTTATGACGGCGGCGTTGAGCTTATGAACGAGGAGGAAAACCAATGAGAAATCACGAAGTAACCAGAGGTCAGCCTTTGCTTAAAGAGGACGGAAGCCTCAGAGAACCCGGCTGGTCAAAACAGCTTGTTCAGGTTTATGACAGAAACGCAATCAAGGCACCCAAGTTCAGAATAAAGGAATGGGATTACTACCTTGTCATTTCCGAAAAGAATAATTTCGGTGTTGCATTCACAATTTCGGATGACGGCTATATCGGTCTGCAATCCGTGAGCCTTCTTGATTTTTCAAAGCCCTGGGAGCATACCGAAACAATTCTCAATGCTCTGCCTATGGGTAAGTTGAAGCTTCCTTCAACGAGTGAAAAAGGTAATACCGTTTATCACGACAAGCGTCTTGATATGGAATTTCAGGTGTCCGAGGGCAAACGCAGAATCGTATGCAATTTCAAGAACTTCTGCGACGGCAAGCCCTTCTCCTGCGATATAACTCTCGAACAGCCTCCCATGGATACAATGGTTATCGCAACTCCCTGGAAAGAAAAGAAAACCGCTTTTTACTACAATCAGAAAATCAACTGTATGAGAGCAAGCGGCAAGGCAACATTCGACGGCAAGGATTATGTTTTTGACCCCGCAACGGATTTCGGCACGCTGGATTGGGGCAGAGGCGTATGGACATACGACAATACCTGGTACTGGGGCTCGGGCAATATGGATATTGACGGCCACGCCTTCGGATTCAATATCGGTTACGGCTTCGGCGATACTTCTGCCGCCAGCGAAAATATGCTTTTCTACGACGGCAAGTGCCATAAGCTTGACGATGTAACCTTCAACATTCCCAAGACGGGATATATGGACCCCTGGACCTTCACTTCAAGCGACGGCAGATTTGAAATGGAATTCACACCGATTCTTGACAGAGCTGCAAAAATTGATGTCAAGGTTATCATTACCGACCAGCATCAGGTGTTCGGCAGAATGAACGGCAAGGCAATTCTTGATGACGGCACGGTTATCGAAGTCAAAGACTGCCTCTGCTTTGCCGAGGATGTTCACAATAAATATTAATCGGAGATAAAAATGGATTGGACAGAAATTAAAATTACCGTCAACGCAGACGATGTTGACAAAGCAGGGGATATCGCCCATATGGCGGTGCCCTACGGAATTTATATTGAAGATTACCGCACTCTTGAAGAGGAAGCCTGGGAAATAGCACGCATTGACCTTATTGATGAAGACCTGCTTGCAAAAGACAGGTCAAAGGGTATTGTTCATATTTACATTTCTCCCGAAGAAAATCCTGCCGAAGCTGTGTCTTTCCTTACCGAAAGGCTTGCAGCAGAGGGTATCGAGAGTGATATTGATGAATCCGTATGTAAAAATGCGGATTGGGAGAACAACTGGAAAAAGTATTTCAAGCCTATGCCCGTAGGTGAAAAGCTGCTTATAAGACCCATATGGGAGCAGGAATATGATGCAGGTAACAGAGCTGTTATTCACCTTGAACCTGGTCTTGCCTTCGGTTCGGGAACCCACGACACAACCAGACTCTGCCTTGAAACCCTTGAAAAATATGCAGAGAAGGGCAAATCAGTTCTTGATGTAGGCTGCGGAAGCGGTATTCTTTCCGTTGCCTGCCTTCTCCTCGGCGCAGACAGTGCAGTGGGTGTTGATATTGATGCACTTGCCGTTAAAACCGCAAGAGAAAACGGCAGAACCAACGGCTTTGATGAGCCTGAATTCACCGTGCTCCAAGGCTCCACAACCGATAAGGTGACGGGTAAATTCGATATTATTGCCGCCAACATTGTTGCGGATATCATCATAAACCTTTGCGGTAATGTGAAAGATTATATGAATCCCGATGCTGTCTTTATTACATCGGGCATAATCGAGCCCAGAGAGAACGATGTTCTTGCCGCATTTGAGGCAAACGGTCTTGAAGTTATCGCACGCCACGAAAGCGGCGGATGGCTTTGCTTTGAAACGAAGGTGGCAAAATGAGCATTCAGCAGGAGATAAAGGATTTCCTTCTTGAAAAAGGTGTTGCGGATGTGGGCTTTTTTAAAGTCGATGACGGTGAAGAAGCTCTGCCCTACGGCATAAGCATTGTTGCCCGTCTTTCCGAAAGCATTATTGATGAAATTGAGGATGAGCCTACACATACTTATTTCAACCATTACCGCAACGTGAATGCATTCATAGATTCAATGCTTCTGCAAGCAGGAATGTTTCTGCAGCGTAAAGGGTATAAATACATAACCGTTGCCGCATCCCAGAGCATCAACAAGGACGGCTGGAATTATATGGCAAGGTATTCCCATAAGAAGGGTGCTTGTCTTGCGGGTCTCGGCTCAATCGGAAGAAATTCCTTGTTCCTTCACAGAGAATACGGCAGCTATGTAAGGCTCGGTACGATTTTTACCGATTGTCCCTTTGAATGTGACAACAGCCTTGCTCAGAGTGTATGCACGGGCTGCGACATATGTGTCAAAGCCTGCCCCGCAAAGGCAATCAAGGGCGGCGACTGGACTCCCGATACACCGAGAGAAGATATTTTTGACCCTGAAGCCTGCAGTAATTATATGAAAACCAAATTTCAGAAAATCGGCAGGGGTGCGGTGTGCGGAATATGTATGAAGGTGTGCCCTATGAACAAGCCGGAATAAGAGGTAGTATATATGAAAACATTTGATATAAAGCTCACAAACGACCTTGCAAAGCTTACGGTTTATCTGCCCGATAAATCCCGTGAAATGGGTCATATGGATATCCGCAAGGGTGTGCTGGTTATTCCCGGCGGAGGTTATTCAATGTGCTCCGACCGTGAGGCAGAGCCTATCGCTCTCGCTTTCCTTTCAAAGGGCTATGCGGCATTTGTGCTCAGATACACCGTGGGCAAGGAATATGATTTTTCAATGCCTATGGCGGATGTGAATGAAGCGATGAAAGTGATTTGCGACAATGCAGAAGAATGGAGCATTGATAAAGATAAAAT
This sequence comes from Acutalibacteraceae bacterium, assembly GCA_045533455.1. Lineage (GTDB taxonomy): Bacteria > Bacillota > Clostridia > Oscillospirales > Acutalibacteraceae > CAG-177. The sequence continues at coordinate 28,222 of JAZSHU010000059.1, read as the reverse complement.
TGCCGCAATCGGCTTTTCCGCAGGCGGTCATCTCTGTGCCGCACTTTCAACAATGGGTGATACCCGACCTGCCGCAAGCATTCTTGTATATCCCTGTATTCTTGAATCAATGAGCAAAATTCTTTGCTTCCCCGTGCCCGGTCTTGAAAGCAAGGTTGACAGCAAAACGCCCCCGGCATTCATCGTTTCCGCCTGTGCGGATAATCTTGTCCCCATTGAAAATTCGCTTGCCTATGCATCGGCACTTGACAAAGCGGATATTCCCTTTGAAATGCATATTTATGAAAAGGGTTATCACGGATTTTCACTTGCGGATAATACTGTTTACAGCAAGGCTGAGGCGGATTACTGTGCACATATCCGAGGTTGGTTTGACCTTTGTGCCAAGTGGCTTGAAAAACGATATGAATAATAAGAAAGACAGCTTCGGCTGTCTTTTTTAGTGCAAAGTTCAAAGTGCAAAGTGCAAAGTGAAGGGTCGCTTTGCTCCGATTTATATTTTTGTGATGCTGTGGGTTGTCTTTTTGTGCTGAAACACTTGACAAATCCGTTCTAATAGGTTAGAATAAAGTTGTTCTAATGCATTAGAATAGAACGAAAGGGGGAGTTTTAATATGCAAACGCCTAAAATTTTTGAGAGCGAATACCGTTTTTGCCTTATCTTATGGGAAAACGAACCCGTCAGCAGCCGTGAGCTTTCCGATTTGTGCAAGGAAAAGCTGGGCTGGTCAAAAACAACAACCTACACGGTAATCAAGCGTCTTTCCGACAGAGGAGTGCTGAAAAACGAAAATGCGGTTGTCACATCCCTTGTTTCAAAGGATGAGGCTCAGGTGTCTGAAATTGACGAGCTTATGGAAAAGAAATTTGAAGGCTCAATACCTGCCTTCCTTGCCGCTTTTGCACGAAGCCGCAAGCTTTCCGATAAAGAAATTTCGGAAATCCGCCGCATTATAGAACGGGGGGATGAATAATGGGTGAAATTTTTTCAAACCTGCTTAACATAAGCGTTACCGCAATTTATATCATTCTGGCAACCGTGCTTGTAAGAACAATTTTCAGAAATATGCCGAGAAAGTATCTGTGCCTTCTTTGGGGCATAACGGGGTTAAGGCTTGCCCTGCCTTTCAGCATCGAAAGTGCATTAAGCCTTATTCCAAGCAGAGAAACCTTTACCGTTAACCCCTACTCAAGCAGAGCGGTGCATATGAATTCAGGCTTACCTGCCGTTGATTCGGCGGTAAACGAATATATTTATAATGTTGAAATAGGATGGGTGCACGTGCCTTTTGATAATCCCGAGCCTGTTATCACTTCAAAGTGGGATACCCTTGCATATATCTGGCTTGCAGGTACGGTGATAATTCTTCTTTACGGAATTATCAGCTACATCCGTGTGAAAAGAAGCGTTTCAACCGCAGTTTTGCTTGAAGGCAACGTTATGCAGTGCGAAACCGTGAAATCACCTTTCATTCTCGGAATTTTCAAGCCCAAGGTATACATTCCCTTTGATATTGACGAGGCAACACGCAACTATGTTATTGCCCACGAAAATGCTCACATCAGCCGCTTTGACCATATAACAAAGCCTCTCAGCTTTCTTATTCTTGCGGTTTACTGGTTCAATCCTTTTGTGTGGCTTGCCTATATTCTGTTTTGCAGAGATGTTGAAAAAGCCTGCGATGAAAAGGTTGTTGACTCAATGGATGGGGAGTCGCGCAAGGCATATGCAACCGCACTTCTTCAGTGCGCCGCAGGTCACAGACGTATAACCGCAAGCCCTCTCGCATTCGGCGAAGTCAGTGTAAAGGGCAGAATAAAAAGTGTTATGAACTACAAAAAGCCTGCATTCTGGGTTATAGTCATATCGGTTGTTGTCTGCGTTATCGCCGCAGTATGCTTCCTCACAAGCCCCGAAACACCCAACGAAAAATTCTATGATAACGGTCAGAGAGTCAAAATAACCGCCGAAACAAACGGCTTTGTTACCGAAGAAAAATACATTATCCTCAAAGCAGGTCAGAATACAGAGCTTTCAAACGGCACAAAGTTTACCGTTATCTACAACAATCTGCAAACGGGCGAAATCAATGTTGCTCTTGACGGTACACCCTTGGAGAATAAATTCGGTAAATTCCCGGGATCGGTAACGTTTTATGACACGGATAAGCTGAACTATCTTACCCAAGACGGCAAAACAAAAATCAATATTTCCTGTGTCGGTGTGAAGAACCTCGAAGACCATATTTCAGAGGCAATCATCGAGCACAACAAGGGCAATTACACCGACGGCGATTATGTCTGCGAAGCTCACGAAATCCTCGCAACCGAAATTACCAAAAAGGATAAAAACGGCAACATAAAAGAGGTTACGGTTTATCTTCTTCAAGCGTATGTTGAGTATATGTATGAAACCAATACCGTTCTCGAGAAAGGCGGCAACGGCAGTGCACTTGCCCTGACATTTGAGCTTACCGACAATACTCATTACAAGCTCAAAGAATATTGGGAACCCGATATGGGCAGAGGCTATGCGGAGTCAATCCGTGAAAAATTCCCTGCTGACTGTGCGGAAATCGCAATCAAGGGCAATGAGCCTTTTGATGAATGCGACAGAATGGCAGAGGAGCATTACAATGCGGAAGTTGCCGAGTTCACAATACCTGCCACCACAAAAGCACACATTATGCAGGGTGTAAAAGTTGATGCATATGATTTCACTGCGGTAGGTTACAGTGAAAGCGGCAGAGAATATTTCAGACAGAACGGCATTGAAAAATATACATTTATTGAGTTTACCGAATCTTTTCAATGGGATAACAGCACATTTCATATTGCCAGAATTGATACCAAATCCGATTTCGATGAATTTATGAAGGGTGCAGGTGAGCACTTTAATTTCCAAAGCGGTTTTAACGGCGATGCACCCTTTGAGAAAATCGCAAATCGTTATAACGAAAGATTTTTTGAGAAAAACACTCTTTATCTGGGCTACGTAGTTGACGGCAGTATTTCCTCGGAATTCGAATTCACCAATTTTTATGAAGTTCGTGACGAGAATGACCCCGGCTTCAGCATTATGCATATGAATATTCAGAAAACAGGACCTGAGGCTGGAGATTCGGCAATGGGCGGCTGGATAGTCAGCGTTGAAGCAAAGAAATCTCATTTGCCCGATACACCTTTGGCACTTGGTTTTGTTCGTTCTTGATTCTGAAAGCTCCCTTCGGGGAGCTTTTTTCAGTGCAAAGTTCAAAGTGAAAAATGCAAAGTTATGGGTTGTTTCGTTTTGTTTTAATTTTTGTTACAGTTGTATAATTTTATATTGCTTATTTTATTTATGTATGGTAATATAGACATATTAAGGAGGCGTGATAAAATGAGCAAACTAACGGGAAAGGTGCGGTCTTTATTCACGGAAATAAAAACCCACTGGAACACTCCTGCGGAAGGCAAATATGTTCCGTATAAGGAATATAAGGATGTTGTTTTTGCCGTCGGCAGTAACTACGCAGGCTCAAAGGTGCTTGAATATATCAGCTTTGCTTCGGCGTGCTATCTTATTATGCACCACTATAAGCTGCCTTATCTTACCTTTTCGGTTATCAGCATTCTGAATATGCCTCTGGGTTATATTTCGGCGCTGATGTGGTGGTTTGTGTGCGATAATCTGGGATTTCTGCCCAAGAAAACCGAGCGCAAATTCTATTTTGTTTATGTGCTGATGATGCTGTTCGGCATATCCACCATTTTGTTTGATTATTCCCTTTTGTTCAATCAGACAAGTTCATTTATTACATATCTCAACGGTCTTGAGGGCATGAACGCCACGGCGTGCTTTAAGACTTTCGGCACTCACTTCCTTTACACAGGCTGGGTCGGTGCACGAAATATTTTCTGGCGTAAAAAGCTTCTTCCCAAATACGGAAGATACAAATATTCCCTTTACTGCGATGTTGTGCCCAAGTGTGTAATGGTCATTCTTATCGGCTGGCTTCCCGTCTATAACATTCCCGATGTTGCAACAAGAGTATGGGTTGCCAACCTGCTATTTGCAACCTATAACGTATTCGGCTTTGCCAATAACCTTGAAACCTGCACAAGAAGCATAAGCCCCAACTTGCAGGAGCGTATTTATGTACGCAGCTATCCCGTTAAAATTTCTCATTTCTTCAATACAATCGTGGGTATAATCATACCTGCGGTAATCGGTATGCTCAGATATGAATGGGCGGATATCAATGTTTACAGATATGTTATTCCCGTTACATTCTGCGTGCTTGCCGCAATGACAATGATTTTTGCAGGCAGAGTTAAGGAAAGAATTCCCCAGCCTCCCGTTGAAAAGAAGGTTCAGATTAAGTTCTGGGACGGTATGTTCGGCGTGCTTAAAAATAAGTATCTGCTTATCAACACCATTAAAGATCTTATCGACTCTCTCGGCAACGGTATGCTGCCCTTTGTTACCATTCTTTATTTCTACACATTCCGTTTGAGCGGTTTGCCTTACAGCCTTATCGTTATGCTTATTTCATTTGCAGGCACTCCGCCCGATTTGCTTTCGCCTTATTTCCTTAAAAGATTTTCATATAAGCAGATTATGATTTTCTATCAGCTTTCAAGAGCTGTAGGTAACGGACTTATTGCTGCTGCAATGTGGTTCTGCGGCGATAATCTTACCCTTTGCGGTACAATCTGCGTTGTAGTGCTGTTCTTTATGGAAATGACAAAAACCGTGCCCACAACGGCAGGTCACGATATGAATGTGCGTATCGGCGATTATCAGATGTATCTTTCAGGCGAGCGTCTTGAAAGCTTTGCAGGTGTTTTCGGCTGGTTTACGGGCCCCATAACCTCATTCGTAGGTCTTATTATTCCCCTTATGCTTCTCAATTACGGCTTTAACAGCAACTGGGATGTTCTGTTTATTGACGATTCAAGGCGTAATATCATAGTAATTCCCATTATTGTTGACGTTATCGGCTTTGCCCTTATGAGTATTCCCTACCTCTTCTGGGATTACGACAGCAAGAAACAGAATATGGTTATGGAAGTTCTCAAACGCCGTGCAGAGGTTACGGAAAAGAAGGCTGCCGAAGAAGGCGTATCCGTTTCAGGCGGATATATGGGATAAGGGGTGATATGTATGAGCAAGAAAGAAAAGAAAATTCAGGTTGAAGAACCCATTCATCTTAACATTCCCGAGGATGAAATATGGACCTATCAGGTAGAGGGTCTTGCAGCACCTCATATCAACAAGCCCTATAAGCATTTCGGAATAAAAAAGGCTGTTTTTGCGCTTGTAATTATCATAGCTGTTTCAATTTCCTGCTATTTCAGCGTAAGAACCGTTCAGAAGGATACTTACGAATACGAGCAGACTCAGACGGGCTATGAGCTTTCAAAATTCAGCAATACGGGTTATATTACCGTGCTTGACATTGATTATGTGTCATCTGTTGAATATGACAGCGAGAACGCAGATGTCAACACAAACTTTAAAATCATCAAGGATGAAACCAAAAAGGTAACATCCGTAGGCAGCTACGCCCTTAACTGTGACGAAAAAATCAAGGTTATCAATATCGGTGAGGATGTTGAATTTGTTGACCCCAAAGCGTTTTATTCCTGTTGGGCGCTCCGTCAGATTGAGGTTGATGAAAATAACCCCAATTACTGTGATATTGACGGCGTTCTCTATAACAAAGACAAAACCGAAATCATTTGCCGTCCTTGCGACCACGATACATATCTTGCAGAAAAATACGGCTATGCAAGATACGATGAAAACGGATACAGAATTGAGCCTGCACCCGAGGATGCAAACTATGAGCAGTATGTGAATGATGTGCTTACCTTTGTTGTGCCTTCATCGGTTAAAACAATCGGTCAGCTTTGCTTCAACTATGCAAACATGAAAACCGTATACATCCCCGAAGGTGTAACGGTTATCGAAACCCTTGGTTTCTTTGAAATTCCTCTTCTTGAGAATGTTTACAGCTACAAGCCTGCAGCAGAGGTTACGGATTCTCATTTCACTGCTCAGGAGGCTCTGGGTCAGGTCTATAATTCACTTCCCGAAGGTCTTGAATACATCGGCTCCGATGCTTTCAGCTATAATCAGGCGATGAATTATGTTTATATTCCCGAAAGTGTAACCTTCATCGGTCACCACGCATTCTGGGATACGGTTTACAAAGAAAACGATGAGCTTAAAGGCGTTACCGTAATTAATGTTGCACGCAGTGAGGAAGATTTCAAATCCGCCGTTGAAACAGGTGACAGCTGGCGACCTCAGTATGACTATATGCTTTTCAAAAAGAGCATAGATGTTGCCTACGGTGCGGAAAGAATGAAGTGATATGACACAGAAAGAAAAAATGACATCGGGTGAACTGTATCTGCCCAATGACGAATCTATAATGGAAGAACAGCTTGAATGCCTTGACAGACTTTATGATTTTAACCTTACAAGACCTGCGGAGCTTGAAAAAAGGGGAGAAATGCTTAAAGAAATGTTTGCCGAAATCGGTGAGGACTGCTATATTGAGCCTCCTCTGCACGCCAATTGGGGCGGCAAGCACTGCCATTTCGGCAAAGGTGTTTATGCCAATTTCAATCTTACGCTTGTTGACGATACACATATTTATGTGGGTGATTATACCATGTTCGGTCCCAACGTTGTTGTTGCAACCGCAGGTCATCCCATTCTGCCCGAGCTTCGTGAAAAGCAGTATCAGTATAACTTCCCCGTGCGTATCGGCAGAAACTGCTGGATAGGTGCAGGCGTTGTTATTGTACCCGGTATAACAATCGGCGATAATGTTGTTATCGGTGCAGGCAGTGTTGTTACCAAAGACATTCCTTCGAATGTAATTGCCGTGGGCAATCCCTGCAAGGTGCTCAGAGAAGTGAATGAGCATGACAGAGAGTTTTATTTCAAAAACAGAAAAATCGATTGGAATAATCTTTAAAATTTGTGCATAAATATTCACCGATATATTGAAATTCATAAATAAAAGGTGTATAATACTCCGCAAATTCCAAAAGTAAAGAAGTGTATAAAATGAGTATGATTTTTGAAAGAAAGCTTCCTATACCTATGGAGGTCAAGGAACGTTATCCCCTTACATACGAGCTTGAAGCCGTTGTGAAAAACAGAGCGGCAGAGATCAAGGATATTTTTACGGGCAAAAGCGATAAGCTTGCGCTTATCATAGGTCCCTGCTCGGCGGATAATGAGGACAGCGTAATTGATTATATTTCCCGTCTGCGTAATGTGCAGGACAAGGTAAAGGATAAGATTTTCATTATCCCGCGTATCTATACCAACAAGCCCAGAACAACCGGCGACGGCTACAAGGGTATGCTTCATCAGCCGGACCCCAACGAAAAGCCCGATATGTATAAGGGTATCGTTGCAATCAGAGAGCTTCATATAAGAGCGCTCAGAGAGACAGGCTTCTCCTGTGCGGATGAAATGCTTTACCCCGAAAATTACAGATATCTCAGCGATGTTCTTGCATATGTTGCAATCGGAGCACGCTCGGTTGAAAACCAGCAGCACAGACTCACTGCAAGCGGCTTTGATATTCCCGTAGGCATGAAAAATCCCACGGGCGGCGATATCTCGGTTATGATGAATTCAATCACTGCCGCACAGCATAAGCATACCTTCATTTACAGAGGCTGGGAGGTGCACTCCGAGGGCAATCCTCTGGCACACGCAATCCTCAGAGGCTATGTGAATAAGCACGGTCAGTCACTGCCCAACTATCATTATGAAGACCTCGTTCATCTTGCTGAAATTTATGCAAACAGCGGTCTTGAAAACCCCGGTGTAATTGTTGATACAAACCACGCAAACTCGGGAAAAAAATATCTTGAACAGATAAGAATTGCCAAGGAAGTGCTTCACAGCTGCCGTCACGACGGGGATGTGAAAAAGCTTGTCAAAGGCTTTATGATTGAAAGCTATATTGAAGACGGTGCACAGAAAATCGGCGAATGTGTTTACGGCAAATCAATTACAGACCCCTGTCTGGGCTGGGAAAAGACAGAAAAACTTATTTACGATTTGGCAGATTTACTCTAAGGAAAAGAGCCCTTTTTACTCACGGTAAAGAGGGCTTTTTGAGGAATTTACTATGGATAACAGAGAATGGTTTAAAAATGCAGGCTACGGAATGATGGCTCACTGGGGGCTTTATTCCATCCTCGGCGGCGAATGGAAAGGCAGAAGAGTCCGTGATTATGCGGAATGGATTCAGAGCTGGCTTGCCATACCCAATGCTGAATATTCAAAGCTTGCAGATATATTCAATCCCGTATATTTCAATGCGGATGAATGGATACGCCTTGCCCGTGACAGCGGAATGAAATATTTTGTTTTCACTTCAAAGCATCACGACGGTTTTGCAATGTTCAAATCCGCAGACCCCTTCAACATTGTTGATGCAACTCCCTTCGGCAGGGATGTTACGGCGGAGCTTGCGGAAGCCTGCTATAAATACGGGCTTAAGTTCGGGCTTTATTATTCCCAGGAGCTTGACTGGCATCATCCTCACGGCGGAGGCTATACAAACCTCAGCGGCTGTTCGGGTTCATCCTGGGATAATAACTGGGATTTTCCCGACAGAGCAGGCAAGGATTTTTCAATCTGCTTTGAGGAGAAAATCAAGCCGCAGGTGAAAGAAATTCTTACGGGCTACGGGGATTTGTGCCTTATATGGTTCGATGTTCCCCATACGATTACCAAAGAGCAAAGCCTTGAACTCAATCATCTTGTAAAAGAATATCAGCCCCGATGCCTTATCAATTCAAGAATCGGCAACGGAGCTTATGACTATGTTTCGCTTGGGGATAACGAATATCCCACTGAGTTTAAAGTGAACGAAAATTCAGACCCCAACAGCATTGACGGCATAAAGTATTCACCCTACGGTCTTTATGAAACCGCAGGCACCCTCAACAGCTCCTGGGGGTATAAATACTACGACCAAAGCTGGATTACATCCGAAGAAATAGTTGAGCGAAGGGAAAGGCTCAATTCAATGGGCATAAACTATCTGCTTAATGTGGGTCCGGACGGTCTGGGCAGAATACCATCATTCTCTGCCGAGGCGCTGTTGGGCGCAAAATAAAGAGGAGTAAAGATGAAAAACAAGAAGCTGTTTAATCTGATACTTACGGCACTTTTTCTGGGCATAGGTCTTGTTCTGCCTTTCGTTACGGGTCAGATTCAGAAAATCGGCAATATGCTGCTGCCTATGCATATCCCTGTATTGCTATGTGGCTTTATATGCGGCCCGCAGTTCGGAATACTTGTGGGCTTTGTTCTTCCGCTTATGAGGTCGGCACTTTTCGGTATGCCAGTTATGTACCCTGATGCGGTGTCAATGGCGTTTGAGCTTGCCGCCTACGGCTTTATTTCGGGATTTCTGTTCGGAAGAACCAAACGCAGAGGTATTCTTTCGCTTTATGGCAGTCTCGTTGCGGCAATGCTGGGAGGCAGAATAGTGTGGGGCATTGCCCGGTCCATTCTTCTGGGGCTTGATGCTTTCACTTTTAAAATGTTTATTGCAGGCGCATTTGCAAATGCCGTGCCGGGAATAGTTTTGCAGCTTGTTCTCATACCTGCGGTTATGTTTGCGCTTGATAAAACCCATCTTACAGATAAAAAATTAACGGAGTGATAAAAATGTACGAAAACAACTGGGAATCTCTTAACAAACGACCTGTACCCGAGTGGTTCAGCGATGCAAAATTCGGAATCTTCATCCATTGGGGTTTGTATTCGGTGCCTGCTTTTACAAGAAAAGGGGATTACGCCGAGTGGTATATGAGGCAGATTGAGGATAAGGAAACCGAGGCTTATGCCTTCCATAACCGTGTTTACGGAGATAAAACAAAATACGAAGATTTTGTAAGCGGCTTCAAGGCTGAGCTTTTTGATGCAAAAAAATGGGCAGACCTTTTTCAGAAGAGCGGTGCAAAATACATGAACATCGTTTCGAAGCACCACGATGGCTACTGCCTCTACAAATCCGATTATGCATGGAACTGGAACACTGTTGATACTGGTCCTCACAGAGATTTTCTGCAGGAGCTTAAGGATGCACTTGCAGATACCGATGTGCGCTTCGGTGTATATCATTCCGTGTATGAGTGGTTCCATCCCACATATCTCAAAAATCCCGAGCAGTATGCTCTCGAGCATCTTATTCCCATGCTTAAGGAACTTGTTGAAAAATATCAGCCCAATACTCTGTTTACCGACGGCGAATGGGAGCATCCTTCATCGGTATGGCATTCAACAGAGTTTTTGCAGTGGCTTTACAATGAGTCAAGCGTAAAGGATACAATCGTTCCCAATGACCGTTGGGGTAAGGAAACGAGAGGACATCTCGGCGGTAATTTCACAACGGAATACGGCTACATTGAAGCGGGTAAGCGCATTGAGGATATTGAGCTTGACAGACCCTTTGAAGAATGCCGCGGTATCGGACGTTCATTCGGTTTCAACCGTAACGAGGAGCTCGCGGATTACCTGAGTGCAAAAGAACTTCTCGAAACTCTTTGCGACCTTGTTTCAAAAGGCGGCAACTTCCTGCTTAACATAGGCCCTGCCGCAGACGGCACAATTCCCGTTATTATGGAAGAAAGACTTCTCCAGATGGGTGAATGGCTCAGCGTTAACGGTGAAGCAATTTACGGTACACGCATTTATTCAAAGGCAGCTCAGCAGGGTGTTTATTACACCAAAAAGGGCAATGATGTTTATGCGATTATCAACCGTTTCCCCTTCGGTTCACAGGTGCTGGAGCTTGTTGACTATGATGCAGACCTTAAAGCGTCACTTCTGGGCAGCGATGCACAGCTTGAAATCGTGAATAAAGATGGCAAGGCGGAAATTTTATTTCCTGCAATAAATCCCGACACCGTTTCTTCACAGTGGCTTTACACAATCAAGTTTTCAAAATAATTGTAGACAATCGGAAATGTTTGTGCTAAACTGAAATTACCAAAATAAAAATGAGGTGTTTTATATGAAAAAGGTTATCGGCATAGTACTTGTTCTCTGCCTTGCACTTACTCTTTTCGCAGGCTGCGGATCAAACGAGCAGAAGATTATCGGTACATGGAAGGGCTCTGTTGAAACAGGCATTTTCAACACTTCCGTCAATGTGGAATATACATTCAATGAAGACGGAACAGGCAGCATGCCTCTCCTCAGCAGCGGTATTGACGTTGATGTGAACTTTACTTACACAATCAACGAAGACTTGATTACAATTGTTACCGATACCGCTATTCTTTCGCAGACCAAGGTTTACTCAATGTCATTTGAGGGCGATGTGCTTACTCTCACCGACCCTGATAACGAAGCACTTGTTCTGACAAAGGTAAAATAAGACAAAAAATTACGGAGCCGTTCAGATGGACGGCTCCGTTTTTTTGCATACAGAACATATATAATTTTCATCAACAGTAAAAAAGGAAAACTCAAATCCTTTTTCAGAACAGACAATTTTTGATTTGTCAATCTCAAAGGAAACATCTTTGATATCCGCACCAAGGCCTGTGCCGATGCATTTGAAATATGCTTCCTTGAGAGTCCATAATTTAAAAAATCCGTTTTCCTCACCGTTTATGTACCGTGCTTCGTTTTCCGTGCAGAATTTTTCGTGTGCACGGGGATGAACGGTGCGTATTTTTTCAATGTCAATTCCGATTTCTGTATCGGAAACAGAACATACCGCGTAATTTCCGCTGTGGCTTATGCTGAAATGTACCGGCAGACCCTTTGCATAAGGCTTGCCGAGAGGGGAGCGCTCAATTATAATTTCATTCTCCGGTATGCCGCAGAATTCGGAAATACCTTTTCTGCACAGCATATCCGCCGCAATACGGAGCTTCCTTTTTTGTTCCGACTGCATTTTCATAACCGAGGCTTTTTTTTCGCTGTCCATACGGTCATACCATATGCCAAACAGACTTTCCTCAATATCGGTTATATTGACCGAATAAATCTTCATTACAGATTAAAGGGGAAGAAGTTAAGCTCAAGCTCATAAATGCCTACAACCTTGACCATAAACAGTGCAACCGAAAGACCGACGATGAAGCCGCCGATGATTTCGGGGATTGTGTGGCCTTCAACCTTCTTTACATCTTCAGCCTCGCCGCCGCATACCTTTGCCTGAATGCGGTTGAATGCATCGGTAAGCCTGCTTACGGGAAGTCTTACCTTGAATGCATCAAACATTGTGATGAATGCAAAAACGCCGCTGACGGCAAATATGTCGGAATTGAAGCCGTTGTGAAGACCTATACAGCCGCACAGCGCAATAACCGTTGCAGTGTGTGAGCTGGGCATACCGCCAAGCTTGAAAAGGGTTTCAAGCGTAACCTTTTTTGCCTTGCGGCCCTTCTTTTTATCAATAACATATTTTGTGAAATTTATAATAACCTTGATAAGTTGCGCGATAAACCAAGCTATAAGGCAAACAATAAAAATTCTCATTGCAATCTCCTTTGAAACTACATATTTAGATAATGATAACTTATTGCCTGAAAAAAATCAATACTTTTTTGTTGAAAAACAGATATTACTGTGCTAAAATAGACAAAGTGCTGATTTTATATACAAAAAAAGACGAAACAGGACGTGATCAGGTATGAAAAAGAATAAGTCAGTGGCAAGACTCGAAGTGCCTACATATAAAACAGTAAAAGAAATTGTTGTTGAGGGTACTCAGAAGGGCGGCGACAAAAGGCAGTATATGTTCCTTGACAAGAACAAGAAGGAATGTATAAGAAGCTTTAATGATACATGGAATGAAATGAGTGCACTGGGCACTTGCTTCAGGCTCAGGGGTCTTGACGGCAAAAAGAAGATTGCCATTATCGGTGAAAACTGCTATGAGTGGATGATTGCATATTACGCAACTCTCGTAGGCGGCAATATTACCGTGCCTATGGATTGCAAGCTTCCCGCAGAGGACCTTGCAGACCAGCTTATCCGCTGTGACTGTGATGCACTTATCATCACCTCAAAGTTTATTGAAATGGCAGAGGGCTTCAAGGCAGACCCTGCCATGCCGGAAATGGTTTATTTTAACATCAGCGATAATTACGAAGATTATCTCAAAGAGGGTCAGGCTGCCCTTGATGCAGGCGACACCTCCTTTGCCGATGCAGAGGTTAAGCCCGATGACCTTGCCTGCATTGCATACACTTCGGGTACAACGGCAAAAAGCAAGGGCGTTATGCTTACCCATTTCAACATTGCAAGCAACTGCTCATCGGCTTGCCGTGCACATACGGGCAGGCATGCAATCGGCTTCCTTCCGCTCAACCATACATATGCATGGGTAAGCGCACTTTTTTCATCATATATTCTTACCGAGTGGGGCTATCTTTGCGACGGTATCGGTAATATACAGGGCGATCTCAAAAAAATTCAGCCCTACAACTTCTCCGGTGTACCCCTTGTAGTTGAAACAATTTATGAACGCATTTGGAAAACCGCCAGAAAAACGGGCAGAGAAGATATCCTCAAAAAAGGTCTTAAAATCAGCAAAACCCTTATGAAGCTGGGTATTGACAGAAGACGCAAGATTTTTAAAACAATTATCGATAACCTTGGCGGCAATCTTAATATGATTGTCTGCGGCGGTGCAAATCTTGACCCTAAATATGAGGAAGGCATGCACGATTTCGGCATTGAAATTTACAACGGCTACGGTATGACCGAATGCTCGCCTGCAATCACCTGCAACAGACCCGGCAAGCGTAAATTCGGCAGTGTGGGTGTACCGCTTGATTGCTGTGAAATCAAAATCAACAATCCTGATGAAGACGGCGTAGGTGAGATTTACGTCAAGGGTACCAATGTTATGGTGGGTTATTATAACGACCCCGAAGCAACAGCGGCGGCTTTTGACGGCGAATGGCTTATTACCGGTGACCACGGCAGAATTGACGAGGACGGCTTCCTCTTTATGGTTGGCAGAAAGAAGAATCTTATCTGTCTTTCAAACGGTAAGAACGTTTCACCCGAAGAGCTTGAGGATAAGCTTTCCAGAATTGACTATGTCAAGGAAGTTCTTGTTTATGAAGAGGACGGCAGAATTGTTGCCGAATTCTTCCTTAACGAAGCAGATTATCCCGATGCACGAAGCAGAATCAAGGAAGATGTTGATAACTTCAACCGCGAAATGCCTCTCTTCAAGAACATCGGCAGATTCAAAGTCCGTGACGAAGAATTCCCCAAAACAACAACCCTTAAAATTGCAAGAAACTATAAATGATAAAGCAGTAACCCTCCGGCTGAACCGGAGGGTTACTGCTTTATTCAGCGTTGAATGCGTTGGTTTCCATCTTCATTCGGCATAAGTCATAGACACAAAGGCGCATTGCATTTCCCATACCGATAGGGTCTTTTGCATAGGCAAACCTGAGTGAGAGAATTGTCTGAGGAGCAGAAATAACGTAAAGCATGGTGAGAATACCGCTGTTGCGTGCATAAACCGCAAGCACGGGGTCAAGGTAGCCTTCGCCTGTCAGGTCAATGCTTGCATCGGTGATGACAAAGCCGTCAAAGCCCCATTCGTTTCTCAGAAGGTCAGTAATAAGTGCCTTGCTTCCGCCGCACCATTCACTGCCGATTCTGTTGTATGCTGACATAATGCCCTTTGCCTTGCCTTCCTTAACGGAAATCTCAAAGGGTTCAAGATAGATTTCTCTCAGTGACTGCTCATTGAGCCAGGTATAAAGACCGTTGGACTGTCTGTTGGTTTCCTGCTCATTGGCGGCAAAGTGCTTTACCGTCACAACAATGCCCTTGGACTGTACACCACGGGTAACGGCGGCAGACATTCTGCCTGAAAGCAGGGGGTCTTCGGAATAATATTCGTTGTTTCTTCCGCCCTGGGGACTGCGGTGTATGTTACAGCCGGGTGCATACCATACGTGTGTGCCTAACTGATTGCCTTCTTCGCCGATGATTTCGCCGAATTCTTCCGCAAGCTCATCATTCCAGGTGCAGGCAAGCGTTGTTGCAACAGGGAATGCAAGACCGCAATCCGAATAGAGCAGACCGCCCGAGCCTTTGATGCAGGAGGGACCGTCGTTATCCGATGTTGCAGGTATGCCCAGCCTTTTAATGCCTGCTGTTTCATAGCCGCAGTCGGTGATGAGGGTAATCATTTCGCTGACGGTAAGCTGGTCAAGGAATGCATCCCAGAGGCTTTCGTCTTTGGCAACGTCGCTGAGAGTGATAACGCCGTCTTTATGTTTAACACCCGTTTTCGGTGCCTCGCCTTCTGTGACGGGGTCAGGTCTTTTATCACTGTTTATAACCTGTTCGGGTGCTTTATAATCTGACGGAGGAGTGGGGTAGGTGCCTTCGGGGTCATTGCGTGAAAGGTATGTAAGACCGCCCTCAGCGTGCTCAAAAAGATTTCTGATTTCATTGCCTGAATTGTCGTCGGTTTTGTAAACAACGGTTTCATCAACCGTGTATGTAAAGGTTTCTTCGAATGTTCTTATATCGTGAGCAACCTTGATTTTGTATTCGCCCTCATCCAGCACCCAGGCTTCTTCGTTTGCGGAGTCATAGGATGCCATATCCTTAATGTCAAATGATAATTCAAGTGTATCGCTTTCGCCGGGTGCGAGAAGCTTTGTTTTGCCGTAGGCCGCAAGCTCTATTGCACTTTTTTCGATTCCGCCTTCATGGTAAGGTGCGGAAAAATAAAGCTGAACAACGTCCTTGCCTGCACGGTTACCCGTGTTTGTAACGTCAACCTTTACGGCGATTTCTTCATCTGTTGCGCTGTAATCGGTTACATTCCACTCAAAATCCGTGTATGAAAGACCGAAACCGAAGGGATACTGTACCTTTTCGGGCGCAAAGGTTTCAAAATATCTGTAACCCACATAAATGCCTTCACTGTAATTGACAAAGTATTTGGGTATACCGAAAACGCCTTTGTACATATAGTTACCGAAATTCTGCGAAGCAGGGTGATCCTCGATATCATATGAAATTGTATCAACAAGCTTTCCCGAAGGGTTAACCTCGCCCGTCAGCACCTTGCCTACGCTGTTTGTGCCGACCTCACCGGGGAGCCACATAATCATTGCGGCTTTGATGCTGTCGTAGTCCTCAAGCCAGGACATATCTGTTATGTTTGAAATGTTGAATACAACAATAACATCGGAAAATTCCGAGCATACTCTGTCAATCATATCTTTTTCGTCGTCGGTAAGGTTAAGGGCTTCAATGCTCAGATCCTTCATTTCCGTACCTACTCTGCCGATAACTATGATTGCGGTCTGCGAGTATTCCGTAGCTTTTTCCATAAGAGAATCGCTGATTCTGCCAACGGGCATTTCGGACTGACCGCCGCCGAAAAACTGCTTGAGAACGGTTATGACATAACTTATTATGCCTAAATCGAACCTTGTGCCGGTATACATTGCATAGGTGTTATAAAGGTCTTTGTTATATTCAATGCCTGCATTTGTCAGTGCATCGTAGAAGTCTATCGCATCCGAGGAGCGTACCGCACCCGAGCCTGCGGCACCTGCAAATGCGATTGCACA
Organism: Acutalibacteraceae bacterium; assembly: GCA_045533455.1. Taxonomy (GTDB): domain Bacteria; phylum Bacillota; class Clostridia; order Oscillospirales; family Acutalibacteraceae; genus CAG-177. Next base: position 11,608 of record JAZSHU010000059.1, on the reverse strand, counting down.
GGAGGCGGCACCGAAAACATTCACCTTTTTTGTTTCAAGAGGCAGAACATTATCCTCATTTTTAAGAAGAACAATTCCTTCGGATTCAATTCTTTCTGCAAGCTCAACGGATTTTGCCGCAGTTTCTTCCGAAATGAGGTCTGAAGCGGCAAATGCACTGATTCCCGTGGGGATAATCAGAATCACAGCGAGAATAACCGAAAGGGTACGCTTGAAAAATTTTTTGCCTTTTTTCATAAACAAAGCCTCCTCAAAAGCTCAATTATATGTACATTATACCATATATATACAAATTTGCAATAAAAAACAGCAGAGAGAAAAATTCTCTCTGCCGTTGTAAGGTTAATTCTGAGTATTATACATCAGTATAATCGCCTTCTCACCGTCGGGAAGGGGAATGGTCAGACCTTCGCTCATAAGCTTTTCGCCCGTCAGGGTGTAAACCGTATCGGGTGAATCAATATCATAAATATTGTATGTCTGCGAGGATACCAGACCGTTGAGTTTAACCGTGTATTCGGATTTGGTTACTTCCGCACGCTTATAGATAAGCACGGTGCCCGAAAGCCCGTCTTCTGCGGAATACTGCATTGAAAGCATCTTATCCTTATCGTAACTTCCGAAATCAAGGGGATAATAGTTGCCCGTCATAAATTCTCTCTGCTCTGTGTGGAAGCTGAAATCGGGGTTTGTGTGGGCAAAGAAATCCATAAGGAAAAGAGGTATTATTGCCGACCTTGCGGAATATTCATTCTGCATATTATGTGCGGTGCCCGATATGGGAAGCCAGAATGAAAGCCCGTATGTCTGTGACTGTGTTGCCTCAAAAAGGTCATAGTGAACTGCACAGTTGTAGTCGCTTCTCCAGAAGGGAATGCTTCTGTATGTCATTTCAAGGTCAAGTCTTTTGCCGCCCGAAGCGCAGTTGTCGATTATAAGACCGTCGATGTTTTCGCAAAGGTAATCAAGGAATCTGTAGAGATTTGTTACATAATGATTTTCGCAGATGCCCGTTCTTCCGCCGTAGAATTCCTTGTCTGCATTCTGCCAGTATTCAAGGGGTGCAAAGTTGAAATCCTGACGGTAAACGGTAACACCGTTTTCTTTAAGTGAGTTCAGCAGATATTCGCAGTAGTATGTGAAAGCTTCTTCGTTTGCGAGGTTCCACATAATGTTATCGCCGTCGCCGTAAATCAGCCATTGCTCGTGCTGTGAACCTGTGTTATGGAACTGAGTGCCTGGGAAAACTCTCTCGGGCTCATACCAGAGAACGTGACCCAGACCCTTATTTGCCGCATAGCCCGAAAGCTCGGCTATTCCGTTATCATATCTTGATTTATCTGCTGTCCAGTTTCCTACACCGTCGTGCCAGCCTTCGTTATATTCATACCAGCCTGCATCCATCCAGAATGCATCGGTCTGCTCATAAACAGAAGAATCAAGGCTGTCAAGGATTTCGATTATTTCATCGGAGGTTCTTGTGGACATAGGCCCCGCAATCTCCATAACGGTGTATACATTCTTTGTTACGTTTTCGGGATATACGCAATCCGTAATCCAGTTTCTGAAAAGGTTGAATCCTTTGAGGGGATTGGAATTGTCGTAAAAGCTCAGCGAAACAAGGGGAGAACGGACTTCTTCGCCGGGAAGAAGATATGCTTCAAAGTGCTCCTGTTTTACGGTGATATCCGTTGTGCCGTCTGATTCGGCAAGGGTTGCCGCCCACTGACCCGTCCATCCGATGCCGAGAATCATGCCTGCTTTTTCACCTGCTATATTGAAATAGGGCAGGTATGTTTCCGTGGGCTTGCCGTCGTTTGCGGAGAATTTTTTCGGCAAGGATGTAAGTGATTTTTCCATAAGAGAGAAATCGCCTGCCGCAGTGTCACTGCCCTTTGAGCAGTAAAGAGTTGCATCGCCCGTTGAGAATGAGGAATCGAGGGCATAAAAATCGCTGATAACGCCCGAATTTGCATTGCCCGTATTTTTGATATAAACGGTCCACTGGCAGGTTGCATTTTCTTCAAAGGTTGTTGCTTCAACCTTTACTTCAAGCCCTTTTTCCGCATTTGTCCATATGATGTATTCCGTCTGACCGCCGCGGTAAACCGCACCGGATTCGGGTGCTTCCGTTGCGTGAATTTCCCATTCGGCGGGATTGAATTTTTCACCGTCAATGCTGAAAGTGAAGGGGAGATTTTCACTGTTGTAAGATAAGTTGTTGTCAAACCAATCCGCACAAAGAGCCTTTTCGCCGTCTGTAACGTTCATCTCATCGGCGGTTATGCTGTCGAAGCGGATGTTCTTTTTATATTCGAGAGCATCAAGATTATCGCGGTTAAACATATATATGCCTCCGCAGGAAACGGCAAAATATATTACCGCCAAAATTATATTCAGTGCCTTGTAACATTTTTTTGCATTCAGAATAAAAGCTGCAAGAAGCAAAACTGCGGAAAGTGCAAAAACAACGGTGAAAGTCCTGGCCACAACAATTTCTCTGTCGTTGCCCGTGTAATTCAATTTTTCGTTGAAGCCCCATATAAGACCCTGAAAAAGTCCGTTGCCTGCAATAAAGGCAATAAGCCCCGCAACCCAATTGGATTTTTTGAGCAGGGATTGGATGAATACGGCAAAAAACCAGCCCAGTGCAGAGCCTGAAAGCACAGTGTATAAGTGTACATCCCAACTGCTGTCCTTACCGTAGAATATGTACCAGAGAGAATATGCCGCATAAATAAGAAGACCGAGAAATACGGTGGTAACGGCACAGGTGATAATGTTTTTCTTTTTCATAATATCACTCCTTGTGATTGTGATTATATCATATGTTGTTTCCAAAATCTACATAATAATTGAAAAACACATAAACATATGATATCATATATTCATAAAAGAAAAAAGGGGAACGGATATGAAAAAAATCATTGCTATGATACTTGCGGCGGCAATTCTTGTTCTTTCAATGCCGATTTCGACTTTTGCAGCGGGAGGTTTTGATGTGAAAAATTCTGTTATAGTCATTCCGCAAAACCCGTCCGAAACGGATGCATATGCGGCACAGAGGCTTAAATATTATCTTGATAAAATTACGGGTGCATCCCTTGAAATCCTTGCCGACAGCGAAAATAATGCAGGCTTTGAAATCTGCGTAGGCGCAACAAACCGTACGGACAAGGATTTTTCGGATTATGCCGACGGCAGTTATGTCATAACCTCGACCGCACACAGAGTAATTATCAACGGTGCAGGCAACAAGGGCACAATCAACGGTGTTTATGCCTTCCTTGAAAAATACTGCGGATGTCATTGGTATGAGTCGGAGGTTATCGTTATTCCCGAAAATAAAAGCCTGACTGTTCCTCAGAATATAAATGACGGATACACGCCGTTTTTTGAGTATACCGAAACGGATACCGCAAGCTCGCGTGATGCTGAATTTTCACTTGCCAACGGTCTTACGGGCGGTGTATACAGAAGCTTTACGGCGGAGCAGGGCTCGGGCGTAGGCTATCTGGGACCCTTTGCCCATACGCTCACAACTTTCTTCTGTAAATCCGATACATATTTTGCGGAGCATCCCGAATATTTTGCCCTGCGTGACGGCAAAAGAGTACCCCAACAGCTTTGCCTTACCAACGAAAAGGTGAAAGAAATCGTTACCGCCGAGGTGCTTGCTCTGCTTTCGGAGCAACATAATCCCCATGCGGATATTCAGATTGTCTCTCTTACCCAGCACGATAATTTTCTTTACTGTCAGTGCGACAAATGCAAGGCAATCGACGATGAAAACGGCTCGCAGTCGGGCACAATGATATCTTTTGTAAACGATATTGCAGGCAGAGTGAAGCAGCACGGCTACGACAATGTGGTGTTCGATACCTTTGCTTATCAGTATACGAGAAAGGCACCCAAGATTGTCAGACCCCGTGAGGATGTCATAGTACGTCTCTGCTCGATTGAATGCTGCTTCGGTCATACTCTGGACGATTCGGGCTGTGCGCTGAATGTTGATTTTATGAATGACCTTAAAGAATGGGGCGAAATCTGCAACAGAATTTATATCTGGGATTATGTCAATAACTACAGAGAAACCGTCTGCATCTTCCCCAATTTCGGTGTAATGCAGAGAAATGTTCAGATTTTCTATGAAAACAACGTAAAAGGTCTTTATGAAGAAGGTAATTATTATATTGCGGATTGTGACGGCGAATTCGGAGAAATGAGAACATACCTTCTCTCAAAGCTTATGCAGAACCCTTACCTTGATTACAGCGCGGAGATGAACGGTTATCTTGAAGCGGTTTACGGTGCAGGCGGATGCTTCATAAGAGAATTCATTGATATTATGACAAAGCACGCCGTGACCGAAAAAGACCATCTTTCAATCTATCAGCCTTCAACGGATACGCTTTATGGTATGACAAAAGAAGATGTTGAACACTGCGACGGACTCTGGGAAAAGGCAAAGGCGGCGGCGCAGACCGAAGAACAGCTTGCTCAGATCTGCAGGTCAGAGCTTTCGTGGAGATACTGGAAAAGCGCAAACAAGTGCGGCGAATTCTCAAGATGGCAGTTCCCTTATCTGTATATGAATGCGAGTGAAAAGCTTCACGATGACCTGAAAGAAATGAATGTTATGGTTTTCGGAGAAGGTTCACAGCATACTCTTTCGGATTGCGAACTCCTTTATCTTTACAGGGATATTCATAAGTGGACCACACTCTATGAAGAATGGTTCTGGGATGTTCTCAATCCATTTGCCGTAAAGCTTTATGAATTTTTCGGTGTCCTTTATAATCTTTTCAATCAGAAATCCTGATTGATTTTCAGTAAACTCCAATTGTTTTAAAAATTTATTTATTCTCTTGTTAAAATTTATACTATGTGTTATAATCACAGAATGATTACAAATCCGAAGGAGAATGAAGATATATGAAACTGGGTATAGTCGGTCTTCCCAATGTAGGCAAGAGCACGCTTTTCAATGCAATTACAAACGCAGGTGCGCAGTCTGCAAACTACGCATTCTGCACAATCGAGCCCAATGTAGGCGTTGTAAACGTTCCCGATGAAAGGCTTGATAAGCTTGCAGAGCTTTACAATCCCGTTAAAATCACTCCCGCATTCATTGAGTTTGTTGATATTGCAGGTCTTGTAAGGGGTGCTTCGAAGGGCGAAGGTCTGGGCAATAAATTCCTTTCACATATCCGTGAGGTTGATGCGGTTATTCACGTTGTCCGCTGCTTTGAGGATGACGATATTGTTCATGTTGATGCAACAATCAACCCCGAAAGAGATATCGAAACCATCAATCTCGAGCTTATTCTTTCCGATATCGAAATGGTTGAACGCAGAATAGACCGTGTTACCAAAGCACTCAAAGGCGACAAAACCCTTGCATCTGAGCTTGAATTCCTTAAAAGACTTCAGCAGAGCCTTGAAGATAATGTTCCTGCAAGAAATCTTGAATGCGACGAAAACGAGAAAGCTTGGCTTTCCGAAATCGCACTTCTTACCGCAAAGCCCGTTATCTATGCCTGCAATATGAGTGAAAGCGATTTTGCCGGCGGTTTGAATAATAATGCCCACTACAAAAAGGTCTGCACCATTGCCGAAGCTGAGGGCAGCGAGGTGCTTCCCATCTGTGCAGAGCTTGAAGCACAGATTGCCTCTCTCGAAAAGGACGAAAAAGAAATGTTCCTTGAGGAACTGGGTGTTGAGTCGGGCGGTCTTGACCTTCTTGTAAAGAAGAGCTATGCGCTTCTCGGTCTTATCTCATATCTTACCGCAGGTCAGCCCGAAGTAAGAGCCTGGACAATCACCAAGGGCACAAAGGCTCCTCAGGCGGCAGGCAAGATTCACAGTGACTTTGAACGCGGCTTCATCAGAGCTGAGGTTATTGCATACGAAGACCTTATTGAACTCGGTTCAATCGCCGCCGCAAAAGAAAAGGGCCTTGTCCGCAGTGAGGGCAAGGAATACGTTATGAAAGACGGCGACGTAGTTCTTTTCAGATTCAATGTTTAACATCACACTCCCTGTGGCAAGATACCACGGGGAGTGATTTTTTTATGAAAAAACGTGCCGCAGCAGTTATGCTTGCACTTATAATAATGTTTTCGGTTACGGGTTTCCGTATGATGAAGCTGGTTTCAGAGCCTGAGCAGGCGGCAAATTCATATTATTCGATGACCGTCGACCTTGCCACGCTTAAAGGCACGGTTTATGACTGTAATATGCAGCCCCTCACAAACAGCGGCACAAAGCTTTATGCCGCCGCAAAGCCATCGGGCTATGCGTTGGGTCAGCTTAAAGGCAAGGTGCTTCCCCATGTTTTTGATTCATTGACCGAGCGTATGTCAGAGGGCAAATGTGTTGCGGTAGAAATTGATTCTCATATCACGGAGAGCGGTGATATAAAAGAAATATCCGTTCCCGAGCGGTATTCCGATTCTCTTGCCTGCCATATTATCGGTTATCCTGACGGTGAAGGCAACGGGGTAAGCGGAATTGAAAAAGGCTATAACAGCCTGCTGAGTGAGCACATTTCCCGTGTTGCGGTGCGATTTGAAAGCAACGCACGGGGCGAAGCACTCAGAGGCGGCGAAATCCGTGTTGAAGGTAACGGAGTACCGAAAAACGGCGTTGTGCTTACCATAGATAAGGATATACAAAAAATAACCGAGGCGGCACTTGATGCTTCGGGCTGTGTGCGAGGTGCGGCGGTTGTGATTGATATTGAAAGCGGCGGAATCCGTGCCTGCGTTTCAAGACCGCTTTTTGACCGCAGTAACATTGCCGCAAGCCTTGACGACGAAAATTCGCCACTCATCAACCGTGCCCTTCTGCCTTTCAGCGTAGGCTCGGTATTCAAGCCCGTTGTTGCCGCATCCGCACTTGAAAACGGAATTGCGGATTTTGAATATTGCTGTACGGGCAGTGTCATTCTTAACGGTGTCACCTTTAACTGTCACGAAAAAGAGGGTCACGGCGTGCTTGATATGCAGGGTGCAATTGCGGATTCCTGCAACACATATTTCATTGCCCTTGCCAACGAAACAGGCGGCGGTGAAATTATCGCAACCGCAGAAAAATTCGGGTTCGGCAAAGAATTGACGCTTGCAGAGGGAATAAAATCCGATTCGGGTGTGTTGCCTGCCGCAGACGAACTTGATTCAAAGGCGGCAGTTGCAAATCTTTCTTTCGGTCAGGGCAGTCTGACGGCAACTCCCGTTCAGCTTTGTGCCGCATTTGCGGCAATCGCAAGGGGAGGAGTTTATTGCAAGCCTTATCTTACGGAAGGCGAGGTTGATATTGACGGCAACTTTACCCGTAAGAAGGATTACGGTGAGCGTATACAGATAATATTGCCACGCACAGCCGATGACTTATGCGGATATCTGAAAACCGTTGTTACCGAAGGCAGCGGCAGACGGGTGCAGAATGATTATGTGACGGCGGCAGGCAAGACCGCCACGGCACAGACAGGTAAAATGAAAAACGGCGAAGAAATCTATAATGCCTGGTTTGCAGGCTGGTTCCCTGCGGATGAGCCAGAATATGCGGTTGCAATCATTATAGAAGACGGGGGAGAGGGTGCCGTGAGCTGTGCACCCGTGTTCAGAGAAATTGCCGTGAATACTTCTTTGAAATGATATGTGCTTGCACACATGATGAATGATGTATTCCTTCGGAATAATGATATGTTGCTTTGCAACATTAAGGATAGGCTCCGCCTATGACCGATTATATAAATCGAGTAAGGGCAGCCCCCTTCCTCAACTATTCACTTTTCATTATTCACTGAATGGTTTACTGTTCCAAAAAGAATTCGCCCTTGAACCCTGCAAAATAATTCCAAAAAGCAATAATAAAAAATCTGAAAAAATATTTAAAAAAATTTCAAAAAAACTATTGACAACTGCCGTGGGGTTTGCTATAATAGGCAACGTTCCGAGCGAACAAGATATGCGAGAGTGGCGGAATCGGCAGACGCGCACGTTTGAGGGGCGTGTGGTAATCCCGTACGGGTTCAAGTCCCGTCTCTCGCACCAGAGAGGATTCCGCAAGGAATCCTCTTTTTGTAAGCGGAAAAAGCTGTGTGCTCCGCCTCGGCATCCCCGCCGTGTAAAAATAAGGGGAGATATATGCGGATATGGCGGAATTGGCAGACGCGTTAGATTCAGGTTCTAATGGGCGCAAGTTCGTGCAGGTTCAAGTCCTGTTATCCGCACCATACAGTATAAATCCGAACCTTATGCCAATAGGCGAAGGGTTCGGATTTTTGCTTTTCTATTTAACTGTTTGTTGATTTTTCGATAAAGATGCGGTATATTAGATTATACAAAGGGAGAGTGATAAAATGAAAAAAATTTTCAGGTTTACGGTAACATTTGCTGTGCTGGTTATCATTCTTGCGTTTGCAGATTTTTCTGTAAGTGCTTTGAGCTTTGACAGCGATTTGCAATATCAGACCGAAAGCCGGGTTAGTCTTTGGTCAAAAAAAGAATACAAGGGAAAGAGCCTGGATTTTGGGATAGGTGAATATCCTTCCGTTGATTTCGGCAGCAGAAGCATAAGTGTTCCTCAAGAATATGTTGTTTATGCTTACAGCGAAGAAAACTTTGGCGGAGCTGAATATGTTCTGAATGACAGCGTTGAAAAATTCTTTAAAATCAGCTTGAATGACGGCGTATTCTATATGAAAAAAATCAAGAGCCTCAAAGTCGGGCTTATTGAAAGCGATGCAATTGACATATCCGAACTTAATGATGAGCTTAAAAATCAAATCATGATTGATTATGCGCCCAGAATTCATATGGCTCAGGGCGATCCTTACGAAGCTGTTTCGATGGATTGGACTTTTGAACATTTTGACCGGGTTATGGATTCGGACGGTAATTCCCGTCTTGTGATGAAAGAAAAAATCGATGGTCCTCACGATATATGTGAAACATTTTACGGTGAGCAGGAATCGGCAATTGCTTATGCTTTCTGGGTGGAAAAAGAAAACAATTATGTGGATATTGTGTATTTCATATATTGTTCTTACGACAGCGGAAAATATATATGGCTTGTAAACAATATGGTTGGCGGTCATCCCGGAGATTGGGAACATTTCACATTAAGATTTTTAACATATGAGGAAAACGGCAAGAAGTATATGCGTCCCGTCAAATCAGCTTTTGCGGCGCACACCTTTGCTGAAATTGAAACGTGGGAAGACCTTGAAATGTTTGACAAAACCCATTGTACAATTTATTGTGCTGCAGGTACACACGGCTTGTATCCGCATACGGGCACATACGTTTATATGAATTTTATAGTTGTTAAGCTTAAAGATGTGTGCACAAAGGGGGAGGAGTGGGACCTTTGGCTGCCAAACAAACTCGAAACATTTGAGCTTGTTCCCGAAGAAAGCTGCCGTGCACTTGCAGGCTCAAAGTGGGCTTCGGTATTCGGCTATGATGTGGAAAACCCGGACAGCCTGGCTACGCTTTATTGGGGAAACGAAGCGGCATATCCGCCGTTTATGAATAGCGGTCCTCAGGGCCCTCAGTTCAAAACCGAAATGACAAGCACAACGAGTTTTAAATAAACTTGTTTTATATCGTGTTTGTGAATATGAAATATTTTCTCTCCGTTTTTATATCTTGTTCTTTTAAACGGGTTAAATAATTAATTTTGTATCAAAAACGTCCATCTTTGCCAATAAGAAACAGTTACCGTAAGGTAGCTGTTTTTTTTATTCAGAACTTGAAGGACGAGCGATACAAAGCAACAGTCCGGTGGACTGTTGTGACTGCGAGTGACCAAGCCGCCGCAACGGCGCGAGTCAAGACCTCTCCCTGCAACCGTAAAATCATCGGAAGAAATTCCCGGAGAATTTTTTTATCTTTTTTACACTCTCATATCCGTATCATTTGAGTGCAACAATCGCCTGATGCAATTCGGCAATTTTACCAAAATATCACCCGTTGCTTTGTGCAATATCTGCAAATTCACTTCTTGATTTTATCTTAAAAATAAGTATAATTGACTGACGGTAACGAAAATATTTCAAACACAAATATATTCAGAGGTATATATGCAGAATTTTGTCACATTAATCGGCCACATATTAGGTTTTGTTTCCGTAGGTTTATTTTTCTATTCTTATCAGCGCACCAAAAAAAGCAAAATAATGATTATTCAGACTGTTGCAACAGCATTAAGCTGCGTGCAGTATCTGCTTATAGGCGCTTTTTCAGGTTTTGCATTAAATATTGTGTGCATCATCCGTAATTTCATATTCTTTTACCGTGACAGAAATCGTAGCACAAAACTGACTTCACCCGTTCTTCTTGCTATGTGCCTGGCGGTAGTAAGTATCTTTTCATGGGAAGGAATCCACTCACTGCTGATAACGCTGGGACTTGTTGTTAACACTATCTGTATGGGTATATTCGATGCAAAAAATTTCCGCAAAACAATACTCATCTCATCGTCACTGATTCTTATTTACAATATTTTTGCTTCCTCATATAGCGGCATTTTAAGTGAATCCATATCACTTATTTCGGTTATAATCGGAATTATCCGCTACAGAAACACACAACAACCGATCAAAACAAAGAAAACAATTGCGGCTTAATAAATTTCAACATTGCAATCTTGCATACAGGACAGAGGACGGTTCTCTGTCCTGTTTTTTATTGTATAAAGCTGCAACGTTCGGTGTTTGAACACAGAATTGTATCAATGTATTTGGTTTTATTTACATTACTGTTGACTGCAAGCCTTGATATATAAAAGGGTTTTGCTATGCCCTTTATGATTAACCGTAACAAAAAACACAAGCCATCCTGACGGATGACTTGTGTTTTTCTTATTTGTTAAGCGAAGATATCAGCTTATCCATAGCGTCAAGAATTGTGCCTGCTGCCTGAGGACCGAGTGAGTTTGTTTCCTCATAATGTTTTCTGCCGAACGAATCGACGCTGTTATTGAAATACGGCAGCCACTCGTGAAGGTAGAAATCGTTTTCGGGAATTATATATCCCAATTCATCGTTGCAGAGTCCGAGAACAAAATTATGCTCACAGCGTGCCATTTCGGAAAGCGGTTTATAATCAACCTCTGTACCGTTTGCCGATTCTTCTGCAGAGAAGAAATTGCCGCTTTCAAGTTCGGGTGAAAGTTCACCCGGAATCATATAAACGCCTATTTGTTTGTTGCCGAGTTCCATATATGAAACTTCCGATATGATTGAGATGTTGTTGTCTTTATCCTTTGCAACATCATTGTTGAGCACTCCGATAAAACGAACAAGCAATAATGCGGTGTTATCGCATTTTATCTCCATTGCCTCGGTTTTCACATTAATTGCAGGCTCAAGAGGAATTTCGTTATTTATGCTCATAACAACTTCGCCCACATCCTTGCCGAATTCCTTTACATATTCAAGACCAAGCTCAAAGTTACGCAGAACATCATCAAGCTTTTCGCAGGTGATAAGTCCTCCGATAGCTCCGTTTATGAAAACGACATTTGCACCGTCCGTCTGCTCAACCATTTCCTTTTCCATGTATGCAGGAAAATCTGCGCTGACAACAGTTGTTCTTGC
>JAZSHU010000010.1:0-26966 GCA_045533455.1 Acutalibacteraceae bacterium | reverse complement strand
CTTGACGCTGCAAAGGCAGAAGCTGAAAAAATCATTGCCGACGCAAAGACTCAGGCTGATAAGATTATGGCTGATGCAACGAGCGAAAATGCAAAGACCGTTAAATCAGGCGAAGATGCGCTCCGTCAGGCGGGCAGAAATCTGCTTATTTCGTTCAGAGAAAGTGTTACGAAAGAGCTTAAAGCCATTGCAGGCGATAATGTAAATGCGGTTTATTCATCGGATGCCTTTGCAAAGCTTATCATAACCGCCGTTGAAGGTTGGGCAGGCAAGCCCGAAGCGGAGGATATAACCGTGATTCTCAACGGCAGTGACCTTGCAAAGCTTGAAGAAACCCTTCTTGCAGAGCTTAAGGCAAAAATGCAGGGCGGCGTTACCCTTAAAGCAAACGATAATTTTGACGGCGGCTTCCGTATTGCGGTGAATAACGGTGCGGTTTACTATGATTATTCCGCAGAAGCTGTTACCGATATGCTTTCGGCTTATCTCAGCCCCAGGGTTGCCGCGCTTCTGAAAGAGGCTGAATAATATGGCTGAATATTATCTCATATCTCAATTACCGTCCCTTGACGGTATTAACGAAAATACGCCTCTCCCCATAACATCCGAAAGATTTGAGGAGCTTTGTCTCAGGTTTCTCGGCAAAAAAGCGCAGACGGAATTTGCAAAGTTAACCCTTGCGCCGCCGAGAATCTCCGAAAAATCATCGTCATCCCTGGTTGAAAGATGGAATGAGGGGGAGAGGAATCTGCGCCTTGCGTTGGCAAAACTCCGTGCCGAGAAAATGAACAGGCATTATGACGGGGATGTTCAGTCTTTATCTCCCGTGCTTTTGCAGGCGGTGCGCACGGCGGTTGAAAGCGAAAGCCCTATGGAGGCGGAAAAATTCCTCAATAAATACCGTCTTGATTTTCTTGAAACTCTCAGACCCACGGATTCGTTTTCGGAGGAGTTTGTGTTTTATTACGGGCTTAAGCTGAAACTTATTGAGCGCATAAGAAAATTCGATACGGAAAGCGGAGAAACCGCATACAGAAATATCTATAACTCCATTATGAATGGGGAAAAAACGGAGGTTATATAATGACCGAAAACAAAGGTAAGGTAGTAAGCGTTAACGGCAACCTTGTATCCGTAAGGTTTGAGGGCAATGTTTCAATGAACGAAATCTGCTATGTTAACGTTGATAATACAAAACTCAAAAGCGAGGTTATCCGTATCCGCGGCAACATCGCACAGATTCAGGTTTATGAGATGACGGGCGGCATAAAGTGCGGAGATGATGTGGAATTCACAGGCGAAATGCTTTCCGCACAGCTTGGTCCGGGTCTGCTGGGTCAGATTTATGACGGCTTGCAGAATCCTCTGCCCGTTTTAGCCGAGCAGGCAGGCTGGTTCCTTGAAAGAGGAATTTATGCCGACGGTCTTAATGCCGAAAAGAAGTGGGAGTTCACTCCCACAGCAAAAATCGGTGATACACTTCGTGCAGGTGAATATTTCGGCACCGTTCCCGAAGGACCTTTCACTCATAAAATTTTTGTTCCCTTTAATCTTCTCGGCAGCTATACGCTGAAATCAATCGCAGATAAGGGTGAATACACCGTCAGCGAAACCGTTGCGGTTCTTGCGGATGAAAGGGGCAGAGAAATTCCCGTTTCAATGTCATTCAGATGGCCCGTCAAGAGAGCCGTCAAATGTTACAGCGAAAGACTTGCACCTGTTGAAACAATGGAAACAAAGGTGCGTCTTATCGATTCATTCTTCCCGGTTGCAAAGGGCGGTACCTACTGCACACCCGGTCCCTTCGGCGCAGGCAAAACCGTTTTGCAGCACACAACCTCAAAGTATGCGGATGTTGATATCGTTATTATTGCCGCCTGCGGTGAGCGTGCAGGTGAAGTTGTTGAAACAATAACCGAATTCCCCGAGCTTACCGACCCGAAAACAGGCCGTTCTCTCATGGAACGAACAATTATTATATGTAATACTTCCTCGATGCCCGTTGCATCCCGTGAAGCATCGGTTTATACCTCGGTGACGCTTGCCGAATATTACCGTCAGATGGGTCTTAATGTTCTTCTTCTTGCAGACTCAACATCCCGTTGGGCGCAGGCACTCCGTGAAATGTCGGGCAGACTTGAAGAAATCCCCGGTGAAGAAGCTTTCCCTGCATACCTTGAATCATATATTGCTGCTTTCTATGAAAGAGCAGGCTGTGTTCTTCTCCCCGACGGAAGCAAGGGCTCCGTTACAATCGGCGGCACCGTTTCTCCCGCAGGCGGTAACTTTGAAGAACCTGTAACCCAGGCAACCCTCAAGGTTGTAGGTGCATTCCACGGTCTTTCCCGTGAACGCTCGGATGCAAGAAAATATCCCGCAATCGACCCCCTTATTTCCTGGTCAAAATATAAGACTGTTACCGATTCCGTAAAGTCGGCTTTCTGCAAGAATATTCTTCTTCACGGCGATGAAATCGGCTCAATGATGAAGGTTGTGGGTGAAGAAGGAACAAGCCTTGATGATTATATCATCTATCTTAAATCCGAAATGCTTGATTCCGTTTATCTTCAGCAGAACTCCTTTGACCTTGTTGATGCAAACTGCACCAGAGAGCGTCAGCGTTATGTTACGGATAAGCTGGTGTATGTTCTGGGCAGTGAATATGCACTTGATGATAAAGACGGCGCAAGAAGCTACTTCAACCGTATGCGTCAGAAGTTTATCGACTGGAATTATACCGAGTTCCAAAGCGAGGCTTTTGCAAAGGCAGAGGCTGAAATCGACACAATGTATGCCGACGGTCAGGGCAGATTAGGCCGTGAGGCAGAGCTTTTGTTAAAGGACGGTGAGTGATAATGAATAAAGTTTTTAACAGAATAGAATCCATTACGGGTAACGTTATCACCGTCAGGGCAGAAGGTGTCAGATACCGTGAGCTTGCACAGATTAATACCCGATTCGGCAAATCGCTTGCCGAGGTCAACAAAATTGACGGCGATATTGTTTCACTGCAGGTTTTTGCAGGCGGTCAGGGTATTTCAACAGGTGACGAGGTCCGTTTTCTCGGTCACGAAATGCGTGTTTCGTTCAGTGAAGACCTGCTGGGCAGAATTTTCAACGGTTCGGGCGAACCCAGAGATAAAGGTCCCACACTTGCCGACAATATGAAACCAATCGGCGGACCTTCCGTTAACCCCACAAAGCGTATTCTGGCAAACCGTATGATGAGAACAAATATCCCCATGATTGATATGTTCAATACTCTTGTCGTTTCCCAGAAGCTTCCCATATTCTCCATTTCGGGCGAGCCTTATAATCAGCTTCTTGCAAGAATTGCTTTGCAGGCAGAGGCGGATGTTATCGTGCTGGGCGGTATGGGTCTTAAATACGACGACTTCCTCTATTTTAAAGAAGAACTTTCAAACGGCGGAGCTTTAAGCAAAACGGTTATGTTCATTCATACCGCATCCGACCCCACCGTTGAATGTATGATGATTCCCGATATGGCACTTGCGGTTGCAGAACAGTTTGCGTTGCAGAATAAGGATGTGCTTGTTCTTCTTACCGATATGACAAACTTTGCCGATGCCATGAAAGAAATCGCCATCACTCAGGAACAGGTTCCTTCAAACCGAGGCTATCCGGGCGACCTTTATTCACAGCTTGCGTCACGCTATGAAAAGGCGGTTGACTTTGACGATTCGGGCTCTGTTACCGTTCTTGCGGTCACAACAATGCCCGGCGACGATGTTACTCACCCCGTTCCCGATAACACGGGCTACATCACCGAGGGTCAGTATTATCTCAAAGGCGGACGCATTGAGCCCTTCGGTTCGCTTTCACGACTCAAGCAGAATGTCAACGGCAAAACCCGTAAGGATCACCGTGCCCTTATGGATGCAATGATCCGTATGTATTCTTCCTACAGAGAAACCCTTGAAAAGAAGAATATGGGCTTTGCAATGACACGCTGGGACGAAAAGCTTCTTAAATACGGTCAGCTTTTCGAAAATGAGCTTATGGACCTTTCGGTCAATCTTTCGCTTGAAGAAGCTCTTGACCTTGGCTGGAAAATCCTTGCTGAATGTTTTGAAAAGAATGAAACCGGCATCAAATCCGACCTTACCGATGAATTCTGGTACAATAAGTAAGGAGGATTGAAGTGGCAAAAATCAAACTGACTAAAAACGAGTTAAAGATACAGAAGGATGCCCTCAAAATGTATCGGAGATATTTGCCTACTC
Source organism: Acutalibacteraceae bacterium (assembly GCA_045533455.1). Taxonomy (GTDB): domain Bacteria; phylum Bacillota; class Clostridia; order Oscillospirales; family Acutalibacteraceae; genus CAG-177. The sequence continues at coordinate 22,722 of JAZSHU010000010.1, read as the reverse complement.
TGACACTCAAAAAGCAGCAGCTTCAGGCTGAAATACGCACCATTGAAGCAAAAGCGGAATCGGTAAGAAAAGCGAGAGAAAACCTTGAAAAAGGCTTTGCCTCCTGGATTGCCGTTTTCAGCGAAACGGAAGCCTTCCCCGACGGAATAATTTCCGTGCGCAATATCCGTAAGGGTACGGGAAACATAGCGGGCGTTGCCATTCCCGTCTACGAAGGTGCGGATTTCTCCCGAGGCGATTACGATTTATACGAAACTCCGCTGTGGGTCGATATAGCCGCAAACCATATGGAAAAGGCTATGTCACTTGACCTTGAAGCGGAAGTGTTGGATGAACAGGTAAGACTTCTCGAGCAGGAGCTTCGCGCAACCTCTCAGAGAGTCAACCTTTTTGAAAAGGTCAAAATCCCCGAAACAGAGGAAAATATCAAAAAAATCTCAATTTATATGGCGGACCAGCAGGTAAGTGCCGTTGTCCGTTCAAAAATCTCAAAGCGCAAGATTTCGGCACGCAATGAAATATCTTCGGAAACGGAGGTGTACTCATTATGATAGTGCCTATGAAAAAAGTTTCTCTCATAATTATGGGAGATAAAAAATCCGATACCCTCAAAAAACTCCGTAAGCTGGGTATTCTTCACATCGAAGCGGTTGAAGGTACGGGCAAAAAGCTTGAAAAGCTGAAAGAGAAAACTGCTTTGCTTGAAAGTGCGCTTTTCAGCATATCGGAAAAGAAAAACAAAAAGGCGGAAGCTCAGAGCATTGATATTGCCCGTGCGGAAGAAATATCAGAAGAAATTGTTGCACTTGAAGAAGAAAAAAAGCTTTGTTCGGCGCGGAAAATGACTCTCGCCGCAGAGCTTGACCGTCTTTCGGTATGGGGCGAAATCGACCCTGAAAAGCTTAGTGCACTTGCCGGAAAGGGTGTTGACCTTTCGCTTTACGAAATGCCTGTATCCGAATACGGAAATCTTGGCGAAAAGGCAAAAACCCTGCCTCTGCAGAAAACAAAAACATCCGTTAAATTCCTGCTGATAAAATCGGGAACGGAAGACGATGTTATCGATTCGCTTAAAGCATACAGATTTGAAATGCCGGAAGCATCAACGGCTGAAATGAAACGTGAAGCCGAAAATCTGGACAGAAGAATCAAAGAAATTGACGAAAAAATTTCTTCGTATGCAAGCTGTGCCGACAGCATTAAAAAGGCAATCAAAGCCTGCGGAAAAGAGCTTGAGTTTGAGATTTACGCGAGCGGTATGGCAAACGAAAATCTTTCCGATGTAACCGTTTCTTATTTCACGGGCTATGTTGAAGAAGAAAATCTTGACCGCCTGAAACAGACGGCGAAAGAAAATTCCTGGGGACTTCTTGCTGAAGACCCAACGGAAGAAGATAATGTTCCCACAAAGCTTAAAAACAACAAATTCGTAAGCCTTATTTATCCGTTGACCGATTTCCTCGGCACGGTTCCGGGATATTTCGAATATGATATTTCGGGCTGGTTCCTGGGATTTATTCTCATTTTCTTCGGAATTATCTTCGGCGACGGCGGATACGGACTTCTCATTTCTGCGGTTACGGGAATTCTGATTGCAAAAACACTTGCATCAAAAAAGAAAGTCCCCCCTGCATTTTTGCTTATCGGTCTTTTCGGGCTTTCCACAATTCTCTGGGGAACCCTGACCTGCACCTGGTTCGGTCTTTCAGCCGAAATGCTGCCCCAATGGCTTCAGAATTTGTCGATACCCGTTATCTCCAATGTTTATGCCGATAAAATATGGTATCCCTTCTGGACAAACGGCGAATACGGTCTTACAACCGCGCAGAATCTGCAGATTTTCTGCTTCTCGCTGGCTCTTGTTCAGCTTACTGCGGCGCACATCAAGGTTGCCGCACGCAACAGGAAATCCCTGAAAATTCTCGGTGATATCGGTTCGGTAATGCAGCTTATGGGTATCTTTTATGTGGTGCTCAGCTTCGTTGTCAATGCCGAGGTTTTCCCGTTCGGTCTTGTGATTGGCGGTGTTCCCGTAGGTACGGTTGCACTGGTGCTCGTTATTGCAGGCTTTGTTATGAGCTTCGTGTTCTCGAATTACGAAGGAAACATTATCAAATCAATCCTTGCAAGCCTTAAAAATATTGTTTCCGTTCTGCTGGGCGTTGTCAATGTTTTCTCGGATATAGTTTCGTATATCCGCCTCTGGGCGGTAGGTCTTGCAGGTGCGGCAATATCCGCCACCGTCAATGAACTTGCAAGCCCCTTGCTGGGTAACTTTATGTTTATGGTAATTGCCATTGTGCTTCTTGTGTTCGGTCACGGACTTAATATGATACTGAATGTTCTTTCCGTTATCGTTCACGGAATACGACTCAACACACTGGAATTTTCATCACACCTTGATATGTCCTGGAGCGGACATAAATTCAGCCCCTTTGAAGAACAAATTGAAAGTTAAGGAGAATTAATATGAATTTAGGATTATTAGCAACAGCTCAGGCAATGGGTATTGCCGCAACAGGTTCCGCAATCGGTATCGGTATCGCAGGTCAGGCATCAATCGGAGCCTGGAAAAAGTGCTATATGAGCAACAAAGCAGCACCCTTCATTCTTACCGTTTTTGCAGGTGCACCTCTTACACAGACAATCTACGGCTTCCTTCTTATGCAGCAGATGAACGGCGCAGATAAAGACCCCGCATTCCTTTTCGGTCTGGGTATCGCATCGGGCGTTGCAATGGCGGTTTCAGCCGTTGTTCAGGGTAAGGCAGGCGCAGCAGGTGCAGACGCTCTTGCAGAAACAGGCAAAGGCTTCTCACAGTACATCACCGTTGTCGGCCTTTGCGAAACAGTTGCACTTTTCGCACTTGTTTTCAGCATGGTTGCTCTCGGATAATTTATTTTTATATGATTAAACCCCCTCAAACGAGGGGGTTGTTTTTATCTGAAATTTTCAATTTTTGCAATCATTTCAATGGCTTTGACTTCACCGAATTTTGAAGCACTCCTCGTTATATATTAACATTTTTGATTCTTTTGTCAATTTATTTACTGTTTAAATTTTTTTGCACGGCAAATAATACTTTTTGAAACGGTAATCAATAAGGTTTTGAACGGAACCTTTCCGCCCTGTCTGCGTTGAAAATTCTTGAAATAGCCTCGTATTTCTGCAAATTTTCGCCTTGACACGTCGAAAATTTTCTCGTTCAAAACTGCTTCGCATCTGAAATGCACTTATGGGATTACCGTTTTAAAAAGTATACTCTTGGTGATGAAATGAATTATTTGTGGAAAAATACGGTGACAATGCCTTCGTTTCCCGTGCTTGACGGAGATGAAAAGACGGAGATTCTGATTGTGGGCGGAGGTATGGCAGGCATTCTTACCGCATATATGCTCGAGCGTGCAGGTGCGGATTATCTTCTGATTGAAGCTGACAGAATATGCAGCGGCGTTACCGCAGGAACAACCGCAAAAATAACCTCACAGCACGGGCTGATTTACAAAAAGCTTTTTGATATACACGGCGCGGAATATGCTTATAAGTATTGGCAGGCAAATGAGGCGGCGCTTGATGAATACCGCAGGCTGTGCAGTGATATTGATTGCGGTTTCGAAGAAAAAAGCCATGTTATTTATTCGGTCAATAGCGGTAAATCGGTGGACGATGAACTGAATGTGCTTAAAAGACTGGGTATTCCCGCCGTTTACCGTGCGGAAACTCCGCTTCCTTTAAAGGTCAGAGGTGCCGTTGAATTCAGGAATCAGGCACAGTTCAATCCGCTTGAATTTGTTGCAGGTATTGCAAAGGGTCTGAATATCCGTGAAAACACCAAAGCGGTTGAATTTGTGAAAAACACCGTTGTGACAAACCGTGGCGTCATTGAAGCGGATAAAATAATTATTGCAACCCATTTCCCCATAATCAACAAGCACGGTGCATTCTTTGCCAAAATGTATCAGAACCGTTCTTATGTCATTGCACTTGAAAATGCACAGGATGTTGACGGAATGTATCTTGACGAAAACGAAAAAGGTTTTTCGTTCAGAAATTACGGTGATCTGCTTTTGCTGGGAGGCGGTTCTCACAGAACGGGAGAAAACGGCGGTGCCTATGAAGCGCTTGAAGCCTTTGCAGAGAAGAAATATCCCCAATCCAAGATAAAATACCGTTGGGCGGCACAGGATTGCATAACCCTTGACGGCTCGGCATATGCAGGCGAATATGCGAGGAATGCCCGTAATCTTTTTACCGCAACGGGTTTCAACAAATGGGGTATGACCCTTTCAATGGTGTCTGCAACGATTCTTTGCGATGCGGTGACGGGCAAAAGCAATCCGTACAGTGAGATTTTTTATCCCTCAAGAAAGCTTTATATTCCTCAGCTTGTGAGAAATATCCGCGAATCCGCACTGAATATTTTCACTTTTTCAAAGCCGAGATGTCCTCATCTGGGGTGTGCACTCAAATGGAATCCCGCAGAGCATTCCTGGGATTGCCCTTGCCACGGTTCAAGATTTTCCGAAGACGGAAGGCTTCTTGATAACCCTGCAGAAAAGAATATTTTTGATAATACCCTTTAAATTTATTCACCTCTGTTGTATAATGTAGCAGAGGTGATTTTGTGTTTGCCAAAATTTACGATACGGAAATAGAATTTGATTATAATAATGCTGACGGCTTCAACAGATATCCTGACGATATTATGGCGGAATATAATCAGTGCCTTGAAGAAGGTATTGACATTGAAAAGCATAAGGCTCTGTTTGAATCCGTTGCCGCACTCCCAAGCGGCGAAGAAAAAAACCGTATGAGCAGCGTTGTTTTTGAAACGGTTATCAATGCTGATATGCGTGCCGATTACAAATATGATGAGCCCAATGACCTGAAAGGCATAAAGAAGCTCAGAAAGCCCTATGAATTCGAAACGGTTGAGCCCGATGCCGAAACCCTGAGGAAAAAGCTTCTCGGTGCCTGGACGGGCAGAGCCTGCGGCTGCCTTCTGGGAAAACCTGTTGAAGGTGTCCGCAGCAATGAGCTGATTCCCTTGCTCAAAGAAACGGGCAATTATCCCATGCACCGCTATATTCTCAGCACGGATATTACCGATGAGGTCTGCTCTCACTATAAATTCTGGCTTCGTGACAAGTGCTATGCCGATACGGTTGACGGTATGCCCGTTGATGACGACACAAATTATGTTGTGCTTGCACAGAGAATTATTGAGGATTGCGGCAGAAAGTTTGACTCCGAAGATGTTGCAACGGCGTGGCTGAAATATCAGTCAATTTATTCGTATTTCACCGCTGAAAGAATTGCATACATAAATTTCATCAACTGTATTCAGCCTCCTGCATCGGCAATGTATAAAAATGTATGCCGTGAATGGATAGGTGCTCAGATAAGAGGGGATTACTTCGGTTACATTAACCCCGGAAAGCCTGAGGCTGCGGCAAAAATGGCGTTCAATGATGCAAGAATATCTCATGTCAAAAACGGCATTTACGGTGAAATGTTTGCTTCTGCGATGATAGCCTGTGCCGCAGTTACGGACAGCGTTGAGGATATTGTTCTGGGCGGTCTTGCACAGATACCCTCAACTTCAAGGCTTTACGAAGCTGTTATGAAAATTCTTGACGGATACAAAAACGGTGTAACCCTTGATGATTGCCGTAAGTATATTCATTCTGCTTATGATGAGCACACGGACCACGGCTGGTGCCACACCATTTCCAACGCAATGATTGTTACAGCCGCCTTGCTTTACGGTGAAGGTGATTTCGGCAAATCAATCTGCATTGCCGTTGAATCCGCTTTTGATACGGACTGCAACGGTGCTACCGTAGGCTCAGTGCTTGGTATGAGAGGCGGAATCGATTGCATCGACGAATGCTGGAAGAAACCCGTCAACGGCAAAATCCATACATCGATTTTCGGTGTAGGCACTGTTGATATTGAAAAAGCGGTTGACAAAACCATAGAACACATTAAGTGAGGAATAAATAATGAAAAAGACCTTTAAAATTATAAGCGTTATTCTTTCTGCCGTAATTCTGCTTACATCCCTTTCATTCTTTGCATTTGCGGACAGCGGTAAGAATTATTATTACATCGACGCAATCGACGGTGACGATTCAAACAGCGGCACCGAAATCGACAGCCCCGTGAAAACCATTGCAGGCATTAAAAATCTTGATGTTAAGCCCGGCACTCATTTCCTTTTCCGCAACGGCGGTGAATATGAATGTGCCGCAACCCTTACCTGCAACGGCACAAAGGATAATCCTGTTGTGGTTTCATCCTACGGTGAGGGCGAAAAGGCCGTTCTTTATACAAACGAAAGAACAGATGTGCTCAGACTTTTTGACTGCTCATATGTAACCGTTTCCGACCTCCACATCAAAGCACCCAACGGCGGCGGAATATGGATTGATACTTACACTCAGACCTCCGAGGGCATTGTGATTGAGAATGTGTATTTTGAAGATATGCAGAATTATAAGGTCCACAGCCGTGACGATTTTCAGCACGGTGCGGCAGCTGCGAGAGCTGCGGTTATGGTCAAGGGTCTGCCTGCAAATTCAAGATACGCGGTAAATGACCTGACTATCCGTAACTGTGAGGTTTATAACTGCGCAAACGGCTTCATAATCTGGGGCTCCTGGAATGAATCACAGACTCCCTGGTGCGAGGAAGACGAGATTGACCCCGTCTATAACGAAGGTCTGCTTATTGAGGGTTGTTACCTGCACGAAATGGATGCTGAGGCAGTGTTAGTCGGTATGTGCGACGGCGCTCTTGTTACCCATTGCCGTGCAATAAACTGCTGTCAGGGCGGCGCTGAGCTTGATGAAAACGGCGAAGTTGAATATTTTACCGCTGCAATGTGGTTCTGGGGCAGCGTAAACAGCACAATTCAGTATTGTGAAATTGCAGGTCAGAAGAATATCGGCGACGGTATGGCGATTGATTTTGATTCTTACTCCCACAACTGCACTTATCAGTATATCTATTCCCACGACAATGTGCGATTTATGTGCAATTGCCCCAATCACAGCGGACATCACGGCAATACGGTGCGCTACTGTCTTTCCGTCAACGATAACAAAGGTCGTTCAACAACCGCAGTCGGTGAACAGGGCGAGCATAATTTCAGCTTCTATAACAACACAATCGTAAACTGCGGCGAGTTCCAGTTCAAAAACCTTTATGATTCCTATATCGCAAATAACATCATTATTCCCGTTGACGGCGCAACCTTTGCCTATGATGTTGACCCGTCAAGAAACAATGTTTTCGAGAATAACTGCTACTATAATGCTATGAATCCTCTCGTTGATTTTGGTTCGATGAATACTGTGCCCGGCTTTGCAGGCACGGATTATTCAAATCCCGAAAGCTTTAAGCTTTCATCGGATTCTCCCCTTATCGGTGCAGGTGCTGATACAGGCGTTAAATACGATTTCTTCGGCGATGCGGTTACAAGCAACAACATCGGCTGTTACGGCGGCATAGGCACAAAGGCGGAATATGAAGGCGAAAACATATTTGAAAAAATCATCCGCTTAATCCGCAATTTCTTTGAAACTCTTGCTCACGAAATATATGTAATATTCGATTAAAAAAAGCTCCCAAGGGCGCCCCTTCATAAGGAATTCAAGCCTTAAAAAGGCTATTTTGGTATATAACGGCGTTGAAAATGCTCGGAATCCGTCAAGGATTCCTGTGCTTTTCGCCTTGTTCTATATCCAAACTATCTCTTTTTAAGGTGCGAAGCAGTTTTTATCAGGTTATTTTTCGTTCAGACAAAATGACAAAAATCCCGTAATACTTGATGTATTACGGGATTTTTTCGTGAAGTATTAACGGAAAAGAATCGATAAAAACCTTAACTTCCTTGTGCAGGGTCGCCCGAGAGGGAGCTTTTTCTTATCGTATAATCATCATGAATACTGTCAGAATAATCAGAAATGCAAAGTTGAAAACCGAGAAAAGCTTTACATAATAACCTGCTTTTCCGGGGTTATGCCAGGTATATTCTCTGAATGTAATAAGGCTTGCAAGGGATGCAATCAGTGTACCCGTGCCGCCGATATTCACGCCCACAAGCAGGTCACCGTAGTTTTCCGTAAACTGGGAAAGCAGTATTGCAGAGGGTACATTGCTTATAAACTGGCAGGAAAGTACGCTGAAAATCAGTGTGCTTTTTTCCATAAGTGACGAAAGGAAGTTTCTCACAACTTCAATTCTTGCCATATTACCCGAGAAAATAAAGAAGAAAACGAAGGTGAGAAGCAGGGGATAGTCAACCATTTTCAGTGCCTTGCGGTCTGCAAAAATCAGCACGGCAGGTATGACGATAAGCCCGACAACATAAGGTATACCTCTGAAAACAATGGCGATTGAAAGTGCAAAAAGCAAAAGATAAAGTGCGGTGCGAAGGGGAGGAAGTTTTGCGGTTTCACCCTCTATTTTCATAGGCTCTGACTTGACAAAAACAATACAGCACAAGGTTATCAGCGTTACCGAAAGAATAAAGGGCGGTGCCATAATGCCCATAAATTCAAGGTTGGGGATGCCGAATTTTGTGTAGAGATAAAGGTTTTGCGGGTTGCCGAAGGGGGTCAGCATACCGCCCAGATTTGCGGCAATATTCTGCATAATAAAGGTGAATGCCATATATTCACGCTTTTCCGTCGTGATGAGCACGAAGTAGCCCAGAGGCAGGAAGGTGAGCAGTGCCATATCGTTTGCAATCAGCATTGAGCCGATGAAGGTTATGTAAACAAGGGCAAGAATAACGAGCCTGGAATTCTTGAAGCACTGAACGATTTTCTGAGCAAGGGTATAGAAAAACTGAATGTTTTTCAGTGCACAGACCACTGCGAGCACGCAGAAAAGGCAGGCAAGGGTTTTGAAATCAAAATAGCCAATATATTCTTTGTCAACGGGTACAATTATGCTTGTGACTGCCGCAGCAAAAAAGGCGACCAGTACAATTGCATTTTTCTTCAGAAACCCTGTTATGTTTTTAAATGCAGCTGATTTCATTATTTTTCTCCGTCATAAATTTTTACCTCGCATATTATATATCGGCTAACCAAAAATAGCAACAACAATTTGTTTTTAATCCTAATCGAATTTTGCACTTTGCACTGAAAAAGCACCCCGCAGGGTGCTTTTTGTTATTTGCCTGTTATAAAATTCCAAAGGTTTTTGAGGGTTATAAGCGGCATTTCGGAGAAACCGTTTGTGCCGTAGTTTTCGTAAAGCCAGAGGCTGAGCTTCCGGAGGAATGTTGAAGGTTCTTTTTCTTCCGTAACTTCGGCAAGACCCTGTTTTGCAAGGATTGCGGTAAGTCTCTTTTCGGCTGCTGCAAAGGCACCGTGCTCAACGGTTGTATCCTCGAGAGTATCCTCTGCCTGCTTTACTGCGGCGGCAAATTCTGCCGCATCCTCTGCTGAAAGCGAAGCGGTGTCAACACCCTCTGCAGTTTCAAGAAGCAGATAAAGATTTCTTGTATCTCTGCCGATGTTGAACTGGGGGAATCGGGGGTCTGAATAAACATCCGTGATATCGTCGTGAGCGATAAGCTCCATTGCAATTTCAAGAATAATATCGTTATGCTGTGTCAGGTCGTGACGCTGACCGTCAAAATAGAAGGTTGTGTCGGGCAGAAGACCTGCCGATGCGTCAACAACTCTGTCGGGTGAAATGTGGTCGTGGTCGGGGTTCTGACAGTTTGTGTTCTTCTGAACATAATCCTCGGGCAGTGTTTCGCCGATGTTTGCAGCGTATGCACCCATTGATGTTGAATCAAGGTGAATAATGAAGTCTGCATTCTGAGAATCCCAGGTGCCGCCCACGTTAATCATTTTATGGTCATACTGGGCAACGTTGAAAACCTGAACGCCTTTATCGAGAAGCTTCCTGATGTTGTCATCGGAATGAAGCTGTGCCTGATAATATTTATATGTCTGTTCCTTGATGCTTGCCATTTCGGGGCTTGAAAGATATTTTTCCGCTGCTTCAAGGTAATTACCCGAGGGGCAGAGTGCCCACATGCTTGTGCTTCTTATCATAACATCTTCAACAAGAGTTTTGACCGCCTTTTCAAGGCTTGTCATAAGAACTTCATCGGGAAGAATTCTGAGAGCTATTTCAATTATTTTTGCGGTGTTCTTGTCAAGCAGACCAAGGTTCTCAAGAAAACCGTTATAGACATAATCTGCGTTGAGGAAGTTGATATTTCCGGTGAATACGTCACCGATTATTGTTGAACCGTCAAGGGCAGGTACGATGTAAAGCACCTTGTGAAGGCTGTCCATAACTTCGGGATAATAATCGAAAAGTGCATTTGCGAAGGTTCCGCCCTGGCTGATGGGAACAAGGTTTATTATATCGTGACCAGTCTGCTCCTTGACCATCTGAATGTAATCGTAAAGGTCTTTTGTAACATCAATGTGGTTGCCGAAGGAATTGTAGGTGAAATAGTAAAGATGGTCGTAGGGCAGGTCTGTGGGGTAAAGCTTGAAGGGAATGTGATGATTGATAACCTCTTTTTCATCTTCGGTGCATTCCTCATATGACCAGTAGTATCTTTCAAGGATAATGTTGCCCGTATTCTGAGCTTCAAGGTCGCTCTTGTTGATGCCGAAGCAGGAGTCGATTACCTTTGCCAGTGCATCTGAAAGACCTGCATCACGCTGGAAAATAAGTGACATCAACACAGGCAATATTGCGGTTTTGATTATTTCGGGGAGCTGAATGTATGCAGGGAAAGCGGAGATTTTTTGACCGTCCTTGTCAAGAACATAATCACCGTTTTCATCGGCAACCAAAACGTTGCTCTGACCAAGACCGGGGATGATGATTGTGGGGTAGAACTCACAGTCGTCACCGCAATCGGTGCATTTTTCGTGAACAATAACGGGGTCTGTGTATTTGCTTGCGGATGATGCATAGCAGCCCACGGATGCTGCCGAAGCAAGCATTACCGCACAAAGCATAACAGCTATGATTTTTTTGATGGATTTTTTCATTTACTGACTCTCCTTTATTGTGTTAGTATGTTAAAGGAACATTATACAAATATGTTAACATATTGTTTACGCAATTTCAACAAAAATAATAAGCAAAAGTGTAACACTTAAAGTGAAAGTTGAATAATTTTACATCTGTACTGAGTGTTTTTCTCATTTGTGACGAATAATGGTTGAAAGTGTTGACACGGAGGTGTTCGTAATGGATAACGGTGAAAGTAGCTACCGCCGTTTTCTTGACGGAGACGAAAGTGCATTCGGGCAAATTCTCGATATGTACAGCGAAAATTTAATATTTTTCATTAACCGATATGTGGGTAATGTTGCAATAGCTCAGGAGCTTTCCGAGGATGTTTTTGTTGAAATTCTTCTGCATAAGAGAAGATATAATTTCAAAACCTCGCTTAAAACCTACCTTTTCACTATCGGACGCAACAAAGCCGTCAGCTATCTCAGACGCTGTGCACGGCGGCCTGAGTGCGCCTATGAATACATAGAAAACGAAAGTGACAGGCGGAATCTTGAAGATGAATTCATCAAAAGAGAGCGTGAGCGCGAGCTTCACCGTGCAATAAACACTCTGAATGATGACTACAAAACCGTTCTTCACCTCATATATTTTGAGGATATGAGCTATGAGCAGACCGCTGAGGTTATGAAAAAGAATAAAAAACAGATTGAAAATCTTGCATACAGGGCAAGGCAAGCTCTGAAAAAAGAACTTGAAAGGGAGGCGAAGCTTCCGTGAAGAACAGAGAAGAATATCTGGCAAGCATTTATGCCAAGAGGGATGCACGCCTTAAAAAGCGTAAAAAAACGGTCGGTGCCGCAGCTTCCGCACTGTGCATAGTTCTCAGCTTTTGCACAGCGGCGGCGGTAATGCCCGAAATGATGAGAAAAACCTCGCATAAAGAAACACCTGAGGTTGAAACAACTGCCGTGAATACGGATAACATCAGAAATTACGAAGATGAATTCTATATTGTGTATACCGACAGTTATGTAAGACCCGAGGTTGAAGAATCCGGAGAAGCTATGGGTACGGAAGATGCACAGGATGAGCAGAGAGCTGATGGTCAGTCCGTAACGGCGGAAAAACACGAATATGAGAGCTACAAGCAGTTTGCAAATCACGTTACAAAGATTGTAACCGAAATTGCCCTTGAAACCGTTATCTCAGAGGATGCAATGGCCGAGCCGGCGGTAACGAAAAAGCCTTCATCGTTGGGTAAGTACACAAACGATGAAATTCTTGAAGCGGCAATGAATTGCCTTACCGATGCGGAGAAAAAAGCTGTGGAAGGCGTTGAGCCTATGGTTACCGTAACACGCACAAAGGGCGGTGAAGAAAGCTACGGCATTATGTATATGCTCGGAGATACAAAGATAAAAATTATTCTCAATGCGGAAAATCTTGAATTCATTGACAAAAGCGGCGGCATCATAAGCGAAGGTACAACAGCCGCACTGCCCTATATGACAACTCCTGCATACAACCCTGACAATTAAGGGGGAATAAAAATGAAAAAAGCAGTTGCGATTTTATGCGTATTTATGTTGATTTTTCTCGTATCCTGCAAGGATGGCTCTGATACGGATTCAGCAACCGAAAGTACACTTGCACAAAACCTGACGGAAAAGATAATTGAGTCTGTTACACAAAATGAAATCTGTTCCGTGCCCACCGCACCCGACGGCTTTCAGCTTATGTCTGACGGGCCTGAAATGTTTAATCAGCCTGTATGCGGCAACACAGTTTTTATAACCTCGGATTATTTCACGGGAACAAAGCGCCTTTACGGCGAGGACGAAGAATTTATACTGGATATGCTTGAAGGCAAGTGGATTGATTCATATGAGGACTGCCTGCCCGATGCGGAGATACGTTATATGGATATGACCTGTTATTACAGCTCCTGCTGCGGCACGCTTGCGGATAATAACAGCCGTCTTTGTATGCCTTTAACCAAATCTCAGGCAGGTCGTCTGAATAAGATTATCGGCAAATACGATAACCAAAATCGGGAATCCGATCTTTGGTGGTCAATTCTTTCAAAAGACGGCGTAAAGCTGAAGGTTGAGCTGAGCAAAAATCCCGTGAAGCCGGGTGAAAAGTTTGTTCTCACCGCAACGGTTGAGAATAATTCGGGCAGAACCGTTTATATCCATACACCCACGGGCACACCGAATATGCATTTTGAAGTGAGAGTCAAAATATCCGACGGAAAATATTCCTTTGTTGACCTTGATACTCAGGGAAAGTGCTTCACCGAAGATACGGGTATGATGACGCTGAAAAACGGCGAAACCTATACTCAGCAGATGAATATGGCGGCAGGCTATTATGTTGACGGATCAATGCTCGAAGTCAGCGGAGAACCCCTTATCGCCTTCGGCAACGGAACCTATAAAGGCACCGCAACACTTTATTGGAACTTTGATGAACCCGACGGAGAACACAAATCTCTTGACCTTGAATTTAATGTGGATATAAAATAAAAAAGCACCCTGCGGGGTGCTTTTTTCAATGCGTAATTTATAATTCGCAATTCGTAATTATCGCAGTTTCTCGGCAACAGGAGCACCCTTTGCACTTACACTGAAAATCGGTCATAGGCAGAGCCTGTCCGAAACATTGCACTTTGAACTTTGAACTTTGCACTTAAAAAGGCACCCGAAGGGAGGCACTTCATAAGGAAGTTGCCTCCCTTCGGCTTTTGTAGACAGTCGGAATGATTGAATTGTAAGGATTATCAGTCTATTACGGAGGTTTACAAAATGTCTGGTTTTATTGAAGACTTTTATTATGGAAACATTGAACCGCAGGAATGCTGTTCAGAGTTGAAAAGTGAGTTAAAGAAAAAGTTAAGCTCTCTTACAGAAAAAGAAGAATCACTTACTTCAAGATTAAGCGGTGAAGAAAAAGATTTATTCGTAACCTATACAAGTACATATAACGATTTCCTGACTGTCAGTATAGCCGATAGTTTTATTTCAGGGTTTCGGCTTGGCGCAAAATTCACGCACGACACATTTGTTACTGATTGAAAGGAGTTAAAGTTATGAATAAATCATCGTTTGAACAGAATGGCGGAAGTTATAGAGTGGTCGGTGATTACAGAATACCCAACATCACATTACCCGCCGAGGCAAACAAACCACTCGGTATGTGGGGACTAAAACGCAAAGATTATCTTATGCAACACAAACGAGTTCAGTTCAACATTATGCTTATGAACGGCACATTATGGACTCACCTTACAGAGGTTGATGAACAGGCAGCAGATATGTTCTCTCGGCTGGTAGAACAGATGAAGGTCAATGAGGGCATAACGGAAAAGCTGAAAGAAGACAACCCAATGGAATGGGTTGCCCAAATGAATAATATTAAAGTTCGAGCAACTGAAACTATAAACTCAGAATTTATTTACACATAGAATGAAGCTGGCTCACTGAAATGGTGAGCCAGCTTCATTGTTAGTTTCATTTATATATACGCATATCAAGTTCCTCATCGCTTAGAGTTAAAGCTCTATACTTCTCATCGACAATCTTTTGATATTGCTTCAATAAATCTTTATTACCCTCGGCAAATTTATGAACTGTATCAAAAATAGTTCCGTTTTGTTTCAAAAGATTCTCTCTAACTTTATCTTTTTGAGGTCTGCTCTTTTTTCCGTTTTTATCGTAACTGGCCTCAGCTTCACAAATGTTTTCAACGATAACACTTCTCAAAAAGTTGTCTGTTGTAAATCGATAGTGAGTCTGTACGATTTCCTTGGGAACCAATAGATGTATATTCCCATCTATAACAAGAGATTGTCCTGTGTATTTTATCCAAGTATGTGTTTGACTATCCCAATAAAACCTTTCTTTGGGACATATTTGGGTTTCAATATTATACTTTTGGCATTGCTGAACAGTAAATTCACTTAATTCTTTATACAAAATGTTGGTAAGCAAATCTGACATTCCGTCTTCAGCAAATTCAGGTACATATAACACCAGTTCAAACATTCTATTAATTTTTATAGAAGTTATATAATCATCAATCCCCTTGAATATCTCATATAAACCTTCTTCCGTATTGCCTTTACCGTGCTTTTTTGCATAACCAAGGTGAGTATCGTTTATTTCTCTGGCGTGTTTTAACAAATGCTTTTTGTGTTCCTCGTTGTTAGCTACATAATATGCTGTATGTAACTGGCTAAAAAAATCGGCTGTTTTTCTTTTCGCAACGTCGCAAAAAGAAGTTGTCTCTACTTCGATTAAGACAGGGTCAATAAAAAGTTGTTCGTCTCTTGATGTAGACGTATTCACAAAATCAATATTACAGTGTTCAACTTTGTTTTGTGATAGTAAATAATCTGAAATTCTTTTTTTCATAAATAATAATCCTTTCAAAAAAATAATACCCTCCGATTTCTCGGAGGGCGGTGTGAGTGATTGTATCACTCAAGATTGTTGCTTTTGCTACTATCAGGTTTGCTGCAAGGCGTCGGAACACCATTTATATTTCGCACATAGTAATCATCATATGAACCGTTTTTGATTTGTCGTACAAATCCTGCTCGTGTCATATCTGTGCCGGTTACATTGTCGTGAAATCGTGTGTTCCTACCGGTGCTGCTTTCCTGAGTAACAGTGACTCTTTGCTTAGCCACACTGCGTCCTCCATTTCTCGCCGGTAGCACAGAATTTCAGATTGACAATTCAATAAATCTGTGGTAACATATCAATTGAGGTTGGATATGCGTTGGCTCAGCCGGCGTATTCCTGATAAAGAGTGAATTGGGTTCACTCTTTATTTTTTTGCAACCACATTATACCACAAGCACTAGTTATTGTCAAGCATTTCTCGGAATTTTCGTAAAATCTCACCCAAATTATGCTTTACAGCAAAATTAGTGTTGATTTTTTTCGAGAATCGTGTATAATACAGATACGAGAGGAGCGATGTTCATGTTAATTGATTTCAAGGTTAGAAATTTCTTGTCCTTTGAAAACGAGGAAGTTTTTAGCTTGGTTGCAGGAAAAGGTAGAAATTTCAATGAGCGTCTCTATCAAAACGGAAGTAATAAGATTCTAAAATTTTCATCGCTGTTTGGAGCAAATGGCTCAGGTAAATCAAATTTTGTTAAAGCTATTTCTTTTTCCAGAGAATACATAATTAGAGGAAACGATAGAGCAACTATTCAAAAATACAATAAAATAAATCCCAATTGCAAAGAGTCAACATCAAGCTTTGAATACAAAATTTCTATAGATCAAAAAATATATACATATGGTTTTGAGATTTTGTTGTCCAAAAATGAAGTTGTTGCTGAATGGTTATATTTAAATACTTCTAGAACAGATAAATTAATATTCAAGCACGAAAGAAAAAACAACGAATTCATTTTAGGCGAATACTTTAGAAATAACGATTTGAGAAATCGATTAAATATTATTTCGGATAGTATATCCTCAAATAACGGTATACTTTTCATAAAAGCTGTTAGTACTTATAACAATTTGTTTTCTGAACATAATGAAGCTATCATTTTCAGACAGGTTTTCGGGTGGTTTGAAGCTAATTTAAAAGTTAAAAAACCAGATAGTATTATTTCAGACTATGCTTATTTTATGTCTGAGAAAAATATGGATAGCATTTTAAAATTCTTCAAGGATTTTGATTTATCCATATCAAGTTATAATTTTTTCGAATGTCCAAAAGAACAAATTGCGTTAAAGTTACCTAAAGAAATTTTTGAAGATTTGGTATCTAGAATAGAAAGAGATTTGTTAGAAGACGAAGAAACCGATCGGGCTATGTTTGGTTTAGGTGATGATTTTTACATTGCTAAAATCGTTGACGAACATGTTACTTTTGAAACCATTCAATTTTATCATGAAGGAACAAATACCGCTTTTTATATGTCTGAAGAATCAGATGGCACAAAAAAGATTTTTAAACTTTTAGAAATACTTTTCCAAGAAGATGATGACATTGTTTATGTTGTTGATGAAATCGACAGATGTTTGCATCCGCTTTTAACTTTCAATTTTATATCTGCTTTTTTAGAAAAAGCCCAAAAAACTAATTGTCAGCTCATAGTCACTACTCATGAATCTATACTTTTAGATTTTAATCTTTTAAGAAAAGATGAAGTTTGGTTTGTTTCAAAAGAAGATGGTTGTTCTACATTGGAATCTATGGGCATCTCAAATATTAGAGCGGATAAAAATTTGATGAAATCATATTTACTTGGAAAAATTGCTGTTCCTAACATAAAAAACAATACATATAAATCTTAATTATTCAATCAAGAATCGGGTGTAACGGGATTCATTTCCTACTGCACCTGATTTTCTTTTTTTGCTTCTTCTTTTTATGTGGGGTATCAGGGGTAAAAACCCCTTAATGTGGATTTGTACGTTCAAATCCATTGCTCGCTAAGACAAATGCCAAACAATTCTGAATTCAAAACCGACACTTTTGCAGTACAACTGAAAACTGTTGACAAATTATTCTTATATTGTTACAATAAATAAAAATTACTGAAAGGCAGGTGGACAAAATGACAATGATGATTAACACAACGAATCGGAGAGCCGTTTTGTCCGTTTGCGATTGATGTAATTTATATCTTTCTGTGAATTGCAGGCATCTCCGTTTCGGGGGTGCCTTTATCATTTAATAGAGGTAATTTAATGAAAAAAGTTATAGTAATAGGATGTCCGGGAAGCGGTAAAACAACCTTTGCAGAAAAACTAAATAAGCTTACGGGATTGCCGTTGTATTATCTTGATGCTATATGGCATAAGCCTGACAAAACTCATATTCCGAGAGAAGAATTTGACCAAAGAATATCAGAAATATTTGCAACAGCCGAATGGATAATTGACGGCAATTATAACAGAACAATTGAGATGCGTCTCAAAGAATGCGATACAGTTTTTCTGTTTGATTTGCCGACAGAAGTTTGTATACAAGGAGCAACTGAGCGTTTGGGCAAAGGGCGTTATGACTTGCCGTGGATAGAAAAAGAATTAGATCCTGAATTTGCAGGGTTTATCAAAGATTTTGCAGAAACATCCTTGCCAAGAATATATGAATTGATAGAAAAATATAAAGCAGATAAACAAGTGATTATTTTCAACTCACGAGAAGAAACAGATGGATACATAAATAAAATGAGGCGAAACAAATGATTGACTACACTAAAATAAATTCAGAAACTTGGGATTCGTGGGCAGAAGACGGTTGCGAATACACCTTGCCCATAAGTCACGAGGAATACGAGAAAATTACTGCTGATAATTTTTCGGTTATTCTTACTCCTTGCATCGCCGTTCCTCACGAATGGTTTGGTGAACTGAAAGGTAAAAAGGTGTTGGGACTTGCAAGTGGTGGCGGTCAGCAGATGCCCGTGCTTTCAAAGCTCGGTGCGGAATGTACAGTATTTGATTATTCCGACAAACAGCTTGAAGCAGAGAAAATGGTATCCGAAAGAGAAGGATACAGTATCGAAATAATCAAAGGTGATATGTCAAAAAAGCTTCCTTTTGAAGATGAAAGCTTCGATTTGATTTTTCATCCCGTTTCAAACAACTATGTTGAAGATGTTTATCACGTTTGGAACGAGTGTTACCGTGTGCTCAAAAAGGGCGGCAGATTGCTTTCGGGTCTTGATAACGGTATAGACTATTTGTTTGAAGAAAATGACCCTCTAAAAGTTGTTAATTCCTTGCCTTTCAATCCGCTCAAAATGCCGAGAGAACGGCTTGACGCTATGATTGCAAACGGTGACGGCGTGCAGTTCAGCCATACATTGGATGAACAAATCGGCGGTCAGCTCAAAGCAGGATTTACACTCAAAGCGTTATACGAAGACCGTGACGGAGAAGGCGGAAACATAATCGGCAAATACTATCCGCAATATGTTGCTACGTTTGCGGTGAAATAAGGTGAGTTTATGAACAACTTTAAAAACAACGCTGACAAATTGCTTTATGATTTCGGTTTGCTGAATGAATTAAAAAATTACGGCACTCCTTATATTGTCGGCAGTTATGCTATGGATTTAATGGTGTGGAATGACTTGGATATTTATGTTTCCAACGAATTTATGTCAACAGAGAAATTGTATAAGCTGACTTCTTTTATACTTAACACTTTCCGCCCTGTATGGTATGAAGCAAAGAAAGATATTGTCGACGGCAAAATCGCTTGGTTTCACGGCTTTGAAACAGAGGTTTTAAGTGAGCTTTGGAATATTGATATATGGTTTTTTGATAATGAAACTATCACAAATACTATTGAATTTTGTAACAGAATCAAGGCTCAAGCAGATACCGATGAAACAAAGAGAATGGCTGCAATAAATATCAAACAAGCCTTATTTGAAAATGAACAATATGGCTTCGGAAAATATACGAGTATGGATGTATATAAGGCTGTGTTTGAAATGGAAATAACAAATTATGATGAGTTTATAAATACATATAAATCGATTTAAGGAGATAAATCTATGTATAAATCCGAATTCTGCGAAGTGCATTACGAAGAAAGCTACAATGTAGTATTTGTAAAATGGAAGAAGTTTTGTTCCCTCGAAAACTACCGTGAGCCGCTTTACAATGCACTTGAAATAATCAAAGAGCATAAGTGCGACTATGTTGCCGACACACGTACGGGTTTTGAAAACCATCCCGACGATACAAAATGGGTTGCAGATGTTTTTATGCCGACTGCGGTTGAACACGGATGCAAAACAATATGGTTCATCATCGATAAAGAAAACTCGCTGAAAGAAGAGCTCGAAGGTCAGGAAAGCGATTCCTCCGACAAGATTGCATTCAGATATATTTACAGTTTGGATGAGGTTGCAAAATGAAAATCATCAACACTTGCAATAGAATAAAAACGCTTTTCCTAACCGGCTTCGATATGTCTGTATGGAGAAAATATGCAGGCGAAATATCAAAAGAATTGCCGTCAAAATGTGAAAACGATGCAAAAAACTACGATTTCAACAAAGCTGTTCTTCCCGTTCTCAAATCCGCATTGAATGCGGATAAGATTGATTTCGTGAGCAAGAATTTTCAGATTGTTGTTGACACTCTGAATGCCAATCTTTCAAAGCTTTTTGATACAGAACCCGATATAAACATCATTCTGTATCTCGGACTTTGCAACGGCGCAGGATGGGCAACTACACTTGACGGCAAAAACACCGTTCTTCTTGGAGTTGAGAAAATCATAGAGCTGGATTGGGGCGATGAAGCAAATATGCGTGCTCTCATCTTGCACGAAATAGGTCATTTGTGGCACAAGATGAACGGCAATTTGTATTTGTCTGAGTTTACAAAACGCCGAAAAGCAATAGCACAACTTTACTGTGAGGGTGTCGCAATGGTATGTGAGCATATTCTTTGCGGCGATAATGACTTTTATCACCAGAATAAAGACGGTTGGCTCGATTGGTGCCGTGAAAATGAATGCGAAATCAAAAAGGAGTATCTGCACCGTCTTGATAAAAAAGAAAGTATTCAGGATTTCTTCGGAGATTGGTGTTCATATAACGGATATTCCGATGTCGGATATTATCTCGGCTGTCGGTTTGTCGAATATCTTATGAAATCACATTCATTAAAAGAGATTGCAAACTTTTCTTACAGAAAGATTAACAAAGAATTTAAGGATTACGCCAAACTGAGGTGACTTATGGAACTGACAAACTACGGTATGCCAACATTGATTGAAACAAGCACTCTTGAAGAGTGTGCGAAGTTATGTGCAGAGTTGGGACTTGATTTCATTGAACTTAATATGAATATGCCGCAATATCAGCTTGATAAAATTGATGTGGAATATTTCAAAAGCATCGCTGACAAGTACGGCATTTACTACACCATTCACCTTGACGAAAATCTGAATGTCGGCGACTTCAACTCTTATGTTGCTGAGGCTTACATAAAAACTGTTGCAGATACTATTGGAATTGCAAAACATCTTGATGTTAAAGTGATTAATATGCATATGGCAAGAGGTGTTTATTTCACCTTGCCCGACAGAAAGGTTTATCTTTTCTCGGAATATAAAGAGCAATATCTTAAAAGCATTGTAGAATTTAGGGATATGTGCGAAAATGTTATCGACGATGCCGATATTAAAATCTGCATTGAAAACTGTGACGGCTATGAGGAGTTTCAGAAAGAAGCCATTGAACTGCTTTTGGAAAGCAAGGCTTTTGCTTTAACTTTTGATGTGGGACATAATCACGGCATTGGCGGAACAGACGAAGAATTCATTATGAAACACAAAGACCGTCTGCACCATATTCATCTGCACGATGCAGAAGGCAGAAAAAATCATCTCGCACTTGGTACGGGAGAAATGGATATTGAAAAATATATAAGTTTTGCTAACGAGCATAACTGCCGTGTGGTATTGGAAACAAAGACCATTGATGGCTTGAAACAGTCTGTGGAATGGCTGAAAGGATAGGTGAAAACATTGGAAATCAGAGTAATGACTGCTGATGATTATGATTCCGTTGCAAAGTTATGGACAAGTTCAAACGGTGTCGGTGTTAATCCCGACGATTCAAAAGAAAACATTTCAAAATATCTTCAAAGAAATCCAAATACAAGTTTTGTTGCTGTTGAAAACGGCGAAGTTGTCGGTGCTATTTTAGCGGGTCACGACGGATATAGAGGTTTTATTCATCATACCGCTGTTTCAACCTCGCACAGAGGATTGGGAATCGGAACAAAGTTAGTAAATGTTGTTGTCGATGCAATCAGAAACGAAGGTATAAACAAAGTTGTATTGGTTGCGTTTAAGACAAACATTCTCGGCAATAACTTTTGGGAGAAACAAGGTTTTGCGGTAAGAGAAGATTTATATTACAGAGATTTGAGAATTAATAATTGAAATAAATACAAAAAGGAGAATAGATATGCCGATATTTACAATAACTTTTTGTGCGTTGATTTTTGTAATCTTCATACTTGATAATTTTATAATCATCCCTAAAACAGCAACAGTAACACTCAAAGAAAAGCTGTGGTCGGGACACAACAAAGGCTACATAAATCACGCTCTGCATCTGTCTGAAAAGAAAATCAAAAAGGGGCAAGTATGGCGTCTGGTTTCGTCATCGCTTCTCCATATCGGAACGTGGCACATCATCTCGAATGTAACCGCAACCCTCATTGTCGGATATGCCGTTGAATCTCAGCTCGGCTCGTTAAAAACCGCACTCTGCTTTATCGGCTCTGCGTTCATTTCGGGCTTGTATATGGCGTTTGTGTATAAGCTCCACGAGGGCGAAGGTGCATCAACGGGAATTTACGGTCTGATTGCCGTATTTGTTATGCTTGCCGTTAAAAACAGAACGGTTTTCTTTTCTCCCGTACCGACCATTGCGTTGATAGTTCTGGCAATTTACACGGTAGGCGGAATGTTTATGGGCAAAGCAACCGCTTGGGAACACATCTCAGGTTTTGCAGGCGGTCTGCTGATGGGATTTATTTTGATGTAAAAGGATAATTTCTATGAATACAGATTTAATCAAATCGGTTGTTGAAAAGCAAATGCACACAACGGTCAGCAAAATCCGTGCAGTCGGCAAGGGTGCAAGCGGAAGTGTTTATCTTGTAAAAATCACAACCGAGCCTTATGAAATTGCAG
>JAZSHU010000053.1:0-13405 GCA_045533455.1 Acutalibacteraceae bacterium | reverse complement strand
TGCCTGCAACAACGGGACGTCCTTTGAACTGTTTCATCTTACTTTGCCTCCTTTGTGATTATGTCAAGAATTTCTTCGCTTCTGTAGTAGCGAGAAGTTGTGTATGTTCTGAGCTTGTTAGAGTTTGTGATAACAGGCATCTTCTTGCAAAGAGGATTGTTCATATACATCAGCGGGCAGATGTAGCTGAGGATAACGCCTGTTTCCTTAAGCTTTGCTGCATAAGGAGTCTTATTGAATGCCTCAACAACTGCGGGAGCTGCTGTGAATACGGTGGGGATTGAAACCTTCTTGAGACCGTTCTTCTTAAGACCTGCAGCAACGTTGTCTGTCCACTCGATAAGCTGTGCGTGTGAAAGATGGGGGCAACCAACAAAGCAAAGCTTGGGTGTTGCGTTCTTATCTTTCCACATTACGGGGTAGTTGGCCTGAACTCTCTCAAGTTCTGCATCGTCAACAACATAAACCTGAGCACCTTCTGCAATAAGGCTTTCACCCATTTCAACTGCTTCGGGAGTGAGGTTTGCAACATGGTAAAGACCTACTGCACCGTTTGAAGCTGTTGCAGCACCGAAGTCTTTAAGGTATGCCTTGGTGTCGCCGTCAAGCTCTGTGCCGATCCACTGGTCAAGACCCTTGATGTAAGGAACGTCTTCCATAACCTTCATACCGATAGCTGAGCCGAGAATCTGAGCTTCGGGCTTCTTTGTTGTCTTTACTTCAACAATCCATGTAGCCTTTCTGCCTTCGTCGGTAATAAGTCCGAAATAGGGAACTCTGCCTACGATTGAACCGAAAAGTTCAATGATACCTGAGTTTCTGTTGCAGCGTGCGCCGAGAACGGAGTTTGCATAAACAACAGCTGATGACTCTGCCCATGAAAGAACTTCACCCTTCTTGGGAACGTTGCCTACTTCATCCATGTAGCAGGTGCAGGTGTATGATTTGTCGTCAACAAGACCGAGCTTTGAAAGCTGGGCATCGTAGCTGTTCTGCATGCTGTACATAAACTTATTGAAAATAAGCTTCTGAAGGAAGTTTGCGGGAACCTTGGGGTCAAGGGGCTTGGGGTCTACCGAAAACTTCTGCTGTGAAAGTGCGCCGCCTTCAATAAGCTTATCCATAAGCTCATAAACGGGCTTCATAACTTTGAGGCCGAAGCTTGTAACAAGATGGCCCATTTTGCTCTCAACGGGAACCATTTTTGTTGCACCGAAGGCTTCACCGTAAAGAACAAGGGTTTTCATAACCTTTGCCATTGTTTCGCCTTTGGAACCGTTGAGAATGTCCTGCTCTTCCTGAGTAAGAATCATTTTGTATTCCATAATTGCATTGTCCTTTCCGCAATTTTTTTTAATTGTAACACTTTATTCAAATAAATTCAACATTATTTACTGAAAATTAAATAAATATTATTTACCGATTTGCATTTCTGCATATAATGTGTAAGGTGATGTTATGCGTTACAGACGCTTCGGTGCACGCAACAACAAGTTTTTTTTCAGGCTGATTTGTGTTTTTCTTGCTTTGATTATCGGAATTCTTCTGACGGATGCGAAACTCCGCCCTGCAATATATGACCTGGCGGCGGTTGAAGCCCGAGGAAAAGCGGTGAAAATCATTAACACTGCGGTTGAAAGTATACTTTCAAAGGGCGGAGTGGCTTATGCCGATATTGTTACAATAAGCAGGAATGAAAGCGGTTCAATTACGGGAATCACAACGGATATCGTTAAAATGAACCTGTTCAAATCGCAGGTTACAAATGCGGTTGACGATGCATTTTTGCAGAATGGAACTTTAACGGTTACTGTGCCTCTGGGCAGCGCAACCGGAATAGTTTTTCTTTCAGGATGGGGACCGGATATTGATGTGAAAATGCATATTGATTCGTCCACACAGTCCGATTTCAGTAATGTTTTTGAGAGTGCGGGAATAAATCAGACTCAGCACAGTGTTATGCTCAGCATTGAAACCGATGTTGTTCTGACAATGTCGGGCAGACGGATAACGCAAAACATAAAAACATCATTCTGTGTTGCACAGACGGTTATTGTGGGTACAGTTCCCGATGTTATGGTGGAATAAAAAAATCCGTTGATTTTACCGTAATGAATTGGTATAATAAATTCATCAACAAACAAGGGAAGTTTTTTATGAATTTTGAAAATGCGAAAGAAAGAGCAAAAAAGCTCCGTGACCTGCTTAACTATCACAGCCACAAATATTATGTTGAAGATAACCCAGAAATAGGGGATTACGAATATGATATGATGCAGCGTGAACTGGCTGCAATCGAGAAGGAATATCCCGAACTGATAACTCCCGATTCGCCCACTCAGCGTGTAGGCGGCAGTGCCGACGGTATGTTTGAACCTGTTGTTCACTCCGTGCCTCTTGAAAGTCTGCAGGATGCATTCAGCACAGACGAAGTCCTTGCCTTTGATTCGAGAGTCAAGGCTGTTTTTGAAACGGCTGAATATGTCGTTGAGCCTAAAATTGACGGTCTTTCAGTTGCACTTGAATACGAAAACGGCGTTTTTGTGAGAGGCTCAACACGCGGTGACGGAAATGTGGGTGAAGATGTTACCGCAAATCTGCGTACGGTCAATTCAATTCCTCTCCGCCTCAAAGAAGATGTGACCATCGAGGTCAGAGGCGAAGTTTATATGCCCAAAAAGGTATTTGCATCCCTTGTTGAGGAACAGGAGCAGAACGGTGAAAAAGCCTTTAAAAATCCCCGTAATGCGGCGGCAGGTTCCCTCCGCCAGAAGAATCCCAAAATCACCGCAACAAGGGGTCTGGATATTTTTGTTTTCAATATTCAGCGAATTGAAGGCGGCAATATAACAGGGCACAAGCAGTCTATCGATTATCTTAAAGAACTGGGATTTAAGACGATTCCGTTTTACAATAAATTTTCAACCGTTGAAGGTGTTCTTTCCGAGCTTGAAAGAATAGGCAGTATCCGTTCGTCACTGCCCTTTGATATTGACGGAGCGGTAATCAAAACCGATTCATTTGCTCAGCGTGCGGAAATCGGAAGCACAGCAAAATTCCCGAGATGGGCACTTGCCTTCAAATATCCTCCCGAAGAAAAGGAAACAACGGTTACGGATATTGAGGTTGCCGTTGGCAGAACGGGTGTGCTGACACCTACTGCCGTATTTGAACCCGTGCTTGTTGCAGGCTCAACCGTTTCAAGAGCAACTCTCCACAATCAGGATTTTATTGACGAAAAGGATATAAGACTTGGTGACAGAGTTGTTATCCGTAAGGCAGGGGATATCATTCCCGAAGTAATAAGAGTTGTATCCCACGCAGAAAACAGTGAAAAATTCACTCTGCCTTCTGTTTGTCCTTCCTGCGGAGCAGGGGTTATCCGTGAAGATGGCGAAGCGGCTGTACGCTGTGTCAATCCTCAGTGTCCTGCACAGCTTTTACGCAATCTTATCCATTTCTGCTCCCGTGATGCAATGGATATTGAGGGAATGGGCGATGCGGTGCTTGAAAAGCTTGTTTCAGGCGGTTTGCTGACCAAGGCAAGCGAAATTTATACCCTGAAAAAAGAAGATTTTATGACCCTTGAAGGCTTCAAGGATAAGTCATCACAGAACCTTGTTGATGCTGTTGAAAACTCCAAGAAAAATGACCTTTCAAAGCTTGTTTTTGCACTGGGCATCCGTCATGTGGGTCAGAAGGCAGGCAAGCTTCTTGCAGACCACTTCGGCACAATGGAAAATATAATGAATGCGGATGTTGAAGCACTTACCGCAATTGAAGGCTTCGGTGAAATAATGGCACAGAGTGTTGCGGATTTCTTTGCCGTTGAGCAATCAAGAAAAGAAATTGAAGCCCTTGCGGCGTATGGTGTCAATATGACTTCTCAGAAAGAAACAATCGACAACCGTTTTGAAGGCAAAACCTTCGTGCTGACGGGCACATTGCCTACCTATTCAAGGAATGAAGCGAGCGCGATAATTGAAAAATTCGGCGGCAAAACCGCATCTTCCGTATCAAAAAAGACAAGCTATGTCCTTGCAGGCGAAGAAGCGGGCAGTAAGCTTGTGAAGGCACAGCAGCTTGGTGTGACGATTCTTACGGAAGAAGAATTCAATGAGATGATAAAATGAGATATTCAAAGGAACATTGCTGGGTTGAAAAAACCGCAGACGGAGTAAAAATCGGTATAACCGATTGCCTTCGCAACAGAATATGCAAGAATTTCATAATAAATCTTTGCGATGAGGATGATGAAGTCAGAGCAGGGGAGATTATGGGGGATGTGGAATCCTGTGATTTCTTTGATATTATTGCTCCCGTCAGCGGTATGGTTCTGCGTGTGAATGACGATGTTCTGCTTAATCCTCAGCTTCTTCTTGATGAGAATATCTGGCTCGCGGAAATTACGGATGTTGCGTATACGAAACCTCTGATGAGTGAGGCTGAATACGGAATATTTTTATCACAAGAAAACAATTTCTGAAATAAACAAAAGCGGATTGCAATTTTACTGCAATCCGCTTTTTCTGTATTTAATAATTATCTTTTATTGCATTACCTGCCGCACGGAGAAGTGAATCCTCATGGCTTGACGGAAGGTCGCAGCTGTAATGCCATATCATAACACCGCCGAAGCCGTTTGTAATGGCATATTCGGTTTTATCCCTGATAACTTCCGGTGAGTTGAACCAGAAATCCTTGTCTGTATCGTCACAGTGATACCAGCCGTTTTCGTCAATTCCATCATAACAGCCGTTGTAGCCGTACCAATATGCAGACATATCCGTTGGTCGGGAATAGAAAGGAAGTCCGATATTGACCTTTTCAAAAGGCATACCGTAAATTCCGATCTTCTGAACAGCTTCTACCGTGTCCTCATAAGTGGCGTGTCTGCCTTGCTCGTCTGTCATATCGTAAATCATAAGCTCAAAAGTATCTATTGCGTTGAGGGATGCGTTGGTGAATTTTATGTTCCAGTAGTTGCCTGCTACTCCGAGAGTGTAGTCGCCGAGTTTCTTATCAAGTGAAACAAGGAATTTGTTGTAATGATACCAAGCGTTTGATGAAAGCGGGTATTCATAGTCAAAATGAACACCGTCAAAATCATATTTGTCAAGCACGGCTATGATATTATCCTCAAGAACACCGCTTGCAAATGCCTTGTTGTGTTCCAGACTCTGAGCCTCCATTTGTTCTTCCCATACATCCGAATCCGTTTTGCCCCAGGGTCCGAGAAGATTGAGGGTGATTTTTACATCCCTTGAACCTATTGCCTTGCGGAGATTGGCAAGTGCGGTTTCAAGCAGCGGTTCATTGCAGATAACTTCGCCTTCGCTGTTGAACGAAGCACATTCGAAAAGAATAACATCCGTTATAATATCGAAATCTTCGGGATAAAGGCTGTTTTCGGACTGAATATATTCGCCTCTGACATAGGTTGTAACCTTGAAGTTATCAACTTTTTCTGCAAAGGGGAGTGAATTTATTCCGAGAAGATTTGCGATAATGAGTGCAAGTGAGGTAAAAAACGAAACTATCTGTTTTATAAACATTGCCATATAGCTTCCTCCTGATTATTTTGCCGGCATAGCGGCGTATATTTTTTCGAGTTCCTCATAATGTGTATAGTTTTCTGCCTGAGTGATAAGATTCTGAGCATCCGTATAGGGTTTGGTGATTCTTTCATAAACCGATACCATTTTAAGATAAGCATTCAATTCACGCTTGATTTTTATGCTTTCGATAAAGCTGCGGGCTTCTCTGTTTATGATTTCTTCTTTAACGGCTTCGTCGGGTGCGTGAATGTTTTCGGCTCCGTATTTTACGATAAGAGCAGCAGATTCTTTTTTGATACGGGCGTTTTTAATTGCATCGGAACGGATTTCCTTTTCGGATGCTGTTTTTTTAGGCAGCCTTTTGGCGGCATCCAATTCTGCTTTTGCGTTTTCGTAAAAATAAGCAAGACCTCTTGATAAATCTTTTTCTGCCTGAACAAGTCTTGCTCTGCCTGCTTCTGTTGAAAATTTATTAAGGTCGTCCATAATTATTGCAGATCTCTCTATTGCAAGATTGGTTTCCTTAATTTCCTTTTTCAAGGCTTTGTCAGCGTTTTTGGCAACCGTTATTTTTTCTTTGCCGTAAAGCTCTTTGGCCTGATGAATTATTTCCATAGCCTCAGCAAGCTCGTCATTTTCGAGAACACCGAGAGAATGATTTTCAAACATTGCACGGATTTTCAGAACATCCATATATGCGCGATGCTTGTTTTCTGTCAGATCATAGAAGCAGAAGGGGATAAGATTAAGCAAAGCACCAAGTGCAGAACATAAAATCAGCACTTCAAAAAGATTATTTCTAATTGTGTCGTCATAAAGAACATTGTAGTCTTCAAGAAGTCCCATTTTTTCATAAATTGCGGGGTAAACCATTCCCGTGAAGAAACCGATAACCGTACCTATCATTCCGAGAGGTCCGAAAAGGCCGTCAACTCTGACCCCTGTTTTCCACTGGTGATAGTCTCTCATATCGGCACTGATCTGGTGCTGAACAATGTTCCAGAAGGTGTTGATAAATGTGTTGATATACCAGAGAACACATATGAGGATAAGGTTCTGATAGACAAAATAAAGGATAAGCAGAATTACTATATTGACGGAGTTGGCGGTTATGAGAAGATTTCTTTTACCCATAACTTTTATGGCAAGAGGTGCAAGAAGCATTGACCACAAAGCGGCGTTGCCGATAACGGTATTTGCAATGCCTAAATAGGACTGATATTCTCCGTTATATGCATAAACGAATGACCAGCCGAGAATAATGCCGTAGCCCGATTCGAGGAAAACAACCCATGCCGCCGAATGAATAATCCAGTAATACTTGTTCCTGGCAACTTCACGGATTGCATCAAGCATTCTGACAGGTTCGGGTTTCTTTTTCGGAAGAATGAGCCTTTCTTTTACCTTACGGAAGAAAACAGCACTGATAACAAAACCGATTATCGTGAAAACTGGATAAATAACACGGTAGGTCCATATGTTGTCAAGACCCCATGTCCAGCCTGCAATCATCGGGATAAACAGGTTTGAAATCGTCGGTGCCAGGGAGTAGATAACCTGCGAGATGCTCATTACATTGGCTCTTTCCTGAGCATTCGGCGATATTATCTGCTGAAAATATGTATAACTTTCATTATAGAAGCAAAGAAACTGACTGAGCAGAAAATACATCAGCCAGACAACAACCGCTTTGGTTGTATAGCTGAAATATTCGTACGGAAGCCATACAAATATCATTGATATCAGAACAATGGGGAAGCCGGTTTTTTTGATAAAAGGCAGGAATTTTCCTCCGGGAATATTGTGATTGTCATAGTACCAGCTTCGGAAAATGCCTATGGGAATACCGATAAGATTGGCAACGGTCAGCATTATCTGCAAATCCACGGGGCGGAGCCCGATGCTTGCACCGACAAGGAAATTACCTGCACTCAGCCCTATGCTGGAAGCAAGAAGCATTGCCCAGTTTACACCGAAACCTGCACCGCTGAGGCTTGCAATCTCCTTGTAGGGGATATAGTTTCCTTTGGCAGGCACGTTCCAATATTCTTTTACCGTCTGAATTGCACCTTTTGCTTTGGCTAAAATTCCGGCATTACCTTCATATGCCATATATGTAACCTCCGTATAAATTCATATATTGCGGATATTTCAGTCCGTAAATACCGTAATCAATTATACTTGGTTTCATCCGAAAAATCAACAAATTAAGGATATTTGCGAAATTTGTATGCAACCTGACCCGAAATCTGTTTGAATGGAAATTTTTTATAGAAATTTGTGCATACTAAAAGCAAGAAAGGAAGGTTATATATGTACAAAGAAAAAGATACAAACAAAAAGATACAAACAAAAAGACAAAAACAATATCAAGCCAAATGATATCAAAGGTAAAATCGAGATTCCGGACAAGCGTGAACGCAAAGACGGTCCCGGCGGAAATTAAAAGGAGGATAATCTATGTTTAAACATGAAAAGATGCTTTTTCATCCCGTTGCTGTTGAAAAGCCTAATCCGCAGTATGCGGCACTTCTGCAGGAGCAGCTCGGCGGTGCAAACGGTGAACTCAAAGCTGCAATGCAGTATATGTCACAAAGCTTTCGCATAAAAGACCCCGAAATCAAAGATTTATTTCTTGATATCGCTGCAGAAGAACTCGGCCATATGGAAATGGTAGCACAGACAATAAATCTGTTGAACGGTCACGATGTGTGTGCGGAATCGGTTCCCGCAGGCGAAATTCAGACACACGTTCTTACAGGACTTAATCCAGGACTGATAAACGCTTCGGGTTATTCGTGGACAGGTGATTATGTTTCTGTTACAGGCGATTTGTGTGCAGACCTTCTTTCCAATATCGCATCAGAGCAGAGAGCGAAGGTTGTTTATGAATATCTCTACCGACAGATTAACGATAAGAAGGTAAGAGAGACCATTGATTTTCTGCTCAACAGAGAAGAAGCCCACAACGCAATGTTCCGTGAAGCGTTCAACAAGGTGCAAAACAGCGGTTCAAATCAGGATTTCGGAACAACAAAAGCCGCTAAAATGTATTTCAGCTTGTCCGAACCCTCACCGAACAACAATCTGCTTTCGGATACAAAAGTTTCTCCGCCTTCCTTCAATTAGCGCACAGAAGCTCTCCTGTTTTGCAGGGCTGATATACAAAATCAAATGCTAAAACAGTTAACAAAAATGACCTCACTTTCGTGAGGTCAAAATAATTATAAACCTAAAATCTGCTTTTTCTTTGCTTTCTTTGATGATTTCTCGTGTTTTTCTGTAAAAACAATGTCCGAAAATGTTCCGAAAACTTCAAGTCGGTTTAATCAATCAGCAAGTGTGTATCTTGTAAGATTGCAGCTTTGGCGGCGTGCGCCTCTGTCGAGAACGCAGAAAACAGGTTCGCCGTTTTCGTCGGCATAGACAGTCATACCTTCAGCCTCAATCTCCGCACCGACATTTCTTGTGAATGCTGCCTGAACAGCACCGCTTTCAACATCAACGCAGTAAATGTGCTTATTGCCGTCCAATTCATCGCAGGACATATAAAGCTTGCCGTCAAACATTTCTGCACCCTGAACTCTGTCCACAGGCTGCGAAAGAGAAACGGTTTTAACAAGTGTTAAGGTATCAAGATCGAAAACATTGAGAACGGTTGCGTTTGTCCATTCGGCGGTGTAAATATAATTCTTTTCGGCATCAACTGCACACCAGGGCACACCTTCCGTGTGAAGCTCATAGGGAAGAGGATAATACTGACCTGTATATTTCAGCGTTTCGGCATCGTAGAGAACAATGCACGAACGCTCATAATCGGGGCCGTCCTCTACGGCAGCATAAACAATTCCGTCGTGGCAGCTCAGACCGCCGATGTGATCATAGCCCATTTCTTCAAGCTCATCGGGAATTGCGTTTGTGGTAATGAGAAAAATCTCACCCGTTTCAATATCAGCCTTGCCCAGATTCTTTTTGCCGCTGAAATAGAAATATTCACCGTCGTTTGTAACACCCTGCGAGGTCATATGCTGATCATACAAAACATAGGTGGTCTTTGAAATAACATCAGCACCTACGGGTGCAGGGGTATCTTTTTCGTCAGCACCGACAACAAGCAGCATTATTGCGGATATCAGTGCCACGCACTTTTTGAAAATAACATAAATTGTTCCGAATGTAGCAGTCATAAAAGCATCTCCATATGTTTTTTTATTATAATAAAACAAAAATCAAACCATGTCAAACAGATATTCTTGAAAAAACAGCCCGTGATATGATATAATTCATACAACTTTGATATAATAATCTCAATTTGGACTTTTTAAAGGGAGGATACAGTATGAGCCTCAGTATGCTGCATTGTGACGGTGAAATAATTATCAATGCCGAGGGAAAGCAAGTTTTTTTGCGCGGAACAAATCTCGGCGGATGGTTACTCGATGAATTATGGCAAGGATTTTTCAAAGGCGGAGAAGCTCAATGGGATATCGTTACCACGCTTGAAAGGCGTTTCGGCAAAGAGGAAGCAGCCCGACTTATAAAAATCCGCGAGGATAACTATATAACCGAATACGACCTTGACTATCTTCAGTCGCTCGGCTTCACCTGCGTGCGTGTGCCGTTCTGGTACCGTAATTTCCAAACGGATGATTACGGCACATGGAAACGCAAAGAAAACGGCGATATCGATTTTTCACGCCTTGATTGGGTTGTTGAGGAATGTGAAAAAAGAGGAATGTATGTTATTCTTGATATGCACGGTGTACCCGGGCATCAGAGCATCGCCCACCACAGCTGCCGTGTGAACCATTGCAGACTTTATGATGAAACCGAAGAGGGTGCTCGTTTCCGTTCGCTTGCCTGTAATTTGTGGAGCGAAATTGCCCGTCATTTTGCAGGCAACGGAACGGTTGCCGCCTATGACCTGATGAATGAGCCGATGTGCGATTACGAAGGCGAGGATAAGGTCAACAGCAAGTATCACGATGTTTATTCTTTGCTTTACGATGCAGTCAGGGCAAACGATCCCGATCATATCATAACACTTGAGGCAATCTGGACACCCGATGACATACCTCATCCGTCAGAGCCAGGATGGGAAAAGGTTATGTATCAGTATCACCTTTATGATGATTCAAACGAAAGCTTTAAAGAAGTTACCCTGCACCATGCAAGCCGAGGTTTCAATGTGCCTGTGCTTGTCGGCGA
This sequence comes from Acutalibacteraceae bacterium, assembly GCA_045533455.1. Lineage (GTDB taxonomy): Bacteria > Bacillota > Clostridia > Oscillospirales > Acutalibacteraceae > CAG-177. The sequence goes on along the minus strand of JAZSHU010000053.1, from coordinate 2,639 downwards.
ATTTTCTCCTTGCAGGGGAACCGCAACCTGGGAATACATATTGAAGCTCTTTAACGAATGTTCATATAACTGGCAGACATGGACCTACAAAGGACATTGTGCTGAGGGAGAAACAAGCCAATGGTCTATGATGGGCTCAGATGACCCTGGCAATGTTGTTGATATAAATAACGATTCAGCCGCGGAAATTGAACGCAAATGGTCATCTGTCAGAACAGAAATGTGCTGTAAACCGATGAATGATCACACATTGCTTTCTGAATATGCAAAAGCGTAATCGGAAGGAGAATCTTATATGAACAAGTATTTCAAACATGACCCTGCAATTTTTGCGGTGAATAAATATTATCAGATTATGATGCCTTGTGAAAAAGCCTGCTTTTTCTTTGTTAAGGTCGGCGATAAATGCTATTATGATGAATCCAACGGCATTATGTGTTCGAGAAATAAGATACACAAGGTTGAAGTGCCTGCTGATGAACTTGATAATGCCAAAGAATATACAGTCTGCATCCGCCCGATTATAATAAGAAAAGCATATTTTTCAAAAACAAAAAAAGTGCTTGAAAAAACATATAAATTTTATCCCATACCCGAAAACAATATCAGGGCTTATCATATCGCCGATGCTCATAACAACATTAACGAGCCGATAAAAGCTGCCGAAACATTCGGCAACATAGATTTTCTGATCCTGAACGGTGATGTTATTGAAGACAGCAGTAAACCCTCAAAATTTATGAACATATATGAAATATGTTCTCGTTTGACTAAAGGTGAAAAACCCTCAATTTTCTCAAGAGGCAACCACGATTTAAGGGGCAACTTTGCCGAGAGGTTTGCAGATTATACACCTACGCATCTCGGTAATATATATTACAGTTTCCGCCTCGGAAATATATGGGGAGTTCTTCTTGATTGCGGTGAAGACAAGAACGATGACCACCCCGAGTACGGTTTTACCGTTGCCTGCCATGTTTTCAGGGAACGCCAGACAGAATTTCTTAAGAATATAATTGAAGACAAAGAGAATGAATATGAAGCAGAGGGAGTTAAGCATAAGCTTGTTATCTCCCACAACGCCTTTGTTCACAGATACAGTCCTCCGTTTGATATTGAGCAAGATATTTTTGCTGAATGGTCAGAACTTCTCAGGGAGAATGTAAAGCCCGATATTATGATTTGCGGTCATGCTCACGAACTTAATGTTTATTACCCCGAAAACAGCGATTGGAATAACAACGGCAGCGTTTGCCCCGTTGTAATCGGCAGCACAATAAAAAAACAAAAACCTGTATATTTTGCAGGCTGCGGATATGTTTTTAATGATGACAGAGTTGAAGTTGTTTTTACTGACTGCAACGGCGAAATATTAAGAAAAGAAACAATATCAAGATAATAACCAAACAGCAATTCCTGAATATTGGTAAATAAGAATTTATCAAGTTCATAAATACATTTTTTTAAATACACCACACTATAAGGAGCGGACTATGACAGCAAAGTTTGAATTACATACAGATGTTTTGGTTCTCGGGAGCGGTCCTTCGGGGTTTGCCGCTGCTTATACAGCAGCTAAAAACGGAGCAAAGGTTATTCTTGTTGAGCAAAGCGGCGATGTTGGCGGAATCTCCACTTCAGGGCTTATGAGCCATTGGACGGGAAGCTGCGGCAGTCCGTTGTTTACTGAGATATTAAGGCGAAGCGCTCAAAAAAATGAAGGCGGATTTGAAAATAAAATAACCAATATAATTGACCCCGAAAAGCTGAAAACGCTTTATCTTGAAATGCTTGATGAGGTCGGATGCCGTGTTATGCTCTATACCTTTGCAGAGGATGCAATCTGTGACGGTGACAAAATACTTGGTGCATCCGTTATAAACAAGTCGGGAAAAACCGATATTTATGCTAAAATCACCATAGATGCTACGGGTGACGGCGATATTGCCGCCCGTGCAGGCGCAGAATTTGTTCTCGGCAGAGAAAGCGATAATAAGATGCAGCCTGCAACACTTATGTTTAAAGTCGGTGGTGTGGATTACAGCCGAGCCGTCTTTTTGGGTTCGTTTGAATCCACTTACGAAACGCCCGACGGCGAGCTGCAGGCACTTGCAAAGCAGCATATCCCTTATCCCGCAGGACACATTCTTACTTATAAATCAACCCTGCCCGGAATTGTTACCTGCAATATGACAAATGCCATTGAGATTGACGGCACGGTTGCCGATGACTTAACAAAAGCAACACTGACCTGCCGCAGACAGATGGACGATATAGTAAAATATTTAAGGGAATTTGTTCCGGGATATGAAAACTGTTTCATCGTCAGCTCCGCATCACTTATCGGCATTCGCGAAACAAGACATTTCAAAGGTAAATACATTCTTAATGAACAGGATATTCTTGAAGCAAAAGTATTTGACGATTATGTCGTAAAAGATGCTTACTTCAATTTTGATGTTCATAATATCACGGGTGCAGGACTTGACAAAACGGGCGTGCAGAAGCATTTCAAACAGACAAAAGGATATACGATTCCTTACCGTTGCCTGATTCCGGAAATCAAAGAAAATCTTCTGTTTTGCGGAAGAAACATTTCTGGTACACATATGGCACACTCCAATTTCAGGGTAATGCCT
>JAZSHU010000025.1:0-3717 GCA_045533455.1 Acutalibacteraceae bacterium | reverse complement strand
GTGCAGAAGCATTTCAAACAGACAAAAGGATATACGATTCCTTACCGTTGCCTGATTCCGGAAATCAAAGAAAATCTTCTGTTTTGCGGAAGAAACATTTCTGGTACACATATGGCACACTCCAATTTCAGGGTAATGCCTATCTGTGTCGGTATCGGCGAAGCTGCAGGTGCGGCGGCGTATATCTCTGTTTCGCAAAACCGCAATCTGAATGATATTGATGCAGAAGAAATAAGAGAAATTATCGGAATATAAATAAGAATTTACAACAAAAAAGAAATAAAAGCGATGTAATGACAATTAAAAAGAGGAGTGAAAAAATGATTCTTTCTCAAAAAAATAATTGTGCAACAAAATTCGGCGAATTTAAAGCAATTGAACTTATTGCAAAAGCAGGCTTTGATGCAATAGATTATACTATGTCCACTCTCGCAAAGGACGGGAAAGTGCTTGATTCAGATAATTACAAAGCCTATGTAAACGAGCTTTGTGAAACGGCAAAAAGAAATGATATTATTTTCAACCAGGGTCACGCAGTAACAGGTGTAGGTATAGATGACCCTGAAATTGCATACAAAATCCTTGCGGAAAAGAATATCAGATGTCTTGAAATTGCAGGTCTTATGGGCATGAAAACGCTTGTTGTTCATCCTTACGGTACAAGCAAGTACATCAGCAGGGAAGAAGAAGCATTGGAAAGAAATATAAAATATTTTAATATTCTTCTTCCGTATGCTGAAAAATACGGCGTTAAAATTGCTTGTGAAAATATGTGGTGCGATGACAAAAAACGGAATGTGAAAAGAGGCAGCATTTTCAGTAATCCTCATGAACATGCAAGATTTGTTGACGAAATTAACAATGAGTTCTTTGTCGCTTGTCTTGATTTGGGGCACACAAGTCTTGACGGCAGAGAACCTCAGGACAGCATAAGAGTTTTAGGAAACAGATTGGGAGCGCTTCACGTTCATGACAACGATTATCTTGATGATATGCACACACTTCCGGGTTTGAGCGAAATGAATTGGGAAGAAATAACCAAGTCATTAGCCGAAGTTAATTACCAAGGTGATTTCACCCTTGAAACCAATCATTTCTTTGACTCATTTGAAACCGAAGAGGAAATCAATTTAGGATTGAAACTTTCTGAAGTGATCGGCAGAAAGATGATTGCAAAAATAGAGAAACACAGAAAATAACAAATTCCGATTTGTTGAACACAAACATTCTAAAATATGCGAATATTTTTCGAATAAAACAAGGACATTGCCCGACAGTAAAAACTGCTCTGAGCAATGTCCTGTTTTTATGACAAAACCGCTTGAAATAAGGCGGAAAAAGCCTGTTTTACGAAAACATTTTAAATCTGTACCCGTGTTTGCTCATATCAAACAAAGAAAAAATAGCCATGAATAAGTTTTTTATTTTTTAAATACCGCTTTATGTATGTGGCTCAATCCTTCGGTTTGAGCCATCTTCTTTTCAAATTCATCACCAGCGTGAGATGCTTTTAAAAGTTTTGTCCTTTGTGCCACACACCCATTTTCTATAAAAAAGTTTGGAGTAACAAAACGAGCGTTGTGCGTAAGAAGAAACTCTAAAATCTTGATCAGTTTCTCAAAGTTTCTTGTTAAACTTTTAAATGAATCACCAATAAAAGTGCCTCGGCTTTGGCCTGCTAATCTTTGCAGTATTTGACATAGCATAGGGTCAAACTCCGAAGAGTAACCGTCCAATACGACAGTATGCGTTTTGAATTCTTTATTCTCATCTTTTAAATATCCTTTTAAATCTTCCAATTCATAAGGATTTATAAATTCAACAGGCTTGTATTCGAGCAATTTTGATGAGGTGGCAGATAACTTTTCTAAAGCGGTTTTTGTTACAGGATGATTATTTAAAATTTGATAGTAATAATCTTGACATAGTGCTGTATTTTTTAAAGAATTACTTAGTGATGAAAAATTCAGTGAGTTGAAAAAACGGATAGAATCCGATGTGATTGATTTTATCTGTTCGTTTGTAAGAGGTTCTTTTAATCCTGTTTCCGCATATAAATTGCTTTGCATAGTCTCAATGGGACTGTTGCGTATGGTTACAACAACAAAAGCTTTAATGTCTGTTTTGGCAGATGGTTCATAAAAAAGACCTTCTTCCATACCGATTAATAAAATGGACTTTCTAAAAGCAACATCGTCCCAATGTGCAATAAGTGATAACATTTGCCGTTTTATGGCTTCAATAGTGTGATTGCAAAAATCGTTTGAAACACCGAAACTTTTAAGCTTAGGTAACAATACTTTATCGAGATAATAGGTAATCATAATTTACACATCCTATACTGTGATTGCATAGTTCATTTGCGTATATCATAATTATACCATAGAAAGTCTGATCGTGCAATATCAATGAAACTTCATGTAAAATCAAGCTCCATCTGACGATTAGAAACAATAAACTTTTGGTTTGGCAGTAGATTATGACTTTATAAGGTGTTATCAATCCCTTCTGGATACAAAATAACAGAGGAATAATGGTAAAGTACATTGCACGATTACTTTCGCACAATGTCCTCTTTTTGATATGAATAAGCTTTATGATTATTTATCGGGCAAAAATCGTTCATAAAAAACACCCGATAAGACCCACACAAAAAGCCGGGAGGCCTTGATACTTAAGGCTTCCCGGCTTTCGTGATTTTCAGAATAAGGACCAAATAAGGACCATTTGAGGATTTTTGAAGAAATGAAAAAAGCTGAAACCGTTGTATATCAACGATTTCAGCCATTCTAAAGATGGTCCGAGTGGCGAGACTTGAACTCACGGCCTCTTGACCCCCAGTCTCGATATTGATACTACTTGAGTATATTTCAGACTATTTCATACCACTTTAGAAACAGCTGAAACCCTTGAAAATAGGGCGTTAGACCACTTTTTCTACCCAAATCTCGAAAAATTATCAGAAAATAATTTTTGAAGAATTTGGTAGAACTTTGGTAGAACTTTTTATCAAATCAGGGCTTGTTCTTTCACCACAAAACCAATTAAAAATTAAATCGAAACAATACATTATAAAAGGGAAAGCGATGCTTTTCCTTTTTTGTTTATATCCATTATAAGCACACCGATTATTAAAAGTCAAGATAAAACTATACGGAGGTGATTATTTGTCAAAAGAAGAACTGATTGTGGATTTGCTTATATCAGAAATTCATCCCTTCATAGACCACCCATTCGAAGTCCGTGACGATGATGCTATGAAAGAAACGGTTCAGAGTGTAAAAGATTACGGCGTAATTATGCCGGTAATAGTTCGTCAAACCGATTATGGCTGTTACGAGATGATAAGCGGACACAGACGAATGCGAGCTTGTGAACTTGCAGGGATTGATACTATCCCTGCGATTGTCAGAGATGTTGATCGTGATACTGCAATTATAATGATGGTTGACAGCAACTTGCAAAGAGAAAACATCTTGCCGAGTGAAAGAGCTAAAGCATATAAAATGAAGCTTGATGCAATAAAAAGGCAAGGTCAGAGAAACGATTTAACTTCTACACAATCTGTGCAGAAGTTAATATATTTCATCAGACACAGAGAAATACATAATATCAAATATCATTGAAGATTTCTATTACGGCAACATCTTGCGGATGTTTCCTGCTGTTTTTGATCAGACTGTTCTGTTACACAGTTTCTTCTTTTATTATTTTGCC
>JAZSHU010000052.1:0-65861 GCA_045533455.1 Acutalibacteraceae bacterium | reverse complement strand
AAGAAGGAAATATCCCGCCGATGTTACGCCGCCGAAAACAGAGGTGCCGAGCTTTGTGATATCTCTTACTATTGAATCGGTTCCGAGATATGAGAAGAGCTTATTTGCCGCTGCGAAGAACACCTCATCGCTGACGGTTGCAAGGTCATCCTTAAGAAGAAGCGCAACCAGGCGAAGGAAAATTGAAATATCTTTGCTGTAAAGGTCATAGGGCTCGCTGCCTGCATAGTGCCATGCAACAAGATCAGTTACAATATCCCAACCGTTTTTGTATTCGCTGTCAGGAATATCGATATTATACTCTGCTGCAAGCTCCTGAATACCGCCTTCACCGTAAAGAGGATCTTCAAGAATTTTAACAAGACCGCCCACTGCAGTTGCAACAAGGTCATAATAGAATGCATCTTCGGCAATACCCATTTCTTCCATCTTAAAGCCCTTGCCCAGACGGTACTGAATGCCCGCTTTGAGGAAGCCCTTTGCATAGCTGTTAAGACCTTCGTTCATAAGGTCAATCTGCTCCTGAGTGAAGCCGTCTGTGGTTGCCGTAAGTGCATCGGTATCGATTGAATCGATTGTTCTTGCCTCATACTTGATTTCATCGTCTGTGAGGGTGAAATGTCTGTACTGCAAGGGATACATTGTGAGTGAGGTTGTTGCAAAGTCATAGATAACGTTGCCCGAGGGTGTTGTGTATGATGCCGCGTCACTGCAATGCTCGTGACCCGAGAAAACAAGTTTGATTCCCCAGTCTGCAAAGAGAGTTGCGGTTGTGTAATGGAATCTTACAATGAAGTTTCTGCTGAGAATTCTCTGCACGGGAAGGTGATCAAGCAGGTTATGGTGCATCATAAGAATGGGATACTTGCCGTCTGCCTTTGCCTTGTCTGCCTGCTCGTGCACCCACTGAATTTTTTTAAGTGACATACCGTCTTCGGTTGACTTTGAGGGGTCGTTGCTGTCAAGGGCAATGAGTCTGTATTTTTCGCCGAGATTTACGGTGTATGATGCGGTGCCTTCAAGGGTTTCAAGTGCTTCGTTATAGCCGAAATCCGCATAAACTCTGATGAAATCATCAAGGTTTGTTTCGCAGTCAACGCCGTAATCGTGGTTGCCGGGGATAACGTAAACAGGCTTGCCCGTTTCTGCCTCAAACTTTGCAAGCTTTGCGGCAACATCCACGTGCTCCTGATGAATCATTTTACCGTTATCAACAAGGTCACCGGGGATAAGAATGAATTCGCACTCGTCATCCTCTGCACACTGTCTGAGAAATTCGTCAATGATAAGTCCGCTTTCGTCCTCCATAGCGGCTCTGCGGTTTGCATACCAATAAATTTCTTCGCCCTCGATTACTGTTTCAAGCTCTTCACTGGGAATGTTGTAATGAAGGTCGGATGCAACTGCAAAACCCATTTCATCCTCAGCGGCAAAGGCGGTGAAACCAACCGTAAGGGATGTTACAATAAGAATTGCGGAGAGTAAAACGCTCAGTACTTTCTTCATTTTTACACCTCATTTTTGAAATATAGAAATAATATACCATAAATACAATGCTATTGCAAGCAACAATATTGAATAAATATTATGTTGAAAAACTGTTGAAAATCCTGTAAAATAAGAACATAAAATGAAAAAGGAGTGTTTTTATGTCAAAGGCATCAAAACTCAGAAAGCAGGCAGAGCTTGCTCAGAAGCCCACAATCAAACAGGCATTTTTCAATTTCATTGACGTGCTGACGGATAACAGAAATTTCTGCATGGCGTGGCTTATTGCAGGCTTCATTTTCTTCACGGTATACGGATTTATCGATAACCCCGACCTTGCAAAAACCGCAAGTGTTATCGGCAAAACCCATCCCCGTCTTTTCATCTGGTGGGCAGTATTCTCGGGTGTATCCCTTTATCTCAACTTGCAGTATCTTTATAAACTCAACTCATTCAAGACGGAAAAGCTTGCGAAATTCGGCAACATCTGCACTTATCTTGGATTTTTCTGCATATTCGCCTGCGTTAACATTCCTTCCGTTGAACCCGAAGACGGCAAGCCCCTGCAAATGGCTGCACACTGGTCAACAGCCCTGCTTTTCGCGGCATTCTTTGCGGCGGCAATAATCGCATTCTTATTCTTCAAGGCAAGGCAGAAAAGCGTGAAGCACCTTGTGATGCTTATTGTTCTTGCACTTACCCTTGTGCTTATGATAGTGCTCCTTCTCATCTTTGGTAAGAGCGGCGGAATTGAAAGCATTCCCATGTGGGTTGCATACATAATCATCTTTATGCTCAACTACACAAAGCCCTTTCAGCCCGTGAAGGAATAACATTGCTTTATATAAGAACAACATATCCCCGAAGTTTTTCAAAACTTCGGGGATATATTAATGTAAAATCAGTTCTTTTCAACGCCCATTGTTACTTTTTCGCCGTTGATATCCCAAGCCTTGGTGTATGAACCGCCTTCGGCTGCGATAATGTCGGTGGCAAGTACATCGTGCTTGATTTCGTCAGCGTTTGCAGAGAAGATTGCTTCAATCTTTTCGTTGCCGCTTACGTAAATCCTGATGGTGTCCATAACCTCAAAGCCTGCATCCTTACGCATTGTCTGAATCTTTGAAATAAGCTCTCTTACGAAGCCTTCTTCAATAAGCTCGTCGGTAAGGTTTGTATCGAGAACAACGGTAACGCCGTTGCCGCTTTCAGCCTGGAAGCCTTCCTTCTGAACGGTTTCGATAAGAAGGTCTTCAACTGCAAGTGAAATTTCGGTATCGCCTGCGGTGAAGGTAAGTGCACCCTTTTCGTCAAGCTCTGCCTTTGCGGCTGAACCGTCAAGAGATGCAAGATATTCTCTGATTGCGCCAAGCATTTTGCCGTACTTGGGGCCAAGAGTTTTAAGCTGGGGCTTGAAATTATATGAAACATAGCCTGATGAATCGGTTACGAATTCAAGAGTCTTGATGTTAAGCTCATCCTCAACGATTTCGCAGTATTCCTTGCCCAGAACCTTGGGAGCGCTTACAAAAATCTTGCCGAGGGGCTGTCTGTTCTTGATGTTTGCAGTGTTTCTTGCGGCTCTGCCCAGAACAACGATGTTAAGAATTTCATCCATTGAAGCTTCAAGGTCTGCATCAACAAATGCCTTATCCGAAACGGGATAATCGCAAAGGTGAACGCTGACGGGAGCATCCTTATCAACATTGCATACAAGGTTGCGGTAAACATCCTCTGCCATGAAGGGAATCATGGGAGCAGCAAGCTTAACAACGGTAACAAGTGCGGTGTAAAGGGTCATATAAGCGTTAATCTTATCCTGTTCAAGGCCCTGTGCCCAGAAACGCTCTCTGCCGCGGCGCACATACCAGTTACTCATATCGTCAACAAAGCTTTGAAGTGCCTTTGCCGCTTCGGGGATAGCGTAGTTGCCAAGGTAACCGTCAACGGTATCAATAAGAGTATTGAGCCTTGAAAGAAGCCACTTATCCATAATGGAAAGCTTATCGTAATCAAGCTTATGCTCTGTGGGATTGAATTTATCGATATTTGCATAGAGCACATAGAATGCGTAGGTATTCCACAGTGTACCCATAAACTTACGCTTGCCTTCAACAACTGCGTTGTCGTGGAAACGGTTGGGAAGCCAGGGTGCGGAGTTTGTGTAGAAATACCAGCGGATTGCGTCTGCGCCGTGCTTTGCAAGTGCATCGAAGGGGTCAACAGCATTGCCCTTTGACTTTGACATCTTCTGACCGTTTTCATCCTGAACAAGACCCAGAACGATAACATTCTTGTAGGGTGACTTGTCAAAGAGAAGGGTTGAGATTGCCATAAGTGAGTAGAACCAGCCTCTTGTCTGGTCAACAGCCTCAGAGATGAACTCTGCGGGGAACTGCTGCTCGAAAAGGTCTTTGTTCTCAAAGGGATAGTGGTGCTGTGCAAAGGGCATTGCGCCTGAATCGTACCAGCAGTCAATAACCTCGGGCACTCTCTTCATTTCGCCGCCGCACTTTTCGCACTTGATTGTAACATCGTCAATGAACGGTCTGTGAAGCTCAATATCCTCGGGGCAGTTGCTGCTCATTGATTTGAGTTCTTCGATTGAACCGATTGAATGTCTGTGACCGCATTCGCATTCCCAGATGTTGAGGGGTGTACCCCAGTAACGGTTACGGCTGATGCCCCAGTCCTGAATATTTTCAAGCCAGTCGCCGAATCTGCCCTTACCGATGCTTTCGGGAATCCAGTTAACGGTGTTGTTATTCTTGACAAGATTATCCTTAACAGCTGTCATTTTGATAAACCAGGATTCTCTTGCGTAGTAGATAAGAGGAGTATCGCATCTCCAGCAGAAGGGATAGTCGTGCTCAAACTTGGGTGCTGAGAAAAGCTTACCCTCAGCATCAAGGTCAACAAGGATTCTGGGGTCTGCATCCTTTACGAACATACCTGCATAGGGAGTATCCTCGGTCATATTGCCCTTGCCGTCAACAAACTGAATAAAGGGAAGGTCATATGCTCTGCCCACCTTTGCGTCGTCCTCACCGAATGCAGGTGCGATGTGAACGATACCCGTACCGTCTGACATTGTAACGTAGCTGTCTACGGTTACGAAATGAGCCTTCTTGCCCTGCTTTTCGGCAACCTTGCCTGCACATTCAAAAAGAGGCTCGTATGATTTGCCTTCAAGGTCTGTACCCACGTAGGTTTCAAGGATTTCGTAGGCTGCAACGCCGTTTTCCTTATCGCCCAGTGAACCGAGAACACTGTCAAGAAGTGCCTTTGCCATATAGTATGTGTAGCCGTCGGCAGCCTTAACCTTGCAGTAGGTTTCTTCGGGGTTTACGCAAAGCGCACAGTTTGAGGGCAGAGTCCAGGGAGTTGTTGTCCATGCAAGGAAGTATGCATCCTCGCCAACAACCTTGAAGCGTACAACCGCTGAACGCTCCTTTACTGCCTTGTAGCCCTGAGCAACTTCGTGGGATGAAAGGGGTGTTCCGCAGCGGGGGCAATAGGGAACAATCTTGAAGCCCTTGTAAAGGAGACCCTTGTTCCAGATTTCCTTGAGTGACCACCAGATTGATTCGATATAGCTGTTGTGATAGGTAACGTAGGGGTTATCCATATCTGCCCAGAAACCGACTGTTCCCGAGAAATCCTCCCACATTCCCTTATATTTCCATACGCTTTCCTTACATCCGCCGGGGAACGGTTCAAGGCCGTAATTTTCAATCTGCTCCTTGCCGTTGATGCCAAGCTCTTTTTCGATTTCAAGCTCAACGGGCAGACCGTGGGTATCCCAACCTGCCTTACGGGGTACCATATAGCCCTTCATTGTTCTGTATCTGGGAATCATATCCTTGATAACACGGGTAAGAACGTGGCCGATATGGGGCTTGCCGTTTGCAGTGGGAGGGCCGTCATAGAAGGTGTAGGTAGGGCAGCCCTTTCTCTCTTCGATGCTCTTTTCGAAAATCTGATTTTCTTTCCAGAAATCAAGCACTGCCTTTTCTCTGGTGACGAAATCAAAATTCGACGAAACTTTTTCGTACATTCTGCATTCCTCCGATATATTTTGAAAATTCTTTTACAAAAAAATAATCCCTGACCCAATCGGGACAAGGAACAACAAAAAGCACCTGCATAACCCGATCTTTATGCTTCCCAGTAACGGCGGGATTCCGTCAGAGCCTACTCATATCTTTTCGGTCTGCGATTCGGGAGTGATATTCACAGTTGCGGCAAACGGCGGGTTCACACTCTCTCCGCCTCACTTGGAATGCCCTTGCAAAAGCTACTGTCTCCGTCATAATCTTTGTAAGGTTAGGTATTAAATTTCCATACAAAAGGAAGTATATCACACAGTTTTGCGCTTGTCAACTATACAATTATATAATCGGGCAAGTGCTAAGCTCATCCTTCACTCTTCACTCTGCACTTTGCACTCTGCACTTTTGCACTCTGCACTTTGCACTCTGCACTTTGCACTTTGTACTCTGCACTTTTGCACTTTGCCCTTTGCACTCTGCACTTTGCACTCTGCACTCTGCACTCATAAAAAGCCGAAAAGGCGCCCCTTAAGGACGCCCTTTTACGGTTTATTGAAAGGATGGATGGGGTTCCGTCAGACGGCGGCACTGCCGTGACGGTTTTTTCTCTTGCATACACTTATTATATTACATTTGCCTTACCCATACCACCTTTTAAAATTACAAAAAGGTTACAAAACGGTTACAAAATCAGGTGTAATCATTACAATTTGTAACCATTAAAGTGCCGTTGTCTGCATATAATTTAAAGATAACAATAACAAAGGTGAATGAAAATGAAAAATCAGACAAACCGGGACAAATCCCACGGAATAATCTCTGCCGCAATATCACTGCTTATTGCCTGCGCTGTTTTTATGACGGGTTCGGCAGGCAAAATCTCCGTTGCAATGGCGGCGGTAATGTTCGGCACGGGCGAAAAAGCCCAAGTAAAAGCCACCGTTCCCGTGCAGAGCAGCACTTTATCAGACCTGACAGAAACAACCGTGCCTGCGGAGGAAGCATCCGATATCACCCGCACACCCGACGACATAAAGGAAATCATCCGAAAGTACACGGAGCTTTTCAGAAATCAGAAAAAAGACGGCAGCATAAAGGAGCTGACCTACATAACAAAGGGTGCAACCCATACCTTCGGCAATGTGAATGTCAAAAACACCACCGAAACAAAAACACTCAATATTGAAAAGGTGCTGTCACATCCCCTTGAGCTTTCGGTTGACAAATCAAAACCTGCGGTGCTTATTTTTCACAGCCACACCTCCGAGGGCTATGAGCTCATTGAGCGTGACTGGTATGCTCAGGACTACACTTCCCGAAGCAACGACGAAAACATAAATATTGTCCGTGTAGGCACCGAAATTGCGGATTATCTTACATCACTGGGGTATACTGTAATACACGATAAGACAATTCACGACAAAAGCTACAACGATTCTTACCCGAGTTCCCGTAAAACCGTTGCAAAGCACCTTGAAGAGCACCCCGAAATTCAGATTGTGCTTGATATCCACCGTGATTCGGTTACCCAGACCAACGGCGACAAGCTGAAATTCACAAACACAGTCGGCGGTAAAAAGGCTGCTCAGATTATGATTATCACGGGTGCGGAAGAAGGGAAGGTTGAGGATTTCCCCGATTGGGAATACAACCTGCGTTTTGCCCTGCAGCTTCAGAAAAAATGCGTTGATATGTTCCCCGGTCTTATGCGTCCCGTACTTTTTTCGCAGAGAAAATACAATATGGATATGACCCGTTTCAGCCTGCTTATTGAAATGGGCAGCGAAGCAAACACCCTTGAAGAAGCCTGCTATTCGGGCAGAATGCTTGCTTCGGCACTGGCATCACTGATGGATGATTATGTGAGTGCAGAGTGATAAGTGCAAAATGCAAAGTGCAAAGTTTCGGATAGGCTTCGCCTATGACCGATTTGTATGAAAGGAATAAATATGAACATTATAAGAGCCTATGCAGTGGCGGTGATAATCTGCCTGAGCATCACTTCAATTATATCGGGCATATTCATTGCCGATGAAAATGCAAGAAAAATCACCCTCGGTGATGAAACCGCCGTTGTTGTTATCAGCAGTGATGACGAAAAGATTAATGAGGGAGATATAAACATCTCCCCTGCCCTTGAAAAGCTGAAAAACGGGGCGAAAAAGGCGGCAGGTTTTGCACCGCCGCCAATCAGCAATATTTATTGGTTTGCAATCAATACAGAAAATCTGTGGAGTTGAACACATAAACCGTGTAGCCGTCCAAATCGATTTTATCGGTATACAGAAGCTCAAAATGAACCCAATCGGTGGTATTCATAAGGGTTGCTTCTTCGCCGTATGAAAGCAGAACAAAATATTTTTCCACATCCTCCTGCTCCTCAAACCAATTCAGGTTTGCCTGATACGGGCAGGGGGCTATTCCGTTTTCGTTAACGTCAATGTTTGCCGCCCTTACTTCGGAATCCGAAAGCACAGTTATTACCTGCGAATTCCAGAATGTGGCATAGCCGTAGGTCAGACCCTTTTCTTTGAGCTGCTGTGAGATAAGGTATTTTTCGTTCTGCTCAATGCCGTTTTTCTCCATCTGCATAACGGTGCCGAAGTTGACGGCACTCAGAAGCACAAGCAGGCAAAGCACAGCCGCACAAAGGCGTTTGGGTACAACATATTCTTTGGTTTCGCAGAAAACGGCAAAGCACACAATCAGACCCGTGCATATCATTGGGCTTAAACGCCAGTTTGCGGCGGAAAGTATGCCGAAAATATAGCCGAACATTATTACTCCGCTGAGCCCGAAATGGGTAAGGAGAAGTGCCTTTGTGCCGAAGCTGAATTTGTTATAAAAGAAAAGTGCAATAAGGGGCAAGAGGGCAACCGATGCCGCCGCACCCAGACGGATTATGTTGACTATTGATTCTGCCGAGAAGATGGGCATTCCGTAGTGGGCATCCACACCGAAAAGGGTGAACCAGTGAACGGGGAAATTGCCAAGATTCGAAAGCCATTCATCCATATTGGCATAGCCTGAATACGCACCTGCGTAGCCCGAGGATATTCCGTTTGCAAAAAACGAGAGAAGGGCAAGACCGATAAGCACCGACGCACCGCAGATTACACAGTAATAAACGGAAATGCGGCTTTTCCTTGAAAGCAGAGTGTTATCCTTATCAAGGAATATACCCATAACCGCCGCAAAAAGCACGGGAAGTATGCCCGTTGCAATAACCTGCATACCGTCAAGGGCTGAAAGTGCGGAGAAAATCACGGTGAAAAATGTTACCCAAACCAGCTTTTTAAGTCCGTTTTCGGCTTCGAAGCTTTCTCTGAACTTAATAAAAAGGCTGAGCAATACACAGATTATCAGCACGCAGATGCTGTAATAGATAACGTGTTCATAGAATATTTCACGGAGCTTTGCACTCGAACACATCACAAGTGCAAAAGTGCCCGTTGCGGTAAGCGAAAGGGGCAGGCTCATTTTAACTGCCCTGCAAAGCCACAGCACCGATGCAAAAAGAATGAGGGTAAAAAGTATCATTCCTATGCGGTGGGTTGTGAAGGATACACCGAAAATTCCGATAAAGGGAAGCATCAGCGTTGTGCCGCCGAAGGGCAGCATTGCCGCATAGCCGAAGTCGGGGTTGAACATCGTGCCGCTGTCATAGCTTGCCTGCGCCCAGAGAATTGTATCCGAGCAATCGGCGTGAAAATATGCCGCCGAGGGATAAGCTATGTAATAAATCACCGTACCCACGGAAAGGGCGGCAAAAAGCAGTGCCGATGCATAAATCAGCACCTTTTTCACTTTTAAAACATCAATATACATAACTCAACTCCAAAACACAAAGAAATCTCTGAGAGCAAGGTGGAATTCGGGCGAATAGGGAACAAGGTTGCCGTTGATGTTTACCGCCACTGCCGAAACAACAACAGCCGTCACACCTGCAAGGATACCTGCACCCCTGCACACTTTTTGTGAAATTTCTTCGCCGTATTTTTCTTTTGCAATGCGGTAAACCTCAAGCAGTATTGCCGCCGATAAAAACGCACCCACGGGCAGAAGGTCTGCGGTGTAGCGGAAGATAACTCCGCCCATACACATATCCGCATATGCGGTTATACCCAATGATATAAGCAAAACGGAAAGCATAATTTTGCTGTGCTTGGGTGTTGTTTTGCTTCTGAAAATAACGGGGCTGAGCAGAAGCGAAAGTATAAAAGGTATGGCAAGCATACCGAAATTGCTGTCGATATAAAGTGACCTGCCGTAGCCTGAAAACCTGAAATGTTCAAACTGCACAAAGGGGAACATATCGGATATTTCAAGGGGCTGAATAAAATAATGGAACAGGGTGTGGAAGATTCCGCCGCCGTAGAATTCGTAATACGAGGTATCTGCCACCGTAAGCTGATATGCGGTGCCGAACTGCAAGGGACTGCCGAAACGGGCGTTGTTATACCAAAGGGTGAACACAAGCACCAACCCCACGGGCAGGCCCAGTGCGGTCATATCTCCAAAGAAGCGTGAAAGGGATTTTTCTTTTATACTTTTTACAAGATAAATCACGATGAACGCGATTATCCCGAAGGTTACGGGAAGAACGGAATTGATTCTGGACATAAAGGCAAGAGCGTAGGCACCACCCGAAAGTGCAAGGAATATCATCCTTGGTGCAGTCTTTTTAAACTGAACCGCATTGATTATAAGGAACAGGAACACGGCAACAAAAGCCGTGCCTGCAATGCTTGCAATGTAATAAAAAGGTGCTCTGCCACGCTGAATAATCAGCGCACCGCTTGCAAAATAAGCTCCCGCACCGCAGATAAGCGCAAGCAAGGGACTGCCGTATTTTTTGAATCTTGACCATTCAATAACCGCAAGGGGAAGAAAGATTGCGGTGATAACGGAAAATATTCCCGTCACCGTGCTGTCCGCAGGCAGAACGCCCGTCAGCAGATAAAGAGGGTAATAAACCGTCAGTATGGGTGCAATTCCGAAATAAGAATAATATTTTCCGTCAAAAAAGGCTCTGTCGTAGAGGAAATCCACGCCCTGACGTTCATCGGGGCTGTAAGGATTTGAAAGTGCAAGCAGCTCTGCCGAGGGCTTCACATCAAAGTGAAGCTGACCCTTCATAAAGGCATCAAACTGCTGAATGTAAGGCGAATAATTCTCTGCACTGTATTCAAGGGGATAGAAAATGCAGTTGCCGTCCTCACCCGATGCGCCCATAATCCACACCGCCACCGCAGGGATAACGCAAACCGCAACGGCGATTATGCCTGCCTGAGTGTGGGTGAATTTTTTGCCGATGCTCTCCCCTGCCTTTGTTCGTGTGAACACATAAACCAGCATCAACAGTGCAAAAACAAAGGCAAAACGCAGGGCATTGAAACTGAATTTATAAGAAGGATTCAGGGTGAAATCCGTTACGATAAGCTGGCTTTTCGCATCCTCAAAGGTTACATCAACATATTTTCCGTTGCCGTATGAATTCACAAAGGATGTGACACGGTACCCCTCGGGGCTTGCGGCAATCCGTTCTCTGCGTGCAAGTGCGGCAGATGCGGTGTTCGCTTCATCCGCAATGTAATATGCCGCCGTCAGCAGAGTATCCGCCGCCTCGGGGTCTGCGGTTTTAACCGTATAGCTTACGGAATTAATGGGAAAATCTATGCCGTCAGCGGCAAAGCTGTTATCGGTTTCGTTTATGAATTCCTGCGTAAAGCCCGAAGGAACAAAGTCTTTCACCTCATCCCTGCCCCACACATATGAAATCCACACGAAATTCGAAAGCAGAAGCTCAATAAGCACCGCAACAAGGCAGATAACCGCCACGGGCAGAATGCTTTTAATTCTTGTTTTCATCAGAGTTCTCCTCGTGATACTCCGCCTCGGTGTTTACGCTCCAGATATTCTCCTTTGTCTTCTTGCCGCTGAGAATATTTGAAACGGTTTCAAACGATGTTACCATTGAATGGTCCATATTGTTGTATCTGTGCTGACCGTTTCTGCCTACACAGTAAAGGTTTTCAAAAGTGTCAAGATATTCAACAAGCTCACCCATTCTGTCGTAGGTATCGAAATATGCAGGGTATGCCTTCTGCACCTTTTCACGGTGGCTGTCAAGCACCTTTGCATCCGCATCGATAACGCCCATTGATTTAAGCTCCTTAACGGCAAAATCAATGCACTCCTGCTCGCTCATATTCCAGAAACCGTCGCCCTCTGCGCAGAAATATTCAAGGCCGACCCATACAGTATTCACGGGGTCATTCACAAGATAGGGTGACCAGTTATTGAAAATCTGAATTCTGCCAAGCTTTACTCCCGTATCCTGAACGTAAATCCAGCAATCGGGAACAATATTGCCCAGAGTTTTGATATCGGTTTCGTTTTTAAGGTTGAGCTTATTGAGAAGCAGACCCACGGTCACAAAATCCCTGTAAGGCAGACCCTTTGCAATCTCTGCAGGTGCGGCGGGCACATCACTGCCCATACCTGCAACCAAATCCTTGACGGGCATTGATGAAATGAAAATATCGCCCGAAAGCTTTTCGCCGTTTTCGCAGGTAACGGAAATAACCTTTCCGTCTGCAATTTCAACATCCTTTACCTTATGACCGTAAAGAATTTTGCCGCCCATACCCGTGAATTCATCGCCTACGGTTTCCCAGAGCTGACCGGGACCGAATTTGGGGTAAACGAATTCTTCAATAAGCGAGGTTTCAACCTTTCTGTTTTTATTGGGAACAAGCTTTGAAAGCATATCCTTTATAACCGCAAGGATTGAAAGACCCTTTACTCTCTGTGCGCCCCAATCGGCAGAAATCTCACTTGGATGTCTGCCCCAGAGCTTTTCGGTGTAGCCCTCAAAAAACATTGAGTAAAGCACCTTGCCGAAACGGTTGATATAGAAGTTTTCAAGTGAAGTTTCTTCCTTCTTGGAAACAGTTGATTTAAGGTAGCTGAAGCCCGCCTTCACCGTACGGGGCAAGCCCATATTGATGAATGTCTGAGGCTTCATTGAAATGGGGTAATCAAAAAACTTGTTAAGATAGAAAATTCTTGATACCCTGCGGCGGATAAGCATAACCCTGTCCTCGGTTTCGGGGTCGGGACCGCCCTTTGCAAGAGGCTTTTCCCTGCCCAGAATTTTATCGTCAACCGAGGGCGCACCCTGAGTGGGCATAAGATTCGCCCAGAAATCCGTTACGTTTTTATCCTTTGAAAAAAATCTGTGGCCGCCGATATCCATTCTGTTGCCGTTGTGCTTTACGGTTCTTGAAATACCGCCCAGCACGTCACTCGCTTCAAGGATAACAACCTCATATTCATCGGAATTTTTCAACAGTTCGTAGCCTGCGGTAAGACCTGCAGGGCCGCCGCCGATGATAATACACTTTTTCATAATATTCCCCCCTGAAATATTTCAGTAATCCATTATGTATTATAACACCTTAAATATGATAAAGCAATTAAAAAAAGATTACAAAATAATTAATAATTATTCGCCTGCGACTGTCAGAACACTCGTATTGACCTTTCATAATAATGGTAGTATAATTCTTACATACGAAACACGAAAGGTTGTTGTTTATGAAACACGGCATTTATTACGCATATTGGGAAAAGGAATGGGCTGCAGACTACATTCCTTATATCGAAAAAGCCGCAAAGCTTGGCTTTGATATACTTGAAATCGGCGGTGCCGCACTGCCCGTAATGAACGACACTCAGCTCAGCGAGCTTAAATCCGCCGCAGATGCAAACGGCATTATCATCACAACGGGCTACGGCCCTGCACCTGCCCACGACGTAGGCTGCCTGCAGACCCGTGAGGGTGCGCTTGAATGGTACAGAAAAATGTTTTACGCCATGGAGAAAATCGGCAGCAACGTAATCGGCGGTGCACTTTATTCCCACTGGCCCATCGATTATTCTCAGCCCATCAACAAGGAAGAGGATTGGAAGCTTGCGGTTGAGGGTATGGGTCTTCTTTCGGATATTGCAAAAAACCACGGCGTTCAGCTTAATATGGAAAGCCTTAACCGTTTTGAAGGCTACCTTATCAACACCGCAGAGGAATGCGTTAAATTCGTGAAAGAGGTTGACCGTGACAACGTATGGGTTATGCTTGACACCTTCCATATGAACATTGAAGAAACGGATATTGCTCAGGCAATCCGCACCGCAGACAGCCTGCTCGGTCACTTCCACACAGGCGAATGCAACCGTATGGTGCCCGGCAGAGGCAGAATCCCCTGGCGTGAAATCGGTGAGGCACTGCGTGAAATCGGCTACAACAAAACAGTTGTTATGGAGCCTTTCGTGAATACGGGCGGTCAGGTTGGCAGTGACATCAAAATCTGGCGCGAGCTTATCCCCGGCATCAGCCCCGAAATGCTTGATAAGGACGCCGCTGATTCACTTGCCTTCCAGAGATATATGTTTGACGGAAATATGTAAAACAAGAACTGATAAAAAACAAAAGCCTCGGAATCCTTACCTTCAAGGATTCCAAGGCTTTTTTCGTTGGTGGACGTTAACGGACTCGAACCGCTGACCCTTCGCACGTCAAGCGAAAAGCACGCTGTTCAAACTCCTTATATATCAACGGTTTTCAGCCGTGTCTGACTTGCATATGACTTGCATTGTTATAATACTCATCCATTTTATTCATTTCGTCTTTTGCAAAATCGTCACTTATATGGGTGTAAATCGAGAGTGTTGTTTTGATGTCTGCGTGTCCCATCTGATATTGGGCAGTAAGGATATCCACACCTGCCAGGTACATATTCGTACAAAACGTATGCCGAAGCATATGAGGCGTAATTCTCGACATGGTAATGCCAGGGAAACGGTTATCGTATTTGCTTTTCTTCTGAGGCAGCTTGCCGTACAGTATATCCAAGTCATACAGATAACTGTTCCACGAAGTTTTCCAGCTTGTTGCGGTATACATTTCACCGTTCAAGGACGGACAAACAAGGATATTCTCTTTTTTACACAAAGCCAGATAGTCGGATAACACAGACGGAATTACAACTACCCGCTTGCCTGATTTTGTTTTTGTGGATTTCACAACGGGTTTGCCTTCGGAAAGGTCAACTGCTTTATTGACCGAAACAGTCTTGTTTTTCAAGTCTATATCAGACCACAAAAGCGGGATTACTTCTCCCCTGCGCAGGCCTGCATAAAGCATTATCATAGCCGCAGTTTGCATACGGTGCTGTGTGTTTCTTATGTACGTCTGTTCGTCAGGAGTAAGAGCTCTGCGGGTTTTCTTTTCGGCATTCTTCGGGATTTTAACAGACTTTGCAGGGTTATAATCTATGACCCTGTTATCTATCGCAAAATCAAAAATCTGAACAGCCGTATTTTTGATATCCGTTAAAGTTTTTTTGCTTGAAGGGGAACCTGTATTCGGATTATATTCATACAAATCATCAATGACTGATTGGATATTATACAATTTAATGTCCTTTAACGTCATACCGTTCAATGCACTTTTCAGGTGATTTGTATATCCCACATAGGAGAGATACTGAGAGTTGCCGATATCCCTTTTTTTGCTTACAAGCCAACGCTCGCACCATACGCAAAAGCTGTCATCGGCAGCTGAAATATCAAGACCCTTGCCGAGCCTGGTTTTTATCTCTCTTGCCTTTTCATCGGCCTCTTTCTGGGTTGAGCCGTAGACGGTTTTATATTTTCGCTTACCGTTTTCGTCTTTACCGAGGTAAACCTGAACGGCAATACGGCCGTCAGAACGCTTTGTATTCTTTTTCTTTGGCATAATATTCCCCTTTGCTTGACAATTTTTCGGGGAATAGTGTATAATAGATACACCAATCCCCTTGATTTGGTCGTTGAGTGGTTTGGTATTCCGTCCCTCGGTGTTGGTAGCACCGAGGGATTTTTTATTTTAAAGATTTATATCGTCAGTATTATTGTTATCGTCTAGTCCGCAAAGCTCTTTTAACTTCTTGGCAATTTTACTGCCCTTATATAATCTGGTATCTTCAAACTGTAAAAACTTTTCTTCGCCCTGTGCTGAGGTGTATGCAATAATAAAATAAAAATGCCTTTCTTTTTTGATTTTGGTACCCATACCACTGACTGCACCCACAACTGCACCCACACCGCCAAAAAGCAAGCCTCCCGCCACGGCTCTGCCGATTGAGCTTTTCGACTTTTGTATTTTTTCAACTTCCGCAGTGTAAACAACATCTGTTATTTTTGAATAGTCAAGAGTGATTTTATTTTTTGCTAACGGACTGCTTATTTCAATGTGCTCATCGTACAAAGCAACATCATACATATTGTTTGCGGTATATCCGCCGCCGATATCTTCAAGCAGCTTAAAATAATCACTTATAATCGCACCTTTTTTGCTTTTAAAAAATCCCATTGTATTACCTCTTTTCAATGTTAGGATATTTGTTTTTTGTTTTCAGTCAATAATATCACAATTTGATAAGCCTACGTTTGTCACGGAAACACCGTCACATTCACCTTCAATGGTAATTTCATCGCCTTTTTGAAGCTCCGCAATGATTACAGAACTTGCTGTTTTCAGGCAGTTCGTTGCCGCAGTTTGTGCAGTACACTTGCATCCCTCCGTTATTTTCTAAAATTATCTTCGCTCTTTCAACACAGTCTGTATTTTCTGATAACCGGCAGAATTGCTCTTTTTCATTCTTCTATATGCACTAAATGATTTCGGGCAAATTTCAGGCATATTCTCCCATAACCAATTATAGTCCGTTCTGTCAATTTCTCTTTGCTTATCTTCTTCACGTTCTTGGAGTATCCTATGATACCCTGCCTTCTGCTCTTCTGTACGGTCATCAATAAAAGGTCTGTTGCTGAATTCTATGATTTCATCTTTGTTGCAATGTGCAGGACATGATATCCCGTATACAAAAGGAAAAGAACGCAATCCACAATCTTCGTGAAAATCCTTAGGAAACAAAGGGAATCGTTCATCTTCACCTTTGAGGCTGAAAACTCTTCCTCTGTATTTTGCACAAATCGGGCAGCATGAATTGACATATCCGATTTCGACCAAATCACTGTTGAATCCTCCGTAAATACGGTTATACATTTTTTGTCTGCGATTTTCATTATCAGAAACCTGATTATTTAGGAAAGATTTTATTTTTTCTTCCTCTTCTTTTGCTTCATCGAACCTTCTCGCAAGCTTTAAATACTCAACAAGTCGATTATAATGCTTTTCGGTATACATAAACTGAGAGCAAAACCGAAGCTCATTAGCCTTTTTCAAGCATTCAATCGCAAGGTCAATGTTTCCATTCTTTTTATGTGCAGTTGCTTTCAAATCAAGGATATATTCAGGTTTGCAAGTAAAGCCGTCATATTTGCTGACTTCATACTCGGGAACAGGTATTTCTTTTATACCTTCAATAGAACTTGTGTTATATAAGCTATCAAACAGTTTGTAAGCTTCACTACGAATTTCCCGATATTCTTCTACGGTCATATTTTCTGCAAATTTGATAGTATCAACTTGTTTCGCATTACTTTTGCATTTGGATTTTGGAACCAGCTTTTTTAAAAAATCAAAAAGCCCCATTATTATTAATTCCCCTTATATACTAATCCTTTTTATTCTTCTGAGCTTCACGGGCTTCAACGAACCGTGCAAAGTTTACAACCTCTTCCCACATTTCGTCGGTAACTTCACTGTTGCCACTAAAAAGTGCAACCTTCAGGGCTTCAATATCGGGAGTTTCATTCTTTTCTTCCCAGCCCATAAGATAAGCAGGACTGACCGACAACACTTCTGCAAGCTGAGCAATACGTCCTTGTCTTAAAGATTTAATATTACCGCTTTCCCATCTTTGTACCGTAGCTTCGGAAACTCCCATTTTATCCGCTATTTCAAGCAGTGTATATCCAAGTTCTGAACGTCTTTTCTTCAAAACTTCCGAAAGAGACATATAATCACCTCACCAATAAAATAGCATATTCTTTCGCAAAAAGCAAGAGGTTTTGTGCAGTTTTCAAAAAAACTTTCGCAAAACGTATTGACAAGCGCAGAAAACAGTGCTATCATAAGCTTACGCAATACGCAAGTTTAAAGGAGGTGAAAAAATGTATGTGGTAAATGTCGATAAATTAAAAGGCAGAATAACAGAAAAAGGATTTAACAATTCATCCTTTTCGAAAGCAGTTGGAATCAGCCGCGAAACTTTACGTTCCTACCTAAAAGATTACTCAAAAATACCTTATGATATTCTGTCTAAGATGGCAACTGTTCTTGAATGTACCGAAGCCGAAGCTATGATTATTTTTTTTGCTCATCAACTTACGCAAAACGAAAGTTAATGAGTAAAAAACTGCCGAAGGTGGTGAAAAATGAAGTTTAAAGAATTGACACGTTTATGCAAACCGATAGTTGAATTTCTCAAAAAACACTATGACCCACATTGTTGTGTAGTGATTTCGTGGGATGCAATAAAAGTTGTCAGAGATGAAATCGGAATACCGACAAAAGAAGTCGGTCAGAGTTAACTGACCGACAGGGTGTTTATCCTATACGTCTGTAAGGATAATTGTTTTTGATGTGAGCGTGAAAATATTTACCATGAGAACTTGCTGACATCAAACCTTCATAAACGGAAACGGGTACATTGCTATACGAATAAACTCCGCCAGAGTTAAAAGCAATATATAGTGTTCCGTTTTCGTAGCCTACGCTCGATAAATCACTTGAGCTTACGGGCTGCATATACATAGGTATCACCCCCTTTCAGGGAGATTATACCATATTTTACAATTAAGGACAATAATAGTCAAAATATAACAGGTATTTAAAGGAGTAAACCAATGAAAACACCGTTTATAACCGATGCAGAGGTTGAGCAGGAAATTGACTGTCTCACAAAATCTCCGTATGTAGCCCTTGCCAAGAAGGAGCAGGCTATCAAATACCGCCGCAGACAGTATCTCTACAAGCTGCGTGGACTTGAAAAGCGTGGTCAGGAGTTGGCGGAACAGGGGATAGACCTTGATTCCCTTGAATGTCTTGATGCTGAATTTAATGAATAAGCAACGGGACAATTTGAACGCTGTTATGTGACACAACATCACGTAATAACAAAGCAAAAAACTGCCGAATCGCTTCGACAGTTTAAATTATCTCTATGAAAGGAGAGTTGTATTATCGGCATCAGAACTTATTTCATCCTGTTGGGAATAGAAACTCTGATTCTCGGTTATTTCGTCATCAGCAGTATTGTTACTGCAAGCCTTCATTGTACCGAAAATAGTAATCAAGGCAACAATAACGCCAAGAAGAAGCGATATAAATTCAAGCAATGGCCTATGTTTAACCCAAAACTTTTCATTACCCTTATCTGCTGGCTGTGCGTTTCTTGTGTCGGTGTTTATCGTTTCTTTTTTCTGTGAAGAAAACAACGAAATAACATAACTTTTTATTTCCTGCAACAAGTCCTCAACTTCAACTTCTGTTTTGTTATTACAGCTCACATAAACAGAAACTGAAACGGGAAATATAGGGTTATTTAAAAATTTGCTGTACATGATGTCCAAAGAAATCGTTTCACCAAGTTTAGCTGAAAAAGATAAATAAATGCTTTCAAATTCAGCCGAATTCGAAAAATTTTTCTGAAACTCTTCTAAGCTGTCATATTTGATGCGGTCAGAAATGCTACGATATACGGATATATTGGGGGAGGATTTTTTTTCAAAAAACTTTTCGGTTGTTTCCGCTAAAAAATCACATAACCCAATAATTCTTTTCTTTGTTATATCTTCCCTGGACTTAGCTACATTATCAATTCTCAAACGTTTTTCTAACTTCATAAAACCCATTCTCCTCTTCAATAATAATTTTCATCTTGCCGACACCTTCATATGTTTTCCTTATTAATTATACCTGCATATGAAATTTATGTCAATTTAATCCATTAACTGTCGTTTATTCAAAACAAACAAAAAGTTTGACAAAAACTGTAAGAAAAGCCGTTTTTTGTTATACCCAAGGGTGTATATTGTTATAACATTTTCTGACTTTTTTTGTATATTGCTACAAAAATAAAACGACAAAATAAAAATAATTCAAAGGAGGAACCCTATGCGAAACAAAGAACCACCTTATGTTTATGACCGTTCAAAGCTGCCTGAAATACTGACTGTTGCCGAAATGGCGGCGTTTATGAGGGCATCCGAGCAGACGGTCCGTAACAGAATCAGAGAAGGCAAACTCAACGCAACGGTTGACGGTAAAGTTATCCGCATCAAGCGTCACGATGCTTTGGCTTATCTGGGATTGGAGGAGAGTGCGTGAACACAGAAACAATCGCATACACCGTGGCAACATTCACGGGAGGTATTTTATCGGGTCTGCTTATTTATGCATTTTTCAAAGAGCCCAAAATAATCAAATGGGAAGATGAGCATTTAATTCCCTTTTTCCGCCGTCTGTGGAAACGAATCCTGCGATTCATCGGCAAACAGTTACGCAAAAATAAACGTTTTATGGCTTGGCTTAATAAGCCTGCGAAACACGGCAGACCCGATGAGGATTGGATTGCAGGTCAAATCAAGGTGTTTGGAGATGATATGTGGCGATGAAAAAAATGAATGTATTGATTGCTTGTGAAGAATCACAAAGGGTTTGTATTGAGTTCAGAAGAAAAGGTCACAATGCTTATTCTTGTGATATTATTCCTTGTTCCGGCGGACACCCCGAATGGCATATACAGGGCGATGTAATAAATCTGATTGAGCCTGATATATGGCTTTGCAGCCTTGACCCGAATATTCCTGATGAAATGATAGGAACATTTAAAACACAAGACGGAAAAACGCACGAATTGCCGCCAAAGTGGGATTTAATTATCGCTTTCCCGCCTTGCACTTATATGACAGCCGCAGGGGCTTGCAGAATGTACCCTACAAAGGGCAACATTGACTTCGAAAGATATGAAAAAGCACTTGAAGCAAAGCGGTTCTTTATGGTTCTTTATAATGCTAAATGTGAAAAAATCTGCATTGAAAATCCCCGACCTTTAAAGGTTGTCGGGCTACCGAAAGAAACACAACAAATACAACCTTATGAATTTGGTGAACCATACAGTAAATTAACCTATCTATGGTTAAAGGGACTTGACCCTTTAAAACCTACAAACATATTGACCGAATACAAACCGTTTGTTTCGTGTGGTACAAGCCGAAACAAAGGCAACCCCGATAAAGCAGGATATAGCAGAGCGGGTGGAGCTTCAAAGGTGAGAAGCAAAACATTTTGGGGCATAGCCCGTGCAATGGCTGAACAATGGGGATAAAAAGAAGCCGCTCACCGACGGCAATCGGTAAAGCGGCAAAGAAAGAAATTTGTAATTTTAATTTTAAACGAAAGAAGGAATTTTGTCAATGAATATTTCAGTAGGCGATTTTGTAAAAGGCCTGCCCGGTAACGGCTACGGCATTACAAATGAAAAAATGACAAGAGGTGTTGTAACGGAAGTTTACAACGAAAAACACATAAGGGTAAAGGTGTTGGAACACGAAAACGGCAGTTACGGTGCTTTTGATGTTGATGCTGATAAATTTGAGGTTATCGGACATCAGAAGCCTTTCAACCGTAAGGAAGTTCTTGAACTTCTGAAAAACGGATGTAAAAAAGCAATATTGGATTATGACCTCAGGGGAGCCGACCTCAGGGGAGCCGACCTCAGGGGAGCCAACCTCAGCAGAGCCGACCTCAGGGGAGCCAACCTCAGCAGAGCCGACCTCAGCGAAGCCGACCTCAGGGGAGCCAACCTCAGCGAAGCCAACCTCAGCGGAGCCAACCTCAGCGGAGCCGACCTCAAGGGAGCCGACCTCGATTTTTCGTGTTATCCCTTATGGTGCGGCGGTCTTAAAGTAAAAACGGACAAACGTCTTGCCTGTCAGCTTGCATATCACCTTTGCTCAATGCAGTGTGATGATGAGGAATACATAAAAATGCGTAATTCAATCCTCGCATTTGCAAACCAGTTCCACAGAGTTAATGAATGCGGCAGACTTGAAGAAATTGAGATAAAGGAGAACACTGAGCAGAAATGAAATATAAGCTTTACCGCCTTGTTGATGGCGAATGGTATTTTTGGGGCGAATGGGACAACCCCGTAGGACTTGCGGCAGCCGCCAACAGCCTTGGTCGTGACGGCTTTGTAACAAAGGTTGAGGTGGTTGAATGTTAAGGTACAAATGCGAGCGTTGCGGCAGGGAATTTGAAAACCCCGACACCGTAACCGAGCCTCACGGTGAAAAGGTCGGTTGTTGCCCGTACTGTCACGGATGGTTTGAAGAAATGCACGAATGCAAAATCTGCGGTGAGTGGTACACAGAGGATGAGCTGACCTCAGGCGTGTGCAACGAGTGTATATATTCTCATGATACAGATGTTGAACTGTGTTACAAATTCGGCGGTGACGAAAACGCCCTTGAAAGCGTTAAAATCAACGGCTTTGTCGCATCGGTATTCACTCCCGAGCAGATAAACGAAATCCTTATGAATGAAATAAGGGTTATCAGAGAATTTACAAACCTATGTTGCCTTGAATTTATCGGCAGCGACAAATCGTGGTTTGCAGAAAAACTGAAGGAGGATTTTTAATGACACTTTATGAAATGACAAATGCCGCAAATGAGCTTTATGAGCTTCTTTGTAACGGCGAAATAGACGAGCAGATACTCAATGACACTCTTGAAGCGATGGGTGCAGACGAAAAGCTTGAAAGCTATTGCAAGGTTATCCGTCAGCTTGAAACAGATGCCGAGGCACTTAAAGCCGAAAAGTCAAGAATTGCAGACAAACAAAAATCGGTTGAGAATTCCATAGACCGAATGAAAACGGCAATATCTGTATTCCTTAAAGCCAAAGGAGTACAGAAAGAAAACACAGGTATTTTTAAGGTCGCACTATCAACGAGCAAAGCTGTTGAGATTACCGACCCGTCGGCAATTCCCGAGGAATACATCAAGCCTGCAAAGGTTGAGTTTGACAAGTCGGCTATTCGCAAGGTCCTGCTTACGGGTGCCGTGATTGCAGGCGCAGAACTTAAAATAAATGAAGGAGTGCAGATAAAATGATTAAGTTTCGCAATCTTACCGCCGATGAAATTGAATGCAGGGTGCAGCAATGCACCAAAGACGGTGTTTCGCTTCTGCTTTACAAAAACGCACGTTGCGACATGAACATACTTGACGAAACGGTAGGTACCGAGAATTGGCAGCGCGAGCATTATGAATGCAAAGGCAATTTGTTCTGCAAAGTAGGGATAAATGCCGAATATAACGATTCGTCAGCTTCTCCGGAATGGATATGGAAATCAGACTGCGGAACAGAAAGCAACACCGAAGCCGAGAAAGGCGAAGCATCCGACAGTTTCAAGCGTGCTTGTGTGAATTGGGGCATCGGCAGAGAACTTTATACGTCGCCAACTATATGGATTAAAGCCGAGAACTGCAATGTTAAAGATACTGGCAGAAAAGATAAATACGGTAAGCCTATTTACACCTGCAAGGATAAATTCATAATTGAGAAAATCGCCATTTCCGAAGATAAGAAAATCACAGGTGTTGCAATTATAAATACAAAGCTCGGTAAAAGAGCTTTTGTGTGGAGTGCATCCTGATGGAAATTAAGTGCACCATTCACGATTTGCAATTCAGCAGAAACGGTCAGCAGATTCTCTCTCTTGCCGTACAGGGCGATTTCCGACCCTACTATGACAAACTTGACGGCAAGGAACTGAACGCCAAAATAACGCGATTCAAGCCCAAAAGAAGCATCAACGCCAACGATTACTGTTGGCAGCTCTGCACCAAGCTTGCGGAAGCGGCAGGAACAACCAAAGAAGAGGTTTACCGCAATGCAATAAAGGCTGTGGGCATTTTCAAAGATTTCCCGAATATGTCGCCCGATGATGCAAAGACCCTGCGCACGGCGTGGGAAATGCTCGGAACAGGTTGGATTACAGAGCAGGTTGATTTTATGCCTGACGGCGAGAATGTAATAGTCAGATGCTATTACGGTTCATCGAGGTATAACACACGGCAGATGTCACGCCTCATTGATTACATCGTTCAGGATTGCAAAGCAGTGGGAATTGAAACAATGACCCCTGCCGAGCTTGCAAGAATATGTGAGGCTTGGCAATGAGGGTGTGCGAAATATGCGGCTCGACACTGTGGATAGAACGGCATCATGTGTTCAATGGTCCATACCGGAAGAAATCGGAAAAATTCGGTGCGGTTGCGGATCTATGCCATTTCTGCCACAACGAGCCGCCCGACGGTGTTCACCACAATGCCGAGAATATGCAGGCTTTAAAAGCAAAATATCAAATGATGATTATGGACAAGTACGGTATGACCGTAACAGATTTTATAAAAGAATTCGGTAAAAATTACATTTAAGGAGATTACATATGTTAAATAATGCAGTAATTATGGGCAGGCTCACAAAAGACCCAGAGTTGAGAGTGACAGAAAGCGGCAAATCGGTTACTTCTTTTTCCGTTGCGGTTGACAACAGATTTGATAAGGAAAAAACAGATTTTCTTGATGTTATCGCATGGAGACAGACCGCAGAATTTATCTGCAAATATTTCCGCAAGGGCTCAATGATAGCCGTTCAGGGACACCTTGCCACAAGAACGTGGGAGGATAAAAACGGCAACAAGCGCAAGAATGTTGATATTGTAGCAGATAACGTCAGCTTCTGTGGTGATAAAAAAGAAAATGCCGCCCCGTCAAATTCCATGGATATTCAACCGCCTTCTGATGATGAGGATTTCAGAGAAATTCCCGCAGAAGATTTACCGTTCTGATGAAGTACGGCAACAAAAAGATAACGGTTGACGGAATGACCTTTGACAGCAAAAGAGAGTATAACCGCTATTGTGAGTTGAAGC
The DNA here is from genome assembly GCA_045533455.1 of Acutalibacteraceae bacterium. Taxonomy (GTDB): domain Bacteria; phylum Bacillota; class Clostridia; order Oscillospirales; family Acutalibacteraceae; genus CAG-177. The sequence goes on along the minus strand of JAZSHU010000052.1, from coordinate 41,362 downwards.
TTATGGAAAGGGGTAAAGCTATATCCGACCTGCAAACTCAGGTTGAGTTTGAGCTTATTCCTTCTCAGAGGGTCAACGGCAGGCTGATTGAACGCCCTTGCAAATACAAGGCGGATTTTTGCTACACCGAAAACGGCAAAACGGTTGTTGAAGATACAAAGGGATTCCGCACCAAGGATTATATCATAAAGCGAAAATTAATGCTTTATGTTCACGGAATACAGATAAGGGAGGTTTAATGATGCCAAAAGCAACGCAAAAAGAGAGAGTTCTCAAATACATATCAGAATTCGGTTCAATAACTCAGTTTGATGCGTTAAGGGATTTGGGTGTTATGCGGTTAGCTTCGAGGATATCCGACCTCAGGAATGACGGTTATGCCATAACAGGCAAAACAGAAACGGTCAAGAACAGATACGGCGAAAACTGCCATATCAAGCGTTACAGTATGGAGGTAACAAATGGCTGAACGCAGGATGTTTGCAAAAACAATAATTGACAGTGATGCCTTTCTTGATATGCCTCAATCAAGCCAGCTGCTATACTTCCATCTTTCAATGCGTGGTGACGATGAGGGCTTTATCAATAATCCCAAATCAATTATGCGGAATGTAGGGTGCAAGGAAGATGATATAAAGCTTCTGATTGCAAAAAAATTCCTTATTCCGTTTGAAAGCGGCGTTGTGGTAATCAAGCATTGGAAGATTCACAACTACATCCAAAAAGATCGCTTTACACCAACGAAATATCAGGAAGAAAAAGCCGCTCTGACCCTTGATGAAAACAAAGCGTATACACCATGTATACATTCTGTATCCGATGTGGATACACAGGATAGGTTAGGTAAGGTAAGTATAGAGTTAGGTAATAAAGATATACCGCAAAAAGAGCTCGAAAAGGAGAAAACCTCTGCGAAGGTCACGCAAAAAGCTCACGCTTTTGCTTATCTTGTTGAGGATTACGATGAAGAAATCCGTTTACTTCTTCTCGATTGGCTTGATATCCGCAAGGTAAAGAGAGCAGCACAGACCGAGAAGGCAATAAAACTTAACCTTAATAAGCTTGACAAAATGGCCAAGGACAGCAAAATGACCGTTGCCGAATATCTCGAAGAGGTTATCCGCAGAGGATGGGCGGCATTCTTCCCGATAACATCCTTTGAAAAAGCGGCGGACAAGCCTAAGGAAGAAACCAAAGCATCCTATGACCTTGGAAAATTTGAAGAAAAATCCCTTCATGGAGAATTGAAATATGAGCGAAAACGAAAATAGAGCATTGGCGTTTGCAAAAGAACATTGTGTTCAATGCTCAAAAAATCAGAATTGCATCGTGCCTTGTATTGATGCTATACACATGATGTTTTTTGATTGCAAAATGGCACATATCAAGCGAATGGAGGAGATGATGAAAAATGCAAGGCAAAGAGCAGGATTATAAAAAATTCGCATTCCGTTGCGTAGACACATCACGCCCGGTTACATTCAGAGGTAAGCCCTATGAGGCAATCGGCGTTGTTTATCGCAGAAACAAATTTACGGGCGTAAAAACAACGGTTGTTGAACTTGCCGACCTTAACGGATGCGACAGTACAATAACCGCAGGACTTGAAGAATTTTATAACGAGAATAACAAGGAGGAGCAGAAATGATTTGCAAAGATTGTTTTCACTATGAACTCTGCAATGATTTTGTTTTTGGTGGCGGCATTGAACTTTCAAACGCTGATAAGTGCAGACACTTTAAAGATAAATCACTTTTTCTTAAACTGCCCTGCAAGATGGGTGACGAAATATACGAAGCGATATTTTTTAAAAAAGGTGTGTTTAGCCATTGGGTAGGAAGTAAGGTTGTAGGTTTTCATATTGGCGATTTTCCAACTTTAAGAGGGCAAAAAAGAAAACAGTACGTCGTTGTTTGGCACAGTTTTCCAAATTGCATTTGTCACGTTCCTCTTGATAATTTTGGGAAAACCGTATTTTTTAAACACGAACTTGAAGAAGCCGAAAAAGCATTGAAGGCGAGGCAGTGTAATGAACAATAAAATTAAATGTGAGTTATATCACGATAATTTTCAGAATTACAAGCGTTACAACATACCGAAGGCACAGCTTGTTATAACCGATATTCCGTATAATCTCGGCACCAACGCTTATGCCTCAAATCCGTCCTGGTATAACGGCGGTGATAACAGCAACGGTGAGAGCAAGCTTGCTGCAAAATCATTCTTTAACTGTGACGGTCAGTTCAAAATTGCGGAATACTTTCATTTTTGCAACCGTCTTTTGAAGAAAGAACCGAAAGAAAAAGGACAAGCACCTGCAATGATTATCTTCTGTGCTTTTGAGCAGATGCAGACTGTTATTGAATACGGCAAGAAATACGGATTTAATAACAGTTATCCGCTTGTATTCGTCAAGAACTATTCGGCGCAAGTTTTAAAAGCAAATATGAAGATTGTCGGAGCTACGGAATATGCGGTTGTTTTATATCGTGACAAGCTTCCGAAATTTAACAACGGAAGACAGATTGACCCCGAAACGGGCAAGCCCGTAAGAGGTTCAGGCAAAATGATTTTTAATTGGTTCGAATGGAAAAGGGACAGCTCAAAAGAGTATCCCAAAATACATCCGACCCAAAAGCCTGTCAGCCTTCTGAAACAGTTGATTGAAATTTTTACAGATCAGGGTGATGTTGTAATTGACCCTTGCGCAGGAAGCGGTACAACGCTGAGAGCTGCCGCAGAATTGGGCAGAAATTCTTACGGTTTTGAAATTGACCGTAAATTCTATACTGAGGCAAAAGAAAAAATGCTCAGAGACATCACAGAATGCTCATCTGATGAAGAATCGACAGAAATGCCCACTCTGTTTGACCTTATAGGAAGTGAGGCGGGATGAAAAGATTTATAATGCACGCTACTGACGGTACAAAAGCAAACATATCCGCAACACATATGAAGAACGCCGATGATTTCATTGAAGTCTATAACGAGGATGAGCTTGTAGGTATGTTTGACAAGGGCATCGTTCAGTTTTGTTACCTGTCAAAAGAGAGGAATAGTGAGGAATGAAATCAGTATTAATCAGCATTCAGCCGTACTGGGTGTTCTTGATTATAGCAAAAATTATGGATTGGAACATCGGGAAAGAAAAGACGGCAGAAGTCAGAAAAAACTATCCCAAAGCCTATGATTGGGATAAAACCGCGAAAATATATTGCAGTAAAAATAAAAATTCTTTTGCAATGATACCAAAAGAATATCAGCCATTAATGCAACAGTTTATAGGCAAAGTCATAGGTGAATTTGTATGCAACGAAATAGAATGCTTCACAACCGATTACAGAGCCAACGTAGAACAGACCAATAGAATATCGGTGCAATCCTGCTTAACTTGGGGCGATTTAATGGAGTACGAAGTAAATTCACCTTGCCTCTATGCTTGGCACATATCCGACCTTGTAATCTATGACGAGCCGAAAGAGTTAAGTGAGTTCAGAACACTTTGCAAATATCGAAATAATGACGGTTCTTGTCAATACAGAAAAGTCGATTGTGATTGTGTCAGGCTTGATTTTAACCCCGATTGTTCGGTCAATTTTGCCAAGTGTTGCGATTTTATGATTAGACCGCCACAGAGTTGGTGCCATGTTGAAGGGAGTGAGGGTTGATGACTGAAAACGATATTTTTGCAACAATCAAGAAATCCTTGAATGATGAGCTTACAAAAAAAGCTGAAGAGCTTATCACAAGCCTTATTGGCGAGTTTAACAGAGAGATGCAGAGATGCAAAGGGCAGATTATTGGCGGTTTGATTGAAAATATTGAATTTATAGCATCAAATGATTCCGCAGCTCAATGTATTAATTTCCAAATTAACATAAGGAATGACGATAGAAATTGTCAAAAGAGGTGAATCTTAATGCCCGGCGGTAGCGAATACGTTCTTGACATAGCAGCTTTTGAAATGTGGCAGCGTGAAGATTATGACAATGAGAGAGACGATGAAGCATTCAAAAAATAGTGACAAGGGTTATAGAGATCGAACTCAACGAAAAAGAAAAGGAAATCCTTACCCTTTATTACTATGACAGACTTACTCAGGAAGAAATTGCTAAACTCTCAAACGTCAATGTTTCTGTTGTTTGTAGAAAGTTAAAACGTATCAGACGCAAACTATACGGATTTTTAAAATATGCCGCCGAACTGCATTATGGTCGTGCAATGTGAAATGATGAGAACAGAAAAGGAGAGTGTCAACAATGCCTAAACTCATAACAAATTGGGAAGAATTAGCCGGTCTTGAATCCAAAAAATATAAGCTTGAAATTGATGTTGATATGGGATGCGGTTGGATTGTTCCGAAAGTTGAAACCGAAGAAACCAAAGAAAATTATTGTGAGCATCACTTTTATCTGAGCACCCACACATTCTACGGAATCAAGCATAAATACTCTACCGAAGTGTTGCAGAAATTCGGTTTCGATGTAGAACTTGATAATTGGGATAAGGAGACATTATGAATAGTATAATCCGTGTATTTCCTCGCAAGACTTCATACACTCCCGATGATTATATGGTTTTCGTTGGTATGCCGCCTCTGCTTATTCCCGAGCATAAAGAGATACACATTTCCTGCGCATTCACTTGGGACAAGGCCTACTGTGAAGAGCTTGCCTTTCAATGGGAGGGCAGAACAAATAAGCCTGTGAAACTTGGCGGTCCTGCGTTTGGAAGTGATGCCGAGGATTTTAAACAGGGTATGTATGTCAAGAAAAATATCATTTTCACCACCAGAGGCTGTAACAACAACTGCCCATGGTGCTGTGTTCCGAAGCTTGAAGGTAAACTGAAAGAGCTTCCGATTTGTGAAGGCAACATAATTCAAGACAATAATTTCCTTCAGGCGAGCCGACAGCACAAAGATAAAGTGTTTGAAATGCTCAAACATCAAAAACAAATTTGTTTTAAGGGCGGTCTTGAAGCTGACTTGATAGACGACCATTTTATCAACGGTATATCAAACCTCAGAATATCCGAGTTGTGGCTTGCTTGCGATACCGATGCAAGGTTGCCTGAATTCAAAAAGGCTTGTGAAAAGCTTTCAAGGGCAGGGTTTAGCCGTGAGAAAATCAAATGTTATGTTCTTTCTTACGGTAAAGACCGTGACAAAGACGAGGCAAGAGCACAAGCTGTATATGAAGCAGGTGCAATGCCGTTCGTTCAGCTTTACAGAGATTTTTCGGATAAGAAAACCGAGTACGATGCCGATTGGAACGCTTGGGCAAGAATGTGGCAACGACCCGCCGCAACAAGAGCCCATATGGAAAAAGGCACAAGCTATAAAGATTTTTCGGTCTGATACTCAAACACCACTATTTCCGCATTATCAAAATCATCCCAATCAAGGCATTGCCCACAGCGGTCACAATATGATTGATATTCTCTCTCAAGTGTCAGATTACACCGAGGGCAAACGGCAAATGCCTCTTTGTTGGGTAATAAGAGCATTTCGGTAACTGCAAGCGGTTTTCTGTATGAAACCGCATCAACAACACTAATTTTCATAAAATCACTCGCTTTGTCGTTTATATATAAATGACAAAAAACGAGAAATATGTCATAAAAATGAAGAAAGGAGCAACATATGAACGAAAAAGAAGTCATTGAACTTGCCGTTGCGGAGGGCGTAAAAGCGGCAGACAAGCGATTCGAGGCACTGAAAAAGAAGTTCGTTTCGGAAAGCAAAGACAAGCGTCTGCACAACACAAAGCTGCTTATCCGCAATTACAGAATGTTCAAGGCGCACGCCGAGAAATCAGTATATTCAGCCGCAGAGTGCGAGGACAGCGTTTTTGACATTCTGGCAATGATGTCGGACAACGATTTTTCAAAGGCTGAAACAACAGTTAAATCAATCAAGAATTCCGCCGCCAGAACGGCGATAATGGTAAACCATATAACAGCGATGGTTGAAACATATGAGATATGGTGTCAGAAGTCAGGTAAACCCGAAAATGAACGCCGTTGCAGAGTGCTCAAAGCTCTCTATGTTGACGACAATCCGCCTACTCCTGACGAAATAGCCGAAAAGGAAAACATTGACAAAAGAACCGTTTACAGAGATATTAATGCGGCAACAGAAATGCTCTCGGCACTTATATTCGGGGTTGAAAGCCTGCATAACTTGTGATGTCACAAACGTGTCATTTACAGCACACTATTACTGTGCTACAATGATATCATAGAATCATTGTAATTCCCTTCTTTCAATCTCCTCCTTTAGGATATACAGCCCAAAGCCCTTGAAGCTCTGCACTTCGGGGGCTTTGCTGTTTTTATATGAAGGCGTAGCCAAGCGGTAAGGCAACAGACTTTGACTCTGTTATTCGCAGGTCCGAATCCTGCCGCCTTTGCCAATAGATGAGCCTGCCATAGCGAGCAGGCAGGAATAGGGGCGGGATAATTTACAAATCAAAAGAGAGGTGGTGCTGCTTGGCTCAGAACGGCACAAAAGAAAAGAACAAAGCTCTGACACCAAAACAAAGACGAATGGCGGAAGCCCTGATAAACCCTGAGTTTGACGGCACCATAACCGAACTTTGCGAACAGATGGGTGTGCCGAGGCGTACATACTATAACTGGCTCGATAATCCTGCTTTTCAGGAATATATGTCAAGCCTTATTGACAAATATGCCGACAGTGAACTTGCGAATGTGTGGAAGTCACTCATAGAGCAATGTAACAGAGGCAATATCAAGGCTATAAAATTATATTTTGAACGGCGTGATATGGCAAAGAAAAGCACCTCAGGCGGCGGTATTCTTGATAAAATTGTGGAGGCGGTGAAGAATGTCTGATATATTCACACCGAAGCAAGCGGAGTTAATAAGGCTGTTCAAGCTTAATAAGCTCCGCAGAATCAATATACTGCACGGTTCTGTCCGTTCGGGGAAAACATGGATAAGCCTTGTGTTATGGGCTCTCTGGGTTGCGATTATGCCTGAGGATAAATCTTATCTGATGGTGGGCAAAACCCTTACCTCTCTCAAACGAAACTGCCTTGACCTTCTTCAATCCCTTGTGGGTGAAGAAAACTTCTTTTACAGTTTTTCGGCAAAGGAAGGGCGGCTCTTCGGCAGAAAAATATATCTTGAAGGTGTCAACGACGTACGCAGTGAAAGCAAAATCCGAGGTATGACCTTACAAGGTGCATACTGTGACGAGCTGACCCTGTTTACCGAAGATTTTTTCACAATGCTGCTTTCCCGACTGAGCGAGCACGGGGCAAAGCTTTTTGCAACAACAAACCCCGACACACCTTTTCATTGGGTAAATGAAAAATATATTGAAAGGCAGAACGAGCTTGATATGCTTGTCCTGCTTTTTCTTATTGAGGATAATACCTTCCTTGACCCCGAATACATAGAATCGCTGAAAAAAGAATACACCGGTGTTTTCTATGACCGTTTCATTCTCGGTCTGTGGGTAGTTGCAAGCGGATTGATTTATCCTTTTTTTAACGAAAAGAAATGCTGCGGCGGTGATGTCAAGGGTGATGAATATTATATCTCCGTTGACTACGGTACTCTCAACCCTTGCAGTATGGGTCTCTGGGCTGTGGATTATGAAAAAGAAATCGCAACCCGTATCAGAGAATTCTACTACGACGGCAGAAAAAAAGGCAAGCAGCTGACAGACAGCGAATATTACGAGCATCTTGAAGAGCTTGCAGGTGACCTGGATATTGAATGTGTCATTGTTGACCCCTCGGCAGCTTCGTTTATTGCCGAAATCCGAAAGCACGGCAGATTTGATGTAAGAGGGGCGGACAACGAGGTTCTGGACGGTATACGCCTGACGGGCAAACTTCTGAAAAACGGCAACCTCAGAATTGCGACCCGCTGTAAAAACGCAATAAAAGAATTCAAAGCCTATTCCTGGGATGAAAAATCAACGGAAAAGGATAAACCCAACAAACAGAACGACCATGCAATGGACGATACAAGATATTTCTGTAAAACAATTCTCGAAGTATTGGAGTGGTAAACATTAACGAAACGATAAAAGAGTTCCTCTGGAAGCTCTTTGGTAAAAAAATACTCGGTGTATTCAAATCCGATTTTGACGGTACGGACAGCAGCAGCTTCACCGATACAAGCAAAGAAAACATAATTGCACTGCTTTCGGGAAGTGTGGCAAACATAGCCATGGGCGATGCTCAGGTAACCGTATCGGGATCCGACGGAACCGCTTCACGGTTCAGCGATATTCTTTCGGATATTGCTCAGAAAGAGTGGCAGAACATCGCACAGACTGTTGCCTGTGCTCTCGGCTGCGGTGCGGTAATATCAATTCCCTATTCCGTGGATAACGGACTGGGCAGGAAAATTTATGTTGACACCGTTATGAAAGACCGTTTCTGGGTAACGGCAATGCAGGGTGACGAAATAACACAGTGCATTGTTCTTGCGGATGATATTGTCCGTGATAAAAAACGTTATAAACGCTTCACGGATTACAGCATTGAAAACGGCATTTACATTATCCGCAACAAAGCTGTTTGCGACGATGTTCCCGTTATGCTGTCGGCAATCGAAGAATGGGAAAACATTCCCGAAGAAATCAGAATCGGCGGTGTAACGCATCTGCCCGTGGCAATTCTTAATTGCCCCCGCAATCCCCGTGTTCCCAAATCCTCGGCAGGCGTACCCATAACCTACGGCTGTAATACCACTCTTGAAAAAATTGCCAAAACCCTTGTTGATATTGAAAGAGAATACGAAAAGAAGAAAGCCAAAGTTTTTGCGGACCGTTCGCTCATCAGGCTTCACAAGAAAAAAGACGGCGGAAATGATGATGTAAAAACCCGTAAGGAATTTGAGAACAACGACCTGTATGTTGCATTCAACAACAGCGACCGTCTGGGCGTGGATATTTTCGACCCTGCTTTCCGTGACACCTCATATTATAACAAGCTTGAAAAACACTTTGCAATGCTTGAAAAGGAATGCGGTTTGTCGGAAGGCGTGCTGACAAAGCTTTCAACATCTTCCGCTACCGCCACGGAAATCCGCCGCGCAATGTATAACACATTCTGCTTCTGCGATAACATTCACAAGAATGTTGTATCATATTTCAACAGTCTGATGTATGCCTGCTCCGTACTCATCAATTATTACGGAATGGCACCTTACAGCGAGTATGACGTAAAATTCAGTTATTCCTATGCTTTGCTTGAAGACAGCACGCAGACCTTCTCTCAGCTCATGCAGGCTGAAAGTATCGGTGCAGAGGATGCGGTTGATATCCGTCTTTTCAATCATCCCGAAGAAACAAGGGAACAGGCACAGGCGGCTGTCGACAGAATAAAGGCAGGCAGACAAACGGTTCAATCCCTTATTGAGGAAGAATAATGATTGACTTCTTTGGAATCCCTCTGGCAATCGCCCGAAGGATGGACACTGCAAACAAAAACGCTCTGAGGCGTATGGGTGAAGATATTGCCCGGATAGGCAGTCTGAACAACTACAAAGACGCTCAGCTTATCGCCGTAAGAATGACGGGTGAGAGCGTTGCCGAAATTACCCGTGAGCTTTCAAAGGCTTCGGGTATGACGGAAAGCGATATCGAAAAGCTGTATGCCGATGCCGCACGTTACGATTACGAATTTGCCGAACAGTTTTATACGGCGGATAATCCGCAGATTCCTTACCGGGAAAATGAAGCTTTGCAGCGCACCGTAAAAGCTATGACAAAGGCGGCACAGGATAATTGCTATAACCTCAGCCATTCTTACGCATTTGCTTTGCGTGACCGTGACGGCAGAGTTCGTTACACATCACTTGCCGCAGGCTACAAGGAATGTATCGACAAAGCGATAACCGCAGTGAAAACGGGTGTATCGGATTACAAAACCGAAATGCGCCGTGTTCTCAAACAGTATGCCGACAGCGGTGTTCGTGTAGTTGATTGGGAAAGCGGATACAGTCAGCGCATTGACACAGCGGTACGCCGCAACATCATGGACGGTCTGAGACAGGTAAAAAACGAAACTCAGACACTTATCGGACAGGAATTCGGTGCAAACGGTTATGAAATATCAGCACATATGAACCCTGCACCCGACCACGCAGATATCCAGGGCAGACAGTATTCTTTTGAAGAATTCAACGAGCTGAACGAAAGTCTTGAAAGACCTATCGGCACCCTTAACTGTTATCATACAAAAACAGCAATCATTCTCGGCATTTCCCGTCCGACATACTCAGAAGAACAATTGCAGGAAATGAAGCACAAGAGTAATGAGCTTATCGACATTGACGGCAAAAAATACACACGGTATCAGTGCACTCAACTGCAAAGGCAGATTGAAACCAAAATCCGCAAGCAGAAAGACCGCAAAGAGATCCTGAAAGCGGCGGGCGATGATGTGGGTGTCCGTGAATGTAACCGCAAAATAAGACTGCTGAAAGATAAGTATAATGAGATATCTCAAAAGGCAGGACTTGATGTTCATTACGACAGGATGAGCGTTACAAAATCGGGTAAAAGTGTTGATTTTGACTCATTATCTGCTATAATAAAAAGAGAAAAGTTTTCAGCATACGAAAGAATTGAATCAGGCGAATTGCCGTTGTCTTTGAATGCAGGCAACCAAAACAAGCACATTCAAAGCTCTCATTCTTTTAAACCCGACGATAAGAAAAGTATTTTGTACGGAGATTTGGAAACGGCTCAAAAACTGGTTGACAAATACCACGGAAAAGGCAAACTTAAATTCACATCAAGAGGTAAATGGACTAACAAAGAGCTTGTCACCGCCGACACTGATATCGGTATTGTTTTTGACCCTGAAACTGGAGAAGCCAAACCAACAAATCGATTTGCGATTCACTATGGCAAAAAAGGTACACACGTTGTACCTATGAAAAGAGAGGATAAGAAGTGAAGTTATATGAATATTCAGGCAAAAAGGTAAAAATAACGACATTTGACGGAAATGAATTTTCGGGTATAGCCTGCGATTTTATTCCTGCACAAGATAACACACCCGAAATAGCAAGCATATCTATTGGTGAAATAGAATTTTATGAAAACGAAATAAAATCAATAATCATTATCGATTAACTACCTGCTGTGTGAGGGTGGTTTTTTCATACCCACAATTCAATAATCAAAGCCGATTTTGACGTTATGCGTTGAGGTCGGCTTTTTTTATACCCAAAATCACCCCTGCCGTGGGTATATACGGCTTACTTTCAACAGCAGACAGAGCTGTATAAAAATCATGTAGAAAGGAAACAGCATGAAAGACATTTACACCATTCTCGGCGAAATCGGTATCACCGTTCCCGAGGACAAGAAAGCTGCTTTTGATACCGCAGTGCGTGAAAACTACAAAACGGTATCAGAACACGAAAAAGTGGTAAAAGCCCGTGACGATTACAAAACACAGCTTGACACCGCAAACACAACAATCTCCGATCTGGAGAAAAACAAAGGTGATGTATCTGCGCTTCAGGCTCAGATTGACACCTACAAGCAGGAAAAGGAAAACCGTGAAAAAGCAGAAAAGGGAGCGGCGGACACAGCTGCTCTTACAGCTCGCTTTGAAAAGCTTCACGGAGAACGCAAATACACCAACGATTTCACAAAGAACGGTGTTTTTGCAGAGTTCAGAGAAGCTCTCGGCAAGCCCGAAAACGAGGGTAAATCCGATGCCGAAATCTTTACTGCACTTACAAAAGACCGTGACGGCATTTTCACAAATCCCAATCCTCAGGTTGATATTCCCGGTTTCGGAGATTCCGAATCGGTTGATAAGGCGGCATATAATGCCGTCAGAGCAGCCGCAGGACTTAAACCTATTTAACAAAAACAGAAAGGAAAATTAAACTATGCCTAACAACATTATTCTTGCAAAGCAGTTTGTTCCCATTCTTGATGAGGTATACAGACTTGCTTCACTTACCGCCGACCTTGACGGTTCACCCGAGCTTGTCAAAGCAGGTGCAAACGCCGACGAAATGTGTATCCCCATGATTGACATGAGCGGTCTGGGCGATTACGACCGCAACAGCGGTTATGTAAACGGTGATGTTTCTCTCCGTTGGGAAACCGTCAAGTGTAATTACGACAGAGGCCGTATGTTCCAGGTTGACAATATGGACAATCAGGAATCCGCAAACATTGCTTACGGCAAGCTTGCAAGCGAATTCATCAGAACAAAGGTTGCACCCGAAATCGATGCCTTCCGTTTTGCCGCATACGCTTCTCTCGAAGATGTTTCCATTACATCGGGCACCCTTACCGACGGCAATGCCGTTATTGCCGCTCTCAGAGCCGCTTCAACCAAAATGGACGAGGACGAAGTTCCCGCAGAAGAAAGATATCTCTATATCACACCCACACTCAAAGGCCTTGTTGACGACCTTGACACTACAAAGAGCAAGGAAGTTCTTAAAAAGTTTGCCAAGGTTGTTGAAGTTCCTCAGAGACGTTTCTACACCGCAATTTCTCTTAAAAGCGGTAAGACCGACGAAGAAAAAATCGGCGGTTATGTAAAGGCGGAAGGTGCGGCAGATATCAACTTTGAAATCATCCACAAGGGTGCTGTTATTCAGTATCCCAAGCACGTTGCGCCCAAGGTTATCGACCCCTCTCAGAACCAGAATGCAGATGCATGGAAATACGGCTACCGTAACGTAGGTATTGCCAAGGGCTATGAGAACAAGCGTGCGGGCATCTATGTTCACCACAAGGAGGTCTGATAAAATGAGAACTGTCGGTTATATTCCCGAATCTTCAAAGTCCGCTTCTCCTTTCGTCTGCCCTGTATGCGGCAAAGAGTACAGGCGTGAATCCGACTTTTTGAAGCACATCGAAAAGGAACATCCCGAATATGAGCTCCCCTCGGGTGATGATGCCTGATGTATCTCACATACAGTGAATACGTTTCATACGGCGGCAAACTCCCTGAATCCGATTTCAGCCGTCTTGAATTCAAGGCAAGGAAGCTGATTGACCGCCGAACCATGGAACGCATAGTTTCTCCCGATGAAAACATAAAACGCCTTGTTTATGAAATCATCGGTATATGCAATGAGTTTGACAGCCGTGACAGTTCGGTTTCAAGCTACGGCAACGACGGTGTAAGTGTTTCGTATGTATCCCCCGAAGCCGCAAAAGCAGACTTTGATAAAAAGGTTGAGGAGCTTATATATACTTATGCAGGCGACCTTGCTTACAGGGGGTGCTGAAATGCTCGGACACTGGAATAAAGCCGTCACTCTGTTCCTGAGAAAGGAAATCGACAAAAAGGTACGGTGGGAAAAACTTATGTTTTCCCGCTGCTTTTTCAAGCATATCCGCTCCTCCGAGTTTGACGAAAAATCCCGTATCAACGGCGAGAGTTATGTGGTGCGTATTCCCTGCAACACTGCTCTTGCCGTACCTCGGGGCAGTATTGCCGTTCTCGGTGATATCCCGGATATTATTGAAGATAACGCAAGCGGCAACGACATTCTGAAAATATACGGCGATGATGCGTTCAAGGTCAATACCGTAAGCGACAATACGGGCTTTTATATGCCGCACATAAGGATAGGTAACTGATATGATTGAGGTAAAAATCGATGTCAGTTCGATAGCCCAAAAACTTGAAAACTGCATTGACGACGGTGCAAAGCTGTTTTTTTACAATGAATTTTATCGGCTTATGGAGCCTTATGTTCCTGCGGATACTCTGACAATGTACGACACTGCGGATATAACCGCTGACGGTATTCATTTCAAAGCTCCCTATTCTTCCGCACCCTATTACGGAATTACCAAAGACGGCGGCAAAATGCATTTCAAAACAGATAAGCACTCCCTTGCCACAGACCATTGGGACAAGGCGGCATGGAGTGCAAGGAAAGACGATATTACCGCCGCACTTCAAGAATACCTGAACAGGAGGAAACACAATGGATAAGAACAAAGCCGTGTTTGAATGGCTTAAAAGCTGCCCCGTTTTTGATAAACTCTTTTTTAATTTCGGGACAGCCGAAGACGGCGGAGCAAATTTTATCCCCATACCGTCGGATTATACGGTTAAAACTGATATTTTCGGCTTTGAAACAAAGCATTATGACTTTGCTGTTTCCTCTTTCGGTATTGTTGACGATACATCCCTTGACGGTGTTGAAAACATAGCCGATATGGAATCGTTACAAAGCCTGACGGAATGGATAAAACAGCAAAACCTTAAAAGGAATTTTCCCGATTTCGATGCACACTGCAACATCGAAAAAATAACGGTTATTCAGAATATTCCCACTTCATTAAGAATGCAGAATATTTCAAAATATCTTTCGCAGTACAGAATAATCTATGAAGAAACTAATTGAAAGGATGATTAAATATGGCTGATTATAAAGCTAAGGATTTCTCCCTTCTCCCCAATCAGAAGGCTGAAAGAAAACTGCTTGTCACCTGCGTAAATGTCGGTGACAGCATTACCGCCGCAGAAGGAAACCCCAAATGGGTGCCCGTGGGTGTAGGTGTTGAAGACAGTGCGATTGAGCTTAATCCCACAAGTTCAAAAGTAACCGATATTCTCGGTATCACGGAATCCTCGGTTGACAAGCTTGAACCTGCCCAGAGCCTTACACCCATGACGGTCAGAGGCGGCAACCCTCTGCTCTTCAAGCTGAATGATATTCAGGAAAGAAACGCTCTCAGCGAATTCTCACTCTTTGAGGTTATGATTATCAAGGCGTTTATCGACGAAGGCACGGCGGAAGCTCACGCATATCACGCCGAGGTACATAAAAACTGCACCGTTATTCCTCAAAGTATCGGCGGCAGTGCTTATGTTGATATGCCTGTCAACATTGATTTCAGCAACAACAAAATTCTCGGAACGGTTAATGCATACAAGCATGACGAAACCATCACGTTCACACCCAACGCATAAGGAGGTAACCCGTCTTGAAAAATATCAACATTGATGACGGCAGAGAAGCCATAACCATAAACGGCGACCCTGAGCGTGTGATTTACATTCAGGCAAACGATTTAAATATCAAAACGCGCGCAAACCAAGCACAGAAAAACATTCAAAAGTATCTTGAAGAAATAAAAGCATCACGGCCTGTATTCCCCGAAGAATGCATAACTTTTCTTGATAATGCAGATAAAGAATGCCGCAAACAATTAAATTTTATATTTAATTACGATGTATCCACACCTGTGTTTGGCGCTTGCTCTCCTCTGATGCCACTTAAAAACGGAAAAATATATGTGGAAGCTTTCCTTGAAGCAATTCTTCCAGAAATAGAAAAGATAGCTAAAAAGGCTGCCAAAGCAAGCGAAAAACGCATTGCAAAGCATACGGCGAGGTATGAAAAATGATTTACACTCTGCCGAAAACCCTCAATGTCGGCGGTGTTGATTATGAAATAAGGACGGATTACCGTGTAATACTGGACGCAATCTCTGCTCTCAATGACCCTGACCTTCTGCCTGTTGAGAAAGCCGAGGCTTGCGTCCGTATTATTTTTCCCGATTGGAAAAAGATTGACGACCACGGTGAAGCGTATGAACGCTGTCTGTGGTTTATCGCCTGCGGGGAAACAGAAACGGACGGCAGAAAGAAACCGAAAGTGATGGACTGGGAACAGGATTTTTCACTTATCATTCCGCCCGTCAACAGAATTCTCGGCTATGATTGCAGAGGCACGGAATATCTTCACTGGTGGTCTTTCGTTGCCGCTTATTATGAAATCGGCGAATGTGCCTTCGCCTGCGTCACAAGAATCCGTCAGAAAATCGCCAAAGGCGAACCGCTTGACAAGTGGGAAAGAAAATATTATTCGGATAATCTCCTAACCGTGGAGCTTCGCCGACGCATCGGCACAGACGAGCAGGCGGAAATAGATGACATTCTCGGAGGTGAAAGAAACGGCTGACATAAATTTATCTGTCGAATTTAACATTAAGGCGGTACAAAAAGAAATTTCTTCCCTTCAAAAAGAAATTGAAAAACTTGAAAGTAAGCAGTTACCCATTATCGAAAAATTTGAAAATTTACGTTTCAAAGTTGCTCAAGCCGAAAAAGCCGTAAAAGATGCGAATGAGGCGTTATTAAGCGGAAAAATTGATAAAGTTGACTATCACATAATTACGGATGAAGCCATAAAGAATATCGATTCATACGGTGAAGAAATCGAGAAACTTCGTAATGAAATAGAGGCTTTTGACGAGCAGATACTTCCTCTAAAAGAACAGCTCGAATCTTTGATGTTTACAGGTAACAGAAACAATTCGTATCAACAGATGGTTGAAGAAGCAACAATTTCTTTGAATAAATTAGCCGATGTTTCTCAATATGCCGATGATTCTCTTCAAGATTTGGATGATACTGCAAAGGAAACAGGGGATGGTTTTTCTGTTACAAAGGGCGTTCTTTCCAACTTCATATCAAATGGATTGGCTAAATTAAGTGATTTTGCTGCTGAATCAATCAAAAAGCTTGCCGGACTCGCAGATGAAACAAGAGAATACCGTTCAGAAATGGGCAAACTTCAAACCGCCTTTAAAACCAACAATCTATCCGCTGATGCCGCAAAAAAGACTTATCAAGAGTTATACAGCATTATAGGCGAAACCGACCAATGTGTTGAAGCTTCGCAGCAGATTGCATTGCTGTCTACCAACGAGCAAGAAGCAGCACAGTGGGCAGAATATGCTGCAGGTGTTTTTGCAAAATTCGGCGATGCTCTTCAACCCGAAACATTCTACGAAGCAGCAAACGAAACATTAAAACTCGGAGAGGCAACAGGTGCATACACACAGCTTTTGGAAGGCTGCGGAGTAAACGTTGATGAATTCAACACAAAACTTGCAGCTTGTTCTACTGAAAGTGAAAAGCAGCAGTTTATGCTTGAAACCACAGAAAGCCTTCTCGGCGATGCTTCGGAAGCTTACAAGGCAGCAAACGAAAATATAATAAATGCAAATAAATCGCAATCCGATTATAACGACAGAATGGCAAAGCTCGGAGAAATAGCAGAACCGATCACGACAAGCGTCAAAGATGGATTTGGGCTTATTCTGGACAGTATCACCGGATTGATTGAAGGTGTTGATACTGATGCTGTATCAGAAGTTATAACAGGAGGATTTCAAACATTTATTGACGAAACGCTCCCGATAATTCTTGACGGTTTGAAATGGGTCATTGATAACAAAGATACTATAATTTCAGGTATTGCAGGCATAGGAGCTGCATTTGCTGTATTTGAAGCCGCATCTCTCATTAATCAAGCTGTAACTGCATTCAAAGCGTTAAAAGATACTACCTCCCTTGCGAACATTGCACAACAGCTTTTCAATGGCACATTACTTGCCAATCCAATTGCATTCGTTGTAACGGTTGTCACTTCATTGATAGCCGCTTTAGTTACATTCATAGCAACAAATGAAGATGCCCGTACAAAAGTTGTTGAAATTTGGGGCAAAATAAAACAGGCTTTTTCAGATTTTGGTGATAAGGCAAAAGAAACTTTTAATAATATAAAACTCGGAATTATCAATGGCATAAATTCAGGGCTTGAAGGAATTGAAGGTTTTATCAATTCAATAATCAAGGGACTGAACTGGATTGTTGATAAAATCAATTCAGTTTTAACAATTACTATTCCTGATTGGATTCCGGAATATGGCGGTAAAACATATTCGCCCGGATTATCAAGGGTTTCTGAAGTATCGCTCCCCCGTATTCCCGTCCCTGCCCTTGCATCGGGTGCGGTTCTGCCGCCAAACAAGCCGTTTTATGCTCTTGTGGGCGACCAGAAACACGGCACAAATGTTGAAGCTCCCCTGACTACCATTGAGGATGCCCTCCGCAATGTAATGGGCGAGCAGGAATTCAATTTCAATTTTATTGCAAACGGCTCACTGGGCGAACTCATAAGGCTTCTTGACCTTAAACTGACCCGTGAGGGCAGCCGCAAAACAGCTTTCGGAGGTGGTTAAATGCTTATAATTGACGGCGTCAAATACGATGTGAATACGGGAATACGCATCAACGAGCTTGAACGCAGTTTTGAAAAGCTTTCATCAGATCAGAGCGGCAGACTGCAAAACGGCGAAATGGCAATTTTTCTTATAGGTACTTACTATAACTATAAAATGACCGTCAGCCGAGGCGTTTCCTGTTCTCTTGCGAAATACGACGAGCTTTTTGAAGCACTCTCCGCACCCGTTCCCTTCAACACCATAACCGTTCCTTATAATCAGGGTACGCTCACCTTTGAAGCATACATCACAAAAGCAAGCCAGAAGCTCATACGGCAGGCACGCAACGAAAATTACTGGGGACCTATAACCCTGAGTTTTATTGCAAAGGCACCGCAAAAAACACCGTAAGGAGGGCAGAATGAAACATAAAATTATTTATAACGATTTTGCTCCCCTTGCGGCAGAAAACGCAACCGTTCCCGCGGCAGGCTCATCCGCTTTTCAGAGTCCGGGAGATTTGCTCAACACCGATTCACGCAGTCTTGTTAATTACGCATCTTTTGAAAGCCTCGGCATAAATCTCTTGAATTTTGATTTATCCTTTGCCGAACCGTCAGATAACATCGGCTATGTATCATCTGCCGTCAGCAATAACTCAAAAATATTCTCGCCCTCTGTTGACATTGTTATTGATCTTGCAAACGGCTATTACAGTGCGCCGGGCATAACGCTCCACTTTTGGCAGAATTACTGCACGGAATTTTCGGTCAGATGGTATCAGGATGATGTTCGGCTTCAATGGGTAACGTTTTATCCCTCATTCTCCGAAGAGGATAAGAAACAGAAAATGCTGACCTTTTACGGTGAGCAGGCTGTTGAGAATTTCAACAAAATCATAATATCGTTTGATAAATCCGAGCTGCCGAATCAGTTCGTCAAGCTTGCGGGAATAGACCTCGGCAAGTCCTTTGAAATTTCAAAATTCTACGGCCCGATAAATGTTTTTCGTGAAATCAGCGATGATTGCTCCGATTTACCGGGCAGCACATGCGAATTCGAAGCTCAGATTTCGGGCGATTTTGCCCCACAGGAAGCACAGGAGCTTTTCCTTTATTCGGATG
Source organism: Acutalibacteraceae bacterium (assembly GCA_045533455.1). Classification (GTDB taxonomy): domain Bacteria; phylum Bacillota; class Clostridia; order Oscillospirales; family Acutalibacteraceae; genus CAG-177. The sequence continues at coordinate 22,234 of JAZSHU010000052.1, read as the reverse complement.
ATGAACCGCAGGGAAAATTTGTTGCCGACTGCATAACCCCCAACGGTGATGATAGATACAGCTTTGAATGTTCAAACGATGTCATGATGCTTGACGGTTCGCCTTTCCCTGCCGTTGCGCAAGGAACACACAAGCTTTCGGATATTCTCACCATGATAAAAACCGCCTCCAACATTGATATTGAAGGCGGTAATTTTAATGATGCAGAATTGAGCGGATTCATTGAAGCTCAGAAAAGCTCACGCACAGCAGCGGCGATTGTAGCTTTTGCGGCAGGATGTTTTATCGTTTCAAACGGCAAAAAGCTTGAAATGAGAAAGCCTCGCAACAGGCGCAACCGAGTTATCAGTGCAAGCCGAATAATCGGGAAAGCCGAATATAAGCAAAACTCGCCCTATACTGCAATCGTGTTTAAAGCCTTCAGCGACGATTTTGATACCGTCATCAAAGAAGAACGATACAACAATCCATATGTAAAGGCAACGAATTTCGTCGGCGAAAAAACATATGATAAATTTTCACTCGCGGGGAACTTTGATGAAAGACTGGAAGAACTGAAAGAGACGGGCTTCTATCGAAATGAAATAACAGCAACTATCATTCTCGACGATGAAAACATCGGCGATATCATCACCATAGAAACACCGCACAACGGTCTTAAAACGGGGATTATCAAGTCTATGGACATTTCATATTCAACCGCAAAAACAGCGAAAATAACCGTCATAGAGCGTGACTATGCGGCAAACGGAGGAGAGAGCTGATGGCAACGTATTCAACCAAGATAATGACCCTTGATGATGTGGATTATTATTTGGAAGTTGAGGAAATACCGAATATTGTTGATTACACGGTTACATTAAAGTTTTATCTGGTCACTTCTGAAAAGAACAAAGACTATATCAAGTTTGATTTAAAGGTAAACGGCGAAAAACTTTTTGACGGCAAAACATCTGAATATGATTATTATACGACAAAAAGGCCCTTGCCGTACTACTCATACAGTAAAACATATCCGCTTCCCGAAGCAGGAACGCTGCATTTTGATGTCGACTTCAAATTATGGGCAGACTACAGCAGCTTATTCTATATTTGGAAATCAAACGGAACTGCATCACTTTCGTTTGATTCTACATGGGTAGATAATTCAAGTCCGTTCATACACAGCTTTATAAACATATCGTCAAACAGATACGGTCTTAACGCCTCGGCCCGGTTCGAAGCAGAACATGATACATATGCGCTGAGCAGCATTCAATTCACCTTGAAAGGGTTAAGCGATTTGCAGGCTTCAAGCCGAATGAATATCGCAAACGGTGCTGATTCATGGGCAAAAACAGCAAACACAGACGGAACATATAGTTTGGTTTTAACCAAAAACGCAAATCTTACCTTATATGAAAACGTTGTGTTTGACCTCAACGCATCAATGCCTGAGGATGCTCCGCTTGACAGCGGCAAGAATTATATCTATGAAATTCTTGTAACAGCTTTAAACGGCAAATCTGCAACAGCAGTCGGTGTGTTAGCTGTTCCCCAAAGAGTCACGGAAATTTCATGTGAAAGCACACTTGACTTGGTTATCGGTGATACCGCCGAGTTGGAATACTCGGTATTTCCCGCCAATGCAGAGGAACAAAGCGTTTTGTTTGAAAGCTCCGATGCAAACGTTGCTGAAATTGATGCAAACGGAGTTATAACCGCCAAGTCAGAGGGGCCGTGCGTAATCACAGCAACCACGGTTGACGGCGGTTTTTCTGCATATTGCTCTGTTACCGTACTGAGTACAGCGGGATTTCCCAAACTTTACGAAGTTGCTGACTATCTGACGGTAACATACTTTAACAAACTGCTGTTTGCCGTTGATTTTGTGAAAGGTGAGCTTATGAGCATAGGCGCATCGGTTGATGAGCTTGAAGAGATAAGCTTAACGGGAAAAAATCATCCCGTTACCGAAATTATGGCAGCTTTTGTTGCCATGGAATCCAACTGTCAGAAGCTGCGGACAGCGGCAACTGCTCAGGGAATAATCGTGTCAAACTTGGTCTCAACACAGACAATAAACAAACAGAATTACAACTGGATTATCGTTGTAAACACGTGGATTGCATTTCTCAACGAACTGCATTCAAAACTAAACGGAGGTGGTTAACATTTCAAATATAAGAGTAAATTTCAACTCACCCGACATTTTGCCTGACGGCAATATTTTCGGAAAAACAGGAGAACACAATGCAACCGTTCTTGACATTACTCCGCCCGATTATATGACGTCAAACGAAAACATCGTGCTTTACTGCCTGGCGTTTGAAACGGGAAGCGATTTTATAAAAAAAATAATCCGCTCGGAAATGATACCCAAGGCAGATGTTATTCATATGCCCCTCTGGGGTCAGGTTACGGCAAGCGAAAACGTCAGATTTCAGCTTGAAGGCTACGACGGCGAAAACAATCTTCTTGTAAAAACCGACTTGGTTGAAGCTGTATTTTCACCTTCGGTATGCGGAGTTCAAAGCCCTCTCGATTTCGGTAACAACGGCATATCCGCTACGATTGCCGCCAACGCCTTAGCCCGTCACACTCACGAAAACTCAGAGGTACTTAATAAATTCGGGGAGGATGCCGACGGCAACCTTATCTACAAAGGCAGAGAAATCGGCAGTTCACGCCTTACTGCTCAGTTGGAAGTCTTTGTTGATGAAGAAACTGATTTGAATATATGGTCTGACAACTACGGACAGTTCGGCAGAGTTTATATGGTCGATTTAGCTTCACGAATCCCCGTAGGCACGGAAATTGCAAGCATTGAAATTGCTTTTCCTGACGAAAACAACGGTGAATACATCAACATCAAAGATATGTATACTCTCGACACTTCACCGTATATTATTTTGTCGGATAAAGTTTTTTATAACTCCGATTTCGAGTTGCCAACCTATGCGTATCTGTTGTGTTTTTCATCCGAGTTTACCCCGTTGCTAAAAAAAGCTATTGACTACGGATGGTCAAAAATCCGTATAACTTATTACACAGATTAAGGAGAATAAATTATGAAAACTTTGAATCTTATTCACAGCGAAAACCACGAAGGCATTATCAACCTCGGATATTGGGGAGCAAATAATCTTTGTTTTTGTGTTGACCTTCCAAAAAATGCGGCGGTAGATTATATCCGCATTAAGGGCGAGTTTGATATTAAGGATTTTGGCACACAGAAAGACAAGCTTCTTAATGATATTCCTTGCCCCAAAAACATTGAGTATCACCGTGAGTTTGCGGTTGATAAGCAGAGAGTCATCGCAACAATCGAATTCCCCGAAGGCATTCCCAATGACCTTTACGAAAAGGTAATGTCAGGAGTGATTGACAAATTCGATGTCTATTATCACCTTGAAGCGGTGACGGAGGCTGAATAATGTCCGAAATTACATTGACGGAAATCGAGCACCGCCTCGACAAAGCAGAAGAAAACATCAGCGAGCTGTATGCCAAATACAACGGGGTTGATAAAAACCTTGTTGCGGTAACAACCACCCTTAACAATTTGCTTACCCTTGTAGGCGAGCTTAAAGCGGCGGTAGAGGCACTGAAAGCCCGACCCGCCGCCTGGTGGGATAAACTTGTGTTTGCTTTCATCGGAGCGGCAGCAAGCGCAGTTATAGGCTATTTTGCAAAATGAAAGGATGATTTGAATGAATAAAGAAAAAATCAAAGATATACTCATCAGAGCCCTGAAAACCTTTGTGCAGGCGTTTCTTTCAGCGGTTTCCGTTGATGCACTTCTCGGTGCAACCGATACGGATACCCTCAAAAAGATGCTTATAAGTATCCTCATTGCCGCAACAGCCGCAGGGATTTCAGCCGTATGGAATTTCATCAAAGACCTCATCGATGCCCGTCTTGCAGGCAAAGGTTCGGGCACAATGACCCTTGATGCTTTCATCAAAAAGTATCTCGGCAGAGCAGTTGATTATGACGGCACGGCAGGTGCACAGTGCGTTGACCTTGTAAAAATGTATCTTAAATATGTACTGGGTATCGTTCCCAAAGCAATCGGCAATGCACACGCTTATTTTGATAATTTCACATTACACAGCTTTCTCAATAAGAATTTTGTAAGAATAAAGAATTCACCAAATTTTGTACCGATGAAAGGTGATGTGAGCGTATGGTCAAAGAATATGAATAAATACGGTCACGTTGCCATTGCAACCGGTGCAGGCGATACAAACAAATTCATTACATACGATATGAACTGGGGTGCAAAGGAACTGAGGATGATAGAACATAATTACAATTATTTTCTCGGTGTTCTCCGTCCTATCCACCGTGAGAATATTGACGGCACAAAGCTCTGCCGTGTCAAAAAAGCCGTTAACGTAAGAGATGGTGCAGGCTCGGGATACCGCAGAATTCCGTTCGGCGAATTCACTCCTTACGAACAGGAGCAGGTTATTGCCCAAAAAGGCAAAGCAGCGGATAACGATTTCCCCAAAGGTATGTTGCTTACCGTTTATGCCGAAAAAGGCAGTTGGCTGAAAATCAGCAAAACATCCGATAAGTGGGTACACAAAAACTTTGTTGAGGTGCTGAAATAAATGAAAGCATATGAAGAGCAAATCGCCGTAATCGACATTTGAAAGAATTGAGGTGCTAAATTAAGTGGGACATTTCTTTATTTCCGTTTTTGAAATCTATATAGGAATTTTCCTTGAAGATCCTATCGGATTTTTGATGGAGTTATTTTCAATGTTCTAATATCGCCAACTTTGGCACTGTTAAAACACTGTAAAAATGATAAAAAATGTAACCGCCGAGAGGGTTTCTCAGGAACAATACCTGACTACCTTCTCGGCGGTTTTTTGCATTTCAAACACAAAAAATCAATTTATAATCTTCTTCGGAAATCGTAAAAAACGCAGCATTTAAATCGCTGTTTTCCCTGTAAACTCTGTTGAATGCATCTCGTTTTTCTAAATCATAATCGCTGATATTCAACGACCATTCGATATATTTTTTGTTAATGTCTGTTCTCTCAACTTTAAAACTATTTTTTTTCATTAATAACTCCCCCATAACTATAATTATGGGGGAGAGTTAAAATTATTAATCAACGACTGCAAAAATTTCACTAGCTACACTTTGGGGAATTTCGAAGAAAGATAAAACCCTGTCTAGTTCTTCTTCCTTTTTAGTCCAATCTGATATGACCTTATTGAGTAATTTCAATTTTTGATCATCTAATTCGCTTTCAACAAACTGTACATTTATTTCTGTTCTTTCTATTCGAACTGCTGCTGCCATATGTAACCATTCCTCCTTATAATGAATATTTTAGCACAGACAAACACAAATGTCTATAATTTTTCTAAATGTTAATAAATATTTTTAATTCTGATTTTTGAAATATGTCTGTGCATTTAAAGGTAAATATTTTATAAAGTTCAATAAAAGATTTGTAATTATTTTATCGATCGAAAAAAATTCCAACAGGAAAAGTTTGTTTGAAATTCTTTTCATTTTGTTTTTGTAGTCAATTGAACTTTTTTCATATTCATCTCTGTGTTTCAACCTTACCGAAAAGGTAAATGATAACAACGGCCGTTCTTCGTGAACTGAACCTATATGAGCTTTATTTGAAAAAACTGTACTATTGGGCAATTTTGGAACAAACACAATAAAATCTTCCCAATTATCCGATTCGAAATTATTGTATTTTTTATTTACACTGTAAATCATAGGACGACAATTGTTTCTATATGAATGCTGAACTAACGAAGATTCCCAATCATAATCTCTGGGTTTGCCAGAGCTATTCCCGTTCTCTCCTGTATCTCTCGGTGTAACATCCTTCGGGTAATAACAAATTGGTTTGTATTTTTCTTCATCAAAATATCTTCGAAAAGCAGCGCGTGTTTCAACCTCTTCGCCAAAATAATCAGAAAGTTCCAACGGAAGAAGGAGAACAAGATCAAGAAGAAAAGATGTAAAACGGTTGTGTAACATTTCCTGGCATCTACTATAAACTTTTTCATCCGAAGATATTTTTTCTACCATTTCTTCTAATGTTACTCTTTCAGCGTTTTCCATAAATGAGTAGAACATCTTAACGAAATCTTTTCTTGATTCTTCATCACCAAACAAAACATCTCTGAAATACAGATGTTTGTAGTTTTCTATCAATTTTTCACAGCGTAAAACATACTTTCTCAGACATTCTGAAAGAACTTTTAAATTAATGACCGTTTCATTATCAACAGCTATATTTCTTTTTTCAGTTGGTGAATATTCATTAACGGAAACAAAAGCCTGACTTCTTTCTTCCAAAGGAAAATACAATTTCCCCGTCCTTCGCTCCTCTTCAGTTATAAAGTAATCACTGTCCGGTGCAAAATCACCACTCTCTGTTGTCTTTCTCATTGTGACCGTATATATATTCTTATTTTCATCAAATGTATATATGCTATATCTGTGCCTTGTCTTCTCAATAGCTCTTGTAGATACCCCAGCATCATGATTCCAACCTATACCGGTAACCAACGATGTCATCCTTCTGGTGTGATTCGACAAGTTACTGACAGAGCGTTCATGGGTATGTCCGGATAAGAAGAAATCAACATTGAGTCTTTCTTCATCAATTAAAGATTCATTGACTTTTTGACTTTCTTCAGGGGTTAAAAATGATGTAGGATGATGAGCCAAGCAAAAAGTTAATAACTTTTCACCTTTGCTTTCAATTTCAGCTTTGAAAGTTTGGTAGGTGTCAATAATTTTATCTATGTATCCCGAACCGGTAGCGAGATGAAACTCTTCATTCTTTTTTCCGCAAGTCGCCAAAGACGTGTTTATTCTTATGAAAGACAAGTTGGAATCGTTGTGTTTGCGAAATTCAACACCAAAGGTAGATTCCACCTTTTTATCAATCCCAAACAATTCAAATATTTTATTCGATATCTCCAAAAATTTTTCAAAATATTTTTCCTGTAATTTCAAAAGTTCCTCTATTTCCTCAGAGGAATGTTGTTCCATTTGAATTGAGGTTGAAGTAATTTTGGCATATGGGTCTATACTGTTATCTTTGTCGTGGTTACCGGCCACAATTTGTATATCACAAACCTTATTGCCTAAACCAGCCTTTAATTGTTCAAAAAAAGAAATAACATTTTGCTCACATTCAGCATAATTACCTTTGTCGATTACATCGCCTGTTACAAGTAAAAAAATGGAATTATCTTCAAAATGTTCCGTTTGGGCCTTTATATCCCTTATTAATTTTCGATGCGTTGATGTAATCTTTTTTCCAATATGTAAATCGGATAAATGAATTACATGAAACTCTGCCAAAGTACACCGCCTCTTTTCTCAATTATTGTAAATAAATTACCACATATTTTTACAAAAGTCAACAATAATTACCAATTTTGTGAAATGATGGTAACTATAATTGGGATAAATATACCCACAAACTCTACTTGCATCTGACTTGCATAACTAATATTTTTTGGCACAAATCACACAAACAACAAAATATTTTTATAACAAATTGCAAAAAGAAAAAACCTCGAAACCCTTTATTATCAAGGATTTCAAGGCTTTTTTCGTTGGTGGACGTTAACGGACTCGAACCGCTGACCCTTCGCACGTCAAGCGAATGCTCTACCAGCTGAGCTAAACGTCCTTCTCCGCACCCGAAGTGCAGGAGTTATTATATATAACTCATCCCCGTTTGTCAAGGGGTTTTATGAATTTAGGGTAACGAATATAATCCGAACCTGCCCGAAAGCGAGTCTTTTCAGCGCTTTTCGGGGTTTCGGATTAGAAAGGCGTCAGCCTGTCGTCACCCTCAACCGCCAAAAATCATCTGAAAATCCTTCGTTTTCGGGTCGAAGATTTTTTGTCGAGAGAATTTTCAGATGGTTCAAGGCAAAAACGGAGCAAATCCTTGACGGATTTGCGAGTATTTTAACACAGAAACAGCGAAAATAATCCGACAAAAAACACGGTTCGGACTATACTCGTTACCCTAGTAATAATCAAAAAGCTGTCTGCGCCCCTGATGAGGTTCATAATAGCTTTTCAGGTATTCCGCAATTTCCTGAGTTTCTCTGTGCTGTGCGTAAAGCTTATGCAGTTGGGCTTTCAGCTCATATGCTTCGTTTGAGCACACACTGTCTTTCAGACCTCTTAATTCCTTCCGCTTTTTATCGATTATTTCCTTTAACTGCTTTGCCGCCTTCTCATATTCCTCGCCCAATTCCCTGAGTGTTTTATTGCTCATTCAATTCTCCTTTCAGAATATAATCCGCCGTTACCTGAAAAAATGCACTCAGCGCACGGAGTTCATCCCCGTCGGGCACCGCATCCGATTCAAGCTGACCCAATCTTTTAACGCTCACATCCAGTGCAGGTGCCAAAATTTCACGGGTCAGGTTCTGGCTCTGCCTCAGGCGGGTGATTCTGTCACCCGATGTGCCGCCGGGCACACTTCTCGCCGCCGCAATGACCCTTGCCCTGCCAAGCACAAGCGGAACAATATTTTCGCTTTTCTGAATCCGCTGATAGCAAACCGCATAGCCCAGCACCCTTTCAAGCTTTTCACGGGCACGGTCAAGGGTACGGTTAACCGCCGAGGGATTTATTCCCCTTTTTTCCGCAATCCGCGAAACCGATTCGCAGTTGAACCAATGGTCGGTTACCGTTTCACGCTCCGTTTCGGTAAGCTCATTTTTTATGGCTTTTTCAAGCAGAATCGCCATATCCACATCCCGTTTCCTCCAGGCGTATTCCGCAGGTGATTCGCACTGATTGCAGCATCTTCCGCAGCAGGCAAGCTGAGCCGCCTTTATCTCCTCACGGCTGGGAAACTGCTCTCTCACATCGGATGTTTTCTGCTTTTTTCTCATTTGTACCTCCTGTTTTTTAATAGTGACACTATTGATTATAGTGAACATATGTTCGTTTGTCAAGGATTTTTTCAGAATTTTTATAAATCTGCTTGACTTTGTTAATAGTTTCACTCATAATACTATTATAAACCGTGCTCCGTGCGAAAGGAGAATATAAATGAATATAATAAAGGAATTAAGACTTAAAAATAAGATTTCACAAAAGCAGCTTGCAGACCTTTGCTGCGTTCATCAGACCGCCGTAAGCCAATGGGAAAACGGCAGAACCGTACCCGACCGTAACAGCCTTCAGCTTCTTTCAAAGGTTTTCGGTGTATCGGTTGAAGTTCTTCTCGGCATTGAAAAACCTGCGGATAAAAACCGCATACCCGGCTTTGAAAGAATCAGTGCGGATGCCGCCGAAGAAAAGCTGGGCGGTGTTGATTACTTTGCACTGACAATCAACGACGGCTCAATGGCACCTACCCTCATACTTGACGATACGGTAATCATCAGCCGCCGCAGCGAGGTGCGCAGCGGAGATATTGCCGCCGTTGTCATAGGTCCCAGCGATGTTTCGGTTAAAAGAGTAATAAAAAAAGGCACAAGCCTGATGCTTGTGCCTGAAAATCCCGTATTTGAGCCTATGCTGTTTTCTGCGGATGAAATCGAAAACCTGCCCGTTACCGTGCTGGGCAAGGTAACCGAACTGCGCCGCAAATTTTAGGATGCCAGCATATTCAGTGCGGTTGAAAGCTGATTATCCTGCTCAAGGGTAAGAATGCCGCCGTTATAGCCTGCATAATTGAGGGTTACTTCAACGGTAGGTGCAACGCCTACCTTGTCATAAACCGCCGCCGCGCCGCCTCTGGGTTCAACAAGTGCAACGGTGAGAAGAACCGCACCGCCGTCCTCAAGGGCAAAAAGCTCCTGCATTGTGCCGTTGCCTGCAGTGGTTGTGCCGATAATGTGAGCCTGTGCGATATCACGCATATCGCAGGCAAAAAGCTCGGCAGGTCCGCTTGTGCCGCCGTTTATGAGCACGGCAAAGGGCATTGAGAAATTACTGTTTTCCGCAGTGTAAATCTTGTTTTTATAAACATTGCCGTCCTTATCCTTGGCAACAGCAATATTATCCGAAATTGCGGGCACGATAACATCGATCACCTGTGCGGAATAATCTATTGTACCGCTTGAAACGTCACGGACGTCAAAAACCATATTTTCCGTACCGTCCGCCATAAGCTTTTCTATTGCCGCCTTGAATTCCGAGGCGGTATTTTTATAGAATCCGCTGATTTTGATGTAACCTGTGTTACCGTAAATATTGGTCTTTATGCTCGGAATGGAAAAGCCCGACATAATTTCAGCCACCTTGGTTTCACCGTTTCTTTCGTATTCAACCGAAACCGATGAAAGCAGGCTGCCGTAAAGCATATTCTGAAGCTGAGCAAAATTGCTCATTGTGACGGTTGTGTTATTTATGGCGGTTATTACATCCCCTGCCTGCACACCCAATTTTTCCGCAGGTGAGCCTTCATAGACATAGGTAACGGCAAGCTGTGCCTGCTGATAATTATATGCGGTTTCAATGCCCGCACCCGTTACGCCGCCGTCAATCATACCCGTATATGATGCATATTCGGTTGCACTCAGATATCTGCTGTTCGGGTCACCCAGACCGTTGACATAGCCCTCCGACAGAGCACCGTTAAGCTTATTCTGATCGCTTACGGAGCCGTAGAAATAGTTGGAGACAATCTGACTTATTTCATCAACGGACTGATAAGCCTGAGAACGCTGAGAAATATTATTCATAATTCCGCTGAAAATCTGCTTTGATGCAACCATTGTTACCGCAAAGGTCAGAGTCACGAAAATTATTACAAGAGATATACACAGACCGACAGATATTTTTTTATTCATATGCAGCCGTCCTTTCTTTCCAAAAAAGGCGGCATCAAGCCGCCTTTCAGGTGTATTTTGTTCTTCGCTTAGTGAGGCAATCCTCTGTTACGGTTTGGAAACATAGTTCAACGGATTCACTCTGTCAACACTGCCGTCAGAACGCTTGATTCTGACTTCAAAATGAAGGTGAGGTCCCGTTGTGTTACCCGTATCGCCGATAAGACCGATTTCTTCGCCCTTTTCAACCACATCGCCTTCGCTGACATAAAGCCTCTGGGCGTGAGCGTAAAGGGTATGCTTACCGTCGCCGTGGTCAATAATGCAGTAGTTGCCGAAGCCGTAGTTCCAGTTGCCGTCGTTATACGCTGTAATTACCTTGCCGCCTTGTGCAGCACGGAAGGGAGTGCCTCTTGATGCAACATCCGTTCTTACAATGTCGATACCCCAGTGGGCACTGCCGTCACTGTATGAAGGATAGGTTGCGGTTAATTTTGTTGAACCGGGTACCGGCCACAGCATCTTGCCGTCATTGTTAAATTCTTCTTTGGGTTTGTCACCCTCAGTTGAACCGTTCTGCTTGATTGCCGCTTCGATTTCCGCTTCGAGAGCTGCACGCTCTTTTTCCTTACGGGCAATTGCGGCCTTATAAGCATCGCTGTCCTTATCGAGGTCTTCAAGAAGATATTTTACTTCGTTCTGCTTTTTGGTAACATCGTTTTTCTTGCTCTGCTGAGCGTTCTTACTGCTTTCAAGGTCATCCTGCTTTGCGGTAAGGTCACCCATCTGAGTGTTGAGCTCCGTTTCTTTCACTTCAAGGGTTGCTTTCTTTTCATCAAGCTCCGCCTGAAGGGAATTGAGCTTGACGATTTTATCCGAAAGCTCCGCAACAAGCGCCGCATCATTCTCCGACACACGGGTTACAAGCTCTGTTCTTGCAAAGAAGGATGAAATATCGTCACTCATAAGAAGAATTTCAACCGTTGAGCCCGAGCCGCCTGCCATATAATTCTCACGGATTCTTGCAAGGAGCATATCCTCGGTTTCATCCATAAGCGATTGGGTGTTGGAAATCTGAACCAGAATTTCTTCTTTCTGAATGGTAATTTCGTTTATATCATTTGTTGTTGCGGTGATATCATACTGCAGGGAATCGATATCGTCGTTGAGAATATCAATGCTGTCGTTGAGAATATCAAGCTGGTCATTGATTTTATCTATCTGACTGTTAAGCTTGTCAAGCTTCTGCTCGTTGGTACGGATATCCTCCTGCACCTCGTCAAGCTTTTCCTGATTTTCCTGAATATCTTTTTCAATCTGCTCGTATTCGGCATTCATTTCTTCAAGAGTCTTTGCAGACGCCTGAGGCATAATCATTGCCGAGAAAACACAAATCAGCGCAAGAGCAAGGCAAAAAATTCTTTTTCTTCCGCTTATGCGAATTTTAGTCTTCAAGCTCTACGAACTTCCTTTCTTTAAGATATTTCCTTATGGATGTTGCACTGCCGAAAATGCCTGTGAAAATGCCGATACCAACAAAAGCCGCAACAAGATAAAGTGCATAATCAAGGAAGCTTACCTGATTTCCGCCGCCGAGACCCGAAAGCACCGACGTAAAGGAAGTCAGGGCAAATTCATAAACAGCCCATACGGCACCCGTTGCAAGAATGCCTGCAATAATGCCGATTATAATACCTTCAACCATAAAGGGCCAGCGGATGAAGGAATTTGTTGCACCGACACTTTTCATAATGCTGATTTCAAGGCGTCGGCTGAACATTGTTACCTTAATGGTATTTGAGATAATAAACAGTGAAACGATAAGCAGAAGAATAATTATGCCCAGGCTTATGTAGGTCACGGAATCCCTTATGCCTTCAAGCTGCCTTGCAAGGGAGCTGTTTTCATAAACTCTCTCTATTCCGTCAAGCTTTTTGATTTCGTCAACAACGCCTTCAAAGCCCGACATATCCGTTACCGTTACTCTGTAAGCATCGGGAAGCGGATTCTCGTCAAGACCGCTGAGATAGATTCTCAGGTTATCGTCCATTTCCGCAAGAATTTCTTCGTATGCCGCCTCTTTTTCAACCGCTTCAACGCTTGTGATATTATCAAGGGCATTCAGTTCATTACCCAGAGCCATATATTCGTAGTCGCTGGCGTCAAGGTCTGCGTAAACCATAATTACGTTTTCAGCCTCAATGCCCGAAATGAATGACTGAATATTGACAAGAATCATAAACGCAATGCCGATAAGCATAAGACAGCTGAAAAGCACGGTTATTGAGGCAACCGACATAAGCTTGTTGACCTTAAGGTTGCGGAAGCCTTCTTTGGTGAGATATCTTAAGTTGCCCATTATTCCGCACCTCCCGTAACTGCAAATTCTTCCGCCTGAGCAGATGTGCCCTGAGTGTATGCGGAATAATCCTCCTCGGGAGGAACAACATATTCGTTTTCAATTTCGCTGACGGGGTTAATGTGGGATGTTGCCGCTTCTCTTACGAGCGCACCGCCGTCGGAAACAATATTACCCTTGTCAAGAATAATGACACGCTTATCAAAGCAGCGCACAAGGCTGTGCTCATGAGTAACCATAATAACCGTTGTGCCCGCCTCGTTAAGACGCATAAGAAGGTCAACGATTTCGTAGCTCATCTGAGGGTCAACGTTGCCGGTAGGCTCGTCCGCAATAATGATATCCGCATTATTTGCAAGCGCTCGTGCAAGGGCAACTCTCTGCTGCTCGCCGCCCGAAAGCTCCTGAGGGAAGTTTCTCGCCTTTTCGTTAAGACCCATAAGGCTGAGCACATAGGGTACTCGTCTGCCGATTTTCTTTTCTTTGGTGCCGATAACACGCATTGCGAATGCAACGTTATCAAAAACCGTCATATTGGGGATAAGCCTGAAATCCTGGAATACGATGCCCAGTCTGCGGCGGAATTTGGGGATATCCCTCTTTTTTATCTTAGTCAAATCGATATCGTCAACAACAATCGTTCCCGACGAAGGCACTTCTTCTCTCATCATCAGCTTCAGGAAGGTGCTTTTACCTGCACCCGATGAACCGACGACGAAAACGAATTCGCCTTTCTCGATGGTAAGGTTTATATCCTTCAAAGCATGAGTTCCGTTATCATACTTTTTGGAAACATTGTTAAACTGAATCACAGTATCAATCCTTCAAATTATTTTGCGAAAACCGTGAATATATTATTGTTTATTAATACTTAACGGGCTTTGCGTCAAGATACTTCTTGACCATAAGCGCTACTTTGAATACGATTGCATCGTCGAATTCGCGCAGGTCAAGACCCGTAAGCTTCTTGATTTTCTCAAGTCTGTAAACAAGTGTGTTTCTGTGAACAAACAGCTTTCTTGAAGTTTCGGAAACGTTAAGGTTGTTTTCAAAGAAACGCTGGATTGTAAACAGAGTTTCATGGTCAAGGCTTTCGATTGAGCCTCTCTTGAACACTTCTCTGAGGAACATGTCACAAAGTGTTGAGGGAAGCTGGTAGATAAGTCTTGCTATGCCCAGATTTTCATAGCTGACAATAGTTTTTTCGGTATCGAATACCTTGCCTACTTCAAGGGCAATCTGTGCCTCTTTGAATGAGCGTGCAAGGTCCTTGATGCCTTCAATGGTTGTGCCGATACCCACAAGAACATGAGTATAAAGCTCGGTGCTCAGTGAATCCGAAATTGAGCGTGCAAGCTTTTCAAGGTCTTTTGTTTCAATGTTGTTGCGTACTTCCTTAACGATGGCAATATCGTGCTCGTTGATGTTGATAACAAAATCCTTGTTCTTATCGGGGAAAAGATTCTGAACCGTATCAAACACTGCGGCATCGTTATGGTCGGTGATTCTGATAAGGAGAACAACTCTTGTTGCCTCTGCATTGAATCGGAGTTCTCTTGATTTAAGGTAAATATCACCGGGAAGAATATTATCAAGAATAACATTCTTTATGAAGTTGCCCCTGTCAAATTTTTCTTCATAGTACTGTTTGAGATTTTCAAGCGAAACACAGCAAACAGCCGCAAATCTGCCTGCAAGTTCATCTGTGCCGTCAACAAAAACAGCGTACTCGGTCTGAATATGTGTGCCGAAATTGCAGAAAGTATATCCGTTAATGTAGTGAAGCTCGTTATCACCGAAAACATCGTTTGCGGTTGAAATAACCTCTCCGATTTTGCTAAGGTCGCTGCAAGCAATTATTGTGCCTGTTTCGTCAATTACGCCCAGAGTCCTTCCCACTGCATCACGCATCTGATGAACAAGACCCTGAAAAATTCTGTTAGACATAATTATTACCCCTCATTCGATTTGTTTTGACTTCATTAAACTTTTTATACAAAATGACCATTGGGACATCTACATTTTACACAATAAGCCGCCGTTTTGCAATAGAAATATTTTGTTTTTTTCAAGATTTTTTTGAATTTATTGTGAATTTCGGGCGGTTTTTATGGATTTTTACCAAATTTTTGAAGTGCAAAGCTGTAAAACCGCCTTTGTTTATAGTGACAAATCCGTTGCCCTTTTGTTCAATTTTACCCGTCGGGCAAAAGCTCGGTTTTGGTCAGTTTTACTTCGAAAAGTGTTGATATTCAAGGATTTCGTGGCTTTTTGGTCAAAAATTACAAAGAGGTTTTTGTTTAAAAACATCATTGTCTGAATTCAACAAAAAACTGCTCAAATTTTTGTCTATTCTGCCTTTTTAATTTTGTGCCGTCATCAGTATATAGACAAATGATTTTCAGCCATACTAAATGCAGATAAGCCGTGCCGCACATAAAAACTTTCCGAAAAAGAACAAAAAATCCGTTTTCCGACAAAATTTTTTCAAATTTTTCGCTATATTTTGTGTTTAGGGTCTTTTCAAACCGCAATTT
The DNA here is from genome assembly GCA_045533455.1 of Acutalibacteraceae bacterium. Taxonomy (GTDB): domain Bacteria; phylum Bacillota; class Clostridia; order Oscillospirales; family Acutalibacteraceae; genus CAG-177. The sequence continues at coordinate 6,548 of JAZSHU010000052.1, read as the reverse complement.
AGGTGCTATAATGTTTTGGGTTTTTAAACATTATCTCATTTTTTATATAGAATCAAACAACGAAAGAAGGGTAAATGTCTTGGAGAAATTCGTAATCAACGGCGGTGTCCCCCTTCGAGGCGAAGTTGAAGTCAGCGGAGCCAAGAATGCCGCACTTGCGATTATTCCTGCCGCAATTCTCTCCCAGGATATATGTGTCATTGAGAATCTTCCCGTTTCACTCAGCGACGTAAGCTATATGATGAAAATTCTCAAGCACATCGGTGCAAAAGTCAGACTGATTAACAAAAGCACAATTGAAATAGATTCACGCCACGTAAACTCATATGTGATTTCACACGATATGACAAAGCATCTGCGTGCCTCGTATTATTTTATCGGCGCACTCCTCGGCAGATTCTCAAGAGCAAGGGTTGCAATGCCCGGCGGCTGTTATCTGGGCGCAAGACCCATTGACCAGCACATCAAGGGCTTTGAGCTTCTGGGTGCAAAGGTATCTGTTGAAGATAACGCAACCGTAGAGGCAGAGGCAGAAAAGCTTATCGGCAGCCCCATTTATCTTGATATGGTTTCGGTCGGTGCAACGGTAAACGTGCTTCTTGCCGCAGTAAGGGCAGAGGGTCTTACGATTATCGAAAACGCCGCAAGAGAGCCTCATATTGTTGACCTTGCAAACTTCCTCAACTCAATGGGTGCGGATATCAGAGGCGCAGGCACCGATGTTATCAAGGTCAGAGGCGTTGAGCAGCTTCACGGCTGCACCTATTCAATCATCCCCGACCAGATTGAGGCAGGCACATTTATGGTTGCCGCAGCCGCAACAAAGGGCGATGTGCTCATCAAAAACGTTATCCCCAAGCACCTTGAATCAATTTCCACAAAGCTCATCGAATGCGGTGCAACGGTTGAAGAATTTGACGATGCTGTCAGAGTTTCTCTCGACAGACGCCCCGGCAAATGCACAATCAAGACTATGCCCCATCCCGGTTTCCCCACGGATATGCAGCCCCAGATGGCGGTGCTTCTTGCCATTGCCGACGGCACAAGCATTATTTCAGAAAGCATCTGGTCAAACCGTTTCCGTTATGCGGAGCAGCTTAACCGTATGGGTGCGGATATCAAAGCAGACGGTCAGCTTGCGGTTATTCAGGGCGTTGAGCAGCTTCACGGCGCTCCCGTCAGGGCAGACGACCTTCGTGCAGGTGCGGCAATGATTATTGCAGGCCTTGCGGCAAACGGAGTTACCGAAATCGAAGATATTCTTCACATTGACAGAGGCTATGAAAATGTAGCCGATAAATTCAAAGGGCTTGGCGGCGACATCAAGCGTGTTTACTGCCCCGAACCCGACAGCCTGACAAACGCAGGCTGAGGAATATAATTGTATTATATAAGAAATAAGGTGTGTGTCATACAATCGGTCACAGGCGGAGCCTGTCCGAAACTTTGCACTTTACACTTAAAAACGGGCTGTTCTGATTATGGAGCAGCCCTGTTGATTTGAAAGGATAAATATGGCAAGGTTCTGTTCATTATTTTCATCAAGCAGCGGCAACTGCACCTACATCGGCTCATCGCAGGGAGGCATACTCATCGATGTGGGAGTCAGTGCAAAAAAGACCGCCGATGCACTGAAAAGTATCGGTGTTGACCCCTGCTCAATCACCGCAATTTTCGTCACTCACGACCACGCAGACCACATCAACGGTGTCCGTGTTTTTGCGGAAAGGCACGGGGTAAAGGTGTATGCATCGCAGGGCACTCTCGAAGGTATGGAGGATGCGGGAACAATCACCGCAAAAATGAAAACCGAGGTTATTCCTTACAGCGGAACGGAATCGGGCGGCATATTCATCCGCCCCTTCAGAACTCCTCACGACACTGCCGAAAGCACGGGCTACACCGTTGTCACTCACGACGGCAAACGCATTGCAGTCGCCACGGATATAGGCAAAATGACCGACACGGTAATGGATGCAATTCACGGATGCGACCTTATTCTGCTTGAATCAAACCACGATGTGGGAATGCTGAGAAACGGTCCTTATCCGTTTTTTCTTAAAGAAAGAATACTCTCCGACAGAGGGCATCTTTCAAACGAAAGCTGTGCCGCAGCAGCGGTAAAGCTTATGGAATCGGGAACAACCCGTTTTGTGCTGGGACATCTGAGCAAAGAAAACAACATACCTGCCCTTGCATACGAAACCACAAGGGCTGCAATGAGAATGGCGGGCGCAACGGAAAATCTTGATTACATACTCAGTGTTGCAGGCGACCATAACCCTGTCATATCATTGTGATGAAAGGAAAATTATGATTAATATTAACATAATCTGCGTAGGCAAGCTCAAAGAAGATTACCTTCGCAACGCCTGCGCCGAATACGAAAAAAGGCTTGGCGCATTCTGCAAATTGAAGATTACCGAGCTTACTCCCGCAAGGCTTCCCGAAAGCCCCAACGAGGCACAGATTGAAGCCGCACTCAATGACGAAGGCGAAAGAATTCTTTCAAAAATCGCACCGAGCGACGGGGTTTTTGCCCTTTGCATCGAGGGTAAAGAAATGTCATCCGAAAGCTTTTCAAAGGAGATTGAGAAGTGTGCCGTTTCGGGCTTCGGCACCCTTTGTTTCATCATCGGAGGCTCTCACGGGCTCTCGCCTGCAGTCAAGAGCAGGGCAAAATACAGGCTGTCCATGAGCCCCATGACCTTCCCCCATCAGCTTGCAAGGGTTATGCTTCTTGAACAGATTTACCGCGCTTTTATGATTTCAAACGGCGGAAAATATCACAAATAGCCCTTTTTTATCGGTCAGTTTTGCACAGTTTTTGCCCAAGATTTCAATAATTTTGTTCACATTACCAAATCTTTCAAAAAACTCGGAAATCATCAAAAAAACTGTTGCATATTTCGCAGAAAATGTATAAAATATATACGGTCAAATTTTTAAACAAAATTTTTGGAGGTAATTCACTATGGCAGTTAAAGTTGCAATTAACGGTTTCGGTCGTATCGGCCGTCTTGCTTTCCGTCAGATGTTCGGTGCAGAAGGCTACGAAATCGTTGCTATCAACGACCTTACAAACCCCGCTATGCTCGCTCATCTTCTCAAGTACGACTCAGCTCAGGGCAGATACGCTCTTGCTGATACAGTAGTTGCAGGCGAAGACAGCATCACTGTTGACGGTAAAGAAATCAAGATCTATGCAAAGGCTAACGCAGCTGAACTCCCCTGGGGCGAAATCGGCGTTGACGTTGTTCTTGAGTGCACAGGTTTCTACTGCTCAAAGGCTAAGAGCCAGGCTCACATCGATGCAGGTGCAAAGAAAGTTGTTATTTCTGCTCCCGCAGGCAACGACCTTCCCACAATCGTTTACAGCGTAAACGAAGGCACTCTCACAGCTGAAGACAACATCATCTCCGCTGCTTCCTGCACAACAAACTGCCTTGCTCCCATGGCTAAGGCTCTCAACAACTATGCTCCCATCCAGAGCGGTATCATGACAACTGTTCACGCTTACACAGGCGATCAGATGGTTCTCGACGGTCCTCACAGAAAGGGTGACCTCCGCAGAGCAAGAGCAGCTGCAGCTAACATCGTTCCCAACTCAACAGGTGCTGCTAAGGCTATCGGTCTTGTTATCCCCGAGCTCAACGGCAAGCTTATCGGCTCAGCACAGAGAGTTCCCGTTCCCACCGGCTCAACAACACTCCTTGTTGCAGTTGTTAAGGGTAACGACATTACTAAGGAAGGCATCAACGCTGCTATGAAGGCTGCTTCATCAGCTTCATTCGGCTACACTGAAGAAGAACTCGTATCAAGCGATATCATCGGTATCACATACGGTTCACTCTTCGATGCAACTCAGACAATGGTTACAAAGATTGAAGACGGTCTCTATCAGGTTCAGGTTGTTGCTTGGTATGACAACGAAAACAGCTACACAAGCCAGATGGTTCGTACAATCAAGTACTTCGCAGAGCTTGCATAATTTAAGCTAAACATTCAAGGGGTCGGCTAATGGTGCGTTCCGATAAGACAGCATAGCAGAAATTAAAAAGTGCGGCAGATGCCAAACAAGATTGCTTATTATATTTTGAATAAGGAAGGATTTCTGCTATGAAAAATCGAATCTTGTCTTGTGAATTTAACATTGACACCGCTTGTGTTGAAGTAAAACTCATTGACGGCTCTATAGTATCAATCGACTGCATTGCTGTTGAAAACGAATATGCAAACAATATGTATGAGGTATCAATGCTTGATTATCTAATCTATAATGAACCTTTGAGCTATGTCGAGTTACTTTTAAGTGGCAAGATAGAAGAATATTTGAGAAACAGCACAGATTATACTCCTCTATCAGATATGAGATAAAAGTTTGGCAGGCAACATCACTTTTGTGGTGTTGCCTGCTTTTTATATTGATATCATTATTTAATATGTCAGCAAGTATCAATTATGATTTAAGTTTGTTATTTCTTGTTTGCCAGGCGGAAATTGTTTACAAGGGCGGCAAGCTCCAGGCGCGTGTGGACCTCTAAAGTATAATAAATATCCTTCACATAATCCTTGACGGTATGCTCGGAAATAACGAGCGTTCTTGCAATATCCTTGTTGGTATAACCAAGACAGATAAGCTCCGCAACCTCTCGTTTCTTCGGGCTGAGTTTCATGAGCGGATCGTCCGATGTATCTGTCTTGGCAGTAAGCACGGGCTCGGTTTTTGCTTCGGTTTCCGTAACCTCTTCGACATCTGCTGTGTCAGCGGTCTCCTCGTCGGCAATGCGGCGACGAAGGGTGAACATCAAAAACGGCTCAACCTGCGCATACACAAACACAAGAACACCCATAATCACTGCATAAACGATGTACATTACGGTAGGTGTGCCGAGGAATATCTCTCCGATAACGGCGTGAGTAAGAACTGCAAAGATGACAACTCCGATGATAGCGGGAGCTACGTACTTCGACGGATAGGACTTCATAATCGGCACACCGTAAAGGGGACCCATCATACAAGAAGCCATGCCAAAGCCTATGAGGACGCAGGCAACGTAGGAAAGTGCAGGCACGTAGGAAGTTGCGATCATCAAAAGGAAACCGAGACCGCCCAAACCCACCGACAGGGGGATCATGCGGAAAGGATGAATATTGGATTTTTTGTAAAGAAGATAAAAGACAAAGCAGGTAACCGCAACCACAAGATACATAATCGTCACACCGTGTTTTACCTTACCGGCAATTGCTGGTCCGGCTGTTCCCATCAGTCCGATAATGAAAACAAGAAGATAAGTACCGAGAATCAGCTTTTTCGGGGCTTTGATGCCGTCGCTCTTTTTCACGAAACGGGGCAGATGCTCATTATCCGTGGGCATACTGAGGAAGAAGATAAACATAAGCACCAATGTTGCTATTATTCCGAAACGGAAGATGGAGAAATTGACCGGTATCAGCTCGTTTTGAACCAAGGCGATCAGAAAACACGGTACACCGTAGGCAAAAGTCAGATACTTAATACCGCTTTTTTCGGAGAAGTAGTTGACCACAAGGAAGGTTTCAAAACCGATAAGCAAACAGCAACAGAATATCTGCAAGTAAATGTTAAAGCGCAGAGCATCCTCCGACAGAGGGAGAAAGAATCCGACAGCTGAAACGAGTGCAATAACCGTGTCAATCCTTTGTACCCACACGATTATCTTCGGCAAGAATATCATTGTGAGGATACCAAGCAGGTAGCAAACCACCGTAAGTGCGGTACCGTAATCTATGTTAATGGGCAGAGGAATTTTTCCGTCCAATGCTGAGGACGGTTCAAGAAAATAAAAGATAAATCCCATCTGCCATAGGTTGAACATAGCGAAGCAAACGAGCCTCCATAAAGGTATATCCATCCTCTTTTTCTGGTTTTCTATGAGAATCGGGTGATTCATAAAGCGCACCTTCCTTTACTGCGAAAAATCATCGCAAAATCGTAAAAATCTTTGAATTCTTTAAAAAACTTACCCGAACAGGCGGTTTTTCCCTAAAAACCCCCCAAACGGGGGGTGCAAAACGGACAAAAAAATCAATATAATCAAATCATAACAATATCTTTTCTAAATAGAATTATAAATTATATTTTTCTTTTTTTCAAGAATATACGAGAAATACTACCCAAAAAGGTAGTGTGTGCGTCAAATCCCCCTATATTGGGCAGGTTACATCTTCAGCTTGACAAAGTATAATTATCCTTGAAGAGGTGGCGTATGGGAATACTGAATTATTTCGATTATATTGCATTGGCAGAAAACGAACATAAGAGGCTGCTTGAAATTTATCCCGAGCTGGAAAAACTATCGAGGCGTGAACTTGAGGTTTTCGCTCATCTTCTTACCGACAAAACGCAGGCACAGATAGCGGAGGAATTGTTTATTACACATTCTTCCGTGCATTTCCATTGCAAAAACATATACCGTAAACTCGGTATAAAAAGCCGTAAACAAATATTGATAAGATATAAAGATTTATAAGGAGGAACCTTTATGGGATTTCTGGAAAGAATTTTG
>JAZSHU010000038.1:0-24414 GCA_045533455.1 Acutalibacteraceae bacterium | reverse complement strand
TGAGATAGAAAACATTTTCCTTACCGGTCAGGTCAAGACCATTGTTCTGTTTTTCGTCAAGAATTTCGTTCCAGGGAACTGCACTGAAGCGCTTTGAAGCATTGCCGTCATCGTGCTTTTCATAATAACCGTCGCAGTTGCCGTAGGAAGCCTCGAAGCCGTCCATATCTTTGAATTTGATTGCACGGTTGTAGAGATTGTCAAGGGCAGAAATGCCACCTGTGGTTGTGTCAGTGCCGAAGCCGATGCAGATACCGCCCTGGTCGTAACCTGCGGTTTTCCATGATTCAGTAGCAACACTGTCAGCATAGAATTCGCCGTTCATGCCGAAGATGATAACTTTGTAGGTGAAATAAACGGGGCAGTCGTAATCAAGCTCAACCTCAGTCTGACCCGACTGCTGGCTGATACCGATCTGGGTGTGTGCGGGAAGATTAACCTCTGCTACTGTCTCGGTGGTGATTTCATCTGTGAGAGAGGTTTCTTCACCGTAAGCTGTTGAAATTGCCTGCTCGGTGGAGAATCCGGTGGTAACTGACATCTTTCCTTCTGCAACGAGGGGGAAAGAAACGCTGAATTCACTTGAAACCTCAAGACTTTGGCCAAAGGTGTAGGTGTCGGTTGATTCCATATAGTTGGAAACGGTTGTTGAGTGAGTTTCACTGTAAGCAGCGGAAACCGTTGTGTCGGAAGCGGAGGGGTTAGAGATGTAGCTTGTGTTGGGTGTGCCGCCGCTTGTTTTGTATTTTACGCCGGGTGCATTATCTGCCTCGGCGGCATCAAGGTCTTCATAGCCCTCTGCGGCGGTGATAAAAGCAAGGTCATCATCAGCAAGAGGAATAACCTCAAAATCGTAAAGAATAAGACCGAAAGATGAGAATGCAGCTTTGTTTGAGCCGCTGTTGTAATCGTATGTGGTTGCGATGTTATAAAGAACTGTTCTGCTGTCGGTGTTGTTAAGAAGAGCAAAACCGTTAGAACTGCCTGTGCAGTATTCTATACAAGCACCTTTGGAAATGTCGTTATCGTTTCCCGAAGTGTCGGAAAGAGGGTCACAGATTTCATCTACCATCCTGTCCTGAACGGATTTGAGGGTGGTTGTTGTGTTCCAACCTGTTGAATGTGCCTTGCCTGAACTCCACGCGTTTTCCTTGGAAAGTGCATCAACAACGTTGATGTCAATGCCGCTGTCGCCGTCATTGGTATAATAATCGTCAAAGTTTGTGGAAAAGCCTTCATTGTTGTTGTAGCCGAACTCGTCACCTGCGGCTTCAAAGATGAGACTTGCGATGTTTGCCCACGATCTGGCAAGAGAAACACCGTCATGCTCCGCAACAATAAGCTGTTTGTAAAGCTCAATGGGTGTTACTTCGGTTGGGTCGATAGTCGAGTTGCCTCCGGCGATGTCATAATAAGTGACACCGTCAATGGTGATTTCCTTGATGCCGACCCTTTTGTCGCCATCCATAAGGAATTCAATACTGTCGGCAGCATGAGTGTTGGGCAGAGCAACAGCCAGGCAGGAAATTACCAGCGTAAAGCTGAGCGCTACTGAAAGTATGCGTTTGATTAATGTTGTTTTCAAAAAAATCATCTCCTTGATGAATTATTTATTATGTATATAAAAGCCGTTCGGCTTATTCTTCGTTCATCTGTTCAACATATTCTTTAAACTCTTTGAAAATGCGTTTGCCGAGTGAGCGGTAATCCATCGCAAGAACTTTATCAATTTTTATCTTGCGGATTTCTTCGGGTACATTATAAATTGTCATAATGGTGTTCAATGCTCCCGAAATTCGTGTTTCAAGCGATACAGATTTATCAATGGCATTCAGAGTTGCGTGTTCGATACCTGCAACAAGAATTTCCGCTTCTCTGAACTGTTCGTCTGTCCAATCGGGACAGTAGTCCGCAAAAACTTCCTTTGCACGGGCGGTATCGTTATTATGGATGATTTCAAGGCATTTCGGACTCTGATATGCAGAAATGAAAAAGTCCTTTGCAACCTCGTTTTCTTCACAAGCTGACGCCATTGACATCAGTTCGAAACAAAGGGCAAGCAACGAACTCATACCGTCGTCTGCTTCATCTTTTATCAGCTTCCATTGGTACTTACACAGCCAATCCGTTAGCACCGCAAGAATGTCATCTTTTGATGAAAAGTAAAATGTATAATTGCCCTTACTTATTCCAAGTTCATCACAGACCATTTTTACAGTTGATGCTGTGTATCCGTAATCAAGAAACATTCGGGTTGAAACTCGGATTATTTTATGTTTTGTTTTCTCTTTCTTCGCCATAATGCCTCCTCAAAAAGTTTTTGTATTCGTACTAACTATAATTTAGCACGAGTGCAAATAAATGTCAATATGTTTTAACAAAAAATATCCCTGCAAAGATTTTGTTTCTTTGCAAGGACATTGTTTCGCATATCGGATAAAAGACTTACACCGCAAGAGCCACTTCGTATGTAATCTCTTTGCTGTGACCGTCAAGCCAACGGTAATTACGGGTAAACTTCATAGTTCGTACGGGACATTTATTCTTAACCATCTGGCCGCCGACGCTGCCTGCTTCCTTTGAAGTGAGGTCGCCGTTGTAACCCTGCTTGAGGTTAACGCCTACTTCACGAGCAGCTTCCATCTTGAACTGGTCAAGAGCAGCTCTTGCCTGAGGTACTACTGCGTTGTTCTTTGACATTTCGTTTACACCCCTTTGAATTCAATTTGCGTTTGCCTTATTATTGTTGCAATCGATTCGGGGTTTATTAATGTTAATTTTTTGATTATTTTGAAAGTTTTGAACCTGTATAAGAAAACCGCTTCACTGAAAGTGAAACGGTTTATGTGAAATATATTTGATTTGGATTTTTGCTGATTATAAAACTTTTGGATTTAATAATGCAAATGATAATTTCTTATTACAGATTTATTGTCACTTGCAGAATCGGGCATTTACTGAGTTTGACTATCATTATTCTTTTCTGTGTTAATTTCATTCATTTGGTTAATAATGCTTCTGCGTCGTTCCGCAAGCTCCTGATACATTCTGTCTTTCTTGTCACCTGAAAGATCGTAGAAGAATTTGGGTATCAGCCCGAAAACACTTGTAACGGTAGGCAGCAGCGTGCACATCATAAAGAGAAGATATTCTGTCCGTTCTGTCTGATTGCCGTATCCCGCACCTTCAACGTAACCTATTTTGCTCAAAATAAAGGCTTTTATGGAAGCTCCGAGAGTTCCGACAAGCTTTCTTGCAAGCTCCTTGGCAACACCCGTCATGCCTTCTGTTCTGTAGCCGTTTTTCCATTCACCGTAGTCAATGGTTTCGTTACGCATTTCTTCGGGGATAACATTCATAAGACCCCAGCAGGTCATCCAGATTGTTTCTCTTATCATGAATGCAGGTATCATAACCGCAAGCTTTTTGTAGTTCTTATTAATCGAGCCGATAAGATAAACGAAAATCATCAGGAAATCGCCGAAGTGAGAGCTGAAAATCCAGAGAGCTCTTGTTGAAAATCTTTCTCTTGCCTTTGTTACAAACGCATAGCTGGTTGGTGAAACAAACGCACCGGGAATGCCTACGATTGTGGTCATTGAAGCAAGACCGAGAACGTTTATGTAGTAATAATTCGTGCCGGAATTCATACCGAATGCCGTAAGAAAATCGGTAATTGTAAGAATAAGCAACGGCTTGTTGTTCATAATCGATTTGATTCCCTGAATAACACTCGGTTTCTCAACTCTTTGAGCAACTCTCTCTTTGGCGGTAAACACAAAGAAAAGACCCATTGCAGCGGCAACCGTTGATGTAAAAACACCTGCCGTAACATAAAGCGTTCTCATTTGTATTTTGAGAGTGCCGTGATTGATAAGGTCAATGAGAAGTCCCATGAATATTTCGGGCCATTTTTCGATAAACCCGGAAAAAAGACTTGCCTGCGTGATAAGCCTTGTTCTCTCAATAACATTCGGTGTTATTGTTGAAAGCATACCTGTTCTTGAAATAGTTGCAAGTGAACCGTTAAGGTTGCTTATCAGCTGAAAAATCATATAAAACGCAAGCTTACCTGCATGGTAAGGGTCGGTAGCGGCAAATATAATGGGCAAAAGCCAATATATGAGTGACAAAAGATAGCCCGGTCCCGAACAAATAAAAAGCCACGGTCTGAATTTTCCGAATCTTGTGCGTGTTTTATCAACGATTGCGGCAAGGAACACGTCATTTATAACGTCCCAGATACCGATAACAAAAGTGACTATCGTCTGAAAGCTGAGTCCGATTTTAACAACATCGGTTATGAAAATATCCTGATATTTATTTATGTTGTAGCTTTGGGAAATATCATAAACAACATATGCCAACGATTCTTTTGAGCCGACATATCGTCTGTTGTTGGACAAAAGGCTTGCCGAATCAAGTTGATTTGTGTTGCTTTTTTCTTGAACTGCCGTCGTTTCTTCTGCCATACGATAACCTCCTTTTACATTGTAAATTTATAGTAGCATATTACAAACAGAAAATCAACGATATCTTTCTGACGCTTTGTTAATCCTGTTTTCATTCTTTTCCTTTCTGTAACTTAAAAAGCAAGCTGAAACCGTATGATTTCGTGATTATGAATGATACTGCACTCCCCGAAAAAGCAAGTTGCATAACTTTAAAAATGACCGTAGATTTTATAAATCGCTCCTTCCGCAGTAAGTTTTGAGCGTATGTCAAAGCGATTGTCAATATTCAGATTTGCGAAAAGCCGACGGGGTTTTATTCCGTCGGCTTTGGTGGTTATAGGGTTAATTTAATTTCAGAAAATCCAAGTTGAAGATGAACACAACGTGGTTTACGAGCCGGTTGAGAGCATCCCATACAAAGTAGAACAGACGTATTGAGAAGTATTCGCAGGTGCCATCGACAGAAGCAGAATGCTTATGAGTTTGGTTGTCTGTTTCATAGGATTTCCTCCTTGGTTATTGAGTGCAGAGTGCAAAGTGAATGGTGGGCTTTGAGGTGCATTATATTGATTATGTTGTAACGGGTTATTATACTATCATATTATTGTTGCAATCGAAATGGGGTTTATTAATGTTTTTGTTTTTCAGGCAGGTTTTATAACATCGTCAGGATTTTGAAACAAGTGACAAAACTTTGCGTGCGATTTTATAAACAGGTCCTTCAAACTCTTTTTCAATATCCTTGAGATGACTGCGGATTCCGATGCTCTGAGGGCAATGCTTTTCGCATTTGCCGCATCCGATACACGCTGATGCTGGAGATGAATTTTCACTCATGGCAGTGCACATAATGTAATCCGTAAACGCATTGAATTTTTTCTCGGCAAAGCGTCGGTTATATGCCTCAAAAATTCTGACAATATCAATATTCTTTGGGCACGACATACAGTATCCGCAGCCCGTACATCCCACCTTCATCTTTGCACTGACAGCTTTTACAACATTCTGAAGCATTGCTTCTTCTTCGGGACCCAATTCACCGATTTCAACGGTTGAAGCCGTCTGAATGTTATCAGCTACCATCTCGTCGGAATTCATGCCCGACAGTACAACGGTTACCTCCGGCTGATTCCAGAGCCAACGGAATGCCCACTGCGCAGGAGTATGCTTGATTTTATAATTTTCAAAAATCTGTTTTGCTTCATCAGGAAGGTTGTTGACAAGCTTTCCGCCACGAAGCGGCTCCATAATCATAACGGGAATACCCTTTTCATTTGCATGCTTCAAGCCACGTCTTCCCGCCTGAGAATTCTCATCCATATAGTTATACTGTATCAGGCACATATCCCAGTCATAAGCATCCAGAAGATTGCAGAACATTTCAGAGTTACCGTGGTAAGAAAAGCCTATCTGTCTGATTGCTCCGCTTGCCTTCTTTTCAGAAATCCATTCCTCAATGCCGATGCCTTTCAGTCTGTTCCATGTTTTTGTATCAGGCAGCATATGCATCAGATAATAATCAATATGATCGGTCTGAAGGCGTTTTAACTGCTCGTTAAAAAACTTATCCAGCATTTCCTTGCTTCTTATAAGATAATTCGGAAGCTTTGTTGCGATATATACTTTATCACGGATGCCGTTTTTGCTGAATATTTCACCCAGAGCAGCTTCGCTGCCGGGATATATATATGCTGTGTCAAAATAGTTGATACCGTTATTGACCGCCGACATTACTTGCCGCTCGGTTTCTTCCATATCAATTTTGCCCTTCTTTTTCGGAAATCTCATGCATCCGAAGCCCAGAACGGACAAATTGTTGCCGTATTTATCCTTTCTGTAATTCATACAGAACCTCCTTAAACAATCCGAATGTACCCGGCAAATTCACGCCACGGGAATTGCCTTATACAAACAGTTATAAATAATGCAAATTACCGCATTCGCATTCAGGTAAAATACCGAAAAGTCTGTGGAAGAAGTTTGCAATTTTCCAGATAAAGCTCCGGAACCAGTGGCTGCTGTGGCAGATACACCCGCAATCAATATCATAAATGTTTTCTTTGCCGCAGAGGTCGCAGGTTTCATCCCAATCTTCATCGACTTGCCACTCTTCTTCAAGCGGCAATTCTTCGTGACCTTCAATAAATTCTTCACATTGGTTGCAGTAAAGCTTCGCATTAAAATCCGCCTTGCTTTGACCTCGTTCTGCACTTAAAAAGCGTTCTCTTCTTCAACATATTCCTTGAACTCTTTGAAAATGCGTTTGCCGATTGTGCGATAATCCATTGCAAGAACTTTATCAATTTTTATCCTGCGTATTTCTTCGGGCACGGGGATGATTTTACACTTCCGCAACCGTATCGATTTCAACAAGGACATTCTTGGGAAGTTCCTTTACCGCAACGCAGGAGCGTGCAGGCTTGCCCGTAAAATATTTTGCATAAACCTCGTTGAATGCGGCAAAATTGCCCATATCGCTGAGGAAGCAAACCGTTTTCACAACCTTTTCAAGGTTGCTGCCCGACGCTTCAAGAACGGCTTTTATATTCTTGCAGACCTGCTCGGTCTGCTCTGTGATTGTCTGTGCTTCAACGGCACCGCTTTCGGGGTTAATGGGAATCTGTCCCGAAGTGAAAACAAGTCCGCCTGCCACGATTGCCTGTGAGTAGGGTCCGATTGCATCGGGCGCATTTTTTGTGTAAATAACGTTCATAAAAATTCTCCTTTTCAGACTTTATGACATTGATTATACCACACATAATCACGGATTTCCACAATTGATTAAAAGAAAAACCGACGGATTTCTCCGCCGGTTTTCCCTCTATATGTAAAGTATACCCTAAAAAGCGCTTATTTACCGAAAAGTGAACCGATTGCGCCGAAGATTGTTTTGAAAATGAGCACAACCGTAAGACCGGGCATTTCGGAGAATCCGTTTGCACCGTAGGTATCAAACAGCCAGAGGCTGAGATTTGTGAAGAAGGTTGAGGGTTCTTCTTCAACCTTTGCCTCTCTTGCGCCTATCTTGACAAGAATATTCACAAGTCTGTCTTCAACTTCCTTCTGCTGACCGTCGTAGCTTGCGGTGCTGTTTACAAAAGCTTCTGCCTCTGCAAGTGCTTCGGCAAGCTCCTGTGCATCCTCTGCGCTGAGGGCTGAGGTATCAACCGCCTTTGCCTCGGGGATGTATGTGTTTTTGAGAGAACGGGGGTCTCTTCTGCCGTTGAACTGGGGGAAGTCGTCTGTTGAGTAAACATCTGTAATATCGTCTGTTGCAAGAAGTCTTGTTGCAAGTGCTATGATGGCATCGTTTCTTGCGGTCTGCTCGTGACCCTGACCGTCAAAATAGAAGGTGTGGTCGGGAAGAAGACCTGTTGAAGCGTCAACAACATTATCGGGTGAAACGTGGTTGTGTGAGGTATCCGAGCAGTTAACGCTTGTGTTTGCCTGCTGATAACCTTCACCCAGAGTTTCGCCGCAGAGTGCACTGTGAGCACCCATTGATGTTGATGAAAGGTGGATAACGCCGTCTGCATTGTCGTCATTCCAGGAGTTTCCTATAAGATAAAGGGGTACATCGTAGTCAACAATGTTGAACACCTGAACGCCCTTGTCAACAAGTTTCTGAATGTTGTCAAGCGAATTGAGCTGTGCCTCATAGTATCTGTCTGTCTGCTTCTTTATTTCGGGCTTTGAGCCGAGGAGAGCTGCAGATGCTTCGGGATAATATTCCTTGGGACAAAGACCCCAGAGGCTTGTGATGTTTGCCGCAACATCCTCAACAAGGCAGTCGGCAACATTTCTGAGTACGCTTGAAAGCACCTGGTCGGGCAGAATTCTTGCAATAACCTCAATCATTCTTGCTTCTTCTTCGTCCATAAGGGCTTCAAGGAAGCCGTTGTAAAGGAAATCGGTATCAAAGAAAGCAAGATTCTTTGTGTAAAGGTCGCCGACGATTGTTGAGCCGTTGAGTGCGGGAACAATGTAAACAACCTTGTTAAGGTCATCCATAACATCGGGATAATAGTCAAGCAGAGCGTTTGCAAGCGAGCCGCCCATGCTGATGGGAACGATGTTCACCTTATCGTGGCCTGTTTCTTCCTTAACCATCTGAATGTATTCATAAAGCTCTTTTACGGTGTCGCGGTTGTTGCCGAATGAGTTGTATGCAAAATAGTAAAGATGGTCTTCACCTGCGGTTTGGGCAAATGCCTGCAGAGGAATGTTGTTATAAATCTGCTGTTTTTCGTAGTCTGAGCATTCTGCAACGGAATAGAGATATTTTTCAACCTCGATGTTACCTGTGTTCTTGCCGTTTTCATCGCAGAGGTTAACTTCAAACGCATCCATAACAACACCGCAAAGTGCGTTTGAAAGACCGATATCATGCTGGGTGATAAGGGTAAGGAGTGCGGGAACGAGAACCTTGAGCACGATTGAGCCTACATCAAAAATTGCAGGGAAGCAACTTATTCTTTCGCCGTCGGCATCGAGCAGATAATCGCCGTTGTCGTCAAGAGCCCATACATTGGACTGACCGATACCGGGAACAACAATGGCGGGGCAGGTGTCGCAATCGCCGTTGCACTCGGTTTTGACTGCTGCGGATGCACTTACCGAAAGCATTGAAAATGCAAGTGCAAACACAAGGATGCAGGAAATGATTTTTTTCATATTTATAACCCCTTTCGGTTTTAAATACACGGTGAACTTTTATATTATTGTATATCACTTTAAAGTGTTGGTCAAGGAAAAATCGGATAATTTGCGGAATAATTTGTCAGTCACCGTGAGTTTTGTTCTTGTTTCTGAATCTGTAAAGCGCAATCAGAGATGAAATAATTCCCGCAATCTGCGCAAAAACAGCGGTTGAACCAAGTACGGAATGGTAAATCGTCCACAGTGAAAGGTTCACAAGAAGCATAAGTCTGATATTCTGTTCTTTTTTCTGGAACACCGCCAGCATATAGAATACCGCCGCAACGGTGGAAAGCAAATCAAGGGGAATTTTATATCCCATCAGACCGCCTGCCGCATAAAGGATGAGAAAAATTATTTTTTCCGCAGTGCCCGACTCAGTGTTTTTGTATTCATGCCATATCGAAACAAAAATCTGAAAAACAGCCACAAGGCAGACAACAACTCCTGAATTGAAGCCATCAAGCAAAAGGATGTTTGCAGCGGAAAAGATATTGGAAAGCGCAGACACAACAAGCATCTGCTTTTTCTTTTTTAATTGAAGGGTAAGTATTACTGCCAGAGTAACAAGTATACCCAGAAACTGTGCTGTGTAATATTTCATATTATCTCCTGATATGTTGTAAAAGTGAATAACCTGTATTAGTGAAAAGTTTCGGATACCCGTCACTTTGCACTCTGCACTTTGCACTTTGCACTTTGCACTCTGCACTCTGCACTTTGCACTCTGCACTTTGCACTCTGCACTTTGCACTCTGCACTTTGCACTCTGCACTCTGCACTTTGCACTCTGCACTTATATCGACCAACTGCTGTCGGCAAACCTTGTATGACGGTAAGGGAAGGCTTTGAAGAATGCATCCGCATTGCCTTTTATTTCAACACCGTCTATATAAACAGCGGTCTGTGCATTATGACCCTCACCTGCAAGCATAAGCCTTGCTGCGGCACAGGCTGTGAGAGATATATCGTAATCCCCCTCTGCCTTTTTTGTGACGGTTGCTTTGCCGTTTTGATATTCAACCTCAAAAATGCCGTTATTCTGCTCGAATTCATCAATGCATTTCAGGCGGAAAATGCCGTATTCTTCGGGATAAGCGTTGCATTCCAGAAGCCTTTGCATATTGTAAATCCTGCCTGCTGCACCGCCGTCGCTTTCATAGACAGCGCCGTCAATATGGTCTGCAATGCAGGCAAAGTCACTGCCCTGATACTGCTTTCTTACCCTGAGGTTTTTCACTATTCCGTCGTAGTTGCGGAGAAAACCGATTAAACCGTAAACCGCCTCGGGAGTCAGTGCAAAAAGCTCCTCAACATTAAGCTCCTCGGGTCTTTTGACGGTAAAACGCACATAGCCGTCGGCAACGCCGTTTTTATCCCGTCTGAAATAGGTGTAATCCGCCTCCTCAAAGGGCTTGTCACAGAAATGCTTTTTCTCCTCACGGAGGGTCATAAGATTTTCTCTGAGGGCGCATTTTGCGTGAAGCTCGCTGAGCTCCTCAAACTGCTCGCCCGTGTAAAGGATAACATCCGTATTGCGGGGAATATGTTTAAGCTTTTCAAAGGGAATTTTTATAGCAAACATACGGTTAAGGTTTGCATAGCCGAATTTTTCATAGTATTCGATTGAGAAGGGGTGAAGAAAGCCCATAGTCCAATCGTTTTCAACGGCGGTTTCACCGATTTTTTTCATAATTTCACGGATTCCGCCCATTCTGCGGTATTCGGGCTGACTGCACACACCGCTGACGACAATTGAATTGAGGAAGTTGCCGCAGTAGTTGACCCTGAAATCAAACACCTCAACCCCTGCAATCAGCCTGCCTTCTTCAAACGCGGCAAGAACGGGCATTTCCACGGTGCTGTCCTCTTTCTCATCGAATTTCCATATGAAGGACGCCGCCGAAACACGCTGATAATCCGCCGCTTCGCTGTCTTTTATATATCTTACTTCCATAATATACTCCACTTTGCACTTCAGGAAACATATTCTTTTACAAGTGCATTAAGCTCGCCCATAACCGATGAGCCTGCCTGACTGCCTGCGGAAAGCATTTCTTCGTAATGACGCTGGGGCTTGCCCCAGAGCTTTTCGCCAAGCTCCGTGTTCCACAGAGAATCCGCAATAAAGGGAGCGTAGTCGTTATCGGGCACGATGTAGCCGATTGCATCGTTGCAAAGACCCATTACAAGAACGGTTTTGCCTTCGCCGATAATGTCAGATGTGTATTCGTAATCCCAATCCGTGCCTGTGTATGACTGTGTTTTATCAACAACATTGCCGTAAACAAGCTGGGGAACAAGCTCGCCGGGTACGGTAAGCATTGCAATATCCGTACCGATTTCAAGGTAGCCCACTTCTGTGATGACCGAGTAGCCGGATTGCGCGGATTTATCGCGCACAACCGTCAGACCAAGCAGACCCGAAACAGCTCCAAGCTCCATAAGACCGTATTCAAGGGGAACCCTGATTTCTTTCATTTTCACGTTAAGAACAGGCTCAACGGGCTTTGCGTTTTCTTCTGCTTCAAGAATGATTCTTGCAAATTCATAGCCCAGCTTCTTTGCCTGCTCATAATCTTTTACAACGGGATCGGCTTCAATCTCTTTTGCGATTTCGTCAAGGACTTCTTTGGTTTCAACACCGCCTGCGCTGACGGAAATAGGCGACTGTGCGCCCTGAATGAACATAAAGTTAATGCCCTCGGCATTCATTTTGTATTCGATGTAGTTGGGGTAATCCGCCGAGAGAAGCTTTGTTTCTCTGTTGATTGTTGTGGGATGTCCGCCTACATTTGCAAAAACCGTAGGTGCGGAATCCTTGTTATCGGGAACAAATCTGAAGCAGGCAATTACATGCTGATAGCCTTCCATATCGTAACGCTTGTTGAAGATATAGCCGTATTTGTCGTCCATATAGTTGTTGTTTCTTTCGCTTCTGCCGATACCCTCGGTTTCAAAGTAATAAAGAGTACCTGCTTCCATACCCGTATAAGCCTCAACGATTGCATCGGATGCACCGTCAATCATAAGCTCATGGAATTCGGGGTCGATGCTTCTTGTTTTTTCAATGAAGGGCAGGAATGAGAAAAGATTCTGAAATACGGTTTTGATAAGGGGTTCAAGACCGAAGCCCTGAGTATCGATAACCGTGTGGCAGTGGGTGCTGTTGACGTTGATTGCAACGATATCGCTCTTAACACCCACATCCGCAAGCTTTCTTTCCGCCTCGGCACGGATTGTTCTTACATCCGCATTGCACACGCCGATGCCGTCTATCGCAACCATAACAACGGTGCCTCTGCCCGAATTATCGGTAAGTGCCACGGCATTTGCGCCCTGGTCGTCATAAACACCGTTGATTTTCTGAGTGAAGTAACCGCCTGTGTAATATTCCTTGGAGCCGTCTTTCAGATTTTCGGGCACCATACTTGCCTTGCCGAAGCCAAGATACCACTTTGCGTTTTCGGCAGGAGCATCAATGAAGGTTTCGGTGCCTTCATAAAAGTTTTCGGTTTCGTAATCCTCAAGGGATACAAAATCCTTGGGGAAAAGCGCACCGAAGCCCTTGAACACCGCATTGAGCAGGCCGTTTATTGCGTTGGTGCAGAACATAATTCCGCTGTTATCCATTGCTTCGCCGTCTAATGCAACGGCAAAAACCGTGCCCGAAAGGGCAAGCGTAAACGCAAGGATAAGAGAAAGGATTTTTTTGACGCTGTTTTTCATCTGAAATTTCCCCTTTACTTTTTATTACGGCTCTCAATAACCTTTTTGGCATCCTTTTTATGAAGGAGTCTGTCCCTTGCGGTACGGAAGATGAAATAAAGGTCACTGAGAGAATATTTATTGTAGAATTCGCCCGTTCTCATATTGAGAACAAAGTTTCTGTCAAGGAATTTATCAAGCACACGCTCAAGTGCATTGGGTTTCATATGCTTTACCGCATAATCGGAAAACTCATAATCGAACTCCCTTTTCGCAAGCTCATCAAAATGAGCACCGCCCTTTGAGAATTCCGTGTCTTCCCTGACCGCCGAAGCGGAAAATATAACGATATCCTCATCACGGGGAAGGGTTACGGATTTTTTACCGTCAAGCGGTATTTTCACGCTGAAAAGGTAAAACTGCTTTTCGGTCAGATTGCCTTCGGGGCTGTGGGTATGGCTTAATGTGACTGCCTGAGGCACGGGCTTTATGTAACCCGTTTCACCAAGCATCATCAGATCCCATAAGCCGAGAGCCTCGGAGCAATCGGGCACCGTAACATCCGCACCGCCTATGCTGACGGATTTATCTCCGCCAAGGGATGCAACAAGCAGGTGAAGGCTTTTGTAATCACCGTCAAGGGTGATTTCACCGCCGTCACACACAAGGCAGTTTTTTTCTTCTGCGGAAAATTCATATTCAATTCCCGAGAAAATGAACTTTTCGGGTGTGATTTCACGGGGTAACGACACTCCCCCTTTAAGGGTTGATGCCCTGCGGTTTTTATCGGAAGTAATACCCACCGCATTGAAATTCAGCGGAATGCTTTCGCTTCTCTGCTTTGTTTCTTTTTTCGCAAATACAAGGGCAAAGCTTCTGATTTGGTTGTGACCCATATCAAAAGCAAGCTTTCCCTCGGCAACATCAACGGGGCGGGGATTCTGCTCGTCACCCCGTATTTCAAAGGCTTTTTCCACGGGAAGTGAAAAAGATGCTTCAACACCCTGTTGGTCACAGCCCGAGCACTCCGCAACACGGAGGATTATTTCTTCGGAATTCTGCGCCTTCTTAAGTGCCGTGATTCTGACTTTATCGTTATTGAGCTTTGCAAATGAATATTCTCTGCCCAAAGCGCCGACCTGCTTTCCGGCAACGAATGTGTACATGGGCTGACAGAATTCATCCGCACAGGCGGTCATATTCACGGGGCTTCCCGAATGACCCTTAATCGCAAAGGAATAACGGTTAAGACCCATATCCATTACATGCTGTGAGCATTCGTGGCGGTAATTATTCATCGGTGTGTGAACAAGTGTCAGGCGCAGGGTTGAAAGGTCGGGTTTATCCCATCCCTGCCGTGAATCGCTGAATACACAAACCCCGTATTCACCGCCTTTATCGGTAATATCCGCCCATTTCTGCGCAGGCACCTCGCAAAGCCTTTCTGTGTTTGTGCCTCTCTGAACGAAGCCCAGACCCGTATCGTAACCCGCATATTCGTTTTCTGCGGTAAAAGAAAACTCCGCTTTCAGCAGTGAGGCTTCCTCACGCCAATCCGTTTCGTTATAAACGGAAACATAACCGCTTTCGCTGTCCAGCGAAATTATCTGCGTGAACCTTGATTTGCCTGCGGTTCTCGTTATTTCAAGAGAACAGAGTGCAGGACCGTTATCCCTGATTTTAACCTCGGGATTTCCTGCGTACATATAAGGCTTTCCGCATAAATCCTTGTATTTTATTTCCCAGGCAGGCCATTCAAGGCTGTGGACATTGTTATAAACAGCAAGCCTTACGGGGCTTTTTATAAGCTCCCTGCAAAGGGTTTTATCGTAAACGGAACAGATATCGCCGTTTTCATCGATTCTGACCGCAAGGTATTTGTTTTCAAGTGAATTTGCGGTAACGGTAAGGTCTGATTTGAGTTCACATTCCCTGCCTTCACGCAAATCGTAAACCGCAACACCGCAGGAAGGAACATCCGCAACAAAGGTGATTTCCGCCATACCGTCGGCTGAATTTCTCGTCTGTGAGGGAACCTCATTGCCGTCTTTATCAAACACTGAAAAATATTCTTTATCGCTTTTTACCGCAACGCTTACCGCACCTTTTCTTGAAGATGCGCTCTGCACGGGGTTTGACACAACAACGGGATTTCCCTTTGCAAAGGCTGTGTCAAGATTTTCCGCAATCGCCTTGCAGGCGGCGGTATATTCCGCCGAGAATGTATTCATTGCCTGAACATAATCGTTGTGGCTTCGCTTATAGCATTCTTCAAAGGATGTGCCCGTGATATCATCGTGAAAATGGTGGGCAATAACCTTTTTTATTCCCTTGTCAAGACCGTACTGCGGGTAAGGCGCAAAGCCGTTTATGTATGCTGCGGCTGAAAATCTTTCGGCGGCATCCCAGAGAAGCTCGCACCTTCTGTTCCACCGTTTGGTGACGGTTCTTGCGGTGTAACTGCCCGTGCCGTGGGCTGTCAGCAGGAATTCGCCGTCATAAACGGGCATTTTTGCTTTTTCATCATCGGGCATTGCTTCAAGGGTATCGAAAAATTCCTTGGTTGTGGCGGAATAAACTTCCGTTCCGGAATTTTTGTTGTTCCTCTGCGCCGTCACAATATTCTTTACCGATGATTTATGGGGTGCTCCCCCTCGGTCTCCGTTGCCGTGGTAGACAAAAGTAATGGGGGGAAGATTTTTTTCTTTTGATTTTTCAAGCTTTTCAAGGACTCTGTGTGCCTTGTTTGCTTTTTTGAATATTGTGGTGTATGAAAAGGGCATCAGCGCCGCCCATACACCGCTGCCGTCGGCACCCATCCATCTGCCGATATCGAAGGGCACATCAACACTGCTGCCCCAGAAAAGCTTGCCCGTTGAAAAGCCCGTCACTCCCGAATGCGCCGCAACCTGAGGCAGTGCCTTGCCGAAGCCGAAGCAGTCGGGCAGAAAGATATCGTTGGACTGAGTGCCGAATTCTTCACGGAAAAAGCCGTTGCCGTAAAGAATGTTGCGTGTCAGCGCCTCGGGTGAGGGAATATTCACATCGCCGTTTTCGCAGCAGGCACCGCAGGGATTCCATCTGCCTTCGGCAATATATTTTTTCAGCTTTTCGTATTCCTCGGGATAATATTCCTTTATCAGCTCATACCTGTAGCTGCCCTCAAAGTTGAATTTATATTCGGGATATTTTTCAATGAACTCGAAATTCCTTTTAAGGGTATCGGGAATGAAATCCTCAACGGTCTGCTCCAGAGTCCACAGCCAGGAGGTATCAAGATGAGCATTGGCGGCGGTATAAATTTTTGATTTATTCTTCATAGCTTATCTTACTCTGTCGTAAATCTCATAAAAGCTGCCGATGAATTTGGATGCGGCACCCTTGCCGCATAAACCGAGGGCATCACAAGGCACCTGACAAGTGCCGGTGAAATAACCGACATAAGCATTTTTTTCATAAAACAAAACCTCTTTCCGCCGCAACTGTTTTTATTATTCTATGTTAACACTATATTAATAAAAAGTAAATATTTTTTGTGCAATTATTCCAAGCTGCTTTACACATTCCGCTTTTTGTATTGGTAATAGGCAATATCCGCCGCATCGGCGCTTGCCATGGTGGCAGGAGCATTGAAAAGGGCGGAAACAAGGTAAGCTTTCATATTCACGATTTTTATTTCGGCATTTTCAATGCAGCTCACAACATACTGAACATGCTCAGCCGTCAGCTTGCGGTATCTTGAAACAACAACCTCTCTGGGAAAGATTTCACCGCCTATCCTGACGGTGGGGCTCATACCCGACATAACATCTGCCATAACATAAATAATTTCCCGCACAATTTCAGCATCGCCGATAATACAGTCATATTCAATCTGATCTTCAATACTCTCCGTCAACGCCTCATAAGATGTAGATGGATTAGTATAACTGAGATTATTATAATTCTCTTTATTATAATTACCTTCGGTTTTTCCGAAGTCTTGATTTCGGATTTCCGGAAGTTCTGATTTCGGTTTTTCCGTATTGCCGTTTCTGATTTTCAGTATCGACAAAGCCCACTCCGTAACAAACAGTTTTGAAGGCTTTCCGCACCCTTCCCGACGCTTTTTTATCAGACCCGATTTTTCAAGCTCCTTAACGGTTTTAACTGCCTTATCGAAACCGCACCCCAGCTTTGTGCATATTTCATCCAGAGTGTAAATCACAAACAGGTTGCCCTGCTTATCGGTAAATTTTTCCCTGTTGATTTCGGATACACCCGTTCTGTCAAGAATAAGCATAAAAAGAAGCTTTGCCTCACACGACATACCCGAAAATTCAGGCAAATCAACAAGACCTCTGGGGAATTTCATAAAAGATTCAATTTTCAGAAATTTCACCGCCTTTCACCCAAAGACTGAAACGGCGGTTTTTTTGACCTGCTAAGGTCAACTGTCTATTGACATATTTTTCTGAAAGTTATACAATAACTTGATAAATAAAATTGAATGGAGTGTTCCGAATGGCAGTTAAAAAGCTCAAATATTTTGCAGGCGGCAAGTGGCTTGATTCTTCCTGCGAAAAATATATGGATGTTTATAACCCCAGCACGGGCGAGGTTATCGCACAGACCCCCTGCTGCACAAAAGACGAGGTAAACGAGGCTATTGCCTGCGCAAAAGAGGCGTTCAAAAGCTGGTCTGAAACTCCCGTTATGAAGAGAGTTCAGGTTGTTTTCAAATTCCGTGAACTTCTTGAAAAACATATGGACGAGCTTACCGAAATCTGTGCAAGAGAGCACGGCAAGGTATGGAGCGAGGCAAAGGGCGATATTCTTAAAGTAAAGGAACCCGTTGAGCTTGCCTGCTCGGCACCTTCACTTCTTATGGGCGAAAGCATGAGAGATACTTCATCGGGCTACGACACAACCCTTTACAGAGAGCCCGTAGGCGTTTTTGCAGGTATCGTACCCTTCAACTTCCCCGGTATGATTCCCATGGGCTGGATGTCCCCTCTCTGCATTGTCTGCGGTAACACAATCGTTCTCAAAGCCGCTTCAATGACTCCCATGACCTGCATGCGTCTTGCTGAGCTGTGGCAGGAAGCAGGTCTCCCCGACGGTGTTATCAACATCGTTACCTGCTCAAGAAACGAAGCAGAAATCTTTATGGACCATCCCGATGTAAAGGGCATCACCTTCGTCGGTTCAACAAGCGTAGGTCTTCACATTTATTCAAGAGCCGCCGCAAACGGCAAGCGAGTTCAGGCACTCTGCGAAGCAAAGAACCACGGCCTTGTGCTTGAAGATGCAGCACTTGAAAGAAGCGCAAGAGGCATCATCAACTCCTCATTCGGCTGCGCAGGCGAGCGCTGCATGGCACTGCCCGTTATTGTTGCTCAGGAGAGCATTGCCGATGAGCTTGTGGGATATCTTGTTAAATTTGCAAAAGAGCTGAAGCTCGGCCCTGCATACGATAAAGAATCAACCCTTGGCCCCGTTGTTACCGAGGCGCACAGACAGTCCATTCTCAAGTGGATTGAAAAAGGTATTGAAGAAGGCGCAGAGCTTGTGCTTGACGGCAGAAATCCCGTTGTGCCCGGCTACGAAAACGGCTTCTATGTAGGCCCCACAATCTTTGACCATGTTACAGAAGATATGACCGTTGGTCAGAGAGAAATTTTCGGACCTGTTCTTTGCGTGAAGAGAGTTAAGGATTTTGAAGAGGGTCTTGCGGTTATGAACGCAAATCCCTTTGCAAACGGCTCGGTTATCTTCACTCAGAGCGGCTACTACGCAAGAGAATTCGCAAAGAGAACAGACGGCGGTATGGTTGGCGTTAACGTAGGTATCCCCGTACCCGTAGGCGTGTTCCCCTTCACAGGCCACAAGCAGTCATTCTTCGGCGACCTTCACTGCCTTGGCAAGGACGGCTTCCGTTTCTACACCGAAACAAAGGCTGTTACAACCCGTTGGTTTGACGAGGAAGAAATGAAGGCTCAGACCGTTGACACCTGGGACGGCTCGGTAGGCGGCGACCTTAAATAAGACAAAAAGCACCCTGCGGGGTGCTTTTTAAGTGCAAAGGGCAAAGGGCAAAGTGCATAGTGTAAAGTGAAAAAATAAGGCTTGTGCGGTTTTATCCGTACAAGCCTTTCTTATTATGCTATGAAAATTTTAATGAGAATACCGAACATTATTGCGATTGACTCAAACAAATCCTTGACAGTTGTTACAATGTTGTCAATTACATTGCTGAATCTGCTCTGTGCATTCACGGTGCCGTAGCCGGGAAGCGTACCGTTATTATCCTCAACACCGTCATCGTCTGCAATGAAAGCGCATACAAGAGGTGAAACAAGGGCAATAAGGAAATATTCAACCGCACTTACTGGTCCGAGAATGCTTGTTGCAAGCTTTGTGATATCGGTGATAACCGAATCCGTACCGAATACGGAGAAAAGCTGGTTTGCAGCCTTGAGAAGAACATCGTCTGCAATGGTTGCAAGGTCATCTTTAAGAAGAAGGGATACAAGGCGCAGGAAGATTGTGATATCTCTGCTGTAGATGTTGTAGGGCTCGCTGCCTGCATAATGCCAGGAAACAAGCTCGGTTACGATATCCCAGCCGTTTTCGTATTCACTGTCGGGGATTTCAAGGTTGTATTCCGCTGCAAGCTCCTGAATACCGCCTTCGCCGTAGAGGGGGTCTTCAAGGATTTTAACAAGTCCGCCAACTGCGGTTGCAACAAGGTCATAATAGAATGCGTCCTCGGCAATGCCCATTTCTTCCATCTTGAAGCCCTTGCCCAGACGGTACTGAATACCTGCTTTAAGGAAGCCCTTTGCATAATCATTGAGACCTGTTTTCATAAGGTCAAGCTGTTCCTGTGAATAGCCCTTGATCGCAGCCGAAAGAGCTTCTGTATCAAGCTTATCAACTGTTTTTTCTTCGTATTTTATTTCATCATCGGTAAGTTCGAAATATCTGTACTGGAGGGGATACATTGTAAGAGAAGTTGTTGCGAAGTCGTAGATAACGTTGCCAAGTGTGCTTGTGTATGTTGCGGCGTCGCTGCAATGCTCATGACCTGTGAGAACAAGCTTGATTCCCCAGTTTGCAAAGAGGTCTGCGGTTGAAAAATGGAACTGTACGATGAAATCCTTGCTGAAAATGCTCTGAACGGGCATATGGTCAAGAAGGTTATGGTGCATCATGAGAATGGGATATCTGCCGTCCTTCTTTGCCTGCTGTGCCTGCTTTCTGACCCAATCCATTTTTTCTGCTGACATACCGTCGCCCGTTGATTTGTCGGGGTCACAGCTGTCAAGAGAAATGAGTCTGTATTTATCGCCGAGGTTTGCGGTGTATGAGCAGTTATCCTCAACAACCGTAAGAGCTTCCGCATAACCGAAATCGTGGTAAATTTCCTTGAAAACATCAACAGTTGTTTCGCAGTTAACACCTGCGTCATGGTTACCGACGGTAACATAAATCTGCTTGCCTGTTTTTTCTTCAAAAGCCTTGAATTTTGCGGCAACATCATAATGTTCCTGAGTGATAACTTTTCCGTTATCGGCAAGGTCACCTGAAATGAGAACAAATTCAATGTTGTCATCTTCTGCACACTGATTGAGGAATTCATCGATAATCCAGCCGCTTTCGTTTTCCATTGCTGCACGGCGGTTTGCATACCAATAAATTTCATCATCAATTTCGCCGCTTGCGGTGAGTTCTTCTTCGGGAACATTGTAATGAAGGTCAGAAGCAACCGCAAATTTCAGAGCTTCGTCGGTTTCGGTTGCCATTGCAACGGAAACGGATGAAACAAGGATAAGTGCCGAAAGAACGAAACATAAAATCTTTTTCATTTTTTACACCTCTCTGTTAAATTTTCATAATTCCGAGTGCATCAAGAACTGAGGAAACGAGAATAAGAACGATGCATACGGGTGCAACATATTTGATAACGATTGTGAAAAGGGTCTTGCTCTTAAATTCACCTGAAAGTTCAATTTCTTCGATAAGGCATTTCGGTTTGATAACATAACCGATGAAAATGCAGGTGAGCAATGCAACGATAGGCATGAGAATGCTGTTGCTGAAAAAGTCAAACATATCGAGAATTGACATTCCGCCAAGTGAAACAGAACTCCACGCACCGAATCCGAGAGATGAGGGAAGACCGAGAACAATACTGAATGCAAGAACAACCATGCAGGTTACTTTTCTGTTCCAGCCGAACTTATCCCTGATAATTGATACTACTGTTTCCATGAGAGAAATCGAAGAAGTCAGAGCCGCAAAAAGAACAAGAAGGAAGAAAAGTGCGCCTATAAACGCGCCGCCCTTCATGCTTTCGAAAACCTTGGGAAGGGTTATGAACATGAGTCCGGGACCTTTGCCGAGAGCAGTTTCATCACCGCCTGAGAAAGCAAAAACTGCGGGAATAATCATAAGACCGGCAAAGAACGCTATGCCTGTGTCAAAAATTTCAATATGTCTTACCGATTTTTCAAGGTTAACATCCTTTTTCATGTATGAACCGTAGGTAATCATGATACCCATAGCAAGCGACATCGAATAGAAAAGCTGACCCATAGCGGAAAGAACTGTTGTTGCCGAGAATTTGCTGAAATCGGGTGTAAGATAATATTTTACGCCTTCCATTGCGCCCGGAATAAACATGGCATAAACAGCAATAAAAAGTGTCAGAACAACAAGAACGGGCATCATTATTTTACTTACCTTTTCAACGCCCTTTTCAACGCCGAGAAGAACAACAAGTGCTGTAAGCCCTATAAAAAAGAAGAACCAACCGATGGGTTCAACGGGTTTTGAAATAAAGCCTTCAAAATAGCCGTCTGCCGCCGCTTCATGGATTCCGCCGGTTGCCAAAACGGTGAGATACTTTGAAACCCAACCGCCGATAACCGAATAATAAGGCAGAATAAGAGCGGGAATAAGCGATGCGATAACGCCGATAAACGAATATTTTTTGTTAAGGTCTGAAAATGCGCTGATTGCACTCTTTCCTGTTTTTCTTCCGAGTGCAATTTCACCGCACATAAGCGCAAATCCGAAAGTCACCGCAAGAATAAGATATACAAGAAGGAAGATGCCTCCGCCGTATTTAGCTGCAAGATAAGGGAAACGCCAGATGTTGCCGAGACCTACCGCTGAGCCTGCGGCAGCAAGAACAAATCCGATTTTCCCGGTAAAACTGCTTCTTTTTTCGCTCATAAAAACCTCCTGATTGACTTTTGCTAAAGATAATCTATAGATGAATTATTATCTCATATTAACAAAAAATTTACAAGTGTTTATGCAAAATTTTTATAAAAAAAGCAAAAAAGGTCAAAATGCTATTGATAGCTGCGTGAAATAATGATAATATTTCGTTGAGGTGAAAAAAATGAACCTGAACGATATGATTTTTACAGATAATGAAAAACCGCTTGATAAAATGCCCGAAAACGGCGGTTACACTGCAATTTTCAGAAAAATCGGCGTTATAGGCGACAGCCTTTCTTCCGGCGAATTCGAAAGCCGTGACAAAGACGGCAATAAGGGTTATCACGATTATTTTGAATATTCCTGGGGACAGAATCTTGCAAGACTCTGCGGAAGCACATGCTACAATTTTTCAAGGGGCGGCATGACTGCAAAGGAATACTGCGAAAGCTTTGCAGACAATATGCGTTTCTGGGACCCACAGTACGCCTGCCAATGCTATATTATTGCACTCGGCGTTAATGACATCCAGAATATGGGGCAGGAAATCGGTTCAATTGATGATATAAATCCCGATGACTACACCAAAAACGGCAAAACCTTTATGGGTTATTATGCCCAGATAATTCAGCATGTCAAAAAAATTCAGCCGAGAGCAAAATTCTTTCTCATGACAATGATGAGAGAAAGCGGAAACCACCGCATCAGAGAAAAAACAGAGCTTCACAGAAAAGCACTTTTCGAGCTTGCTGATTATTTCGATAACACCTATGTGCTTGATTTCTTCACCTACGGACCCGATTATGACGAAGAATTCCGAAAAAAATTCTATATGGGAGGGCATCTCAACCCCATGGGATATGTTCTTACGGCACACATGGTTGCATCTTATATCGACTATGTTATCCGCCATAATTTTGAGGATTTCAAAGAGGTCGGATATATCGGAACAGATTTAAGTTATATTGAATAGGCAAAAGACCTGTGCATCCTAAAATGCACAGGTCTTTCATTTATTTATTGATTTTTTCTGCATATGCAAGGGCTTCGTCGATATTCGGAAGGAAATTTTCTTCTCCGACTTCATCGTAGAAGCCTGCTTTTTTCATAACCGAAAGAGGCTGTTCGTTTGTGTGAGAAAGAACAAGAGTAAGGTCGGTTTTTTTGCAGGTTGAATATATTTCGTTCAAAACGCGCATTGCAGTTGAATCAAGCGCGGGAACATTTCTCATTCGGAGAATAACAACCTTTATCCCCTCTTCAAAGGTTAATGAATTAAACTTTTCCGAAGATGC
The DNA here is from genome assembly GCA_045533455.1 of Acutalibacteraceae bacterium. GTDB lineage: Bacteria > Bacillota > Clostridia > Oscillospirales > Acutalibacteraceae > CAG-177. The sequence goes on along the minus strand of JAZSHU010000038.1, from coordinate 1,046 downwards.
AAAGAACATAGGTCCTTCAAACTCAATAACGGTTGTATGCTCGGGAACTTCCTTGAGCCTTTCGCTGTCAGGAGCATTTTCGCCGCCTTTTGTCCATGTTCTGATATTTGCAACATCCGCCATTCTCTTCATAAAGAGAACAACCGCAATAATCATACCGACTGCAATTGCAACAACAAGGTCAAAAACAACCGTCAGAACAAAAGCAACAACAAGTGCGATAACATCGCTCTTGGGTGCGGTTTTGCAGATTTTGACAAACTGTCTCCACTCGCACATATTGTAAGCAACCATAAAGAGAATTGCAGCAATAACGGGCATGGGAATCCATGCGGCATAAGGCATAAGAACAACAAGAACAAGAAGAAGCACGGCTGCATGAACAATGCCTGCAACAGGAGTTCTGCCGCCGTTTTTGACATTTGCGGCTGTTCTTGCGATTGCACCCGTTGCGGGAATACCGCCAAAAAGACCTGAGCAGATATTGCCGACACCCTGTGCGATAAGCTCGGTGTTTGAATTATGCTTATCCTTAATCATTCCGTCGGAAACAACGCATGAAAGAAGCGATTCAATGCCTGCAAGAATTGCAATTGTAAATGCACTCGGAATGAGCTGTTTCACAGCATCAAGGCTGAATTCGGGAAGTGCAAACTTCGGCAAATCACGGGAGATTGTATAAAGGTCGCCGACTGTATTGACATTCATATCGAACACCTTTACCACAACAACTCCGACCACAACAGCTATGAGAGAACCTGGAATTTTCTTGCTGATTTTCGGCCATACAATAAGAATTGCAAGCGCAATAGCACCCATGAGAAGCGCCTGCCAGTTGATTGTTGTGATTGAATGTGCAATTGCTTCAACCTTTTCTGCGGTTTCAACCGTGGGCATACCCTCGGGGAAGGTAAGACCGAGAAAATCCTTTATCTGACCGATAACTATCGTCAGAGCGATACCCGATGTGAATCCCGTTGTAATTGTATGCGGAATATATTTGATGAGCGAGCCGAAACGGAAAACGCCCATAAGTATGAGAATGA
>JAZSHU010000028.1:0-8513 GCA_045533455.1 Acutalibacteraceae bacterium | reverse complement strand
AAAACAAACAGCCGCTCGTGAGCGGCTGCCAGTGATTGTAATGCGCTGCTAAACCTTCAACGCCCCTTCCAGGGGCTAAGCCAGCATCAACCCCTTTTAGGGGTTAGTCAAACCACCGGTTCAACCGGTGGTTTGTGATTTATGATGTTATATCAGAATGTATGTTTCATCGGTCTGAGTTCCGAAAGTAACTGTGTTACCATCTTTTTTGTACGGAATCTGTGCATTATCGGATTCTCTTACGACGTTGATGATACCAGTGCATTCAACGCTGCATTTTCTGCCTTTGAGGCTTTTGATTTTCAGAGAAGATACCTGCTCGTTTTTCAGCTCGGCAGAAACAAGGAATGCACCGTCTGCACGCAGGTTTTCAAAGGATGCATTCATCTTTTTATCCCAGCAAGGGAAGAGTCTGATAATACCTTCATGGCTCTGCATAAGCATTTCGTTGACGGTTACGGGCACCATTGTCAGATGCTCGACTCCGCCGCCGTGATGACGGAAAAGTCTGTTGGGAAGCCCGAATTCTTTAATATTCATACGGATACCTTCAAGCAGGAATTCGGGGTCAACACCGATTCTCGCACCCGCGGGAAGATACGAATTGGAGCCGTTGTCATCAAGGCGTCTGTCATTGATAAAATATGTATTCCTTGCAATTTTCAGCAATTTTTCACCCGATGAAAAACCTATCTGAGAAGCAGGATAAATATGCTGCAGGCCAACTGTGTTGTCATCTCTCCAGCGTATACCTCTTTTTGAGTATCGGAAGCACTTTTTACCTTTCTTTATGAAAGTTGGGAAATCGCTTAAATTCTCAATAATATCCTCCCACAGGTCATATTTTTCGGGATTCATATTAAGCTCCTTTGCCATATCGTAAACCGCACTGAACAGCAGTTTTACAAGGCCGAGAGAGTTTATGGCGTTTACGGCTTCAATCTGACCCTTGTGGGTAATGTATCTGAATTTTTCTCCGCGATAATAGGGAATTTCGTGTGCCGCATCGTTCTTTATAACATATCTGCCCTTTTCTTTGACGAGATAATCTTCCCAGAAAGCAGCTGTATTCAGCACAAAATCATAGTAATTTTCAAGTGCAAAATCCTTGTCGTAGGTTGAAAACCAATGCATTGCGGGAATCACGCAGGCATAAGCCGCATGGCTTTTCTGACCGAGGAAAAGTATGCCGTGCTCCTTGCACGCTTTCTGAGTATAAACATCCATAGCTTTGGGGCCGAAGCTTACGGGAAGTGCATAACCCTTGCATCCGAAAAGCTTTGCAAAGCCCTTTGCATCTTCAGCCATTTCGTTAACGGGGGTCATATAGCCGTCAAAAAGCTCGGGATGATTGGAAGAAAACACGCAGTAATATGGTGCTTCGTAGTTATAGTTCATATGATAATCTCCCGCCCAGGGGAAGAAATCATCCGTTATGAAATTGCCGAAAAGTCCGGGAGGAAATCCTTTGTTGCCCATACATCCTGCAAGATGATAAAGGCTTGAATTATACCAGCTTTCGATTTCTTTATCTTCAAGAGTGACCTTGGACGCTGAAAAGAATTTTTCCCATTTTTCACGGGTTCTTTCTTTGCCGCCGTCGTAGTTACAGTTCAGTGCCGTATCAACAGCCTTTTCAGTGTAATCGGCATCATCGAAATTCGTAACAACCGAAATGCAGTAACGGGCAATTCTGAAACCGTCGGATGTAACGGAGTCAATCTCACGCAAGCAGGCTGCAACCGCTGATTCACGAACAACATCACCGCCCTCAAACTTGCGGATATAACACTTGACTCCCCTGTCGGAGATTTCGGAATTCTTTGAATTGCAGGTATCGGGAAGTTCAATATCAATCGTCGGAGTTTTTTCGGAATCGGGTGATTTGATTTGAAAATAAACAATGTTTTCGGGAGCAATGAACAATTCGATTTCCGCATTGCCGAATTTACACTCAAGAAGCCCTTTATCGAAATATTGCTTTATGTTATATTCCGACAAATCAACGTTACCTATTCTCAGATTGCCAACGGTTTTGATTCCGCCGTCTTTATGTGCACCCTGCGTAAACTTCCAGAAATCGCATTTTGAAATATGGAGAAGAAGCCCGTTTTCGTCGTTGTCAAAAACAACACCCAGGTCGCCGTTGCTGCAAAAGGCACCTGCAGGTATTTTGTAAAGAATTTTACCGCCGTCTGCTGTATTGACGGGCTTTGAAGTTATCTCGTTAAAATAAGTGTTCACCGTGTATCATCAACCTTTATTTTTATTATGCACCGTCCTGATTTGCAGTGACATAAATCAATCTGCAAAGGATTATATCACAAAAATTTTTCACTTTCAATATTTCGCCGTTTTTATCGAATTGACCTTTCTTTATTTGTTGATATTGCTTATACGGCAGTTGCATTATTTATATGTTTTCAACAAAAAAACGTTGTGTTATTGACAGCCCGAATCCGCGGTGATAGAATTTAGTAAAACAATCACGGAGGTATCGGGTATGGCAAATTTTGAACTTTTCAAAAAATTACTTGACGAAAAAACTCTCAACTATGCATCACGCACAAGCGAAAACGGAGATGGCATTATCGACCTTCCTTTTGACGGAAAAATCATAAAATGTTTTTTCAGCAACGATAAATTCCTTTCAATTTACCTTGTGTTTGAAAAGGTTCCCGAAGAGAAGCTTGCAGATGTTATTTTCCTTTGCAACGAACTTAATGCAAAATACAAGTGGGCAACCTTCTATGTTGACAAAGAAGGTGACCTTGTCATTCACGACGACGCCCTTATTTCGGGCGAGTCTGCCGCAAATGAAAGCTTTGAGCTTATCATCCGCATTCTCGATATCACCAACAAGTGCAAGCCCACAATTATGAAGTGCATTTATGCGTAAACGCAAAAAAATCACCCTCACAGCCACCGGTCTGTGAGGGTTTTTTGTTATTCTTCCGTATCACGGTATTTCTCTGCCTGCAAATTAAACATATAGGCATATTTTCCGTTAAGTGCCATAAGCTCCTCGTGGGAACCGCTTTCAACAATTTCACCGTTTTCAAGCATATAAATCACATCCGCCATAACGGTCGTGGAAAGTCTGTGTGAAATGAAGATAACGGTTTTATCTGCAGCAGCTCTGGTCATTGCTTCGTTGAGTGCATATTCGGAAACGGGGTCAAGATTTGCGCTGGGCTCATCAAGAATTGCAAAGGGACACTGCTTATAGAAAGCTCTTGCAACGGCAACCTTCTGTGCTTCGCCGCCTGAAAGTGAAAGTCCCGTATCGTCAAATTCACGCAGCAGCATTGTATCCGTGCCGTTATGAAGCTCTTTGCCGAAATTGCTTTCTCTCAGTGCATTGAGAACACGCATTTTATCGTGGGTGCCGCTCATTGCAACATTTTCACCTACGGTTGCACCGAAAAGTGAGAAATCCTGGAATACCGCCGCATAGTTGGCGTGATATGAAGGAATATGCCATTCACGGATATCCTTGCCGTCAACGGTTATTCTGCCTTCGGTTACATCATAAAGTCTGAGCAGAAGGTTTGTAAGCGTGGTTTTTCCTGCTCCGTTATAGCCAACCAGAGCTATCTTTTGATAAGGCTTGATTTCAAGATTTATGTTTTTAAGTGTTGGCTTTTCGTTACCGGGATATGTGAATGAAACATTTTCAAGCTTTATGCTGACGGGTTTTTCAAAGACGGTTTTATCTTCGCCGCCGATGATTTTTTCTTTTGCCGCCATAAACTTTCTGTATTTTTCAACATAGAGTGAATTTTCTCTCAGGTTTATCGAAAACCAGCTTGTCAGGTCAAAAACACATCGGCTGACGGCGTTTGCACCGTTGAAGGTTGCTGCGAAATCACCCAGAGAAATCTCTTTTGTAACAATGGCTTTGTAGCCCATAAGCAGAGCAATTCCCAGATACACAAGCAAGGTCATGGGCAATGCTTCCTGGCAGAAATAAAGCTGCCACTGCTTACGCAGGAATGGTGCGATTGTAAAAATTCTGTCCTTTACGTTTTTATTGTATCTGTCTTCAATCATTCTGCCCGCAGGGTTGAGCCTGAGCTCCTTTGCATAATCCTGCAAATAGAAAACACGGCTGAAGTAAAGATTTTTTCTGTCAAGAGGAGTCATTGCTTCCGTACGGTCAACATTAACCTTTGCAATCAGCCTGCCTATGGGTATCATTATGCCTACACAAAGGAATATAAACACAAGGCAGATGGGGTCAATGGATGCAATAACGGCGGTTATTGAAAGTATTGAGGTAAGCAGACGGATTATATCCTGAGCATCGGAAATAACGCTGTCTACCCTCTCATTCATTGAGGTCATTGCAAGCACAAGATCGTTATAATAGGCAGGGTTATCGTATGCTTCAAAATCCATTTTCGCCGCTTTTTCGTATATGGACGAATAAAGCTTGAAGTGAAGTCTTTCCTTCTGCTTGGGTCTGTATACCTCATAGAAAACCGTGCTGCCGATAGTACCGATTATAACCAGCACCGCAAATATTCCGCAGGCAACGGCAATTCTGTAATAGTCAACCCCCGAGGTAACAACATCGATTATGTATTTCAGCAATACAACGCTTGAAAGAATCCAGGGCACATTGGTAAGCAAATCGAAGAAAATGCAGAAAAACAGCATGCCCGGTGCATTTCTCGCAACGAAGCCAAGCATAAAAAGATTATTGCTTATTGTGCCGTAAGTTTTTTCTTCCTTATTCTTTTTGGGTGCTTTACTCATTTTCGTCAGCCTCCTCTCTGTAACCTGAGGCCTGAAGGGTAAACATTTCGCAATACTCCCCTTCAAGTGCCATAAGCTCATCGTGGCTGCCGGCTTCAATAAGCCTGCCTTTTGCAAAAACAAGAATTTTATCCGAGCGTGTTGCACTTGAAAGACGGTGTGAAATGTAGAAAACCGTTTTGCCCTTCGTGCCCTCCATAAGTGCATCGTACATCTTGCTTTCCGCAACAGGGTCAAGTGCGGAGGATGGCTCATCGAGAATTGCAACATCAAAATCCTTTGCAAACATTCTTGCAATGGTCACCTTCTGGGATTCGCCGCCGGAAAGAAGGGCACCCTGATTATCGAATTCTCTTGTAAGCAAGGTATTTTCTTTTTCGGGCAGTGTCCGGATTTTATCGAAAACACCGCTCTGACCCAGTGCTTTCCGAGCAAGCGAAATATTTTCATCATCAACCTCACGGATAAGCACGTTTTCCGCAACAGTCATGGCAAAAATTCTGTAATCCTGAAAAACGCTGGCAAATTTTTTTCTGTATTTCAGCAGGTCATATTCCTTGATGTTTATGCCGTTATAAAGAATTTCACCTTCTGTTACATCGTAAAGACGCATAATCAGTTTTGAAAGAGTTGTTTTGCCTGCACCGTTATGACCCACAACGGCAAAGGTATCTCCCTTGTTGATTTTGAATGATATGTTGCTCAGCGTATTTTTCTCGTTGCCGTCATAACGGAACGAAACATTTTTAAATTCAAGGCTTTCAAATTCACCGGGTTCAATTCCGTTGTCAGTAAGCTTCGGCTCATAATCAAGAAAATCACGGAGATTCTGCACCCAGAGGCAGTGCTTCTGCTGCATTGCAAAATATCGCGCAAGCTGATTGAGCTTGTTTCTTGTGGTGGTAATTGCGGAAATAAGCACGGAGAAATCCGCTATTTCAAGGTTCTGAAGCACAATAAGTCTGTAGCATCCGTATCCGAAGCCGCCGCAGACGGGAATGATTTCACCGAAGAAATCCGCAACGGTTTCAAGAAGTGCAATACGCCAGCCGTACTTTCTGATAACTTCAATATTCTTTTCAACGGCGTAATTGAAGCGTTTTTTCACAACCTCAAATATGCCCGTTGTTTTGATTTCCTTGGCAAAATCTTTGAGCAGAATAGTTCTTTTGGTATAAGCCTTCTGCCTTTCGTAGGGTGTCATTGCCTTTTCTTTTTCAAGCTCAACATTATTCTTTTTGGTTTGTATCCCTATAACGATAATGGGACAAATAATGAAAAACAGCAGAAACGGGTCAATGGATATAAGATAAGCAACGAGGAAGATTATGCTTACAACCGAGCCGATTGTCCACGCCGAGCCTTCGATAATACGCTTGAAGCCGCCCTTTTCAACAACCCAGGTTGCTCTGTTGTAATTGTCAAAGAAGTCGGGGTTTTCATAACAGCTCAGCTCAACCTCCTGAGCTTTTTTGAAAATAAGACTGTTTATGTAGCTTTCGCACTTGATTTCAAATTTTGTTCTGACCGTATACATATCGATGTAGGCAAACAGGTCAACAAACACCTTGCCGAATACAATAATGCACATTCTGATTGCAAATTCCCTGAAGGTGCCGTTGCCTTCGATAATTGAAAGTGCAGTCTGCAAAAACATTACGCTGATAACAACCGAATAATACACATTCTCCAATATGTATGCAAGGTAAATTGTAATCAGTGAAAGAGGCGCACTTTTCCACGCGCATTTAAGCATAAATGCGGTGTTTCTGAATATATGCGCTTTCTGTTTAACTTCCTTTTTCATCTTTTCCTCCGAAAATTCCGTATACGAAAATAATTTTACTATGTATAACCATAAATGTCAATAAACAGATTACTCATTATACTAAAATATATTCGTTGAAAATTTTATTTCTTTGTTGTATAATTAGAATGGTAATTTTTGAACTCAGACTACGGAGGTTATTATGAGAAACATAAAAAACATCAACGCACAGTGGCTTTTTTCAAAGGATGCAAAAACCGCTCCCGCAGCACTGCCCTCAGGCTGGGATGAAATCAATCTCCCCTACACCTGGAACGGCACCGACGGTCAGGACGGCGGCAACGATTATTACAGAGGCACTTGCTTTTTTGCAAAAGAAATCAAAGCAGAGGATATGCCCGAAGGCAAAAAGGTTTACGCTCAGTTTGACGGCGTGAATTCATCCTGCAAGGTTTATTGGAACGGCAAGGAAATCTGCGAGCATCACGGCGGATATTCAACATTCAGAACAGAGCTTGAAGATATCAAGGCTGAAAATATTCTTGCACTTGCCGTTGACAATTCACCCAACGACAAGGTTTATCCCCAGAATGCAGACTTCACCTTCTACGGCGGTATTTACCGCGATGTTACACTTATCGGTGTACCCGAAAACCACTTTGACCTTGATTATTACGGTTCACCTTCTATTATGGTTACACCCGAAATCAAGGGCAACAATGCAGAGGTTACAATCAAAACATTCATTGAAGATGACGATGACTGCAAGGTAAAATATGAAATCTTCGCAGAGGGCAATGTCATTGCAAGCACAATTGGAGATGAAGATGACGAGGTTAAACTGACAATCGAAAATGTTCATCTCTGGCACGGCAGAAAAGACCCTTATCTTTACACCGCAAAGGCAACTCTCATCTGCAACGGTGAGGAAGTTGACGAAATCAGCACACGCTTCGGCTGCCGTACATTTGAGATTGACCCCGACAAGGGCTTTATTCTCAACGGCGAAGAGTATCCCCTCCGCGGTGTGTCAAGACATCAGGACAGACCCGGCATCGGCAACGCACTTCTGCCCGAACATCACAAGGAGGACCTTGACCTTATTCTTGAAGTTGGTGCAACAACAATCAGACTTGCACACTATCAGCATTCACAGTATTTCTATGATCTCTGCGACGAGGCCGGTCTTGTTCTCTGGGCTGAAATTCCCTATATCTCAAAGCATATGCCCGGCGGCTATGACAACACAATCACCCAGATGAAGGAACTCATCGTTCAGAATTACAACCATCCTTCAATCGTTGTATGGGGTCTTTCAAATGAAATCACCATTGCAGGTGCAGCTGACCCCGACCTTATCAGAAACCACAAAAAGCTCAATGAGCTCTGCCACGAAATGGATAAAACAAGACCTACAACCGTGGCTTCCGTTACAATGTGCTCAATCGACGCTGAATATGTTCACATCAGCCATGTGCTTTCATACAACCACTATTTCGGCTGGTACGGCGGCACAACAGATATGAACGGTCCCTGGTTTGATGATTTCCATAAGAAATATCCCAAGAAGCCCATCGGTATCAGTGAATACGGCTGTGAAGCACTCGACTGGCATACATCCAACCCCGTTCAGGGTGACTATACTGAAGAATATCAGTCATATTACCACGAAGAACTCATCAAACAGATTGCCGAAAGACCTTATCTGTGGGCAACTCACGTATGGAACATGTTCGACTTCGGTGCAGACGCACGTAACGAAGGCGGCGAAAACGGTCAGAACCACAAGGGTCTCATCACAATGGACAGAAAGTACAAGAAAGACTCTTTCTACGCTTACAAGGCATGGCTTTCCGACGAACCTTTCGTTCACATTGCAGGCAAGAGATACGTTGACAGAGTTGAAGATGTTACTAAGGTAACTGTTTACCCCAATCAGCCTGAAGTTTAACTCTTTGCAAACGGCGTAAGTCTTGGCAAGAAG
>JAZSHU010000040.1:0-48405 GCA_045533455.1 Acutalibacteraceae bacterium | reverse complement strand
AAAACAAACAGCCGCTCGTGAGCGGCTGCCAGTGATTGTAATGCGCTGCTAAACCTTCAACGCCCCTTCCAGGGGCTAAGCCAGCATCAACCCCTTTTAGGGGTTAGTCAAACCACCGGTTCAACCGGTGGTTTGTGATTTGTTTGAATCATTCTGACGGATTTCAACTCGTCTTACCTTACCGCTGAAGGTTTTGGGGAGTTCATCCACAAACTCAATGATTCTGGGGTATTTGTAAGGAGCAGTATTTGTTTTAACATATGTCTGAAGCTCTTTGATAAGCTCGGGTGAACCTTCAAAGCCTTCACGGAGAACTACCGTTGCCTTAACAACAAAGCCTCTTACGGGGTCAGGAACACCCGTAACAGCAACTTCAAGAACAGAAGGATGTTCAAGCATAACGCTTTCAATCTCAAAAGGTCCGATTCTGTAACCCGAAGATTTGATAACATCATCGTTTCTGCCGAAGTAAACAAATCTGCCCTGCTCATCTCTGTATGCAAGGTCACCTGTGTGGAAAAATCCGCCTCTGTATGCCTCTGCGGTGTCTTCTTCGCTGAAGTTGTAGCTGGCAACAACGCCGCAGGGATGTGCTTCGGGTGATTCTGCCTTGATGCAGATTTCGCCGATTGTACCTCTCTGGCAATGGTTGCCTTCATCATCAAGAATATGCACTCTAAGACCGGGTGCAGGGAAACCGATCGCACCGGGTACGGGCTTTGTCCAGGGATAAAGTGTGCATATGCTTACGGGAGTTTCGCTCATACCAAAGCCTTCGTGAATTTCAAGCCCTGTTGCTTCCTTCCACTTATTGAAGATATCCGCATTGAGTGCTTCACCTGCGGTACAGCAGTGTGTGATTGATGAAAGGTCGTACTTGCTTACATCATTCTGAAGCATAAGACGGTACATTGTGGGAGGAACGCAGAAGGTTGTAATCTGATATTTCTCAAGCTTTGAAAGAATATCGGCACCGTCAAATTTATCGAAATCGTAAACAAAGTTTGCGGTTTCACCCATCCACTGACCGTAGTATTTACCCCAGAGTGATTTTGCCCAGCCTGAGTCTGAAACGGTGAAATGCATTCCGCCGTCAACAACTCTGTGCCAGAAAACACCTGTCATAATGTGACCGAGGGGATACTTGAAGTCGTGCGCAATGATTTTGGGGTAACCGGTTGTACCTGACGAAAAGTTGATAATCATTGTGTCATCAACGGTTGTGTCAGCATCGCCGGTAGGTCTTGTCCAATCCTCGCTTGCGTTTTCAAAGCCTTCTTCAAAGTCAATCCAGCCCTCAACGGACTTATGCTTTGTAACAAACTTCTTTTCGATTGTTTCGTATTCGTCTTTTCTGTCGTCAAAATACTCTGTGCAGTTGTCGTCACCGGTGATAACTGCATACTTTATCTTAGCCTTGTTACAGCGGTAAACATAATCCTTGCCTTTGAGCATATTTGAAGCGGGCACCATAATTGCACCGATTTTGTTCAGTGCAAGAGTGATAACCCAGAAAAGATAGCTTCGTTTAAGGATGAGAAGTACGGGGTCACCTTTTTTGACGCCCTGTGAAACAAAGTAGTTTGCGCACTTGTCTGAAAGACGCTTCATATCGCAGAAGGTGAAACGCTTTTCCTCCTGTTCATTTGAAACATAAAGAAGTGCAAGCTTATCGGGCTTTTCCGTACCGAGCACATCAATTACGTCGTAAGCAAAGTTAAAGTTCTGTTCATATGTAATTTTAAAGTTTTCCTGACAGTCTTTAAGAGATACAAATGAATCTCTTGACCTGCCTATAAATTTTTCGTAAATCGCCATTATTTCGACTCCTGATTATCTTAGTTATCCTTATTTAAGCACAAGTGCGATGAACTGTGCCTGAGTGTCGCCCACATTTTTGTGAGCATGAGGAATGGTGGAATCGAAATATGCGCTGTCACCCTCATTGAGTTCATAGCAGATGTCACCGATGTAAAGGTGAAGGCTGCCTGAAAGAACATAGTCAAATTCCTGACCTTCGTGCTCATCCATAACAGGAGGATTGCCCGAAGGGTCGATTGTAACAAGGAAGGGCTCTGCCTTCTTGTTACGGAATGTGTATGCAAGGTGTGAAAATTCATAGCCGGGGTTTCTGTTAACAACATAACCCTTGCCTTTTTTTACAACCGTGCAGGATGTAAGTCTGGGGGATTCACCGCTGATAATATCAAGAATATCAACGCCGAGGATAAGTGCGATGTTGTTGAGAGTGCTTATGGCAAAGTCATATTCACCGTGCTCAAACGCATTGTAGTTTTCCTCGGAAATTTCAAGCTTTTCAGCCATTTCTGCGGCAGAAAGACCGCAGGTATCACGCAGGGAAGCAACTCGCAGGCCAATTTCTTTTAATTCAAGCATGTGGGTTTCTCCTAACTGTTTTAATTAATATTTGTAGCCAAGCTCAACTGCTTTGATGTTAAGCTCAATAAGGTTCTGCTTTTTGGCAGGAACAAGCTTCTTCATTGTTGTTTCAACGTTTTCATAGGGCATTACTCCTGCCTTTGCAATAACATGACCGATCATAATCATATTTGCAAGACCGGGAAGGTTTTCGTCTGAAGCAAGCTTTGTTGCGGGGATGTAGTATACTTCAACATCATCTCTTTCAACCTTGCGGTCAATGAGTGAACTGTCAACAAAGATTTTTGCGCCGGGAACAGCTGTGCTTTCAAACTTATCAAGTGAAGGCAGGTTCATTGCAACAAGAACATTGGGGTTTGAAACAATGGGTGAGCCGATTTTGGTGTCGCTGAGGATGATTGAGCAGTTGCATGTACCGCCTCTCATTTCGGGGCCGTATGAGGGAAGCCAGCTTACTTCACGTTCCTCGAGAAGACCGTCATATGCAAGGAACTTACCTGAGAAAAGGATACCCTGACCGCCGAAGCCTGCAAGAAGTATTTCATGTGTCATAATTATTCGGCCTCCTTTTCTGCTGTCTTATCCTTATAAACGCCGAGGGGATAATAAGGAATCATATTTTCTTCAAGCCATTCAAGAGCCTTGTCGGGCTTGAGACCCCAGTTTGTGGGGCAGGTTGAAAGAACTTCAACAAGTGAGAAGCCTTTGCCTTCAAGCTGATTCTGGAAAGCTTTCTTGATAGCCTTCTTTGCATTTTTTACATTCTTTACATTGTTAACTGCAACTCTTTCAAGGTATGTTGCGCCGTCAACATTTGAAAGAAGTTCGCAAACCTTAACGGGAAGACCTACCTGCTCGGGATTTCTGCCGTAAGGAGATGTCTGTGTAATCTGACCGGGCAGGGTAGTGGGAGCCATCTGACCGCCTGTCATACCGTAAATTGCATTGTTAACAAAAATGATTGTGATGTTTTCGCCTCTTGCTGCTGAGTGAACAGTTTCAGCAGTACCGATAGCGGCAAGGTCACCGTCGCCCTGATATGTGAAAACAATGTTTTCGGGCAGTGAACGCTTAACACCTGTTGCAACTGCGGGAGCTCTGCCGTGAGCAGCTTCAATCATATCACAATTAAAATAGTTATATGCAAATACCGAGCAGCCAACGGGAGCAACACCTACTGTTCTGCCTTCAATGCCGAGCTCGTCAATAACTTCGGCAACAAGGCGGTGAATAATACCGTGTGTGCAGCCGGGGCAATAATGAAGGGGCACATCTGCAAGTGCCTTGGGTTTTTCAAAAACTATCATTATTTGTCACCTCCAACGGAATTTGCTTTATTAATAGAATTAAGAACATCCTCTGTTGTGGGAATCATACCACCTACACGGTTGCAGAGGAGAACAGGTTTTTTGCAGCGGATTGAAAGTTCAATATCTTCAATCATCTGACCCATTGAAAGCTCAACGCTGATGAATGCCTTCACCTTATCTGCAGCTGCATTGAGAACAGCCTTGGGGAAGGGCCAAAGGGTAATGGGTCTTATCATACCGACCTTGATGCCCTGTTCGCGGGCTTTGTCAATAGCGTTCTGGGAAACACGGGCTGCAACGCCGTATGCTACGATACAGATTTCAGCGTCTTCCATTTTGTATTCGTCATACATAACTTCATTTGCTTCAATCTGTGCATAACGCTCATAACGCTCGAAGTTATATTTTTCAAGTTCTTCGGGCTGAATGAACAGTGAGTTAACAACATTGTGTTCACGCTCGCATTTTGTGCCGCAAGCAGCCCATGATGACTTGTCGTATTCTTTCACTTCACCCATATCAAGTGAAACGGGCTCCATCATCTGACCCATTGTACCGTCTGAAAGAAGCATTGCGGGCATTCTGTATTTATCGGCAAGGTCAAAGCCTTTGAATGTAAGGTCAACCATTTCCTGAACTGATGCGGGAGCAAGAACGATAAGCTTGAAGTCGCCGTGACCTGCACTCTTTGTTGCCTGGAAATAGTCTGACTGTGAGGGCTGAATACCGCCGAGACCGGGGCCGCCTCTCTGAACGTTGATGATAAGTGCGGGAAGGTCTGAACCTGCAAGGTATGAAATGCCTTCGCTCTTGAGTGCAATTCCGGGGCTTGAGCTTGAAGTCATAGCTCGCTTGCCTGCTGCTGCAGCACCGTAAATCATATTGATTGCGGCAACTTCACTTTCAGCCTGAAGGAATGTTCCGCCGATAACGGGCATTCTTTTTGCCATATATGCGGCAATTTCTGTCTGAGGGGTTATGGGGTATCCGAAGTAATGACGGCAGCCTGCCATTATAGCAGCTTCCGCAAGAGCTTCGTTACCTTTCATCAAAACTTTTTCAGCCATAATTCTTCTCCTTACTTTTCAACAGTGATAACGCAGTCGGGGCACATTGTTGCACAGAATGCACAACCGATGCAAGCTGACTGGTCTGTGATGCCTGCGGGGTGATATCCCTTGGCGTTGATTTCATCTTTCAGCAGTGCCACAATTTTTTTGGGGCATGCGCCGACGCAAAGACCGCAGCCCTTGCAAAGGTCGGTGTTAAAGGTTACTTTTGCCATAAATCTTCCTCCTGTTTTGCCCACGATTGCTTGACATAAAGCTTAATCGGGGTGCAGTTGACAACTTTTTCTTTGAGTTTATCGTATAATTCTTCTTTTACCGTGGTCATTCTGACAAGCAGACCCGTTGCTTCCGAAATCTCGTTGGCATATGCAGCAGAAGAAATTACATCATCTGCCGTTGTTTCATCGCCGAGGTTGGAATTGTTGATAATTCCCGTAAACTTCATTCCGCAGGCGGTTTCTATTTCATTCATAACCGCAAGGGTTGAAGCACAGTCACGGGTGAGAGGTCTGTATTTATTGATAACAAGCAGCATTTCGTAATCGTTTTCGCCGAGAATGGCAGGGGCGTATCTGCCCATTGCAAGCGCGCCTCTGTCATCACCGCCTACATCAATTACAGCTCTGATTGATTTGTCGTCAATTATGGAATAAGCTTCCGACGGCATTGCGGGCACGTCAACATTGGTGTTTGCATATTCCGAAGAAATAAGATGGATTCCTCTTGCTTCAAGCTGTTTTTCGCTGTCTTTTGAACGGAAATAGGGGTTTACGATATCAAGGTCTGCAATAACAACCTTGTCGTATTCCTCCTTAAGCCTGAGTGCGTAATTGACGGCAATGTTTGTTTTTCCGCTGCCGTAATGACCTGCAAAAAGCGTTATTCTTTTGCTTTCCATAGTGAATTAAAGTACGGTTACCCAGCCGAACTTATCTTCGCAGGTGCCGCCCTGAATACCTGTTACGGTATCATAAAGCTTCTGGCTGATTTCACCGATTTCACCGCCGTTGATGGTCATAACATCATCCTTGTAGCGAAGCTTGCCGACGGGTGAAATAACAGCGGCAGTGCCTGTGCCGAAGCATTCTTCAAGTGTGCCGAACTTCTGTGCATCAAGAAGCTCTTAAACGGAAATCTTGCATTCTTCAACGGGAAGACCCCAACTCTTGCAGAGCTCGATAACCGAGTTTCTTGTGATGCCGGGAAGAATGCTGCCGTTGAGCATAGGTGTAACGATTGTACCGTTAATCTTGAAGAAGATGTTCATTGCGCCAACTTCTTCGATGTATTTTCTTTCAACACCGTCAAGCCAGAGTACCTGTGAATAACCGTCGTCGTGAGCCTTTACCTGAGCTGCAAGGCTTGCTGCATAGTTACCGCCTGTCTTAGCAAAGCCCATACCGCCTTTGACTGCTCTTACATAGTCATCTTCAATCCAGATGCCTACGGGAGCAAGACCGCTTGAGTAATAAGCGCCTGAAGGTGAAAGGATAACGATGAAAAGATATGTCTTTGAAGGAGCAACACCGAGGAAATCGTCGGTTGCAATAATGAAGGGACGGATGTAAAGTGATGTGCCGGGAGCTGAGGGGATCCAATCCTTATCAACTCTTACGATTTCGCTTACTGCCTGAACAAAATCCTCAACGGGAAGTTCGGGGATGCAAAGACGTTTGTTGGTGTCGTTTGTTCTTTTGGCGTTCATTTCGGGTCTGAAAAGACGAACTTCGCCGTCCGCACCCTTGTAAGCCTTAAGACCTTCAAACATTTCCTGACCGTAGTGGAAAACCATGCAGGCAGGTGAAAATTCAAGGTTGCCGTAGGGAACGATTCTGGGGTCATGCCAACCCTGACCCTCGGTGTAGTTCATAATGAACATGTGATCTGTGAAAATTTTACCGAAGCCGAGATTATTTTCATCAGGCTTCTGTTTGGGAGCAGTTGTTCTCTCAATCTTAATGTTTAACATTTATAACACCCTTTCGGTAAATAATTTATTTTGTAAGTCCGAGTTTCTTTGCGAAATCTTCTCTCATTTTGTATTTGAGGATTTTGCCTGCTGCATTTTTGGGGAAGTCCTCAACGAATTCGATGTATCGGGGTACTTTATGTCTTGCCATGTGGGATTTGATATAATCCTTCATTTCATCCTCTGTCATTGAGTAACCTTCTTTGAGAATAACGCAAGCCATAATTTCTTCGCCGTATCTCTTGTCGGGCACGCCGATAACCTGAACATCCTGAACATATTCGTGAGTGAAAATAAATTCCTCGATTTCTCTGGGATAAATATTTTCACCGCCGCGGATAATCATATCTTTAAGTCTGCCGGTGATGAGATAATAGCCGTCGGGTCTTCTGCAAGCGATATCCCCGCTGTGAAGCCATCCGTCTTTATCGATGGCTGCCTCGGTTGCCTTGGGCATTTTGTAGTAGCCCTTCATAATGTTGTAACCGCGTGCAACGAATTCACCGTTTTCACCGTCGGGTAAATCTTCGCCGGTTTCAGGGTCGATAATTTTGCATTCAACATTGGGGAATGCACTGCCGACAGTTTCCGTTCTGTCCTCAAGGGATTCGTTGACTTCACCCATTGTGCAGCCGGGAGAAGCTTCCGTTTCGCCGTAAACACTGAGGATTTCAGTCATATTCATTTCAGCGGCGGCACGCTTCATAAGTTCGGGAGGACAGTTTGCACCCGCCATAATACCTGTTCTCATATATGAGAAATCGGTTTTGGCAAAGTCCTCGTGCTGGAACATTGCAATGAACATAGTGGGAACGCCGTTGAAGCAGGTGATATGCTCCTGGTTGATGCAGGCAAGTGATGACTTTGCCGAGAAATAGGGCAGGGGGCAGAGTGTACCGCCGTGAGTCATCATTGATGTCATCGAAAGTACCATGCCGAAGCAGTGGAACATAGGAACCTGAATCATCATTCTGTCTGCAGTTGACATATCCATTCTGTCGCCGATGGTTTTGCCGTTGTTTACGATGTTGTAGTGTGTAAGCATAACGCCTTTGGGGAAGCCTGTTGTACCCGAAGTGTACTGCATATTTGCAACATCGTGGCAATCAACAGCCGCTGCTTTGCGGTAAACTTCTTCAATGGGAACTCTTACGGACATATCCATAGCTTCTTCCCAGGTAAGGCAGCCTTTTTGACGGTAGCCTACTGTGATGATGTTACGCAGGAAAGGAAGTTTTCTGCAATGGAGAGGCTTGCCGGGTACTGCAACTTCAAGCTCGGGGCAAAGCTCGGCAATTGACTGCGCATAATTTGAATCAAGGCAGGATTCAATGGTGATAAGCGTATGAGTATCGGACTGTCTGAGCAGATACTCGATTTCATGAATTTTATAAGCTGTATTGACCGTAACAAGAACCGCACCGATTTTAGTTGTTGCCCAGAAGGTTATGAACCACTGAGGCAGGTTGGTGAGCCATACGGCAACTTTGTCACCGGGTTTCACGCCGAGAGCAATAAGCGCTCTTGCACAGGTATCAACATCGTCACGGAACTGTGAATAAGTTCTTGTATAGTCAAGGGTTGTGTATTTATATGCAAGCTGATCGGGGAACTTTTCAACCATGGTGTCCAGCACCTGAGAAAAGGTCTTGTTGATGAGCTTATATTTTTCCCATACGAATTTGCCTGAACCGCTTCTGTTTGTGTAGAGAAGCTCTTCGTTCTTTTTCTTGTTGTCGTAAAGGGTGATTGTGTTGACAAAATGGGGGAACACGATATCTGCAATGCCGAAATCCTCCATTTTGTCGGGCTGACATTCGTATGACAGGAAGCCGTCATAGTTAACAGAGCCGAGAGCGCGTATCATTGTGCCGATGGGAAGTGTACCTTCGCCTACAAGTCTGTATTTGATTTCACCGTCTTCAACAACGGAGTCCTTGACGTGAACGTGCTTGATGTAAGCTCCGAGGTTTGTGATTGTTGTATCGGGTTCTTCACCGAAATCTCTGTAAGGATGGTTGATATCCCAGAGTGCGGCAAGATAGTCGCAGGCAAAAATGTTGAGAAGGTCGCGGAGCCTTGATGTGTCGGAGTAAAGACCAACGGTTTCAACAAGAAGTGCAACATTATCCTGCTCTGCTTTTTCAATAAGTCTGCCGATAAGGGAAATTACTGCCGCATCCTCAGCTTTCTTATCAGCACCGGTTGCGTATGCGTGAATTCTGACATAGGGGCATCTGATTCTTGCAGCAATTTCGATTGCTGTTGCGATTTCCTCAAAGCCTTCATCTGCGACTTTTTCATCCGCAATGTTGCAATATGTGTCTATGCAGGGGATTGAAATTGAATTTTCAAGGAGCTTGTGTACGGTTGCTGATGAATTTGCTTTGCTGAAGGGTGCATCAGCGCCGGTAAATCTTTCGTCGGTTATGTTGTGAATTTCAATACCGCTGAACCCCAGGTCATTTGCGGTATTTATGAATTCAGCCCATGAAAGGTCCTGCCAGCCGTTTGTTGAGAAAGAGAGCTTCATATATTTTCCTCCTCATAAACGATTTTGTTGAGAGCATTCACATAGGCGATGATACTTGCGCCGATGATATCGGTTGAAATACCTTTGCCCGAATAAAGCTTGCCGTTTGAACGAAGCTTTACAAGAGCCTCACCCATAGCTTCACGACCTTCTGTTACAGACTGAATCTGGAAATCGTCAAGTTCGTAGTGATGACCTATAATCTGCTCGATTGTACGGAATGCGGCATCAACGGGGCCGTCACCCATACCGACAGCCTTGAGTGTTCTGCTGCCTTTTTCAAGAACAATGTTTGCAGTTGAGGAAATAAGATTTCCCGAATTGAGCACATAGCTCTGAACTCTGTATGTAGGGGGTACCTGATGGGCAACTGTGGCAATGAGAGCATCAAGCTCTTTTGCACCTACCTGCTTTTTACCCGAAACATTCTTGAATGCTTCAAATACTTTTGAAGTATCATCTTCGGAAAGCTCGTAACCGAGAGTAACGATTGCTTTGCTTACCTTTGCTATATCTGCGGTATCGTCAAGCAGAACATTTGCGGAAATGCTTGCAGATGCACTGCTTACGGAAGAACCGCTGTGAGTTTCGCTTGTCATTCTGAGAATCTGGTTTGCTGAGTGATTGATTGCCATTGAGTTAACGCCGTAGCTTGCATCAAGAGTGTGTCCCTTGACCTGCAGAGCCTTCATAACATGTTCAAGGTTGGGAAGTGCTTCACTTCCGATACAGGTCTTGATTTGTGTTGTACCTGCACCTATGCACGCAAATACGCAGGCATTTGCCATATCGAGAGCATTGCTGCATTCGGCGCAGAGAGTAATATCTTTTGCGGTGGGAACAGCCTCATATATCTCGTTGATAAGAGAAGCAAACTCCGAGGGAAGCAGAGCTCCTGCGGTATCGCATACGGTAACGGTTTTTGCACCGTTTTCGATTGCAAGCCTGATGGCTTCAAAAAGATAAGCCTTGTCCGCTCTTGTAGCATCAACGGCGGCAAATTCGACATCGCCGCAGATTGAAGCACAGTGAGCAGTAAGTGAAGCAATAAGCTCCAGCATCTGAGCGGGCTTCTTATGTGAAAAATATTCCATCTGAACTGCCGACACGGGAAGGGAAACGAGAAGTCTGGGCTTCTTTGTACCTGAAATTGATTTCATGGCTCTGTCTGCTTCCTCAACCGAGCTGCCGACGGGGCAGGATAGAATGCTGTTCATTAGGAGGGGACTTATAGTGCGCAATACGAGTGTATCAATTTTTTCGTCTGTGACGGGTGCAGCTTCGATAACATCGATATTGAGCTTGTCAAGAAGCTTTGCAATTTCGATTTTCTCCTTGAAACTGAGGGCGATATCACCCTTGCGTGCGCACTCTCTGAGTGTGGCGTCTGCGATTGTGATTTTTTTCATACTGATCTCTCCTTTTTGAACAGCGTTTCCTGACGGAATAATGCGTTTCTTGAAACAAATTTACACTTATGCACTATAAGGTTCATTATATTATATATAAAAGAAGAAACAAAGTCAATTGAAAATTCGTTGCATTGAAGCATTGTAAATAAAAATCATATATCGGCACAAGAAAGGTGAAAATGTGTGAAATTTATATGTGCACATTGCACAAGCAAAATATTGGCCGTTTGTTGAATTTATTTAAAGTGATTTTGTTGACTTTTGTGGAGAAATGTTTTAAATTTATAGTATTACACGGAGGGATTTTTATGGTTCAGGTAGTTGCAGCTCTGATTCGCAAGGGCGATAAATTTATGATTTTTCAGCGTCCGTCAACCAAAACACGGGCATATCAGTGGGAATTCGTCGGCGGTAAGGTTGAGCAGGGCGAAAGCCTTGAAGCTGCTCTTATCCGAGAGTGCCGCGAAGAAATCGGTGTCACCGTAAATGTGGGAGATGTGTTTGCGGAAGTTGATCACGAATATCCCGATATCAGCATACATCTTACTCTTTTTAATGCCGAAATTATCAAAGGAGAACCCCGTATGCTTGAACATAATGATATAAGGTGCATAACTCCGGATGAGATACCGCATTATGAGTTTTGTCCTGCAGATGATGAGATTCTGAAAAAAATCATAGCTGAATTTTAAAACGGATGTGTGAATGTTATGAATATTTATGAGATTTTTCTTGCAGCGGTTGCTTTGATTCCCGCAACGGTGCTTTGTTTCTATGTGTATAAGAAAGACAGAGCAGACAAAGAACCCATAGGCTTCTTGCTGTTTCTTATGGTGTTGGGCGCTCTTTCCGCAGTGCCCGTGATTATCACAAGCGACCCTATCAACAGTTTTATTGACGGTTTCTTTTCACATTTCGGTACGGAACAAGACGGCTCTGTTTATCTGAGCAAGCCGGTTTATCAGATTTATCTGTTTATTTCAAATATGATAGGAATTGCACTTATCGAAGAAGGCTTTAAATGGATTGCTCTTTACTTTGCAACAAAGGACAGCAAGCATTTCAACAGCCTTTTTGACGGCGTGATTTATGCTGTTTTCATTTCCCTCGGTTTTGCCGCACTTGAAAATGTAAAGTATACTTTCAGTTACGGTTTGGCTACAGGTCTTATGAGAGCCTTCACTTCCGTGCCGGGGCATATGTTTTTTGGTGTGCTTATGGGTACGTACTACACAATGTGGAATGTATATAATGAGGCATCAAAGCTTGAAATAAGCTGCATTTCAAACGGCATCATATCAGCAAGAAAGCCGCATATCAGCGGTAAGAATTATCTTAAACTCAGCATAATTCTTCCTGTTCTTGCTCACGGAATTTACGATTATTTCTGCAGTTATCCTTCAACACTTTTCACCGTTCTTTTTTATGTTTTTCTGTTTGTGCTCTATGTTACACAGTTCAGAAGAATATCGTATATTTCAAAATACGACAGGTCTGAGCTTACGGTTGCCAACGGTATACTGGTTAATAAATATCCTCAGCTCCGCGAATATTTTGCAGGGCAAAGGCAAATGTCACAAGAATAAAAAAACAAACCGTTTCTTTCACTACGAAGGAAACGGTTTTATTTTTCTTTATTCAGTTATTTCAACCTTGTCCTTGTATGATTTCCAGCCCATTCTGCCGTACCATACAACGAATTTTCCGAAACTCTGCCAATCGTGCATTACATCTGTATCTGTGAGCTTTAATGTGTGTGAAAGCTTTTCAAGAGGTTTGTATTCATTTACATACACATTCTGAAGGTAACCGTGAATATCATAATTCAGCTTGATTTCGGAGCTTTCATCACAAGGGGTGCGCAGGATATTTTCCTGATATGAGATAAGATTTTCAAAAATATCTTCGGGAATATCAAAGCTTTTCAGATACGGCATCATTTCTTCAAAGAACAAAGCTTTGTTCGAAAGATAATTAAGGACAAGATATTCGTGATCATCCCAGATAGCATCGCCGGCAGGGTCAAAAATAAGCTTTCTGTTTGTTTTGCCCTGAGAAATTTCGTCGGCATGGGATTTTATTTCACGGTACATCTGTGAAACAAAAAGTTCGGGATTGCTTTCAAAATAATCAATTGTTCCGTCATAGAATTCTTCATAGGGAATATTCTTTTCATAATGAAGCCATATTGCAAAAGCTCTGAGCAGACCGTTGCCGTGAAATGCCTTTGCCAGATAATAAAATGTGGTAGACCTTATCCACATTTCGCGGGACATTGACTCTGTTTCAACAATGATATCATTGTATTCGGGTACCGAAAAAGCTTCCGTCACAAAGTGATGACGGAGAATTTCGGAACGTACGGTTTTTATTCCGAAGCGTTCAACAAAATCGTTTTGACCCATAATTGAATTGGGCAGAAGAATACAGCTGTATACCTCGAAAACATAATGCTGGCCGATTTCAAAAAGCTGACCGATGCCTCTTATAAAGCTCTCGTATGTTTCTCCCGGCAGACCGAGAATAAGCTCGGAATAAGCCTTCATTCCGTTCTGATTGTAACGGGTAAGAAGTGTTCTGAAAAAGTCAAGGGACATATTCTTTCTGCCGATGTTGTGAAGTACCTCGGGAGAAAGACTCTGGAACGAAAGTGTTGCACCTATACGGTCAAATTCACATTCCTTGAACTTCTTTACGATTGCGAATACGTTTTCAAAATTCGTTTTTGAATAGTTCATACGCATACGCTCGGGATATCCGGTGCTTTTTTTTGCATCAACAAGCGCCTGAGCAATTTCAAGGTCGCGGTCAAAAAGACCGAAGTTTGCATCGGCACCCCAAACAAATGTGATTTTGTGTTCCGACATCCATTTGATTTCCGCAAGGATTCTGCTTATCGGGAAAAGTCTTGTTTTTGATTTAAGAAGACCCCAATCGCAGTATGCACATTTGTGAGGACAGCCTCTGCTTGTTTCGAGAATGGCATTGAACGTAATTTCGGGATGGTTTTCAATAATGTCATCAAACCATCCGTCAACATAGGGTGACGGGTAGTCTGCGATTTCACCGGGAACCGTTCTTTTGGTGCTGATAATTTCGCTGCCTTCTCTGTATGAAATATTATCAACTGACGAAAAATCTCCGCTGAGTGCGGCAGTCAGTACGTCACGGAAGGTTTCTTCGCCTTCGCCATGGCAAAGAATATCAATAAAGGGGTATTCTTCAAGAAATTTCTTGTTTTCGGGAACGTTATGACCACCGAATACAATAAGGCAGTCGGGCCAATTTTCTTTGATTTTAACTGCAAGCAGTTTGTTGTATTCCGTGTTCCAGCAGTAATTCGAAAAACCTGCAACTACGGGATTTTCCATTCTTGCTATGACTTTATCGATGTCTTCGCGAAGGAAAATAAATTCCTTGAAGCAATAATTTTCTTTTACCGTTTCACTGCGGAATGCATTTGCCGCAAGCACACCTGCAGTGTATGGCAGGTAAGCCTGCTCGGCACCCGTGCAGGCTGAAACATCAACTTGTATCAGATATAAATTCTTCATTGTTACCTCTTGATTCTGTTCTTTTTGCCTGTGTTGAGCTGAGCATCATCGCGTCTGCCGTACCATATGCAGATTCGTGCATATTCATCCCAGCTGCGTAATTCCGTGCCTTCGGAAACAATTATGGTTTTCTTCTTTTCAAGCGGTGAATAATCACCCGAATAAATGCGGTTGAAGTAACCGTAAAAATCATATTCCGAAGCGATTGTCACACTGCTTTCAAAGGGTTGCCTGATGATGTGTTTCTGATATAACATGAGCTCATCGAAAATGTTTTTTTCAATATCAAATGTTTTTGCGAATCGGTCAAGTTCTTCAAAAAATCGGTCAAGCTCCCTTGAAATACGGAAGAAAATGTATTCCTCAAAGCTCCAGGTGATGATTTCGTTTTCACCGTATGGTACGGAAAATGTACCTCTGCCTTCGCTGACATCAAGTGTAAGCTGTCTGAGGTGTGCATATGCACCGCCGCTTGCGGAATCAACGGGCTGATTATCAAGCCAGTCTATGAGTTTTTCATAAAAATTTTTATATGATATGTTTTTTTCGTGCCTGAGATACATTGCAAGGGCACGGGTAAGACCCAGATTGTGAAATGCCTGAACGCAGATTGAAAAAATAAATGAACGGCGCCAATCTTCAATGCACATTGAATTTGTTGAAACAATGATATTTGAAAGCTCGCCCACATCATCGGCGGCGGGCTTGCAGTGATACTGGCTGAAAGGGGTACGCACTGTTTTAATGCCGTATTTCTGCATATAAGAAGTGTCGGCAAGCAACGAATTCGGCAAAAGCTCGCAGGGATAAATACCTATGCAAGTGTGCTGACCGCAATCAAGCAGAGTACATATTCCGTCTGCAAATGAGTCGTATGTTTCTTCGGGTAAGCCGAGAATAAGCTCGGAATAAACAGGCACGTTTGCACTGTTATATTTAATCATCAGATTTTTGAAATGTTCAAGCTCCATATTGCTTCTTCCGATGGCACCGAGCACATCGGGAGAAAGGCTCTGGAATGAGAGGGTAGGAGATTTACCTATTCCCTTGTTTATAAGTTTACTGCTGATTTCAAAAACAACATCGTCACGGTTTTTGGTGTAGTTTGTTTTGAATATCTGCGGATATCCGTAGGTATCACGGTATTTTATGATAAGGTCCGCAATTTCCGTATCTCCGGGGAAAAGTCCGAAGTTTGCATCCGCACAGTAAACATATTCAACCTTATTTTTTACCATCCAGTCAAGCTCGGCTTTGATTCTCTCCATAGGGAAATGGCGTACCTTTGCCTTGAGCGCACCCCAGTCACAGAATGCACAGCGATTGGGACAGCCGCGGTTTGTTTCCCATATAACCGAAGGGGAAATACCCGATTCCTCTATAATCGAATCAAAACATCCCGAAAGGTAAGGTGACGGAAAATCGTCAATATCGCAAGGCGGTGTTTTTTCTGTTGTAACGGTTTTACCGTTTTCTCTGTACGAAATATTATTTACATCTGCAAGTGAACCGTTGTTGGCATAAGCGAGCAAAAGGTTTTTGAAGGGCTTTTCGCCTTCGCCGTGGATAACTATGTCGCACCATGGCATATCGTCAAGGTCTTTTCCGTGAGGGTCAACATTGTGACCGCCGAAAACTATGATACACCCGGGATGTTTTTCTTTGAGTCTGCGTGCGAATTCTCGGTTGTATTCCATATTCCAGATGTAAGAAGAAAAACCCACAAGGAAGGGATCTTCCAATGAGTCGATTGCACGGTCAATATTTTCTCTTATGAAAATAAATCTTCCCAGGCTATAGTTATCTGCAATTTTTTCATCACTCCACGCATAAGCCGCAAGGCAGCCCGATGCATAGGGAAGATATGCGGTTCTGACGGATTCGCCGTAAACCGCACTGACCTGAACAAGATAAACGTTTTTCTTCATTGCTTCACCTGAAATTGTAACAAAATATTAAAACATTATATCATCGGTAATCTTTTTTGTCAACAAACAGGCGATGCCGCCAATTAGTGCTTGAATTACGGAAAAAATTAATTTATAATCTTATCAAATAAAACAAAGGAGCTTATTATGCCTTACCTTTTTGCACATTTTAAAGAGAAGCTTACCCCCGACGGTGAGCAGGTTTATTTCGGAATAAGCCGTGACGGTTATAACTGGCAGGCAGTTAACGGCGGCAATCCTGTGCTGACGGCACAGCTTGGCGAAAAAGGATGTCGTGACATTGAGGTTGTAAGACTTCACAGTGGCGGGTTTATGATTATCACAACTGACCTTTGCATTGTTAACCGTATGGATGAAAACCATAACGTTGATTGGCATAATGTGAACAGAACGGGCAGTAAATGCCTGAGAATGTGGAAAACCGAAAATCTTGTTGATTTTTCCGAGGAAAAGCTGGTTTATTTTGGCAGAGACGATTTTGGGTGTATGTGGGCACCCGAAGTGTTTTATGATGAAGAAAACGGTGAATACCTGATTCATTGGGGCTCAACCGTTGCTGAAACCGACTATAAACACATGTCGATTTATTGCAGTAAAACCAAAGATTTTGAAACCTTTTCAATGCCTGAACTTTATTTTACAAAGGATAACGAGATTCTGGATTCCCATATACAGAAGGTTGGTGATACATACCACCTTTTCTATAAGAACGCTCATAATCCGTCAATGAATATGCACGCAACATCCCGGTGTCTTTACGGTCCTTTTGAGCACGATGTGATTTTTGAGGAATATATGGATAAGGAGATACATAATCCCGGTTCATACGAAGGACCTACGGTTTATACACTTCCCGACGGCAGATAGTGCCTTATGCTCGATTTCTTCGCATGTGAAAAAGAAAAAATGGGTTATGTACCTTTCGTATCTTCTGCATCGGGAGATATGGATTTTCAGCGTGTGCCCGAGCAGTTTTCCTTCCCTTACGGTTTCAAACACGGCAGGGTAATTGAAATCACGGACGAAGAATTCAAAAGATTGGCTGCACTGTAATATTTTTGGAGATGTTTTAAAATGAAAAGAATTATTTCTGCGGTTATTGTTGTTTCTGTTATTATTTTTGGTATATCTGCACTTAACAAACAATCGTCAACAGATATTCCGCTTGCTTATTCGGGCAATTTCGAGAGGATAATTGAGGATATGGAGATGCAGGCGGATGCTGCTGTTGAACGCGCGTATTCTGCCCAAAATTCTGATACAAGTGTTGCCGCCGCATTGGGATATGTGGTTGTGACTGATTATATCAATGCTGACGGCAGCTCAGATGTTGCCGATGAAATTCAGAATATAATCGACTCAAATCCCAACAGAACAATTTATTTTCCTGACGGTGTTTATGTTATCGGAAAAAGCATTTGTACACCTGCAAATCCGTTAAAAAGTGTTGATTTGCAGCTTTCCAATTATGCTGTTATCAAAGCGGCAGACGGCTGGCAGGGCGATGAAGCAATGATTCGTCTTGGCGGCAAGGATGCGGCAAACGATACCCACACGGCAGGCAGCAATTACTCTTTGACGGGCGGTGTGATTGACGGCAGCGGCAAGGCAAATGCGGTCAGCATTGACGGCGGCAGAGAAACCAAAATCCGTAACCTTTCAATCAAAAATGCGGTTTTCGGCATTCATATCAAATATGGTGCAAACAGCGGCTCATCAGATGCCGATATCAGCGATGTCAACATTATTGGTACAGGCGGTACTGATTCGACAGGTATACTCATTGAAGGTTTTGACAACACACTTACCAATATCCGCATAGGCAATGTTTTTATCGGTGTTCACCTTAAATCCGCATCAAATTCAATGAGAAATATTCATCCTCTTTACTATTCGGATTACACAGATTATGAAAACAGCTGCGGCTTCTATGACGAATCGGGCAACAATATTTATGATTTCTGTTATAGTGACCAGTTCTGCAACGGATTCCGTATGAAGGGAAATATTTCAAATATTTATCATAACTGCTTCTGCTTCTGGTATTCAAATGCAGGCGGCAAGGAGGTTGCCTTCAAGGTGGACGGCTTGTTTGAATCTGTTGTCACCAATTTCCGTGCAGGCTTCAGAAGCGATACCGAAAATGCTGTCCTTGAAGCGGAAAGATTCGGCGGAAACGGTGTGTTTGATAACCTTTTGGTTAACGGCAACATTGTTGCCGATAAATCATACAAGTTCTATAAAGAAGGTACTTTTTGGTGGCTTATTAATTGTATATTGAAATAAAGATTTGCCTCGGAGATTTACTCCGGGGCAAAATTTATGTGTAACTGTATTGACAACCGTTGCATAATGTGATATTATACATTTAACATTTAGGCTAAATGTTAAATTACAAGGAGATGATTTGTTGGGAATAAATAATACACTCAAAGCACTTGCGGATCCCATACGCCGCGAAATTCTCAATATGCTTAAAAGCGGCAGAATGTCGGCAGGGGATATATCCGAAAAATTTCCCGTTACAGGAGCTTCTGTATCACGGCATCTTTCCGTGCTTAAAGAGGCGGATTTAATCCGTGACACCAGAGAGGGGAAATATATTTTTTACGAGCTTAATGCATCCGTGCTTGAAGAAATTATGCTCTGGATTACCGACCTGAAAGGAGAGAATAACAATGATTAAAAATAATAAGCTCACTCTTGCCCTGTCGTCGGTTGCAATTCTTATGCCCATTGTTGCAGGCGTGATTCTGTGGGATAAATTACCCGATACAATGGTTACTCATTGGAATGCGGCGGGAAATGCAGACGGTTTTGCATCAAAATCCTTTGCGGTTTTCGGAATGCCGCTTTTGCTTCTTGTTTTGCATTGGATTTGTGTTGTTGTTACAGACAGAGATAAGAAAAATAAAAATCAGAATCCCAAATTACAGAAAATTGTACTCTGGCTTTGTCCTGTTCTTACTTGGGTAGTAAGCGGTATGATGTATTTTATTCCTATAAGTAGGGAATCCGATGTGTTAAATGTGATGACCGTTATGTTTTTGTTTATAGGTCTGATGTTTTGTGTTATCGGCAATTATCTTCCGAAATGCAAGCAGAATTTTACAATGGGTATAAAAATAAAATGGACACTTGAAAATGAAGTGAATTGGAACAAAACTCACCGTCTGGGCGGCGTTGTATGGTTCATATGCGGTCTTATTATGTTGGTTGCCGCTTTCCTGCCGTTGAAGTTCGCAATTCCCGTTATGGTTACATCGATAGCTGTTGCGGTAATTATACCTACGGTTTATTCATATTCAATTTACCGCAAAATGCTTGCAAGCGGAGAATTTATCCCCGAAAAAACCGCACCGTGGGGAGGATACAGCAAAAAGGCAATAGTTATTTCAGCGATAGTTGTTTCCCTGATACTAATTTTTTCGTTTGTGTTAATGAGTACGGGAGACGTTGAAATTGTCTGCGGCGATACCGCCGTTGAAATAAATGCCGATTATTGGAGCGATATATCCGTTAAATATGAAGATATTGACAGTATTGTTCTTCGCGACAATGTAAAATCCGGAATGAAAACAAACGGTTTTAATTCTGCAAAACTTTTGCTCGGAACTTTTACAAATGATGAATTCGGAAAATATACAAGATATACCTACGGAAAAAGCAAGCTGTGTATCGTTATTGAAGATGATGAAAATATTCTTGTTCTTGGCGGAGAGAATGATGATGCAACCCGTGAGATTTATAATGAGATAATCAGAAAAACCAAATAAAAATCGCAACTCGGAGTTTTTAATTCCGAGTTGTTTTTTTGTGCGGTGTATGTTATAATTTTCTAAAATTCAGTGCGAGGTGACGGGTTTGAAGGAAATGACTGCCGAAAAGCTTTTGAAAATTCAGGGTAAAAGAGAAAAAGAAATTCTGAAATGGGAAAAAGAAAGGGCAAAACCAAAAAAGAATATGTATTTTGCCTACCTTGTTCTCATTATTTCGCTTATTTACGCAACCGATGAAATTGCCTCACAGATAGGCACTCTGATGAAAACAGAGATTGCCAATGACCTGTTCTCGAATTTCGGCGAAAGTTCTGTAGGTCTGCTTGATATTCTTTCAATTCTTGTTGTGCCGTTTCAGGCTTTGGGACTTCTTTACAGACCCCTTGCAGACAGATGGGGCAGGCGCAAATTCCTTTTGATAAACACCTTCGGAATGAGCCTTGCAATGCTTGTTATATTTCTTTCTGATAACTTGTTCCTCTATTTTGTGGGTGCCGTGCTTGTTCAGTTTTTTATTCCCCACGATATGCACGTTGTTTATATTATGGAGTCCTCGCCGTCAAAGCACAGGGCAAGAGTTTATTCATCAATAAAGTTTTTTGCCAATATAGCGGTTATGCTTATTCCGTTTATGAGAAGAACCCTTATGCAGGATGCCACACAGTGGAGACTTGTTTACTTTGTGCCTGCGGTTGTGGGTGTTATTACCGCACTCATCGCTTTGCTCACCGCAAGAGAAACGGATTCATTTATTGATTCCCGTCTGCGTTATCTCAGAATGACAGACGAAGAGCGTGAAGCCGAAAAGGCGCGCAAAAGCTCGGAGAATGCTCAGGGCGGTCTTATCCATGCACTTAAATTTGCGTGGAAACACAATCAGCTTCGTTGGCTTTACATAACATCCGCACTTGCGAATCTTGGTTTTATCGGCACAATCAACTATCAGGTTATTATGTCATACGGCTATGCTCAGAATTACATAGCAAACGGTATGTTTACTTCTCTGGGTGACGAAGTAATGAACTTTGTCAGCGTAGGCCCCGTAACAACTGCACTGTTTATGTTTCCCGTAGGATGCGCGGTTTCACAGGTCATAATGGGCTTTATTTCGGATTCGAAGGGCAGAAAAGCCGCCGCTATCACAACAGCAATCAACTGTCTGCTTGCGTTTATCGGTTTTTCAGCAGGTGCAAGATTGGCTTGGAATCCTTACCTCGTAGGTTTTCTTTGCGGTGCCTGCATAGGCAGCTTCTATTCAACCAACGATGTTCTGATTATGATGATAGGCGAATCATCGCCCACAAACCTGCGTTCATCAACAATGTCTGCACAGTTTATTGTTACCGCAATCGGTGTTGCGGTTTCATACATAATCAGCCTGCCTCTTATTACTATACTGGGCAACAGTGTTACAAGTGTTGTCAGCTTTGCACTTCTTGTTCCCGGATTTATTGCCGCATTCTTTGCACTTGTGCGCAAGACGCACGACACAAAGGGTATTGATATGGATACTGTCACGGGCAGTGAATGGGATTAAAAACAAACACAAAACAAAACCCCGTAAGCTTGATTTTTTGCAAGCTTACGGGGTTGCTTTATTTAATTGAATTTTGTCAGAGTACCTGCATCATAGCTGAATGGCTTGAAGCCTGCTTCAAGTGCGGGGCTGTTATCTGCAAGGGTGAAATCTCTGTTTTCCGCATCTTTGAACAGGGGGTCTGCAAAGACTGCGTTGTTGTAATAACCCCGTGCGGTCATTATCACAAGAGATTTTCTTTCAAAAAGGCTCATTGAATCGCCTGAATAAACATTACCGCCGTTCTTGTAATCATAGTAAAGATTGCTGTCGTCAACAAACCAATCGGGGTCTGTTGTGAGAGCATACATTGTTGCATTATCGGTAACAAGTATATTGTTTGAAAGAGTAAGCGAATTATGTTCTTCATTTCTTGTGATTCTGAATGCACCGTCACCGCCAAATGCAAAGATGTTATTTCTTACAATGTTATCTTTACCGTAGTGCTGATGGAAGGTCTGCGATGAGCAATCGTAAACAAGGTTGTTTTCAACAAGCATACCGCTTGAACCTTCGTCAAGATATATGCCCCAGCCGCCGTAACCGTATCTGCCTTCGTCACAGCCTACGTTATAAATAACATTTCCGCTGATGACCGTATCGGGCTGAATTCCCAGAGTATAAATTGCGCCCATATCGGAAAGCCAGCCGTTGCCTATGTCATAAATAAGGTTGTTGCAGATTTTTATGTTGTTGGTTGAGTTGGCTGAATATCCCCAGTTCCATCCTACGGAAATACCGGTATACCAACCGTCGTGAATTTCGTTATTTGTAAGGTCACAGTCGATTGCGTGGGTCAGAAGGATGCCGATGGCGTTATTGAAAATTCTGCCGTAGCTGTTGATGTGGCAATCGGTTACATCGATGTTACGGGTTGATGCGGGAACAACAAAATCGCCGTGGATAAACACCGCATTTGCACCGATTTCGTTGAACATACAGCTTGTTATTTTGCAGTCTGCCGCAGCCTTATCAAACTTGATTGCGGTATATGAAATGTTTTCAAAACGGCAATCGGTAAAGTCGATTTCAGATGAAGCGTTGATGTTGATTGCAGCGGGAGTTTCGAATGCAGCCTGCGGATGGGTTGCTCCGTATTCGATATTTTTATACAAGGGGTGTGACTCGTTGAAAACTTTTCCGAAAAATGAACTGTCTTTACCGACATAATCCCAGTCGGTCTTTTCAAAGTTGATGCCCCGGAATGAAATATTCTCCGCGCCGTCAATGTTCATAAGTTTTTCGGTAACACCTGCGTAAAGCACGGTGTTATTAACGGTATCGCCCTCTTCGGGAATATAGTAAAGCTTTTCCTCTGCACGGTCAAGATACCATTCGCCGGGAAGCAAAAGAGCTTCTTTTACATTTTCAAAAACATAATTATCTTCAACCCTTATTGTCATTGCCGTGGGTTTTCTTGTTTCTATTCTTCCCGTTTCAGCATTGACCGAATTGAGAGGAAGAAGCTCATCGCACCAGAAATGCATAATTCTTACGGAAACATCTTTAACATTTGCAAAGTTAAGAACATCACCGGATTTTGCATGGAAAACAACAGATTTTGTGAAAAACTGTGCTTCATTTTCGGGGACCATTGCCTCGTCTGTTTTGGGATCAGCTACCTGAAACAACCCTTCTTTGGGATAATTGGGACGTGAAAGTCTTTTGCTTCCTTTGAAAAGCGAGTGAAAATAATCGTCTTCGCTTTCCACAGGTACATCAGTCACAAAAGCCTTGACACCGTTTATTACGGTTTCGCTCCAGTCTGAAAATTCCTTTGCACCCGTAAATGAAACCTCTTCGTCGGGGTATGAACGGTATGTAACATTGTTCAGGTCATCCGATGTGAAATTGAGAGGCTTGGTCAGATTATAAGTACCTTCCCTGAACCATACCGTAACGGTCTTGTCGGCAACGCCGATAAGTTCCTTTGCTTTTTCCTTTGCACCTTCGGGTGTTTTCAGAGGCTGTTCAACTGTGCCTGGGTTTGAGTCATCTCCGTCGGGTGCAACAATAATATCAAACTCTCCCATAATGAAATCACCTTCATCAAATTCGGTCTGAACAATTTCTTCATCGGGTTTGCTGAAAATTCCTTCAATTTCCCGGGGAAGGAATATAACATTGAACCAAGTAATCAGTGACATAAAAAATGCCGTTAATCTTGTAAAAAATATTTCCATAGCCAATCCCTACCTTCGTACTTAAACAAATCTTAATCTTTAAAACAAAATTTGGTCTTAGCTGAGCTTTCTTGCAAGGTCGTTAAGGAAAAGCTCGTTTTCAAGTTTTTCGGGAGTGGTATCCTTGTTGATGTGCACAAATTCAATATCCATGATTCTTGCGAAATCACGCATCATTTCCGCATCGGCATCGTATGAAAGCACGGTGTGATGTGCTCCGCCTGCGATTATCCAGCATTTTGCTCCTGTGCACAGGTCGGGCATTGCACGCCACATAACTCTAGCAACGGGGAGATTGGGCATGGGAAGAATGGGCTTTACACATTCGATGTCCTGGCAAATCATTCTCAGTCTTCCGCCCATATCAACAAGGCTTACAACTATTGCACTGCCTGCCTTGCCTTCAAAAACAAGTCTTGCAGGGTCACCTTTGCCGCCTATACCGAGAGGATGAACTTCAATTCTGGGTTTATCTGCGGCAAGTGTGGGGCATACTTCAAGCATATGAGCGCCCAGTGAGTATTCCGCACCGGGAGCAAGATTATATGTGTAGTCTTCCATAAATGCGGTTCCGCCGCCCATACCTTCGGTCATAGCTTTCATAACGGCAGTCATTGCGGAAACCTTCCAATCTCCTTCACCGCCGTAACCGTAGCCCTGCTCCATAATACGCTGGCTTGCAAGGCCGGGAAGCTGTTCCATACCGTAAAGGTCTTCAAAGGTGTTTGTGAATGCTTTGCAGCCCTGTTCATCCATTATTTTCTTAATGGCAATTTCTTCTTTTGCCTGATAGCGTACCGCATCAAGGTTATCTGTTGAAAATTCATATTTTTCTGTATATTCAGCCATAAGTGCGTCAACTTCGGCTTCGGTAACTGCATTGATATATTCAACAAGTGTGCCTACGGGCCAGGTGTTGACCTCCCAGCCCATTATTTCCTGTACGCCTACTTTGTCGCCTTCGGTAACAGCAACATTTCTCATATTATCGCCGAAACGCATAACTTTAAGCTGCTTTGAGAATGCGGCACCTACTGCGGAACGCATCCACTTGCCGAGTTCATTGAGAACTCTTTCATCCTGCCAGTAACCCATAATCACCTTACGGGGGGTGCGGAGTCTTGCGGCAATAAAGCCATGCTCTCTGTCACCGTGAGCGGCCTGGTTAAGGTTCATAAAGTCCATATCTATTTCTTCGTTGGGAATGTCTCTGTTATACTGTGTTGCAAAGTGGCAATAGGGTTTCTGCAGATTTTTCAGACCGTTGAGCCACATTTTTGAAGGTGAGAAGGTGTGCATCCAGGTAATGATGCCTGCACATCTGTCATTGAAGTTTGCCTCTTTTACAACTTCGCTGATTTCTTCCGATGTTTTTGCGGTTACTTTGTAAACGATCTTGCAGGGGAGAAGGCCGCTTTCGTTCATCTTTTCAGCAATTTCGGCAGCTCTTTCCGCTACTGTATCAAGTACTTCGGGGCCGTAAAGGAACTGACTGCCCACAACAAACCAGAATTCGTAATTTTCCATATACATAAAAATCACCCTTTGTTAAAATATAACTTAATATTAACACTCGGACTTATATATGTCAAGAAACTTGGTGTTACAAATTATATCTTGCAAAGAACCGTAATTTCTGTTAAAATAAATTGGTAAAAATATGCATTAAGGATGATTGAAATGGCAAAATGTAAGGTTATTTCTCACAGAGGTGCCAACAGAGAAGCACCTCAGAACACTCTTCCTGCTTTCAGAAAGTCAATCGAAATAGGAGTTGACGGCTTTGAAACGGATATCCACCTCACAAAGGACGGTATACCCGTTGTATGCCATAACTACACGATAGACGAAACTTCAAGCGGACAGGGCGATATAAATGAGATGACGCTTGACCAGCTTCTTGCCTATGATTTCGGAGCTTATTTCCACGAGAAGTTTGAGGGAACAAAAATTCCCACGCTGGAAGAATTCCTTACCCTCTGCGAAAGTGCCGATATCGAAATAATGAATATCGAAATCAAGCCTCCCCGTGACGGAAATATGGAAATCGTTGCAAAAACAATTAATGCCGTCAAGGCTCACGGCCTTTTTGATAAGCTTCTGATTTCAAGCTTTGACCACAATGTGCTTATCGAGTGCAAAAATGTTGACCCTCAGTGTAAGACGGGTTATCTTTATGCACCCAACAAGACTCATTTCTATAAACATATGCTTTTCCGCTATGTTGAGTTTGCCAAGAAAATAAAGGTTGATTACCTTCATCCCCATTACCTTGCCGTTAACAGTATTTATGTGAGAAGGCTTCATAAAAACGGAATAAAGGTCAACGTATGGACGGTCAACAAGCCCGAAACAGTCAATAAGCTTCTCAAAATGGGTGTTGACGGGCTGATAACGGATGTACCCCAGACGGTCAATGCACTTGTAGAAAGATTTGAAGGATAAATTCATATGATTCCCGACTTTTCGCAGTCGGGAATTTTTTGCTTATTATTGTTGAAATAAAAGATTAATTGTGTTATACTCCATTTTGGTGGTGACTATGATAAATTACAATACACACAGCCCTGCCGAAACCGAAAAAATCGGTGAATTGCTGGGCAAAAATATAAAAGACGGTGCAGTTGTTGCAATGTTCGGAGACCTTGGTGCAGGCAAAACGGCTTTCACCAGAGGCTTTGCAAGGGGAATGGGTATTGAATGCGATGTAAGCAGCCCCACATTTGCACTTGTGAATGAGTACAGAGGCAAAAGAACTCTCTATCACTTTGATATGTACCGTATTTCGGGCTGGGATGACCTTTATTCGACAGGCTATTTTGATTACCTTGATGCAGGAGGATGCCTGATAATCGAATGGAGCGAGAACATTGAGGCAATTCTGCCCGACAACTGTGTCAGGGTTACGATAACCAAAACCGAAAACCCTGACGAAAGAAATATAGAAATAATTGGAGCTGAATTTCTTGAAAATACTGGCTGTTGATTCCTCAGCTAAATCCGCAGGAGTTGCGGTTGCCGAAGGCGGCAGATTAATCAGTGAATGCTTTGTCAACAATGCACTTACGCACAGCAGAACGCTTATGCCTATGGTAGAGAATGCACTTTCTCAGGCAGACCTTACCCTGAAAGACATAGATGCAATCTGTGTCAATGTGGGTCCCGGTTCATTTACCGGCATCAGAATCGGCGTTGCGGCGGTGAAAGGTCTTGCGATGTGCGATAACATTCCGTGCGCAGGCGTTTCAACTCTCGAAAGCATTGCTTATAACTTTATTGACGAAGAATGCATTGTGTGCGCCGTAATGGACGCAAGATGCAATCAGGTTTACACGGCGCTTTTCCGTTGTGACGGTGCAGAAGTTACCCGTTTATGTGAGGACAAAGCAATCTCAATAGATGAGCTGGGAAATGAGCTTGCCGATTACAGTGAAAAAATTTATCTTGCAGGTGACGGAGCCGAGCTGTGTTTCAAAGCCTTCGGAGATAAAATAACCAACGCAAGACTTTCAGGTGAAGCCCGCCGATATCAGAGAGCTTTCGGTGTTGCTCTTGCGTCAGAAAAGAATAATGAATTTATTGATTCCGCATTGCTTGCACCTGTCTATTTAAGACTTCCTCAGGCTGAGCGTGAACTGAAATTAAGAAAAGGAGAATCGTTATGATTGCACTTGGAAGTGACCATGCAGGCTATGAGCTTAAACAGCTCATAATTAAACATCTTGAAGAAAGAGGAATCGAATATAAAGATTATGGCGCATATTCAACCGATTCCTGCGATTATGCCGTTTTTGCAGAAAAGACGGCAAGAGCCGTCGCCGGCGGTGAATGTGAACTGGGTTTGCTTTTTTGCGGTACCGGTGTAGGCATTTCAATGGCGGCAAACAAGGTGAGAGGAATCCGTGCCTGCTGCTGTTCCGATTTGTTCTCGGCAGAAATGACAAGACTTCATAATAATGCAAATATTCTTTGCCTCGGCGGCAGAGTTGTTACTCCTGAAAAGGCGAAGGAGCTTGTTGATATCTTCCTTGATACTCCTTTCAGCGGCGAAGAACGCCATCAGAGAAGGATTGACCAGATTACGGACCTTGAAAACAGATTTTGATTAATCGGAGGTTGGAGTTATGTCAAAAGTAATGATAATGGAGCATCCCCTCATTCAGCACAAGCTTACTTTTCTCAGAAATGAAAAAACAACTTCAATGGAATTCAGAAGTCTTGTAAGTGAAATTGCGATGCTTATGTGCTATGAAGCAACAAGGGATTTGCCCCTCAAAGAGGTTGAAACAAAAACTCCCGTGGCAATGGCAAAAACAAAGGTTATAGCAGGCAAAAAGCTTGCTTTTGTGCCTATTCTCAGAGCAGGTCTGGGTATGGTTGACGGCGTGCTTGCCCTTGTGCCTTCCGCAAGAGTAGGTCATATCGGTCTTTACAGAGATCCCGAAACACTTATGCCGGTTGAATATTACTGCAAGCTTCCTGCCGATATTGAAGAGCGAGAGGTAATTGTTCTTGACCCTATGCTTGCAACCGGCGGCTCAGCTATTGATGCGATTTCACAGATAAAAAAGAGAAATCCCAAGGACATCAAGTTTATGTGCATTATTGCTGCGCCCGAAGGTCTAGAGGCTCTCAAAAATGCCCATCCCGATGTAGATATTTATGTGGGCGCCCTTGACGACCATCTCAATGACCACGGATATATCGTTCCCGGTCTCGGAGATGCGGGTGACAGAATTTTCGGCACAAAATAAAATATTATAAAAGTCCGTCGATAATTTGTAATATGCACCTCCAAAAGTGTTTGGCTTTTGGGGTGCATATCATTTAGTGAAAATGACTTTTGTTTTAAACTCAGAATAACCGGGAATTAACTGATATTCAGATTTTTATGAAAAAGAAACCGTCTCTCTGAAAGAGTGATAAACGCTAAAGGTAATGTTCTGATTTCGGTTAATTAACAGAAAGGGCGTGAAACCTTTGAATCATGAAACGCAAAGTCCGAAAATCAATTCATCAAAAAAAGAAATATTTATCCCTGTTCTTATGGGCTGCACGGCAGTTCTTATCACGGTAGCGGGAATATATTTCAAACAGGATTTTCTGAATATTCTGCCTTTGTATATTTCGCTGATAATAGGTATGCTTCAATCAAGAGTAAACCGATATGCAAGCCTTATGGGCAGCATAAATTCTTTGCTCTACGGTGCAGTTTATGTATATTACAGCCTTTATGGTTCTGCAATTTCGGCAATTCTCTTTTCTTTTCCCATTCAGCTTCTGACGTTTATCAGATGGAACAGGAACAAATGGAAGCACTCAACGATGCTCCGCAAACTCAGCGGAAAACAGCGTTTGCTGATTACGGCAGGGTTTGTTGTTGCATTGATTGCAATGTGGATAATTCTTCCGCTTATCGGTTCCCAATATGTTTTTCTTGACAGTCTTACAAATCTGCTGGGAATCCTTATCTATTTTCTGACAATGTTCGCTTATGTTGAATATACATTCCTTATGGTTATCAACGGTATAATAGGAACAGCACTCTACATTACGATGATTTCCGAAACACCGGAAATGACAACATATCTTATATTTTCTGTTTATTCCTTCATATGCATTGTTTTTGCTTTTTTCAAGGCGAGAAAGCTTTATGACAGCCAGCAGGCAGAGGTGAAAAATGAAAATTGAGCTTACAGGAAATCTTAAAACCGTAATGTCCAATCCCCACAGTCATCACGGATATTTTGCGTGGCCCACTCTGGCAAAACTGCAGGACGGCAGGTTAGCCGTAGGTGCATCGGGTTTCAGAATCGAACACGTATGTCCTTTCGGCAAGTCCGTTATTTCATACAGCAGCGACGGGGGAGAAACCTACACTTTGCCCGCCCCCGTTATCGATACTCCGCTTGATGACAGAGATGCAGGCATTTGTACCTTCGGGGAGAAAGGTGTGATTTTCACAACCTTCAATAATTCTGCACGGATGCAGAGGGGATATAACAAGG
The DNA here is from genome assembly GCA_045533455.1 of Acutalibacteraceae bacterium. Classification (GTDB taxonomy): domain Bacteria; phylum Bacillota; class Clostridia; order Oscillospirales; family Acutalibacteraceae; genus CAG-177. Next base: position 18,662 of record JAZSHU010000040.1, on the reverse strand, counting down.
ACAATGCATATGTTCAGAGCTATATCGATACTATAACTCCCGATGATGAAGAAAAATATCTGGGTGCCCTCTTCCGTATCAGCAATGATTGCGGAACTACATTCGGAGAAATACATCATTCACCCATAACATCACCTCACGGACCCATACAGCTTAAAGACGGAACGGTTATGTGGGCAGGAACAAGGTTTGACGATATTTTTGGCGGTGTTGAGGTGCGTCGGCTTGATACGGAAAGCGGCGAAACCGAACTTATAGGCAAAATAACGGCATCGGATAAAAATGTTGTTCTCAATGAGCCTCATATGGTTGAGTTGCCAAGCGGCAGACTTATCTGCCATATCAGAGGCGAAAATACAGAGCTTTTTGACGGCGGCGATGAAACACTTTTTACCGTTTTTCAGAGCGTTTCCGATGACGGAGGCAGAACCTGGTCTGAACCTGAAATGCTTCTTGACAAAACGGGCGGAGCACCTCCTCATCTGCTTTTACTGAAATCAGGTTTGCTTATTTCCGCATACGGCAGACGAAAACCGCCTTACGGAATTATGGTGATGGTAAGTGCTGACGGCGGTGAAAACTGGCAGACGGATATCCCGATTTGTGATAACCTTGCAACAGATGACCTGGGTTATCCTTCAACGGTTGAGCTTGATGACGGCACACTTGTCACTGTTTTTTATGCCGCAGAAAGCGAAGAGTCCCCCTGTAATGTCTTACAGCAGAAATGGAAAATTATCTGAATACAGCATAAAGAAACCGCCTCACAGCCTTGAATGGCTATGAGACGGTTTTTGTTATTCAATTATTCACCGAGGAAATATCTGCCGTAGGCATCTGCTGCTTTAAGTGCAGCGCATACTTTTTCGGGAGTTACTTCAAAGGGCATATTGTGAATGGTTTCACCCTCTGCGCAAGCTGCTGTTGCAACTGCCATAAGCTTTTCATCTGTTACATCTGTAATGCCGAGTTCTTTGAATGAAACGGGAAGACCGAGTTCGATGCAGAAATCAACGATTCTTTCAAGTTCATCACCGTCAACATTTTCAAGAACAAGCTGAGTAAGTGTGCCGAAAGCAACTTTTTCGCCGTGGTACATATGATGGCATTCGGGGAGAACAGTAAGACCGTTGTGGATTGCATGTGCACCGGCAAGACCGCCGCTTTCAAAACCGATGCCGCTGAGAAGTGTGTTTGCTTCAATAACCTTTTCAACAGCCTCGGTGCAAGCGCCTGCATCAAGAGCGAGCTTTGCCTTTACGCCTTCTTCCATAAGTGTATCAAAGCAAAGCTTTGCAAGTGCCATAGCGGCACAGGTTACTTTACCGCCGGCACAGGTGCCTGCATCTTTTGCCATAACAGCTCTTGCTTCAAAGTAGGTTGCAAGTGCATCGCCCATACCCGAAACGGTAAGACGGGCAGGTGAAGCGGCAATGATGTCTGTATCCATAAGAACCATATTGGGGTTTGCGGGAAGGAAAAGATATTCTTCAAATACGCCGTCGTCGGTATAGATAACCGAGAGAGCACTGCACGGAGCATCTGTTGATGCGATTGTGGGGCAAATAAGAACGGGTGTTTTGCAGTAGTATGCAACAGCCTTTGATGTGTCAAGAATCTTACCGCCGCCGATACCTATAACAAGGTCACAGCCTTTTTCTTCCATAATCTTAATAAGTCTGTTAATTTCATTCTTTGAGCATTCGCCGTTGAAATAATCAAAAACAAGTTCAAAATCCTGACCTGCAAAGCTGCTTTCAACTGTTGCGCCGATTCGCTTGTATCCCGATTCGGTGATAAGAATAAGAGCCTTTTTGCCGTAACCTTTTGCATAATCGTAAAGCTTTTTCATTTCGCCTGCGCCCTGAACATATTTGCCGGGGCTGATAAGAATTTTTGCCATTTTTCTACTCCTTAAAATTAATTAAATTTTGCTATATCAATCCGTTTTTTCGGATTCATCGTCTTTGTGCTCGTTAATTGAGCGATGATACTGCGTCGTCTTTCGGCAAGCTCACGGTACATACGCTACTTCTTTTCGCCCGAAAGATCATCATATTTTATATAACCATAACACACTTTTTTCAAAAAAGCAATTCATTTAATATTATTGCTTGTTTCTGTGTTTTTCGATGATTTTTTGTCGCTATAAAAAAACGAGAGAGTAAGCTGAATATATCTGAAAAAACACCTGTGATTCTATTGCCAAGGTAAATATCTTTTGCAATATCTGCAAGACAGTAGCGGTACATTTTATCAACCTTACTTATTAGGTTCAGACACATTATAACACATGTATTATATTACAAGTTTGCAACGAGAAAATAATTATGTTGTTTTATCAGAAAATCGTTGACATACAAACATGACGGTGCTATAATGTACCAAATTAAATATTTATGGACGAAGTTTGCAGAAGAAGCAAATGCTGCCGAAGGAGTAACGCTCTCAGGCTTCCCTTATGGGAAAAGGACTGCAAACGGACATAACTTTGGAGAAGCTCATTGAATTGAGTGCCGAAGGTGCAAGGCGATAACGCTAATCTCTCAGGCAAAAGGACAAAGTTTTTATCACACTTATTAAGTGTGCTTTTTGTGCTTTTGTCGGATTACGTCTTGTAATCCGATTTTTTTATTTTTGATTGGAGGAAATCAAATGGAAGCTTTTTTTGAAAAAGTGGCGGAAGTCAACGGTGCCGTCAACGGTGTCGTATGGGGTAAGTACGGTCTCATTTTACTTATCGGTACAGGTATACTTATGACCGTAATCACAAAAGTGTTTCAGGTTACACATTTAAAACTCTGGTGGAAGAATACCATCGGAAGCCTTTTTAACAAAAATGTTATCGGACATTCAAAAGAAAAAGGCTCGATTTCACCTTTTCAGGCTCTTTGCACAGCCCTTGCCGCAACTGTAGGCACAGGTAATATCGCAGGTGTAGCCGCAGCTATATGCATCGGCGGAGCAGGTGCTGTTTTCTGGATGTGGGTTGCCGCATTCTTCGGAATGATGACAAACTATTCCGAAAACGTTCTCGGTATCTATTACCGTCGCCGCAACATCAAAGGCGAATGGTCAGGCGGTGCAATGTACTATCTTCGTGACGGTCTCGGAAGTAAAAAAGGATGCAAAACAATAGGTAAGGTTCTTGCGTTTCTTTTCTGTATTTTCACGATGCTCGCATCCTTCGGTATCGGCAGTATGGGTCAGGTCAACAAAATTGTTGCCAATGTTTCGGCTGCTTTTGATGTTGAATCCCTTTCGTCTGTTCAGGTTCTCGGCGGTATTTCACTCTATAATGTTGTTCTCGGCATAATCATAATGGCACTGGTTGCACTCATTACACTGGGCGGACTTAAAAGAATTGCAAACGTTGCAGAAAAAATCGTTCCTTTTATGATTGTTCTTTTCGTAATCGGAAGCGTGGTTATCATAGGCATTAACTACGATCAGATTATTCCCGCATTCAAAACTATTTTTGTTAATGCATTCAAACCCGAAGCTTTTGTGGGCGGTACTCTCGGTGCGGCAATCAGTGCTGCAGTCACTCAGGGCTTTAAGAGAGGCGTTTTCTCAAACGAAGCAGGTCTCGGTTCATCTGTTATGGTTCATTCAAACTCCAATGTCAAAGAACCCGTAAAGCAGGGTATGTGGGGTATATTTGAAGTTTTTGCCGATACAATGATTGTTTGCACAATGACAGCTCTTGTTGTTCTCACATCCGGTGTGTTTGATGCTAAAACAGGTGAAGTTGCTGAAGGTCTTACCGATGCAACTCTCGTTGCAGGTGCGTTTAACAGTGTTTTCTCCTGGGGCAATATCGGTGAAAAATTTATTGCCGTTGCAATGTTCCTCTTTGCGTTCACAACAGTTCTCGGCTGGTCACATTACGGTTCAAAGGCTTGGGAATATCTTTTTGGCACCAAAACAACAATTATATTTAAAATTATCCATGTTATCACCGTTATTTTCGGCGCAGTTATGACATCGACACTTGCATGGGATATTTCGGACACCTTCAACGGTCTTATGATGATTCCCAACCTTATCGGTGTTGTTGTTCTGTTCCCCTTGGTTATGAAAATAACAAAAAATTATGTTAACCGAATGGTGAAAAATGCTGACGAAAAGCCTGTTCTTTCATATGACCCTGAAATTCAGGCTGAGTCAGAGGTGAATCTTTCAGACGAATAAAATTAAACCGCTTCATTGATATCTGATGAAGCGGTTTTTGTTTGACAAGTGTTATTGTCAGATTTATAATGTAAGAAAAAACGCAGGATGGTGACCGTATGAGATATATTGTCGATCACGATTTTCATATTCACTCAACTGTTTCACTTTGCTGTCATGATAATAATCAGACACCTGAAACAATACTCGGCTACGCCGAAGAAAACGGATACAGAAAAATTTGTCTTACAAATCATTTCTGGGACGAAAAGGTGAAAAGTGAGGCGGAGTGGTGTGACGAACATAATTTTGAGGCAGTGTCTTCCGTTTTGCCTTTGCCTGTTTCTGAAAATGTTGAATTTCTTTTCGGCTGTGAAACTGATATGGATTTCAATAACGTTCTCGGTATCAGCGAAGAAAGACTTGATATATTTGATTTCATTATTGTTGCAACAACCCATCTTCATCTCAGCGGCAATACGGTGAAAAACCAAATATCAACACCCGAAGAGGCAGCTTTTCACTGGCTTGATAAATTTGAAAATCTGCTCAGCAAAGATTTGCCGTTCAATAAAATCGGAATTGCCCACCTTACTACGGGTCACATTCTCAAAGGAAGAACGGATGAGGTTTTATCATTACTTTCAGATTCGTCACTTTATTCGGTGTTCAGAGAATGTTCACGCAAAGGTGCAGGTGTAGAATTGAATGTCAAAACTATAAATATGACAGACCGACAAAAAGACATTTTTCTCCGTCCGTATTACATTGCCAAAGAATGCGGGTGCAAATTCTATCTCGGAAGCGATTCTCACAAAACAAAAGCACTTGCCTGTGCCAAGGAAAATTTTGAAGATGTTATCGCACAGCTTAATCTGGAGGAAACCGATAAATTCTTACTTTGATTTAATTGAAAAAACAAACAGGTGCAACGGAATTTAACTTTGTTGCACCTGTTTTTGTGTTTGTTGTTATTCTTCGTAAAGCGCATTACGGATTCTGTCGGGGTAATCTGTCATAAGAAGGTCTGCGCCTGATTGAGAAAGCATCTGCGCATCCTCCGCTTTGTTGACGGTCCAATACTGAACGGATATTCCGTATTTGTGTGCATAATCCATAAATCCTGTTCTGCCGAGATTGGCAACCATAAGCTTGCCGTCATCCCAATAATACGGCATCTGCAAGGCGGTGAATTTGATTTTCTCGTTGCTTAAATCGTCGTTTCTCGTATAACAGCCGTAGAAATCGACAATTTCAAAGGGATTTGCGGCTCTGTTTATTTTATCTTTATAGTTGTTATCAATGTACATTGTCACATCGGGCCAGTAACTTGCAACAATTATGCGGTCTTTGAGGCTGTATTCTTCCATAAGAGCATAAATTCCGTCAATAATTTCAGGTGCCCAGGGATGAGGATATTTGACTTCAATAATGTATCGGAATTTCCCCGGTGCTTCTGTTTCAATACAGGCAAAAACATCTTTCAGAGCGGTGATTCTGATTTCGTCGGGTATTGCATCTCCGCGCAAGCCCTTGTAAGGGTAACTGTCGCCCGATTTGAAGCTCTCTCCCATGTTAAGACCGCGGAGTTCATCATAGGTTTTTGAAAAAACGGTGGTATTCTTTTTACCAAAGTGTTCTGCACTGTTGCTCATTTCATCAAGAAAAAGGCTGTGATAGAGCACGATTTCTCCGTCTTTTGTAAGCTGAACATCCATTTCTATTATGGCAAAGTCGGTTTCGGCGTAAATCAGGTTTGACTGTATTGCCATAAGCGTGTTTTCAGGTGCGGCACCTTTACCGCTTCTGTGAGAAGAAATCAGAGTGTTGCCGTAATCGGGAAGAAAATAGTTACCCGTATCTGTATTTTTAACCTGAGGTTCTTCGGGAATGGGTGCACTGAATGAACTCAGGCACATAATTCCCGCAACAATAAACAACACGCTTTTTCTCAGCAGCATATAAACGGCGCCGTGAATTGCTTGAAACATATATTTCTCTCCCTATTGTTTTATTTGTTCAAAAGGTGAGGTGGGCAGTGCACCTTTTGCAGAGTATATTTTACAAATTAATTATACAACAATCACGCGCTTATTACAATAAAAATATAAAAAACCGCCTGATACATTGTGTATAAGGCGGTGAAAAATTGTGGTTTATTCAGCGTTGTTTGCTCTTATGTCTTCGAGTTCTTCAAGAATTTTTGCGTGCTGTTTTTCATCAAGTGAATAGCCGTGGATGGGCAGAGCCTGAAGAATGCAGCCTGCTGCGGGAACAAATGTGATAAGAACAAGCATTGCCGAGGTGATTTCGGGATATGCTGATGCAAAATTGAGTGTGTAGTCAAGTCCTTGCGCGGAAGCGTTTGCGATGTTTTCAGTAAGGGTATTAATTGTTTCTGTGTAATTAACCATTGAGAAAATAAGGTTTGTTACAATTGCGGTGATTGCTGCGGTGAGCTTTGATGTGAAGTTAAGACCTGAGAAGAAAACGCCGTCATTTCTCTTGCCGGTTTTATGCTCCATATAGTCAACGCTGTCTGCAATCATTGTTGTATTGTAAACAGTTGAGAAGCCTGTGAGGAAACCGGCGATGAAGAGCATAACTGCAAGGAACAGAATATGCTGATATCCGACGAAGAAAATGAGTATGTAGGGAACTGCGTTGAGATACGAGGTTACAAGATAAACTCTTTTCTTTCCGAATTTTTTTGCAACCGATGTGCTGATATTCATTGCGATTATCATACCGACAAGGAAAGGTCCGCCGAGTTTTATGAGCCACAGAGTTTCGCTGCCGCCGTTACCGAGCACCCATTTGCAGAAATAGATGCCTGCGGTCATAAGAATTGTTTTTGTGCATCCGAGGATGTTTGATGACAAAGCGCGAAGGAAAAGCTTGTTTTGCCACATAAGCTTAAGGTTTTCTTTAAGACCCGTATCCTTTTCTTTGGGAGCCTGAGTAATTCTTTCGCGGATAAACGCAAAGGGCAGACGGAACAGAATACCGCCGAACATTGCAATGGCAATAACTGCAAGCAGATAGCCCTGAGGCTCCGAGAAATATGCAAGGTCAGAGTTTGCCTTGCCTGTATTTGCAAATAAACCGATGTCAATCGCACCCAGTGCGTCTTTAATCGGGTAGAATCCTACAACTATAATACTGCCGATGCTTGAGATTGTTCTTGCAGCAGAGATAAGTTTTGCGCGTTTTTGCTCATCGGGAGTCATAAGCGATGTAACGCCCCAGAGCGGAATATCGCCGAGAGTATAAAGTGTTTCCCAAAGCAGGAAGCTGATTACAACATACGCAATCTTAATGCCGATGGGAAGATTATTAATAGGCAGGAACATCAGGATGGTTGTGATTGCTATGGGGATGGGAACAAACTTAAGGTAAGGTCTGCACTTACCCCAACGGGTATGGGTTTTATCAACAACGGTACCCATAATGATATCGTTTATGCCGTCCCATACTCTCGAAATACCCATAATTGCGCTTACGGCTATTGTGGGGATGATGAGTATATCGGTATAGAATACCTGAAGCACAGAGCCGATAATGGAATAGATAACGTTCTGACCAAACATGCCTGCAAGATAGACATTGCGTTCTTTGTTGGAATAATCGCCGATATCTTTTGTTGCATCAGGGAAAGACCAACAAAGAAGTTCTTTGATTTTGTTCTTCATACTGCACACTCCTGACATCTTTATTGATTAGATAATATCACACGACATTGCAAAATTCAAGTTTATGATTTGCAATTATAATTTTTTTGTGATAACATAAAACAAATTGGGAAAGGAAAGGCACTTTTGTGCCCTGAATGATTATGGGTAAGGAAAAACACGTTCATACCATAGCGACGGCTCACCTTGATACCGTCTGGAACTGGGATTTTGAAAGAACGGTAAAAAACTATATTCCTCATACTCTCAACTGGAATTTTCATCTTTTCGAAAAACACCCTGAATATGTGTTTAATTTTGAGGGCGCTTACAGATATGCGCTTATGGAGGAATATTACCCTGAGCAATTTGAAAAGCTTAAAGAATACGTTGCAAAGGGTAACTGGTATCCTTGCGGTGCAGGCTGGGAAAACGGCGATGTGAATGTGCCGTCACCCGAAGCTCTTTTCAGAAACTTCCTTTTGGGTAATGAATATTTCAACGAAAAATTCGGGATGAGAAGCCGTGATGTGTTTTTGCCCGATTGCTTCGGTTTCGGATATGCTTTGCCGTCAATTGCAAGGCACTCAAATCTCTACGGTTTTACAACACAGAAGCTTACCTGGGGAAGTGCCTACGGTCAGCCGTTTGATATAGGTAAGTGGTACGGGCCCGACGGCAAGTATATTATCGCAAGTCTCAAAATGCATAACTATGTTGCGGTGCTGACCAATCTGCGTAAGCGTAAGGCAATCAAAGAAAAGCTTGACGAAAACGAATCTCACGGAATCAATGCCACGGAGATTTTTCACGGCATAGGTGACAGAGGCGGCGGACCACTTCCCATATCGGTCAGAAGTCTTCGCAGAAATATGAAGAAGAATGACCAATCTGAATTAAAGGTTCATTCCTCGCCGTCGGATAAGCTTTTTAAGCAAATAATGACGGAGATGACCGAAGCTGACCGTGATAAACTTCCTTCGTGGAATAATGAACTGCTCTTGACCGACCACGGTACGGCAGGCTATACCGCAAGGGCAATAAGCAAGCGTTGGAATAAACGTGGTGAAGAGCTTGCCGATATGGCAGAAAGAGCTGCAGTTACCGCAGAATGGCTGGGTACTGCAAAGTATCCGCAGAAAGAACTCAACACCTCGTGGAAACGAATTATCAACCATCAATTCCACGATGATTTGCCCGGCACATCAATTCAGAGAGCATACCTGCGCTCCTGGAATGACTACGGTCTTTCACTCAATCAGCTGGCTCACGAATACGAAAAAAGTGTTTCGGCTGTAGCCTCGATGCTCGATACTTCATTCTGCAAAGGTGTTCCCGTGATTGTCAATAATCCTATGGAATGCAGAAGAAAGGGCTGCGTTACCGCAACCCTTGACGGCGAATTCAGGAATATTACTGTTTATAATTCTGAGGGCAAAAAAGTTCCGTCACAGGTTTCCGCAATTGGCAAAGGTAAAACAACAGTTGCATTTGTTGCAGATATGCCGCCGCACTCATATTGCGTTTTTGATGTTACCAAAGGCGAAACAGCTTCTTCAGCCGAAACAGAACTTAAGGTTACCGAAAAAACACTTGAAAATGAGCATTATACGGTAACCCTTAATGAGAACGGCGATATAGGTTCCATATATGATAAAGAAATCGGCAAGGAATTGCTTTCGGCTCCCGTGGTGCTCGGTGTTTTTGATAATTATGCGGGCGGTTGGTTATATCCTGCCTGGGAAGTCAAATACAAGCAATCCGTAAGAAATCACAACAGAATCCCCCGGCTTGTTGAATCAAAAATAATTGAAAAAGGTTCCGCAAGATGCACAATTCAGGTTGTTCAGAAATGCGACGATTCGGTTTTTACAAACAACATTTCTCTTTCGGCAGGCTCAGATATGGTTGAGGTGCAATGTGAATTTGATTGGAACAATCAGAGAACACTTTGCAAAAATGTTTTCAGTTTTACCTGCTCAAATGAAGAGGCAACCTTTGACCTGGGATTGGGCGCAATAAAAAGAGGGAACGCAAAGCCTGAAATTTACGAGGTTCCTGCACAGAAATGGGTTGATATTACCGATAAAAGCGGTGATTTCGGTGTGTCTGTTATCAGTGACTGCAAATACGGCTGGGATAAATTTGCAGATAATACTTTGAGAATGACCGTTATACACACTCCGCTCAACAATTCCAGACCTGCTTCCGTTCAGAGTATGATGGACCTGGGTCTTAACCGTTACGGTTATGCAATCTGTGCTCATAAGGGTACGGATATAACAAGAGTTCAGGCGGCAGCCCGTGAATTTAATTCGCCTTTGACCGCTTTTGTTGCCGATAAACATACGGGTGTTCTCGGTGCCTGTTACAGCTTTGCGGATATTTCAGATAATGTAGTTATAATCCGTGCAATCAAGAAGGCTGAAAACACAGATGAAATTGTTGTAAGAGTAAATGAAGGCTGTAATGAAGCCCACAAGAACGTAAAATTAACACTTGGCAACGGAATTATTTCTGCCCGGGAAATTTATGCTTCCGAAGAGCATATCGGTGATGCAACCGTGAAGGACGGCTCACTTGTTTTTGATATTAATCCTTATGAGGTAAAGAGCTTTGCTCTGACACTCGCGCCTTCGAAAGAAAAAGGTGAAACTGTTCCTTGCTCATTTGTTGAGCTTCCTTATAATACCAAGGCATTTTCTTCAAATCATTCACGTTCAGGCAAAGGCATTTACGGAAAGAATTACACGATTCCCGAAGAGCTTGTTCCCGATGTTATTACAAGCGGCGGAGTCGATTTTGCAATGAACAAAGGCAAAAATGATTCTCTGCTTGCCGACGGACAAAAAATTGCACTTGACGGCAGATACAACAAGCTTGTTATTCTTTGTGCAAGCCTTGACGGAGACAGAGAATTTACATTCGATGTTGACGGCAGACCCGTTAAAATCAAAGTCGGTGATATTGAAGAAAGCCCCTTTGCCTGGGATTTATACGGTATGAAGCGTACGGCAAAAATCAAGACTGACGTTTTGGGTTGGGAATGCACTCATACCCACTCTGCAAAAGGTGATGATTATGCACATCAGCTTTTCTTCTTCAAATATGAGATTGAAACAAACGGTGCGAAATCAATCACGCTGCCTTGCGATAAGAATTTATTTATTCTTGCTGCAACACAAATCGGGACCTGTTGCGAATGCAAATGCGTTACCCGGCTTTATGATACAGTTGAGCCAAGAGAATACAGTTTCAGAATTAAGACGCTGAAATCAAAGCTTAATTATATCTACAGAAAAGCCATTGCATATGTCTGGAAAATCGATGATATCGGCAGAATAATTTATCTGCATTACAGACCATAATATAAAAACCGCTTCATGGATGCATTGCACCGATGAAGCGGTTAGTCTTTATTCAGAATTGTAAATTGGAATTTATATATTTTTCACGACGTAATCATGAATAAACACAGTTTGGTAATAGGGCTCAACATCCATCAAAGCATATTTTGCAGTGTTTTTCAGAAAACAAATATGCTATCATACGGATTGCCTTATACGATGCGATATGAATTTGTTTGATATTTATGAGAGGGTGATTTAGCTTTATAATACTGATTGGTACATTTTCAAATAAATTTTCTGTTGATTAAATTCTGACTATGTATTAAAATAGCTTTGAAAACAATTCGGGAGATGATTCGATGCAAGTTATTATTAAGTTTTTGTTTACGGTTTTTACTGCGGTTTCAATCTTTTGTTCAAACCTGTTTTTTCCTGCTACCGTTTATCCGGAGAGTGAGAATTTTGATTTTTCCTGTCTCCGATATCCCGATGAAGCAATCATAACCCTTGAAGAAGCAGGGCTTACCGAGCAGGAGCTGGTTGGCAGGGCTTCGGCAGAATTGCCTGAATATGTGCAGTCGGGCGGATATGACGACATAAACGGCATAACAATATCGCCGTATTACACGGCAAAGGTAAGCGGAGAGGAAATTCCTGTTTATGCTTCGGTGGTGTTTATCCGTGCGGATGACACGGGAACACTTCATTCTTTCTCCGAAATCTATGTTGATACAAGCAAAGATTTTTCATTCAATATTGAAATAACCGGTGCAGATGTGAAACTTAAAAACGCTGTTGTTTTGCCCGAATCTCACGGGGTAAAGGCGCAATGCAAAGATAACACGGTAACCGCATCAATAAACAAAACGGGTATTTATACCTTCCTTTTCAACGGTGCAAACCAGTATTACGGCTACACGCTTATGGTGCGTGAGAAGGTTGACGAGGATGCCGAAATTGCAGAATATATCGCAGACTACGGCGAAGACAATGTAATTGTCCTTGATAAGGGTGTTTATGAATATGACTATGTGAATTTTGTCGCACAGAACAATCAGGTAATCTACCTGAGAGAAGGTGCTTATGTTATTGCCAATCATCTTTACGATATCGACTGCGCCGAAGATGAGAATAAATATTTTGAAGAAAGTGCACCTTATCACAATTCAATCGGGCTCACAAGATATCCGTTCCTGAATTTTAATAATTGCAATAATTTGACTCTCACGGGCAGGGGAGTAATAGATATGACCCGTCTTGACAGACGTGAACGCAGAGGCGTGGTTTTCACAAACTGCAACAACATCAATATAAGCGATATTAAAATTATCAATTCGCCCGAATGGTCGTTTATTTCCTACTGCTGTACCGATGTCAACATTGATAATGTTGATATCATCGGCAACCGTGGCAACTGTGACGGATTTGCTATCTGCAACAGCCACAATGTTACAGTGAACGATTGCTTTGCCAGAGTAGCGGATGACACTTTTGAGGTAAAAGCACTCGGCGGCACAATGGACAGCAAAAACATTACTTTCACAAACTGTATCGCCTGGGGCGGTTATGCAAGATGCTTCGGTATCACGGGTGAGGTCAATAAAAAGATATCCGATGTTACTTTCCGTGACTGTGCGGTAATTTACCGTGACGGTATATGGGATAATGACAGAATCGGCTCCCTTGTTGTTGTGGCAGAGCAGACCAAGGGCAGCATTGACGGCATTCTTTTTGAAAACATTGAAATATTCCGTGATGAGGGCAGACCGATTCTTGTAAAGATTTACGACGAGGAAGCGGAGAATTTTGAGATTAAAAATGTTGTTTTCCGTAACATCTCATACACTTCGTATATGAAGCCCAAAATAGCAGGTACTGACAGCAGCACAAACACCGTGCAGGTTGAGCTTGATAATATTACCGTCTGCGGCAAATATCAGTCATTCCCGAAAATTATGTTCAACATCGGCAAATATTGCGAAATTACCACAGATTAGTGTTTTATATACCTTATAAAATCAAGCGGAATTAAAAACAGGAAGCGTTAAATAAAGTGAAAATGGGAATCGTATTCAACATACAGAAATTTTGCATACACGACGGTGACGGTATTCGCACCTGCGTGTTCCTGAAGGGGTGTCCTCTCAGATGCGTCTGGTGTCACAATCCCGAAAGCCTTGAGAAAACACCAAGCCTTTCCTTTAACAAACTGAAATGTTCATTATGCAGCAGATGCCTTACGGTATGCTCCGCACGCACAATCGGGAACGGTATTCTGAAGATTGAACGTGAAAACTGTATCAGGTGCGGCAAGTGTATTCAGATCTGCCTTAAAGATGCCAATGAAATTATCGGCAAAGAAATGACCGCTACGGAAGTTCTGGATGAGGTCATAAAAGACAAGATGTTCTACGATACATCCGGAGGCGGGCTTACCGTTACAGGCGGTGAACCGTCATATCAGGCCGACTTTACTCTGGAGCTTCTTCGTCTTTCAAAGGATGCAGGAATTTCTCTTGCCGTAGAAACCTGCGGTATCGGTTCGCGTGACTTTTATAAAAAGGCGGCAGACCTCGGCGCAACATTTTTATATGACATAAAATGCATTGATCCCGTGCGTCACCGCAAGCTTACCGGAGCAGATAATACTAATATTATCTCAAACCTTCACTATCTCATGGACAGAGGCGCGGATATTATTATCAGACTGCCCTTGATCCCCGATTGTAACGACAGCGATGAGGATATTGCTGCGCTGGCGGCGTTTCTGAATAAGAACATTGGACGGTACAGATATGCAGAGATCATGCCCTATCATACTCTCGGTACAGGAAAATCCGAAAAGACAGGTGCGGTTGCTCCCTATGTTCACGACAGTGCAAGTGATGCGGAAATATCCCGCTGGTGCTCATTGTTCGATTCTCACGGTACAGACGTGAGAGTATCAAAATAATCTGAAAGAGGGTTATTTATGACTGATTTAGCTCACATCGATCCGTTTCTGTACGGATATTTTCTCGACGAGACACTTGAACACGGCGAAAGAGTAGGCCTTGCGCTGCTTCATGCCGCGAAGAATATTGAAATCAGGTTTTCGCGCCAGTTACTTCCTGAAACGGCATTTGAAACAAAAGACGGCAGTTCGGGTTATACTCCTTCTGAGGGACTGTGGTTTTGCGATGATAACATTATGAAGCTTGCCGAAAAATTTCCCGAACATAACGAAACATTCCACCGATATATTCATGAATTGAGCGTGTTCAGAGATAAGGCAAAAAGACTTTATTGCGAGTCTTCAGAGGCGCTGGACCGTTCAGGCGCTGAATGGGGCGGCGGTTGGGGCGGACATTCCAATGCCGATTACGGAAGAATAGTCAATTTCGGCACCGATCATATCCGCAGAATAATCTCCGAAAACCGCGATAAACATCCCGACGAGGCTTGGTTTTACCGTTCATGCGCTAATGCCCTTGATGCCATAGATATTTTTGGTGAAAGATACCGTGATCTTGCCCTTGAAAATGCTGAAAAATGCGGGAACGCCGATGATGAGGCATTTTTTCTCCGAATTGCAAAGGCATTTGAGACAGTACCGAAGAAGCCTGCTTACGACTTCACATCGGCTGTATGCTCATTTATGCTTATCTTTTCCCTTGACGGAAGCGATTCTCCCGGGCGCTTTGATCAGTATATGTATCCCGCATATTCAAAAACCAAGAATAAGGAAGAGATAATCGATCTGCTTGACAGACTGTGGGACTACTTCCGCGACCACCGATCCTGGAATCTCTGTATTTCCGGAAGTGATGAGAATTGGAACGATGAAACCAACGAGCTTACATATGATATTCTCGCTACGGTAAGAAAGAAAGGCTACAACACTCCTAACCTCACTTGCCGTGTTCACAGAAACACACCGGATAAACTCTGGAATGCCGTTGCCGATACCCTTGCAACCGGAACGGGACTTCCGGCACTGTACAACGACGGTGTGGTTTGCGCTGCACTTGAAAAGATCGGCATTCCTCCCGAAGACAGCCACGATTACTGTATGAACGGCTGTAACCAGATAGATATTCTCGGCAAGAGCCATATGGGTCTTGAAGACGGCGAGGTTGTCTTCACCAAGTGTCTTGAGTTTGCACTGCACAACGGTGTAAATGCCATGAACGGTGACCAGGTTTCCATTGAAACCGGCGACCCGAGAACTTTTATGACCTACGAAAGATTTGAACGTGCTTTTATGGATCAGCTTGAGTATGTAACCTACAACTCCTGTAACAGCGCAAACAACTGGCAGCACCTTCGCGGTGTGTTTGAGCCCCATCCTCTGCGTTCCTGTCTTATTGAGGGTTGTCTTGAAAAAGGTCGTGACTACAGAAACGGCGGACCGCTTTACAATCACGGACAAATCTTGGCTGAGGGTATTGCCGATGCAGGAGACAGTCTCTATGCTGTCAAGAAACTTGTTTACGATGAAAAGAAGTATGCAATGTCGGAACTTATTGACGCACTCAACGCAAACTTTGAGGGGTACGAGCAACTTCATCACGATTTTAAGAATTGTGAAAAGTTCGGCAACGATATTGAAGATGTAGACCGGATAACCGCACGGGCGCTTAACCGTTTCTTAACCATTCTCAAGCGTAACAACACATACAGAGGCGGAGTGTTTACAGGCGGATGCAGTACATTCAATCGTGCTGCCGACTACGGATGTCAGACTGCGGCACTTCCTAACGGAAAACTGAAGGGAGAACCTCTCCTTGCAGACAGCATTGCCGCAACACCCGGACGCGACATAAACGGACCTACCGCACAAATCAAATCCGTTCTCAGATACAATCAGATTGATGCTTGCAGCGGGTTTGTATTTCAGAATAAGTTTGAAAAGAAGATGTTCTGCAGTGAGAAGGGGAAGGCTTCTTTTATCGCCCTTGCAAAGGCGTATTTTGCAGGCGGCGGTCAGCAATACACCGTTACGGTTGTTTCTCCCGAAGACCTGCTTGATGCAAAGGAACATCCCGAAAATCATCGTAACCTCATTGTTCGCGTCGGCGGCTACAGCGATTATTTCGTAAACCTTGACGGTGAACTTCAGGACAATGTTATCGAGAGAACATTTATTGACGTTTAATTTCATCAAATAACAAAACCACTTCATCCGGTGCCGATATGGGCTGCAAAATGAAGTGGTTTATTGTTTATGAGATTTATTATTTCTCGTTGAATTAAATTTTTGATTTTCTTTTTATGCGAAAAAATCGTTTATAGAAATTTGTTCAAGAAATTTTAACGGCTCGGACGAGCAAAACCATATCGGTTGCCTGAGGTCTGTCACCGATGTAATATGTGCCGAATCTTGTGGCGGTGATTTTGTGTTCTTCGGAGTATTCACCGTTTATCGGGTCAAACCATTGATATGTATAGTTTCCGTCGGGCACCAGACCGCCGACAGTACCTGTTTTTATTCCGCCGTAGTATTTGGTGTTTGCATTCTGTGCGACGGATTCATCGGTGAAGGAATAGAAATAAACAACGATTTCAGTGTTGCTTTCGTTGCTTGCGTATGTGTAATAAACATTGTTTGCAGGGACGAAATATGCTCTGTTATCAAATCTCGGTATGAGATTATACCATTCGGTTTCCTCAAGGAATTTACGCATATATCCGACCTGATATGAGCTTTCGTATTCAAGTGAATCCTGCCATGTTGCATTGATTTTTTCTTCGCTTGTTATTGTGTCAACTCCGTCGGAGCTGTCATTTTCTTCGTCGTAAATGTTAAGATAGCTCCAGGTATCGTGACCGCCCCAGCCGTAGCCGTACATTCCGTTGAGATACGCAGTCCAGCCTTGCATTCGTGAGCCGAAATTCTTTGTCCAGAGGTAGCAATACTGTCCTTCATAATTGATCGCGGGTTTGCCCTGCGAGTTATACCAACAGTCTTTTTCGATTCGGAAATCACTTTGCTCTGTTTTTGAAGGATGCCATTGCACCGCATAGAAATTATGTTCTTTCACATCTCTGAAGCAAGAGGGCATTGCGTCCTTAAAATAAACCTTGCATTCATCCGTTGATCCCTTGCCGTTGCCGTAAACCGATGTTGAACCAACGTTTTCCATATGAGCAGAAAGCGGATGGTCATATGCATCGTGTTTGGCTATATATTCCGCAACAAGCTTGTAAGGGTTGTTTTCCAATCCCCATTTGGGATGATTTGTTTCACTCCAATAGAAATCGTTGTCAACCTCTTGCCCGAGAGTCCAGATAACGGGATATGCGCTGTATCTTGCGACCCAGTAACGGCTGACTTTTTCAAGGTAAGCTTTTGCCGAAACAGAAGGTTCATTGCCGTTGAAACCGCCGTTGTTTGAAATCAGAGGCTCAATAAAATAGGAGAAGAAAAACTGAGCATTTGCGTGTACAAGACCGTTTTCTGCAATTACGGCAAATTTCTTGTCATAATCCGCAAGCCCTGCCATATCGTCCTCGGTTATGCCGTTTGTGAAATCAAATTTTGCACCGATAGGCTCACTCTGAAATACGGTAAAGCCCTGTGAAGTACGGTGTTCACATATTGTTTTAACCATATCAACCGTTTCATCACCGAGGCTCCAATGAGTATCGCCGAGGTAGAAAAACGGTGTGCCGTCATCATAAGTGAAATACTTTTCACCTGCATTTACGGTAACAAAGCCGTGCTTATATATATCGTGTTCACCGCTATATTCAGAGCAGATAACCTTGCCCGTTCTGCCGTCAAGTGAAGTGTTTTCCGCATCGGTGCAGACTGTTTTATAAAACCATGTGCCTGCCGACGGACATACAAAACGGACTTTCCAGGTATTTCCTCCGTCCCAGAACGCAGGTATTTTATATAATCTGCCGTTGCCGAAAAGAAGTAAATCCACATCAACATTGTTAAATGGGTCGGTGTAGATCTTTTCGCTTACAAAAGCAATTTCATTGGCAACCCAGGTTTCGGTATTTATTGTTTGCTCGGGATTTTCAACCGACGGTTCACCTCTGTATTCAACCCATGAATGAGGAGCGACAGTTGCAGAAGGTATATCGGTTTCATCCGTAGCCCTGTTGAACAGTTTTGCAAAATAATTTATAAATATCCCCGAAAATTCTTCAACGATATTTATTATGTAAGGCGTGCTGATGCTCTTTCTGTCGGCAGCATATGAAGGAACACAGCACGAGGCGATAAGCATCGATATGCAAAGAATTAAAGCAACAAATTTTTTTGATTTCATATTTAACTCCGTTTCAAATTCATATATATTCGTAATTATATCACACACACAGAAAAATTTCCACAAAAAAAGATGCCGCCGAAGCGACATCTTCCAAAATATTATTTATTGCAGTGTTTGTCGAATGACGGGTTGAATGCGTAGAAGTTCTTTTCGTCAAGCTTATCGGTTGCAAGGCGCAGCCCCTCGCCGAAGCGCTGGAA
>JAZSHU010000019.1:0-6391 GCA_045533455.1 Acutalibacteraceae bacterium | reverse complement strand
CTGCAAAGGCTGTCTGCTTCGGCGAAGCTCTCGAGCCCTCATACAACGTTTACCACGAAAACATCATCAAAAATGCCGCAGCTCTTGCAAACGGTCTCACCAAGAGAGGCATCAACCTCGTTTCGGGCGGCACAGATAACCACCTTATGCTTGTCGACCTCCGCTCAACCGGTATCACGGGCAAGGAGCTTGAGCACAGACTTGATGAAGTTTATATCACCGCAAACAAGAACGCAATCCCCAACGACCCCGAGAAGCCCTTCGTAACAAGCGGTATCAGACTCGGTACAGCCGCTGTCACATCAAGAGGTCTTAACGAAGAAGATATGGATAAGATTGCAGAATTCATTTATCTTTGCGCTACCGATTTCGAAAACAGTGCAGATAAAATCCGTGCAGGTGTCAACGAAATCTGCGAACGTTACCCCATTTATGAATAATTGATTGAAAATACCGAAAATGAGGAGTTGTAAAAACAGCCCCTCATTTTTTTATTTCTGTTCTGATTATCTTATAAGAGTTATAGTCAATATAATATACAATTCTTTTTCCGTTACCCGTACATTCGGCACGGATGCAAATTCTTTCCCTGCCGTCAATATCCGCAAGGCAAAGCAAGGACTTTTCAAAAACAACACCGACAGGCAGAAGAAAGCTTATATCAGGCACCGTACCGCCGTAAATATCGGTGCGGTAATTTTTTATATAATTTCCGCCGTCAAAATAAGTAACCGTTCCGCTTGAAAGGCAGACCTCAGCCGTAACGGCACTTGTGAGAAGCAAAACTCCGTTGACTTCCGGCACCAGCATAACTTTTGCGGTGAAGGTCTGTAAAACGGTATCAAAAACCGTCAGTGTGCCGTATCCGCACATTTTTGCAAATTCCTTTGCTTTTTCCGTTGAGTCGGATTCATTCAGCACCTTTTCTCCGCCGTCTGCGGGATTTATGAGCTTTATCAGCATTCCGCCTTGCCTGCTTATCTCGATTACGGTGTCATCGTGATAAAGGCTGTATATTTCATTTCCGTTTTCTTCACTCCGCCACAAAACCGCCGATATACCCGTCAGCCTTTCAGCCTCATCCCTTGCCTGCTCAAGGGTAACGGTCTTTTTGCCCGAAAGAAACCTGCTGCCGTATTCCGCTGAAACCGACGATGTAAAAAGCTCATTCTCACTGCCGTCTGAATAATCCAGAAAATCTTCAAAATAAGGTTTTTCGTCGACGGTATAAATACTGCCGTATTCTCTCATACGGTATTCGCCGTTCATCACCGCAACGGAAAGGTCGCTGAGGTGATAATATATTTCTTCCGCATAATCGGAAAGCTCCGATGCTTTTTTCCTCTTATCCTCACTTGCGGAATAATTCTCCGAAAAATCATAAACATATTCGATGAATGTATTTATATTTTCAATCCTTGCCGGCTCAAAACAAAACGTGCACCCTTTTGCACCCAATACCCGCGAGCTTACATAATAAGCGGTTTCCGAAACGGTCTCCCCTGCGGAAACAGAAAGCAGACTCAGCCCGCCGCTGATTTCATGCATATATTCGCAAAGGGAGGTCAGGCTCTCAAACCGAAGATTTTCAAGCTTTGCCTCGTAGGTTGCCTTTGCACGGAATGACGCATAGCCCGATGCGGTAATAACCACACACACCGCAACGAGATACGAAACCGTTCTTATGAATTTTCTGCGTTTTACGGACATAAAAAATCACCCTTCACTCTTTAGAGTGGAGGGTGATTCGTTTTTTATGCAAGGAAATTTATTTCACAATAAGGCTTTCACCTGTCATCTGTGCAGGCTGAGCAATACCCATAATATCAAGCATTGTGGGAGCGATATCGCAAAGCTTGCCGCCGTTTTCCTTCAGCTTGCAATCGTGGCCTACAACAACGAAGGGAACGGGATTTGTTGTGTGTGCGGTGAAGGGTGAGCCGTCGGGCTCATACATCTTATCTGCATTGCCGTGGTCAGCAGTGATAAGCATTACGCCGCCCTTTGAAGAAACAGCGTCGCAGATTTTGCCGACGCAGGTGTCAACAGCTTCAACTGCAGCAACAGCTGCTTCAAACACACCTGTATGACCAACCATATCGCAGTTAGCGTAGTTGAGAATGATAACATCATACTTATCTGTATCAATAGCCTCAACAAGCTTTTCGGTAACTTCATATGCACTCATTTCGGGCTGCATATCATAGGTTGCAACAGCAGGTGACTTAACGAGAATTCTGTCTTCGCCTTCATACTGCTTTTCAACACCGCCGTTGAAGAAGAATGTTACATGAGCATACTTCTCTGTTTCCGCAATTCTGAGCTGTGTAAGACCGTTTGATGAAAGATATTCGCCGAATGTGTTATCAAGTGTCTGGGGCTTGAATGCAACGTGAACATTGGGCATTGTTGCATCATACTGAGTCATACATACGTAGTAGAGGTTTTTAAGCTGCTCACGCTCAAAGCCGTTGAATTCGCCGTCAACAAAAGCTCTTGTGATTTCTCTTGCTCTGTCGGGACGGAAATTGAAGAATACAACTGAATCGTTATCTGAAACGGGCTGTGCATCATTTGAAACAGCGGGAACGATGAATTCATCGGTAACGTCGTTCTTATATGATTCTTCCATCATTTCGCAGCCGCAGTCAAACTTAACGCCTTCGCACTTTGTCATTGCATCATATGCCTTGACAACTCTTTCCCAGCGGTTATCTCTGTCCATTGCATAGTATCTGCCGATGATGGTTGCAATCTTGCCGACACCGATTTCTGCAAGGTTCTTATAAAGGTCGGCAACAAAATCCTTACCGGATGTGGGAGGAACATCTCTGCCGTCCATAAGACAGTGTACAAAAACCTTTTCAACGCCCATATTCTTTGCCATTCTTACGATACCGTAAAGATGGGTGTTGTGGCTGTGAACGCCGCCGTCTGAAAGCAGACCCATAAGGTGAAGTGCTGAATTATTCTTTTTGCAGTTTTCCATTGCACCTACAAGAGCTTCGTTTTCAAAGAAATCGCCGTCATTGATTGACTTTGTGATTCTTGTAAGCTCCTGATAAACAACTCTGCCTGCGCCGATATTTGTATGACCAACCTCGCTGTTACCCATCTGACCGTCGGGCAGACCAACATGGATACCTGATGCGCCGGTGTATGTCATGGGATTTTCAGCCATAATCTTATCAAGATTGGGAGTTTTTGCGGCACAAATGGCGTTACCGTAGTCGCTGTCATTTCTGCCGAAGCCGTCCATAATGCAAAGAAGAACGGGTTTCTTGCTCATAATATATCTTCCTTTCATCAAATACAGGGGTCGAATCACGACCCCTGCAATCGGTTTGTTTCTTATTTTGAAGCTGCTGCAACGATAGCTGCAAACTTATCTGCAACAAGTGATGCGCCGCCGATAAGACCGCCGTCAACATCATACTGAGCAAGGAGCTCTGCTGCATTTGCATCGTTCATTGAACCACCGTACTGGATAACGAACTTGTCAGCTGCATCCTTTGTGTAAAGCTCTGCAATGAGGGCACGGATAACAGCGCAAACTTCGTTTGCCTGCTCGGGAGTAGCGGTAAGACCTGTGCCGATAGCCCATACGGGTTCATAAGCGATGATGATGTTTGCAAGCTCAGCTTCGGATACACCTGAAAGTGCAACCTTTGTCTGAAGTCTTACAACCTCTGCTGTGATGCCCAGCTCTCTCTCTTTGAGAACTTCGCCTACGCAAAGGATAACTTTAAGACCTGCATTGAGAGCAGCTCTTACACGGTCACGGACTGTTTCGTCTGTTTCACCGAAATACTGTCTTCTTTCTGAGTGACCGATGATAACATAGGGAACGCCTGCTGCCTTGAGCATTTCAGCAGAAACTTCGCCTGTGAATGCGCCTTTTTCTGCCCAGTGGCAGTTTTCGGCACCGATTTTGATGTTTGAGCCTTCAGCTGCTTCCATAGCTGCATAAAGGTCAATATAGGGAGCGCAGATAACAACGTCGCAATCAGCATCTGCAACGAGGGGCTTCATAGCTTCGATGAGAGCCTTTGTCTGCTCGGGGTTGTTGTTCATTTTCCAGTTGCCTGCGATAACAGGTCTGCGAAGTGATTTATCCATAATATTTTACTTCCTTACAAAATTATTAGTTAAAGAATGATAACAGAATTTTGGATGAGTTTTGGCTTTCGCAACGAGCGTAGCGTATGAGGATACGTGAGCGAGCGAAAAAGTCAAAAATCGACAAAATTATTTATCATTAACTGCTTCGATACCGGGAAGAGCCTTACCTTCAAGGAATTCGAGTGATGCGCCGCCGCCTGTTGAGATGTGAGTCATCTTGTCGCCGAAGCCGAGAGTGTTAACAGCTGCTGCTGAGTCGCCGCCGCCGATGATTGTAACTGCATCTGTTTCAGCAAGAGCCTTTGCAACTGAGATTGTACCTGCTGCAAGAGTGGGGTTCTCGAAAACGCCCATGGGGCCGTTCCATACAACTGTCTTTGCGCTCTTAACTGCTTCTGCATAAAGTTCTGCTGTCTTGGGGCCGATGTCGAGGCCTTCCTTGTCAGCGGGGATCGCATCTGCTGCGAAAACTTCTGTATCGATGGGAGCATCAATGGGGTTGGGGAAGCCTGCTGCTGTAACAACGTCAACGGGGAGAAGAATCTTAACGCCCTTTGCGTCTGCCTTTGCAAGCATATCCTTGCAGTAATCAATCTTGCTTTCGTCAAGAAGTGAGTTGCCTACGCCGTAGCCCTTTGCAGCAAGGAATGTGTAAGCCATACCGCCACCGATGATAAGTGTGTCTGCCTTGTTGAGAAGGTTTTCGATAACGTTGAGCTTATCTGCAACCTTTGCACCGCCGAGGATTGTAACGAAGGGTCTTTCGGGGTCTTCAACTGCGTTGCCGAGATATTTGAGCTCTTTGCCCATAAGGTAACCAACAGCTGCTTCTTCAACATAAGCTGTAACGCCTACTGTTGAGCAGTGTGCTCTGTGAGCTGCGCCAAATGCATCGTTAACATACATTTCGCAGATGCTTGCAAGATCCTTTGAGAAAGCTTCGCCGTTCTTTGTTTCTTCTGCACGGAAACGTGTGTTTTCAAGAAGAACTACATCGCCGTCGTTCATAGCAGCAACAGCAGCCTTTGCGTTTTCGCCTACAACTGTATCGTCAGCAGCAAAAACAACTTCCTTGCCAAGCTTCTCGCTGAGTCTCTTTGCTACGGGAGCAAGTGAGAACTTTGCTTCGGGACCGTTCTTGGGCTTGCCGAGGTGTGAGCAAAGGATAACCTTTGCACCGTCATTTATAAGTTTCTGAATTGTGGGAAGAGCAGCGTTGATTCTGTTTTCGTCTGTGATAACGCCTTCTTTGAGAGGAACGTTGAAGTCGCAGCGAACAAGCACCTTCTTGCCCTTTGCATTGATGTCGTCAACTGTTTTTTTGTTAAGTAAGCTCATTTTTTTCAATCCTTTCAAAAATTTTGTAGGAACATACTTTACCAATTATTTATTTTATAATATTATGTCAAATTTTTCAAGCATTATTTATCGGCAAAACGCCGAATATATATGATATTACGGTGCATTTTTCGGCTTGACTTTACAATGGGTTTTTGATAAAATGTGTGAGTTGATAAAAATGTCTTCGTAGCTCAGCAGGATAGAGCGTTCGCCTCCTAAGCGAAAGGTCGCACGTTCAAATCGTGTCGGGGACGTCAAAGCATCTTGCATTTTTAAAGGATTAGGAGTAAAATGTGTAAGTTGCTTTATACATAATAATTACCAAATAGATACTATTTGGCAAAATACAAAATTAAAAGTGAGGGAACAAAATGAAAACAAAAATGAACAAATGGAAGAATGCAGCCATTCCAGCATTACTGCTTCACTGTAGTATCGGTACAGTATATTGCTGGTCAATCTTTTCTCAGGAAATCGCTGATTACATCGGATTTTCTAAAGGTGCTACAGAGTGGGCATTCAGTTTTGCAATTTTCTTCCTTGGTATGTCAGCAGCATTCCTTGGTAACGTTGTAGAAAAAGATATACATAAGTCTTCCTTAATTGCTACTATCTGCTTCTCAGTAGGTATGGCAGGAACTGGTTTATTTATCTATTTAGGTGGAAAAAATCCAGGAAGCATCGTTTCATTATTAGGTATTTATCTTTGCTACGGATTCATCATGGGTATTGGTCTTGGAACAGGTTACTTATCTCCTGTTAAGACATTAATGCTCTGGTTCCAGGATAGAAAAGGTCTTGCAACAGGTCTTGCTGTAGCAGGATTCGGTGCTGCAAAAGCGATTGCAAGTCCAATTATGCAGTCTTTATTGGAGAATTTAGGTGAAGGCGGAATCTATAAGATGTTCTGGATCCTTGCAGTTGTTTA
>JAZSHU010000005.1:0-10661 GCA_045533455.1 Acutalibacteraceae bacterium | reverse complement strand
AAACGCCGAGCAATTCCTTAGTCAGGAGCTTGAAAAATGGAACTACCATAACGGCGTTTATTACGGTATTTCGGTTGCGGAATACTTTGAAATATGGCTGACAGAGATTGAAAAAGAAGTCAGACCGAACACCTTCCGTTCTTATAAGGGTAATATGACGAATCACATTATTCCGTATTTCAGGAACACGAAGATTCAGCTTCAGTCAATCAAGCCAATCGACCTCGAAGATTACTATTTTTCTCTTCTCAGACCCGAAAGCAACCTCGAAAACGGTGCCGCACTTTCCGCAACGACAATAAGGCACCACCATCAGAACATAAGCAAGGCACTTGCCGATGCGGTCAGAAAAGGATATATTCCGCTCAATCCCGCAAGCTCTGCAAAACTGCCTAAGAAAGAGAAATACAAAGCTGAATTTCTCAACCACGAACAGCTTGATGAACTTATTTCTCTGTTCAAAGGAAGTCCCGTTGAATTGCCCGTCAGACTTTGCGCAATTTACGGTTTCCGCAGAAGTGAGGTGCTGGGTCTTAAATGGAAGAATGTCGATTTCATCAACCGCACAATAACAATCAGCGAAACACTTCAGCAGCACACAGGCGGCAATTACACCGACCAACCCAAAACGGAAAGCAGTTACAGAACTCTGCCAATGAACAACACGGCGTATGAGCTTCTCAAAGAACAGAAAAAGCTTCAGGATGAAAGAAAACTGCTTATGGGTAATTATTACATATTTAATGATTATGTATGCACATGGGGCAACGGAGAAGTAATTGCACCGAATTATCTGACACGCACTTTTCATTCCGTTATTCAAAACAGCAACCTTCCGCAGATAAGACTGCATGATTTACGCCACAGCGTTGCGAGCAATCTTCTCAATCTCGGATTTTCGGTTGTTCAGGTTCAGGAATGGCTCGGTCACGGAAGTGCATCAACAACACTTAATTTCTATGCTCACGTTGATAAGAGTTCAAAAATCAGCATCGCAGACACTCTTGACAAATTAAATTCGGAACAAGATAAAAAAGAGGACAAGGTGTTAGAAAAAGTGTTTGAAGAAAAGACCCTTTCAGAAACAAAAAAAGACCCCGTAAAAGGGTCGAAAAAAGGCATGAAAAAAGCAAAAATCAGCACAAAAGTTGTGCCGATTAAAAAACAGTCTTTGAAAAAGTGTTAGAAAAATGTTAGAAAAAAGGGTCAAAAGTGTTAGAAAAAATTATTTTTCTTAAAGAGAAATCCCGAAACCCTTGTGTATCAACGGTTTCGGGACTTGAATGGCAGGGGCAGAAGGACTTGAACCCTCGGCACGCGGTTTTGGAGACCGCTGCTCTACCAACTGAGCTATACCCCTATATTAAATTATGGTGGGCCATCAGGGACTCGAACCCCGGACCAACCGGTTATGAGCCGGTTGCTCTAACCAACTGAGCTAATGGCCCATACATTGCTTTCGCAACGTTAAATATAATACCAAATTGAAAATCATTTGTCAATATATTTTTGCTTTTATTTTAAATATTTTTTATCAGTTACACACTCGGCGTTATGCTCTCGCTATCTGCACTTGAATTTATAATGCAGGTATGATAGAATTTTTTAAAGACACTGTGAGGTGATATCATGAGTACCAAAACAGACATTTTTATAAAAGACAGGGCCGATCCGTTTATTACAAAAGGCAATGACGGCTTTTTTTATTTCACTGCATCTTATCCCATGTACGGTAAAGATGATGATGAAGGATACAATCGCATTATTCTGAGAAGGTCAGAAACCATTGAAGGTCTTGCACAGACTGAAGAAAAGGTGATATGGCACGAAAAAGATTCCGATACATCATTCCGTTTTATATGGGCACCCGAAATTCACGAAATCGGCGGTAAATGGTATGTACTCTTCGCCGCAAGCGGAAGTAAAAATAATGTGTGGGATATCGATTGCCATATCATTATGTGCAACGGAAAAGACCCATATAATGACAGTTGGACCGACAAAGGCAAATTCACCGCCTGCGAAGATGATGATTTCTCATTCAGAGGGTTTTCGCTTGATATGACACACTTTGAATGTAACGGTATTCATTATGTTGTATGGGCACAAAACGGCGGTAATTCAAACGTATATCTTGCAACTGTCAACCCCGAATCACCCTGGAAAACCACCTGCCCGGCAATGCTTCTCACAAAGCCTGAATATGATTGGGAAAAAATCAGAATTCCCGTTAACGAAGGTCCTGCCGCAATGATACATAACGGTAAAATATTCCTTGCTTTCTCTGCTTCGGCAACAGGACCCGAATACTGCATAGGTCTTATGTATGCCGATGAAAAAGCGGATTTGATGGACATAAACAGTTGGACTAAACTCGCCTCTCCCCTTTTGACATCCGATGACCTTAACGATGAATACGGACCGGGACACAATTCATTTGTAAAAGACGAAAACGGTGATTGGATATTTGTTTATCATTCAAGGGATGAAAAATGCTTTAAGGGTGAATGCGGATATTCGCAGTATGATTCACTTTACGATCCTTGCAGAAGTGCAAGAAAAAGAAAAGTTTTATGGGATGAAAACGGATTTCCCATACTCAACGGATGATAAACAATATATATGAAAGGGAAAAAGAAAATGGAACCTGTTTTTATCAACAAATTAAAGCAAACAAAAGAATATTATATTGAAATGAACAAAAAGCACTCTGCTTTCACAATCCGGTTTTTGGGCGCATTTTTCTTAATTGCCTATTCAGCTTTGGCTGTTTATATTTATTTTACTTCGTATAACATTCCGCTATCGGTTATAGTCGCATTAATCGGCATTCTTTTGTCAGCATATCCTCACATCAGAATATATATTATTGCAAGAAACAGAGAAAAACAGTTTTTAGAACTTATTAACGAAGTCCCAGAAGGTAAAATCTTATTTTTTGAAGATTATCTAATGAATGTAGGCATAAATAACGCTGAATTAAAACTTGAATACAGCAAGATACAAAAAGTTAAGCAAAGCAAAAATTTATATTTACTCGTTCTCAAGAAAAAGCTTGTTGTTATGGTTGATAAGAATCGTTTTGAAAAAGGCACTTGTGATGAATTTGAAAAATTTATCAAAGAAAAAGCAATCAATGCAAAAATAAAGCTATAAAAAATCAGGCAGTTTCGGCTGCCTGATTTTTATTTATTCAAATTTCATTGTCATTTCAAGAATACGCTTGACGCAGGGCTCAAGGTCTGCTCTGGTCAGCTCACCTTTGTCAAATGCAGCTTTAAGGTCTGCAGGATATCCGCAGGGCATCTTCATGTCGTTACCTGCCTTGACTTCTTTAACGGGGTCATTCTTAACGCCCCAGTCAGTTTCAACCATACCTTTGAAGCCCCATTCTCCGCGGAGAATGCCCATAATCAGCTCATAGCTTTCGGAGGTATGCTGACCGTTAATGCGGTTATATGATGTCATAACCGTCCAGGGGTCTGATTCCTTGACAACAATCTCAAAGCCTTTAAGATAAACCTCACGCAATGCTCTTTCGGATATACGGGCATCAATATCATAGCGGTTTGCCTCTTTATTGTTGCAGGCAAAATGCTTGATTGATACGGTTGCTTTTGCAGACTGCACTCCCCTTGTCATAGCCGCCGCACTCTTGCCCGATACTACGGGGTCTTCCGAATAATACTCAAAGTTTCTGCCGCAGAGAGGGTCTCTGTGAATATTAAGGGCAGGTGCAAGCCAGATGCCGATATTGTTTTCTGCTATTTCAGTACCTGCCGCAGCACCGACTTCATAAATAAGCTCGGGGTCCCATGAGCAGGCAAGCAGTGTTGCGCAAGGCCATGCGGTTGTGGGAATGCCTGTATCGGGTTCGAGGCGCACGCCTGCAGGACCGTCAGCTGTGGGTACGGGAGGAATGTCAAGGCGTTCAAGCCCGCCGAAGCAGCCTGTGTTTGCAACGCCCGTAGGTCTTTTACCGCCTACAAAATCCATAAGTTCATCATCCGTAAACTGTGCAATAAACTCATCAAGAGTGATTGTTTCGCCTACTGAATCAAACTTCACGATTTCATCGGGTGCCTTTGCTCCTGAAGGCTCATTGACTGCATAATAATATTCTTCATCGCCTGTGGGCAAAGCCTCGAAGCTGCCGTCTGCAAGCATACGTTTTGCGAGCTTGAAAGGCTTACACCAGTTTTTAAGCTGCTCTGTCACGGTATCAGAATCAACGGTATAAACAAAATCAAGCTTTACCGTATCACGCACGGATGTACCGAGATAAAATTCATAATCGCCTTTTTCAAGAACATAGGCGGATTTTGCGATTTTGCCAAGATCATCAAAGCTTGCCATATCATTGATATCAAAGCTCATAACAACGGTTTCGCTTTCACCGGGTACAAGAAGCTTTGTCTTTTTATAAGCCGCAAGTTCTTTTGAAGGCTTGCCAAGCTTACCCTGAGGTGCACTGTAATAAAGCTGCAGAATTTCTCTGCCTGCAACATTACCGATATTTTTTACTGTTGCAACGGCGATTATTTTACCTTCGCTTTCACAGCAAACTCTGCCGCTGATTGAGAAAGTTGTATATGAAAGACCGTAGCCGAAGGGATAACGTACACAGTCTTTTGCACCGGGAATTGTTTCAAAATAACGGTAACCCACATAAATATCATCGGAATAATCGATATACTGAAAGCTTTCCCAGAATTCTTCTTTACAGGGATAGCAATCATATGATTTTGTGATTGTATCGCAAAGCTTACCTGAGGGATTAACGTCACCGCAAAGCACATCGGCAATAGCCATACCGCCTTCCATACCGCCCTGCCAGCCGAAAAGTACGGCTGAAACCTTATCATTTTCCGCAAAATATTCGCAGTCGATTGTTGCACCCGAATTGATGACAACAACAACCTTTTTGAACTTTTCACAAAGACTGTCAATAAGATTCTTTTCAATGTCGGAAAGATAATAGTCGCCGCCCTGAGGTCTGCGGTCAACACCCTCGGCAGAAAAACGGCTTATTGTAAAAATTGCGGTATCAGCCCACTGAGAGGCGGAATCAATCAATTCATCGGGTACGGCGGTTTCCTTAACGTGCATAGCAGCAAAGGTGTCATACGTCATATCGTCACGCTTTGTGCAGAATTCCATTGCATTAACGATATCCCAGGTTGCGTTAATCTGCTCCTGAGTAAGAACATTAACGCTTTCTGCCTCAACATAATCCTTGTAAAAATCAACAAGAGGCATATAAACTGCCGCTTTACCCTCTTTTTCTTTCTCCTTGAAACCGTCAAAAACATTGCGGATGTATGGGCAATGAACATCGCCGCTTCCTCCGCCGCCTTTTATGTATTCAATGGTTGCCTTGCCGAAAAGAGCAACCTTTTCGCCCTTTGCAAGAGGCAAAGCATTATTTTCATTTTTAAGAAGAACCATACCCTCTGTTGCGGCACGGCGTGAAAGCTGTGTATGCTTTTTTGATGCTGTTGCACAGCGTCCGTCCTCACCCAGAGGAATACAGGGCTGATATCTGAATCTTGCGTATTTATTCATTTTGAAACTTCCTTTCTTATTTTATTTCATCATATTTTACTTTGATAATTTTACAGGATGTCAAAGGTGATTCCGTGTTGTTTGAATGGTAATAAGAAACAAGGAAATAATCTTCACCCTCGATTATGGCAGGGTAACAGTAGCCGTTATTCGGGTCATCTTCAATAGCATAAATGCGGTCAAAGGTAACTCCGTCATCCTCGCTTACTGCGCACACAAGCGGTGTTCTGCCCCAGGTATTATCTTCGGGTCGGATTATGTAGTTGGGAATCGGATTATAAATTGCAACAGTGTACTTCCCTACCCTTTTCATAAGTAACGGTGCATCGGGTGATGAGAAAAATCTGTTGGGCGAAGGTTCGGTCCAGGTCTCACAATTATCATATGAAAAGCACTCAAACTGAAAGCCTAAATCCGTGCGTGAAAAAGCGTGAATTACGCCATCCCGATGCTGATAAACGGTTGTTTCCTGCAAGCCAGTTTCACTTTTATCCGCAAAAGGAATATCCTGCCTTTCGGCAATTTCGCGCCAGGTTTCTCCGTCATCATCCGAGGCAAATATACATTTCAGACCGTGCTCAACAATTCTCATTTCACCGTTGATTTTCTTTGAATGAATATTTGCAGGCAGTATAATTCTTCCGTTTTGAAGCCTTATTGCGTGGTCATTTTCAATCACAAAATAGTTCTCGTTATCGTCAATAAATTTTTGGGGAGTTGTAAAGGTTTTGCCCTCATCGGAAGAACGTGAAAAATAAGGAATTCCGCTTTCATTTTCCTTTGCTTTCCGAAGAAAAATCAAGCCCACATCGCCGTTATTCATTCTGATAAGAGATGGACACATATAGTTCCTTGAATTTTCATCGTGAGCAAAAATAATGCGTTCGTCCGTCCATGTTTCGCCATCATCATATGATGTGAAAGCGGCAATATCTGCGGCACATTCATCGTGCCAGTCATTGCCCGTAAATCTCGAATATACAAAGAGAATTGAATTATCCTTTAATCTTATAAAAGTGCCCTCGCCGTTACGGGGATTGCCTTCCTTTGAATTCAGAAATAAAACTTTCCGTCCGACTTTTCCTGATATATCAAGCTGCATTTAATTACATCCTCCGAAAATTTTGCATTTGAGTGCACAGCCCGTGGGTGTTGCCGCACAGCCGCCCAACGCGGTTTCACGGAGCTCATAGGGTAATTCCTTACCGACACGGTACATTGCAGCCGCCATTTCGGTAAAAGGTACAGCCGCCTTGATACCGGCAAGAACAATTTCCGCACTTGTGAGAGCATTCGAAGCACCTGCCGCATTTCTTGTCTGACAAGGCATTTCAACAAGACCTGCAATGGGGTCACAAACAAGACCAAGCATATTACTGATTGTTATTGATGCCGCATCAAGGCACTGCTCGGGTGAACCTCCCATCATCTCAGTTGCCGCTGCCGCCGCCATTGCCGCCGCAGAACCGATTTCCGCCTGACATCCTGCCTCTGCACCTGAAACAGATGCATTTTTCATCAGCAGACAGCCAACCGCACCTGCCGTAAAAAGACCTTTGAGCAGTGTTTCATCACTCAGCTCAAATTCTTCCTGCAATGCAAAAAGTACGGCGGGGAGCACACCTGCCGAGCCTGCCGTAGGTGCCGCAACAATAACGCCCATAGATGCATTGACTTCAAGCACAGCCTGAGAATAAATCAATGCCTTTGTGAGCACGTTTCCGCAGATTGATTTACCCTCTGCACGCCTTTTTTCAAGCTTGTTTGCTTCGCCGCCTATCATTCCGCCGATGGAAGGCACAACCTCTGTTAAGGGCTTATGGGCAGAATTTCTCATTATTTCAAGAGATTTTTTCATTTTTGCGTCAACTTCATCGGCATTTGACTCACCGTAAATAATCTCACGCAGACGCATAATCTCTGAAACAGGTTTATTTTCTTTTTTACATATTTCAAGCAGTTCTTCTGCAGTATTGAAATCCATATTATTCACCTTATCTTCTTATGAGCATAGTATCCTTGACAAACGGATTTTTTTCAATGGCATCAACGGTTTCCTGCGTTATTTCCTCATCCGATTCAATAATCATATAGGCAATACCACCTTTATTTTCACGGTAAACACGCAGATAAGCAATGTTAACATGACATTTACTGAGAATGGTTGTTACATTTGCAATTACACCGGGATGATCCTTGTGAACAACAATAAGCGAATGGTATTCGCCCGTAAAAAGAACCTTAACACCGTCAATTCTTGTAAGTCTTACCTTGCCGCCGCCTATTGACTCACCTCTTACGGTCATTTTTCTGCCCGTAATATCTTCAATTTCCATATCAACTGTATTGGGATGCACATCGGTTTCAACAGTGTTTGCGGTAAAAGAAAATTCTATCCCTTCTTTTTTTGCAATCTCAAAGGAATCACGGATTCTGATATCATCGGTTTCAAATCCCATCATTCCGCCAAGCAGAGCTCTGTCCGTACCGTGACCCTGATATGTACGGGCAAACGAGCCGTAAAGGGTAAAATGAACGCTTTTTATTTTTGGATTCATCATTCTCCAGGCAAGTCTTGCAATGGATGCCGCACCTGCTGTATGCGAGCTTGACGGACCTACCATATTGGGTCCTATAACTTCAAAAACACTTATAAATGCCATAATATTCTCCTTAACAAGGAATTTATATCTATTATTATATTTAAATACCCGCACAAAGTCAACCGAAACTAAATATAATGCTATCGGGAGGTGATTAAATGCCAAGTGTATATCTCAGCCCTTCAACACAGGAGTTCAACACAACACTTTCGGGCAGGTCGGAGGAATATTACGCCAATCTTATTGCCGACGCAATGATACCCTATCTGAATGCAAGCGGAATAAACTACGGCAGAAATTCAAGACGTATGACCGCCCTCTCTTCCGCACAGCAGGCAAATGAAGGCAACTATGACTTCTATCTTGCAATCCACTCAAATGCATCGGGTGAAAACACGCCGGGTCAAAGCGCGGGTGCGGAAATATATTATTATCCGGGCAGCACAGAAGGCAGACGTGCCGCAAACATTTTCGCTGATAACTACAAAGAAATTTATCCTTTACCCGATATGGTAAGAATAATACCGCTGGCAACGTTGATTGAGCTCAACAAAACCCGTATGCCTGCAATTCTCTTTGAGGTTGCTTATCACGATAATTACCGTGATTTCAACTGGATGTCAAATAACATTAACAATATTGCACGGAATCTTGCGATGTCGGTTGCCGAATATTTCGACATTCCTTTTATTACACCGGGTATGTTTGCTTCAGGTACTGTCAGTACACGCAGCGGTAATCTGAATGTAAGAAGCGGACCCAGCATTAATTCTGATATTATCGGCACATTAAAAAACGGCGATAAAGTCAGAATCACCGAATATGAAAACGGCTGGCTTAAAATCCGTTACGGCAATTCAAGCGGCTATGTCAATTCAAGATTTATAAAAGCTTAGTTAATGTAATAAACCTCCCGAAGATATCATAACATTTAATGATATATCTACGGGAGGTCTTGAATTTGAAGGGAATTGTTGAACAGCGAGCTGTTGAGCTGGCTGAATATATCATAGAAAACCAAACCACCGTCAGAGCAGCGGCGAAAAAATTCGGTATTTCAAAAAGTACGGTACATATTGACGTTTCACAACGCCTGAAAAAAGTTAACCCCGAATTATACAACAGCGTAAGGAAAGTGCTTGATACAAACAAAGCCGAAAGACACATCAGAGGCGGAATGGCAACAAAGCAAAAGTTTTCAAATAACGGTTAAATTTTTGTTGAATAAAAGAAAAATGTGTGGTAAAATTATTTGAAAGTTGAGGGTAAAACCCTTAAGTCACACAGAAAGGACCGTTAATATGAAGCAGCTTAAAATCGGCATTATCGGCGCCGGCAGAATCGGCTCACTTCACGCAAAGTCAATTACATACAATGTTCCCACAGCTACCGTAGTGGGCATTACCGATGTATTCAAGGCTAATGCGGAAAAAGTTGCCGCCGAGCTCAACATTCCCAAGATTTATAATGATTACAAAGAAATGCTTGCAGACCCCGAGGTTGAAGCAGTTCTCGTTTGTTCATCAACCGACACACACGCTGACATTGCTATCGAAGCAGCACAGGCAGGCAAGCACATCTTCTGTGAAAAGCCCGTTGACCTTACTCCCGAAAAAGTAAACGCCGTTATTGACGCAGTTGCAAAGGCAGGCGTTAAGCTTCAGGTTGGTTTCAACCGCCGTTTTGACCATAACTTTGCAAACGTCAGAGCAATGGTTAACGAAGGCAAAATCGGTGATGTTCACATTGTTAAAATCACTTCAAGAGACCCTGCTCCCCCTCCGGCAGAATATTCTGCTGTCAGCGGCGGTATGTTCCTTGATATGACAATTCATGATTTTGACATGGCCCGTTTCCTTGCAGGCAGTGAAGTAACTGAGGTTTATGCAAACGCAACCTGCCTTGTTGACCCTGCAATCGGTGAAGCCGGTGACGTTGACACTGCGGTTATCAGCCTTAAATTTGCAAACGGTGCAGTGGGTGTTATCGATAACAGCAGACGTGCCGCTTACGGTTACGACCAGAGAATCGAAGTTTTCGGAAGCAAGGGTGCCGCAGTTGCATCAAACGACACACCTACAAACGTTGTATTTATGGGTGAGGACGGTGTTGTCGCAGATAAGCCCCTTTACTTCTTCCTTGAAAGATATATGCAGTCATTCAGAGATGAAATGCTTCAGTTTGTTGAGGCTGTTATCGAAGATAAGGCAACTCCCACAACCGGTGAAGACGGACTCAATTCAATCCTTGTTGCTCTTGCGGCAAAGAAATCCGTTGCCGAGGGCAGACCCGTTCTTCTTTCTGAAATGGTGTAAAAAAATCAGGCTGTCTTACGTAATGTAAGGCAGCCCGTTTTTATTGGTGCCTTCAGGTGTGGAAATAAACCCCTGGTTCTACCAGGGGTTAAAGACGGCTTCAGCAAAGCCAAAACGGGCGAGCTCAAAGCAAGCCCGAAAGGTTGAAAGAAAATCAAACCTCCAAGTATAATAGTAA
>JAZSHU010000036.1:0-18471 GCA_045533455.1 Acutalibacteraceae bacterium | reverse complement strand
CATACACTTTTACAACAACGAAAGAATCCAACTAAAAACAAAACTGACTCCGCTTGAAAAACGAAGTCAGTATGTCGCTTAATTAAATATTTCCGCCATAGGGGCCTTTTTGTGCTGTCCGCACAATTTGGGGCAGTTCACCAAAAGGATGGGGATTTTTATTTAAAACTTAAAAAACGATACGATTTTAGCAAACAAGTCTTTGAGTGCACTGATAAAGTATCTTATAAACACAGGCAGGTCTGAATTGCCGGGCAGTGTATCCTCTGCTGTTGCACCGCTGTAATTTTCAAGCACGGTTATGCCGAATGTTTTTTCCGATGTTTTGAAAATATTCTTTGTTTCGGAATATGAAACATTTATCTTTCCGCTTTTTGCTTCGTTTGCAGTAACCGCTATATTAAGACTTTCACCGGGAAGAAGAATCTTTTTTGATGAATAATCGGGGTTTACCGCACCGTTATCACACTCTACGGAATTGATTACAAAAGACTTTTCTTTTGAAACGTTTTTCAGGGTCATTGTGTATTCTTCCCTGCCGTTTTCAAGAAGAAGGAAGTTACTGTTTGTATTGACAAATCTTATTGACAAAGCGGATGTGGGTGCCTCACTCTGCATAAACTGAGGGAATTCGTATGATGAATAGGCATCCTTTATTTCGTCGGTGAAAAGCAAGGTTTCTACAAGTGCAAGTGACCTGGGGCACCATTCAACCTGACCGTGATAAAGCCCCTCAACAACCCATGTTCTGTGGGGCCAGTAGCCTGCGGAAAGGTCGATTGTTCTGTCAGGCGAAATACTGTTTTTGCCGTTATCAACCGCCTGAACATAATCATCGGGGAAGGTTTCACCGTAAGGTGCACAGATCGCACCGCAGGAATATTGCACATCAACTATGGCATCGGAGTTAATCTCTGAATTTGTTACAAGCGGAAAGCCGCTGCAGGCTTTGATTGATATTTCACTGCCGTGGGCGGTTGCATTTTCAAAGGTTTCGGTTATGTTGCCCATAAATCCGTTATGAAAATTCTTAACTGCCTCAATAACCTTTGCATTCGCCTGACTGTCAAGGTAAATCTCTGCATATTCATCAAAATCAGCTGCGGGAACCATCTGCCAGAAGGCTATGCAGCCCTTCATAGGCAGAACGATGATATTCTTACCGATATCTATTGCACCTGCAATCCACTCACCTTCAAGAAATTCCACAAGTTTTTCCATCTCTGAAAGTTTCAGTTCAACGTGAAGAATATCAGAAAGCAAATCCAGTATAACGGAGAAATTGAGAGCAAGGCTTCCGTCTGAAAGTATATCGGTAACAAAGGATGCACCGCCGAGAACGGGTGTATCAAAAATCACTTTGTCGGTCTGTTCAAGGTCTGCGTACTTGTAAAGATACTGACCTACAACAAGACAGCCCTGGCTTATTGAATAAATGCTGACTTTTTCTGCACCTGTCAGTTCAAGAACATCGTCAATATATGCCTTGAATTCGTCGGCAACCACATCATAGTCCACACGCCAATCGTACATAAAATTGAAAACATTCTCATCGCCCACACGCCGTGCAATCGATTCCATATCAAGGAATTCGGAACCCGTATAGGGAACATAATCAAGCATATCCTGTGCTTTGAATGCGGCAAGAGATGTGTTTTCCGCACCGCTTACAATGGGTTTTAAATCATAAGCTGAGCTTCCGTCGTCATTGACACGGATTGCCTCAATTATTCTTTCGACTATTGCGGAAAGCTGAACAACATAGCCTTCATCCTGAAGCCAAATTTCAAGCTCGTCAATCGCCTTTTCAACCGTTAAATCCTCGTTTATGCCCAGTGCATCAAGAATCGTGTTAAGTGACGGAGGAAAAACCGCCTCACCGTCTTCAACAAGTGCGGTTGCGCCGAAGCCCGACACCATTACAACAGGTGTAACCTTCTTTGTTGCAGCGGCAAAGGGAATTGATGCCACGGCAACAATCACCGCCATAACAAGAGTTAAAAATCTTTTCATTTTGTTTCTCCTTATATTTCAAACTGCTTTCTGTGGGCGGTTATAACACCGTCATTCACGCTGAGACGGCAGATTCTTGCGTTTCGTCTGTCACCGTTCAATCCGTCTTCTTCGGCATTACGGGCGTGATAAATTGCATACCACTCGCCGTTATGCTTTATCATTGAGTGATGACCCGTGCCTTCCTCCCATTCGTTGCTGTTAAGCACAGGGGCATAGGTTTTATCATCGGGGTATTTCTCGAATTTAATCTTGGTAAGATCGGTTTCATCGGTTTTTGCCCTTGCATAGCCGATAAAATATTTTTCGTTTTCATAGCAGGCACCGCTGTACATCACATACTGCCAGTCACCTTCCCTGAAATAAAATGCGCCTTCAATGGTATGCCAGTGAATCCCCTTTTCGTATCTGTCCCTGCAATAAATTTCTTCATCAATGGATGCGGTTATAACAGGTACAGGTTTACCTTCAACGGTTTCGGGGTCAAGAAGTCTGTCAACAACTATGTATGTACCTATTCTCTCGCCCTCAAAGGTGTTTGTTGAATAAAAAATGAAAAGTCCGTTTTCATTCTTCACAACATGGGAATCTATAGAAAAAGGGTGAAGAAGCTGTTTTGCATTTTCAAAGGGTCCCAGAGGATTTTTGCTTGATGATACAAACATTGCCTGATGGTGACCGCCACGGTCGGGCACATCATCGTAATATTCAAAAGAATTGTACATATAAAATGTGCCGTCAATCTCAATAACAGAGGGTGCCCAATAATCATAAACCTTTGGGTCGTCATAATGAAAAACTCTGCCCTCAAACTTCCAGCCGGAAAGAAGCTCATCGGAAGAATAGGCATAAATTCCGTCCTTACCCGTGGTATAAATATAAAATTTTCCGTTGCTTTCAAGAATAAACGGGTCTGCCTGACCGATATATTTTTCCTTGTTTATTTCAAGTAACTGCATATTACACCTCAATCACATAATCAACGGCAACACTGCTTTCCCTTACAGCGTGCATATGCTTTTTCACAACAGAGCAATGGTAGGGGTCGTTCTGATAGCTTTCAAGCGCCGCTTCATCATCAAGTACAACCTCAAGAATAAGGTCGTATGAGCGCTCGGAATGAAGAAAATCTATGCCTACCGTAATATCACGAAGCTGAGGCACATTGCCCTTCATTGACATAAGCACATCTCTTGCCTTTTCGCATTCTGCAAAGCTGTTATCTTTCAGTTTGAAACAAACTATATGTTTAATCATAAAAACATCTCCCTATATTAATTACCATACAATTTATAACATAAAACAACATTTTTTTCAAGATTGGAACATAAAAAATCCGACAGCCGAAGCCGTCGGATCAAAAGAATTATTTTGCTTTTGACTCACAGTAAATACAGCGATAGGTTTCTGTTTCTGCATTTGTAAGCTTGAAAATATGGGGCAAATCCTGCTCTGTTGTAGTAATACAACGGGGATTTTTGCACTTGACAACATCCTTTATCATCGCAGGCAAGGTAAGCTTTTTCTTTTCGCAAAGCTTTTCATCCTTGATGATATTAACCGTGATGTTGGGATCGATATATCCGAGCACTTCAAGGTCAACTTCCATTTCGGAGTCGATTTTAATTATATCCTTGCGTCCCATTTTTTTACTGCTTACATTTTTTATAATAGCAACGGTGCAGTCAAGCTTGTCGAGTTCAAGGTGTTTGTAAATATCCATACATTTGCCGGCCTTGATATGGTCAATTACAACGCCATTTTTGATTGAATCAATATGCATTTACTCCACCTCCAGCAGTTTAAGAATAAGCGCCATACGGATAAATTTGCCGTTAAGAACCTGTCTGAAATAGCAAGCTCTGGGATCTGCATCAACAGAAGTATGAATCTCGTTAACTCTGGGCAGCGGATGAAGAATAGCAAGATCACTCTTTGCATTTGAAAGCTTTGATGGAGTGAGAATATAGCTGTCTTTAAGTCTGAGATAATCTTCCTCGTTGAAGAAGCGTTCACGCTGAACTCGTGTCATATAAAGAATATCAAGCTCGGGCATAACCGCACTCAGATCTGTTGTTTCAAGGTATTCAATACCCTTTGCATCAAGGGTTTCTTTTTTGAGATAACCGGGAAGCTGAAGCTCATAGGGTGAGATAAGAACAACCTTGATGCCTGTATATCTCGCCATAGCCTCAATAAGAGAATGAACGGTTCTTCCGAATTTAAGGTCACCACAGAAACCGATTGTCAGATTATCAAGTCTGCCCTTTTCACGCTTGATGGTAAGAAGGTCGGTAAGAGTCTGTGTGGGGTGGTTATGACCGCCGTCACCTGCATTGATGATGGGAACACTTGATGCCATTGAAGCAACAAGAGGTGCACCCTCCTTGGGATGACGCATTGCAATGATATCCGCATAACAGCTTACAGTCCTTGCGGTATCGGCAACGCTTTCACCCTTTGCAGCTGATGATGAATTAGCTTCCGAAAAGCCGAGCACCGAGCCGCCAAGCTCCAGCATTGCCGCCTCAAAACTGAGACGGGTTCTTGTTGAAGGCTCAAAGAAAAGAGTTGCAAGCTTCTTATAACGGCACTTATCACGGTACTTAACGGGATTTGCAATTATATCCTCCGCAACCGCAATAAGTTCATCAATTTCTTCTGTTGAGAGCGAAAGAATGTCTATAAGACTTCTCATTTTGCTCCCCCTATCCAGCTTTCGTCGGAGGGGTTATTTCTGAAAGCAATAAGACGGGCAACATCTTCGGGCTTGATATATCCGATTTCTGCTGCTACTTCTGCTATAACATCAAGGTTTGTAAGGCTTACGTTCTTAACATCTGCCGCTGCAAGTCTGTCAAGACCCTTCTTCATACCGTAGGTGAAAATGCTTGCAATACCAAGCACCTCTGCGCCTGCTTCACGGAGAGCTTCAACAACCTCGATTACACTGCCGCCTGTTGAAATAAGGTCTTCGATAACAACAACCTTCTGACCTTTTTCAAGCTTGCCTTCAATCTGATTACCTCTGCCGTGGTCCTTTGCACCCGAACGAACATAACCCATAGGCATATCAAGCATATGAGCGGTAATTGCTGCATGAGCAATACCTGCGGTTGAAGTACCCATAAGCACTTCTGCTTCGGGATAATATTCCTTTACGATTTCGGCAAGACCCTTTTCAACATCTGTACGTACTGAAGGTGCTGTGAGAGTAAGTCTGTTGTCACAGTAAATGGGGCTTTTGATGCCGCTTGCCCATGTGAAGGGCTGTTCGGGACGGAGAAAAACCGCACCGATTGAAAGTAAGTCTTTTGCAATAAGCTTCTGCATTTTATATTATCCTCCTTAAGAAATTATTAACGGATTAACCAACAAATTCGGCTACACATCTTCTGTAAGCCGCAACGGGATCCTCGGCTGCTGTAATAGGTCTGCCAACAACAATGTAGTCTGAGCCAAGCTCCTTTGCCTTTGCGGGAGTTGTAACTCTTACCTGGTCACCGATATCACCGTCTGCAAAGCGTACACCGGGAGTAACAGTCAGGAATTTGCTGCCGCATCTGCCGTGAACCTTTTCACTTTCAAGCGGTGAGCAAACCACACCGTCAAGACCTGCCTTCTCAGCATTTGATGCGTAGTGCATAACAACCTCATCAAGGGGCTTATCGATAAGAAGCTGTTCTCTCATTCTTTCTTCACTGGTTGAAGTAAGCTGAGTAACCGCAATAAGCAGAGGTCTTGTACCGTCTTCTCTTGTAAGACCTTCGATTGCCGCCTGCATCATTTCAATTGTGCCGCTGGCATGAAGGTTTGTCATATCAACATCAAGGCCGCTGAGCACGCTCATTGCCTTCTTGACTGTGTTGGGAATATCACAAAGCTTGAGGTCGAGGAAAATCTTATGTCCTCTTTCTTTGATTTCCTTAACAATCGAAGGACCTTCGGCATAGAAAAGCTCCATACCGATTTTTACATAAGGCTTTTCCTCTGTAAACTTATCAAGGAAATCCATTACTGCCTGCTTGCTGCTGAAATCGCAAGCTACGATTACATCTTTACCCATTGTGTGCACATCCTTTTATATCATTTAAATTTTTAATACCATATTTAGCCATTACAGCGGGAAGATTTTCAACAATCTCCTTGCTTGCGTAGGGATTCACAAGGTTTGCCGCACCGACTTCAACAGCCGTTGCACCTGCCATAATGTATTCAATAACATCCTCTGCGGTTGCTACACCGCCCATTCCGATAACGGGGATGTTTACTGCCTGACATACCTGATAAACCATTCTGATGCCTACGGGTTTTATTGCCGCACCTGAAAAACCACCCATTTTGTTGGCAATAACGGGTTTACCTGTTTTAAGGTCTATTCTCATTCCGAGAAGTGTATTGATTAAGCTCACGCCGTCCGCACCTGCTTCTTCGCAAGCCTTTGCGATTGAAACAATATCCGTAACATTGGGTGAAAGCTTAATAATAACGGGCTTGGTTGTTACGGCCTTAACTGCCTTTGTAACCTCTGCCGCCGCCTCGGGAGATGTACCGAAGCTCATTCCGCCGCCGTGAACGTTGGGGCAGCTTATGTTGACTTCAAGCCAGCCAACCTGCTCCTCTTTGTCAAGCTTTTCGCAGGTATACGCATATTCTTCAAGTGAAAATCCGCTGACATTTGCCATAACGGGTTTTGAGAAGCATTTTGCAAGCTTGGGAAGTTCTTCACTGATAACCTTTTCAACACCGGGATTCTGCAAGCCTACGGCGTTAATCATACCGCTGTCGCACTCTGCAATTCTGGGTGTGGGGTTGCCGAAGCGTGAATCCTTGGTTGTACCTTTGAATGAAAAAGTCCCGAGACAGTTGATATCATAAAGCTCTGCGAATTCATAGCCGAAACCGAAAGTACCCGAAGCGGGAATTACGGGATTATCAAGTTCTATTCCGCAAAGATTAACCTTTGTGTTTACCATATAATCTCCTCCCTTTCAAGCACAGGACCGTCCCTGCAAATTCGCTTATATCCGTATTTTGTCTTGCAGAAGCAACCCATGCAAGCACCGAAACCGCAGCCCATACGTTCCTCAAAGCTGTACTGACCGCTTGTTGCGGCAATCTTTTCGATTGCTCTGAACATGGGCATGGGTCCGCAAGTGTAGAAATAGTCGTATTCAAGATCTTTGAGCACATCGGTTACAAAGCCCTTTGTACCATATGAACCGTCAACGGTTGAAACATAAACCTTTGCACCCAGTGCTTCAAATTCGTCCTTGTAGAAAATTTCGCTTTCGGTGTTGAAACCGAGGATAACCGAAACTTTCTTGCCTTCATCAAGAAGTTTTTTGCAGAGGTTATACATAGGAGGCACACCTACGCCGCCGCCGATAAGCACTGCCTTTTCACTGCACTTTGAAGTGTCAAAGCCGTTACCCAGACCGCAGAGAACATCAAGCTTTCCGCCTGCGGTAAGTTTTGCCATAGCCTCTGTGCCGTGACCTACAACTTTATAAATTATTGTTATCGTTTCGCCGTCATAATCGCAGATTGAAATAGGTCTGCGCAGATAAAATCCGTCAAGCTGAATGTTGATAAACTGACCGGGTGCGGTTATATGTGATGTATCGCCCGAAAGAATCATTCTGTAAATATCCTTCGTCAGGGCTTTGTTCTCGAGAATTTCATAAATTCCTCTGTTCATCGGTTTTCTCCCTTCTGCCAGACGATTTTTCCGCCTTTTACGGTCATAAGGCATTCGCCGTAAACCTCACAGCCTTCAAAAGGAGTAGCTCTGCCCTTTGAAAGAAAATCGTCGGGATTAATTGCATATTTGCTGTTTAAATCAAACACGGTAAAATCGGCAGGCATACCGTCCTCAAGACCACTGTTGAATCCGAACCTTTTCGCGGGATTCGTGCTCATAAGCTCAACAAGCCTGTCCATAGTGATAACACCTGTTTTTACGAGATGTGTATAGAGAAGCGGAAATGCGGTTTCAATACCCACAATTCCCATTGCACTCTTTTCAAGCCCCCTGCCCTTTTCTTCTGCGGAATGGGGTGCGTGGTCGGTTGCAATCATATCAATTGTACCGTCGCAAATACCTTCGATAAGCGCAAGTCTGTCGCTCTCATCACGCAGAGGCGGATTCATTTTGAATCTGCCGTGCTCCTGCATATCCTTATCGCTGAGAATAAGATAATGAGGTGCGGTTTCGCAGGTAACATCAACACCTGCCGCCTTTGCCTTGCGGATAAGCTCCACACTTTCTTTTGTTGATATATGGCAAACGTGATAAGCACAGCCTGTTTCTGCCGCAAGCTTCAGATCACGCTCAATGGGTTTCCATTCGCTTTCGGAGCAGATTCCTCTGTGG
The DNA here is from genome assembly GCA_045533455.1 of Acutalibacteraceae bacterium. Classification (GTDB taxonomy): domain Bacteria; phylum Bacillota; class Clostridia; order Oscillospirales; family Acutalibacteraceae; genus CAG-177. The sequence goes on along the minus strand of JAZSHU010000036.1, from coordinate 10,082 downwards.
CCGTGCTCTGCGGCATACTTACCGTCGTGAATATATCCGCCGTGAAGAAGTGAATTATCTTCACAATGGGCAACAATCATCTTGCCCAGCTTTTTGGCTCTTATCATTGCGTCGCGCATCATCGCTTCACTCTGCACGCCCTTGCCGTCATCGGAGAACGCACAGACCTTATCTGCCATTGCTTCCATATCTGAAAGTTCTTCGCCGTTCTGACCTACGGTTATTGCTCCGTAGGGAGCAACGGCTATGACAGCATCTTTTTCAATAAGCTTCAGTTGCTCATCAAGATGCTCCGCACTGTCAGGCACGGGATTGAGATTCGGCATCGAACACACTGTTGTATAACCGCCGTGTGCACAGGCTTTTGTTCCTGTTTCAACGGTTTCTTTATAAGAAAATCCCGGCTCTCTGAGATGAACATGAACATCAATAAAGCCGGGAAAAACAGCACAGTTATTAAATTCGAAAACGGTATCACAGGCACCGCCAAAGACGCCGCCTGAAACAACCATATCAACAGGATTACCCTGCCCGTTTATTTTACAGCCTTTTACAGTAAAGCCCATAGTCAAACCCTTTCGTCAGTTACTTTATTAAGTATATCATATTAAACAAAAAAGTCAACATAAAACCAAAAAATAATGGGCAGACAAAATGCCTGCCCACAGTATTATTTGCACAGAAAATCGCTCTCTATATATCTTACACCGAGGTCATAAAGCTTTCTTGCTTTTTCAATGGTGTTGACTGTCCAGAATGAAATACCTATGCCTGCATCAAGTGCAAGCTTAATTGACTCCGCATCGTTTTCATCGTAGTTGGGAGAAAGCCATACATTTGAGCCGATTGCCTGAGCTTCCGCTATTCTTTCGGGTGTAATTTTACCTATGAGATACCAAAGCTCGATACTGCTGTCAATTTCATTAATCACTTTAAGCTGTTCAAGATCAAAGGAAATGACAATTGCGCTTTTTTCAAGTCCCTTTGCCTTAACCGCATCAACAACAGTGTAAAGCATATCATAGGTTTCCGTCTTGATTTCAATCTGGGGACGGGTGTTTGTACCCACAAAAACATCAAGATATTCCTCAAAGGAACAGATTTTCAAATCATCGTAAGCCCAGAAATTAGGGCCGTGCTTGTATGTAAAGCTTCTTACCTCGTCGTAAGTAAAATCCTCAATTTTACCCTTCTGGCAAAACAGTGAATCAACAGTATCATTGTGAAGAACAACCCACTTGTTATCCTTTGTAAGTCTTATATCACATTCTGCCGTATAATAACCCAGTTCAACGGATTTTTTAAAAGCAGGCAGGCTGTTTTGCGGAGCATCTGCCCAACCGCCTCTGTGGGCGGTAAGATAAACGGGGTCATCCTTTGAACCGATTCCGTTTTCGCTGAGAGAAATGCGTTCTTTAGGCTTATTGGTCATCTTGTAAATATGGATAAAGGGCAGTGCCTGACATTTAAAAACGGGTACACCCACCTTTGTGATAAGTTTATTTTTGAACGAAAGCATACATAACTCCCCTTTCTTTGTTTAACCTTTGTAATCGTACATCAAACTTAAGAAAAAGTCAATTAATTTATTGCCAAAATCATTTCAAAATGTTATATTTTATACGGGTGATAGTTTATGAAAAATGAAACAGAAATCAGATTTGCAAACGAAAACGATGTTGAAATCATACTTGATTTCATCGTTAAACTTGCAGAATACGAAAAATTGCTCGGAGAAGTTGTTGCAACCCCCGAGCTGCTCAGAGAATGGATTTTTGAAAAGAAAAAAGCCGAGGTTATTTTTGCCGTTGAAGACGGTAAAGAAGTAGGCTTTGCACTGTTCTTCCATAACTTTTCAACCTTCCTTGGCAGAGCGGGAATTTATCTTGAAGATTTGTTTGTTCTGCCCGAATACAGAGGCAAAGGCTACGGCAAAGGGCTGCTCAAAGCACTTGCAAAAATCGCTTGCGAAAGAGGCTGCGGCAGGCTTGAATGGAGCTGCCTCGACTGGAACAAACCCAGCATTGATTTCTATTTATCACTGGGTGCAACACCCATGGATGAATGGACGGTTTACCGCATAGCAGGTCAAAAATTAAAAGAATTTGCAGAATAACAGCAAAACCGCTTTGCTTTACGGCAAAGCGGTTTCTTTTTTCACAGCATCTTATTCAGCTTTTTGCTTGTAGCTTTCACAATAAAATAGACGGTAAACCATATTACAAAATAGAGAGCAACAAATATTGCGGTGAAAATTCCGACAACTTCCCATTTAAAAGGTATCCATGAATTCAAGCAATAGCATATAAAATAAACCGCATAAAGGCTTGTGAAGTGGCAAAAAAGCGATTTTGCAAGCGGCCAGTGTTCAATCTGATTAAAAACACTGGAACCAGCCTGTACAAAAGCAAGAATATAAATAGAAACAATGGCAAGCAGCACTTCGCCGCCGCTTAATGAAAAATTGTTTATTGTTTTGGAAACTATGAAATATATTATTCCCAATATTATGGGTCCGAAGCCTGCAAATATCAGACCTCTGTGCAGATATTCTTTAAGGTATTTATTCATTATTTTACACCTAACCTTTCTTTGACAGCTTTCACATTGCGCCGTGATACATAATCAGTATATCCGTTTTTGAAAGTCACATTGAGTGCGCCCGAAAATGCCGCACTGAATTTTAAAATAAACCTTACATTGGCTATGCAGGACTGATTGATTTTGATAAACCCGTCACCGAGAATTTCTTCAAGCTGATAAAGACGCTGTTTAACTTGCAGTTTGTTATCAGCCGTCACCGCATATACTTTATTGTTTTCAACCGCAAAGCAGTAAACATCTGCGGTATCAATCATACATATCTCTGCATCTTTATACCCTGTTATTTTACTGTCGCCATTTTTAACAAGTCTCTCAATTTCATCAACAAGCCTTGTTCTTTCATGTGCAAAAATAATTACCTCCTCTTCGTGATCTTTATCAACAGTTACAATGCATTTCATAAGAAGCCTCCTTACATCTGCATAATAATTTAACGGATGAAAAAAAGCAATATTTTTAATGTATTCGGCAATTTTACGTGTTTATTCGGATTTTCCGAAAAAATTTTCAAAAAAACTATTGACAAACTCAGAATCTCGCGCTATAATAACGCTAACGATAACGATTATCGTTAGCGACAAAACGAAAGGAGTGAATAAGATGCAAGCTCAAAGGCACAGTAAGCAGCGTGATGCAATACTTGAAAATTTGTGTTCACGCTACGACCACCCCACCGCTGAAGACCTTTATTTTTCACTCAAACCCAAGATACCGGCTTTAAGCCTTGCAACGGTTTACAGAAACCTTGCTCAGCTTGAAGGTGACGGAAAAATAATCAGAATCGGTTCAGGCGGAACAGCAAGATATGACGGTAACGTCAATCTTCACTATCACCTCACCTGCCTTGACTGCGGCGGTGTTTTTGACATCTTTCTTGACACCGACTGCGGATTATGCGAAGAGGCCTCAAAGGCTTTTGACGGAAAAATTTTATCACACTCCGTTTTATTCACAGGATATTGTCCATCTTGTTCAAAACAAGTCGGATAATCATAAATTAACAAAAAATTATATTTAAATTTTTGGAGGAAAAGTATTATGAAAAAGTTTGTATGCTCAGTTTGCGGTTATGTTCACGAAGGAGATTCAGCTCCCGAATTCTGCCCCCAGTGCAAGGTTCCCGCTGAAAAATTCAACGAGCAGAAATCAGGCGAAATGTCTTGGGCAGCAGAACACGTTGTAGGCGTTGCAAAGGGCGTAAGCCAGGAAATCATCGACGGTCTCAGAGCTAACTTTGAAGGCGAGTGCTCAGAGGTTGGTATGTACCTTGCTATGGCAAGAGTTGCTCACCGTGAAGGCTACCCCGAAATCGGTCTTTACTGGGAAAAGGCAGCATATGAAGAGCCAGAGCACGCAGCAAAGTTTGCAGAGCTTCTCGGCGAAGTAATCACCGACAGCACAAAGAAGAACCTTGAAATGAGAGTTGATGCTGAAAACGGTGCAACAGCAGGTAAGTTTGAACTTGCAAAGATGGCTAAGGAGCAGGGTCTTGATGCTATCCACGACACCGTGCATGAAATGGCACGCGACGAAGCAAGACACGGCAAGGCATTTGCAGGTCTTCTTGCAAGATATTTCGGTTAATAAAACCCTATAAACAAACGAAAGGAGCAGGCTGAAACCTGCTCCTTTTTTTGGTGTTTACTCTATTATTTCTGCATCGTAATAATGCCAAACATCGTTTTTGCTGATTGCCTTTGCCGAGAATGTAATTTCCTGCCCGTTTTTAAGTGTGCTTGTATCAACACCTTCTGCAAAATATATCAGGTTTAATACAATGCTTTCTCCGATTTTTATGTTATAGGCCGGTTTATAACTGTAATTTTCTCCTTTAAGTATACCTGTTATCTCAACTCTGTCTTTCACAAGATAGGCAACGGGCATTTGGTAGTGGCTGTAATCAAAAGTGTATTCTGCAACACTTTCAGAATCATCAATAATTTCGTCCGTAGTTGTACCGACAACAGTAATTTTTTGTCCCTGCTCTAACAGTACCAGTTCGTCAAGGGAGAGATATACATCAATCATATAGTTTGAACCGTATGATGCGGATAATTCAATGTAATCTTCCTGAATACTTCTTACAGTACCGGAAAGCAAAAGGGTTTTGTTGCAAAACTTCTGCTTGGCACTCACGATATTCTGTATGGAGTCGTTCTGGATATCATTTGCGCTGAATTCCTCCGCAACTGCCATCATTTCTTCCTTTGTCGGTGTTTTACTGCCGCATGCTGCAAGAGAAAGGCACATTGCAATAACAAGGATAACAGACAAAAAATTCTTCATTTGTTTTACCTCCGAATTTAATTTATTGCTATTATAAATCAATTTTTGACTTGTGTCAATAGCGTAAAGCGATTATCACAAGGTTTAATATTAGTATAAATCACCATAAAATATTATATGGTGATTAAATTGAAACAGGAATACAGAGAGCTTTACGAGAAATTCGGATTAAATGTTGTGTTTTACCGTAAAAGAAAAAAACTGACTCAGCTTCAGTTGGCTGAGCTTGCAGACATTGACAGAAGTCATATAAGTGCCATTGAGCTGGGCAAAGTGGGCGTATCGTTTGATGTTATTTTCAAGCTTTGCGAAGTGCTTGAAATAACACCGAAGGAATTATTTGATTTCAGATAATTAACATGTTAAGGGAGCAGGTTTTGTGCCTGCTCCCCTTTTTGTATTTAATCCGCTTAATTTATTGTTCATTTTGCCGAAAAGTAATTGACTATTCTTAATGTTTTATATATAATATATTTAATTATAACCTGAAAGAGGATTTATGCTTATGAAAAAAATATTTGCCGCGGCAATCTGCATTGCATTATTGCTCACGGGATGTTCTCTCAAACCCGATGCACTGGATGCAAATTATGTTGGCGAAGGTCAGATGACGGTGCTCCGATATCTTATCAAATCCAACGGTTTTCTTGTTGAGGATGTCTTTGTTGAAAACCATCTTCCCACGGAATCAGGTAAGGATATCACAAACGAAAGCGGCACCTTCTCCCCTGTTGTTTCCGACGAAATCGGCACCTATGCCGACCTTGTGACAGCAGTTGAATCAACCTACACCAAAGAAGCCGCTGAAAAAATCCTTTCTCAATCCGACAGATATGCGGAAATCGACGGCAAGCTTTATTTCAACACAAAGTATGCCGAATCCGATGCCGAAGATTACGATTGGAACGAAACAGATATTAAAGTTATCAGCGTTGCAGACGGCACATATGAACTTGAAATTTCCGTTAAAAAGACTCACGGATTAAAGCAGAAGTTCACGGTTAAAGCCGTTACGGTTGACGGTGATATCCGACTTGAAGATATGTTTTATTAATATACACAGGAGAAAAAATTATGAGCGAACTTAAAACCAGGTGGTTCAAGGATATCAGCAAGGATTGTCCGCTTTCCGAATATCCCAGACCCCAGCTTGAAAGAGAAAAATGGATTTGCCTTAACGGCGAATACGATTACGCAATCACAAGCGAAAATGCAGACAAGCCCGAAAGCTTTGACGGAAAGATACTTGTTCCCTTTGCAATCGAGTCTGCCGCTTCGGGAGTGCAGAAACATTTAAAGCCTGAAGAACGCCTCTGGTACCGCAGATATTTTACTCTCAACGACGGTTTTAACGGCAAGCGCACAATCCTTCACTTTGATGCGGTTGACTGGCAATGCACCGTATGGGTAAACTCGGTGCTTATGGGAGAGCATACCGGAGGATATAACCCATTCAGCTTTGATATTACCGATGCACTCAAAGACGGCGAAAATGAGCTTGTTGTGAAAGTTTATGACCCCACCGATTCGGGTCATCAGCAAAGAGGCAAGCAGGTTCACCAGTCAAAAGGCTTTTGGTACACCCCCACATCAGGCATATGGCAGACCGTGTGGCTTGAGTCCGTTAACCGCTGTCATATCGAAAATATAAAACTCACTCCCGATATTGACGATGGAGTTATCAATGTAAAAGTAAATCACAACTGTGCCTGCAGCGGCAAGCTTTATGCAAAAATCACCGACGGTAACAGTGTTGTTTATGACGGTGAGATTTCTGCAGAGGCAAAAATCCCCGTTCCCGATGCTAAACTGTGGAGCCCCGAATCGCCTTTCCTTTACGACCTTTATATCACACTTGACTGTGACGGCGAAAAGGATGAAGTGAAGAGCTATTTCGGAATGAGAAAATTCTCAATAATGAACGACGGCGACGGAATTCCCCGACTTGCACTCAATAACAAGCCTTACTTCCAGAGAGGTCTTCTTGACCAGGGTTACTGGCCCGAAAGCCAGCTTACTCCCCCCTGCGATGAAGCAATGATCTTTGACATTGATGAAATGAAAAAGCTGGGCTTCAATATGCTGAGAAAACATATCAAAGCCGAGCCACGCAGATGGTATTACCACTGCGACAGGTTGGGAATGCTTGTATGGCAGGATATGATAAGCGGCGGTCAGTATATCGGAACAATGCTGGCAGGCGCACTGCCCATTTTCAGCATTCACGTCAAAGATAATCTGTATAAGAGCTTCAAGCGTGAAAAGCCCGAATGGCGTGAAGAATTCAAGCAGGAGCTTTGGGCTATGATTGACAACCTTTATAACAGCGTTTCAATCTGCTGTTGGGTGCCCTTCAATGAAGGCTGGGGTCAGTTTGACGCAAAAGAAATCGGCACAAAAATCAAAGAAATTGACCCATCAAGATTTGTTGACCATGCAAGCGGCTGGCACGACCAGGGCGGTCCCGATTTCAAGAGTATGCACAGATACACCGTGCCCGTTACCGCACCCACAAGATTCACCACAAAATGCAGACCCTTCGTTCTCAGCGAATTCGGCGGATACAGCTGGAATATTGACAACCATGTATGGAACAAAAACCGTTCATTCGGCTATATAATGTTCGCAAACAGTGAAAAGCTTTCTGCTGCATACAAGCATCTGCATGAAAAGCAGATATACAGACTTATCAAAAAAGGTCTTTGTGCAACGGTTTACACTCAGGTAAGCGACGTTGAATTTGAGGTTAACGGCATTTACAGCTACGACAGAGAGGTTCTTAAAATCGATAAAAATGTTCTTATTGATGTCAACAGCAAGCTGACATACTGAGAATATATAAAAGGCGGCGGTTATTTTGGAAACAACCCCCAGCGCAAGAACAAGACTCATTGTTTTGGCGGAAATTCTTACAATGTTTTCCGATGAAAACAATATTCTGTCTTTGGATGAAATCTGCGAGCATATGCACGATTACGGCTACAACGTTTCAAAAAGAAACATTATATCGGATATAAAAGCCGTTAATCAGACAACAGTAAAAATTGTAAGTGTTTCAAAGCCCAAGAGAGGATACTATATTGTAAAGAATTTTTCTCAGGATGCGGTCAGACTTATTCTTGAAGCTATTTTTTCATCAGATATTCTTTCGGAAGACGAAACGGATTACATCAAAAAATATCTTCGCAGAAACACTTGCATACCAACACTTGATTTGATTCTCAGCACAACAATCAACCTTAATTCATATGCACCGAAAAGAAAAACATCTTCGGAAATCCTGAATAGTCTCAGGCTTGCAATACGAGACAGAAAGCAGGTTATCCTGACCGTTTCGCGTTCAAAACTCGGAGATGCATTTTCGGATACGGTATATTTCGAAACAGTTACGGCAAACCCCGTTGTGCTTACCGTTGCAGACGGAAACGTATCGTTTGTTTTCACCCAAATTCATACTCCAAAAAAAGCAGAATATATAAATCTGCCACGGATAAAGAATGTTGAAATAATGAAATCCGAGTCAACGGAATTTACCGACGACCTTGTTTCGGCAACAAGCTATTTTAACGGCAGCCCTATGGAAACAAGCTATTATTTCAAGGAGTGGCTTGTAATAAGATTCCCGTCTGAACATATTGAGCTTATCGAAAACCGTTTCAACACTCCCGTTCAGTACAGAAAAGACGAAACAGACGGATACTGCAACGCAAAGGTGTTCACGGTGTTTGACGATAAGCTTCTCGGTTGGCTGTTTGCTCTTTCGGATAAGATCGAAATTATAGCACCAACAAGAATCAGACAGATGTTTGAAGATAAAGCAAAAAATATCTTAAATACAAAAGAGGTAGTGTTATGAAACTCACAAGCAAAACTTTCAGAAGAATTCTTGCCCTGATTATGGCGGCAGCTCTCATTTTTGCAATGTCGGGATGTAAAAACAACCCCGCTGCAAAAGCCGATGAAGTTGTTACCCCTCAGAAGAAGGTTGCAATTCTTGTTGCACCCGAAGCACAGTACCCCGAGGATTACAGAGCCGCAAAACAGCTTGAAGCAGAATACCCCAACTCAATAGTGATCAAGCGATATGATGACAGCCGTATTCTTAAAGGCGGAGACCCCGGTATCATCACTCTTTCAAAAGAACTTGCAGCTGACCCCGAAATCGGCGCAATTATCTATGCAAGAGCAACACAGTACACAAGGAACGCCATCTACAAAGCAAAAGAAATCAACCCCAACATCATCACCACCTGCATCGAACCCGAAGATAACATTGAAGAAATCGCAGAACGCTCAAACCTTGTTCTCTGCGTTGACTGGGCAAAAGCCGCTGAGGATATTGTTGCTCAGGCAAAAGACAGAGGTGCAAAATACTTCATCACCTTCTTTGTTTCTCGCACAATGTCGGGCAACAAGCTTATCAGAGATGCAGTAAATGCCATAAAAAATGCCTGTGAAGCCCAGGGAATCAAATTCATCAACGACAGCAGCGCTGATACAAACAGCGTTCAGATTGAAGGTGCACAGAAATATGTGCGTGAAGCAATCGCAAGGCATTATATGAACGGCGATGTTGAAGGCAAGGATGTTGCAGTTTTCTCAACTGACAGTGCTGTTCAGGCAACACTTGTTGAACAGGCAAACAAAAAAGGTCTCATTTACATCTGCCCTTCATTCCCCACTGCATATAACGGTGTAGGCGAGGTTTATGATATTGCGGCACCCGAAAAAACTGCAGATGTTGACGATTATATCAAGAGTGCAAAGGCTGCCGTTGAGGCTGACACAACAGGTATCGGCAAGCTTTATATCTACAAAACTCCCCTTGCAACCATCCTCCTCAGAGGTGCGGTACACAGCACATTCGACCTTCTTAACGGCACAATCACAGCCGAGAATATGGCCGAAAAGGTTACTTCAAGAGTTTCAGTTGCTGCAAACAGCAAGGATTTCAGCGTTGTTGCATACGGTGATATGACAAATGTCTTCAAGGCTTATCAGCCCGGATTTGAATCAATAAAATAATAAAACAAAAATTATTCCCCCGAGTCTGAACTGCCCCAAATTGTGCGGACAGCACAAAAAGGCCCCTATGGCGGAAATATTTAATTAAGCGACATACTGACTTCGTTTTTCAAGCGGAGTCAGTTTTGTTTTTAGTTGGATTCTTTCGTTGTTGTAAAAGTGTATGT
>JAZSHU010000074.1:0-2076 GCA_045533455.1 Acutalibacteraceae bacterium | reverse complement strand
CGGCTCTTTTTATTCAGTCAGGTTAAAACAGTTGTGTGGGGAGTTTCAGCTTTTCTTTCGGCGGGAACTGTTTGTCGAATTCTTCGGCTTCTGCCTCATCAACAAAATATCCCTTTGGTGGAGTGTATTCACCGCTGATGCCGTCAAGATAACCTTTTTTCAGCTCCTTGCAAAGAAAAAACGATGCGTCCGCACCTTCGGGCAAACTATGGTAACGGATACCGAATTCGCTCGCATATGTGAATCCGCTTTTACCGTAGAAATTGATATTTCCCTCAAAGCAAAGTGCTCCGCAACCAAGCTCTGCCGCCTTTTCCAAGGAATAGTCAAGCAGTATCTTGCCATAACCTTGCCCTTGTAATTCGGGTGAAATGCAGACGGGTCCCATAGTCATAATGGGCAAATCTGAGCCGTCATCGGCTTTGATAGCCGCCCTCATAAACATATTTTGACCAATCAGTCTGCTGTCTTTTTCCATAACGAAATTAAGCTCGGGCACAAATGCTTCGTCGTTCCTCAGCTGATTGAGTACATAATGCTCAAGACAACCGGGACGGTACACATTCCAGAACGCTTCCCTGACGAGAGCTTCGGTTTCGCGGTGTTCTTCTGTTTTTTCCAAACGAATGATGCAGTCATTTTTCATTGTTAAACCTCCAAAAATTGTTGACCTTCAATCACCGGAGGCTTGCGGGGAGAAGTATTTGCAAACCTCACGGTTTACATTACTATCTCCAAGGTGTTGTTCATTTTCAAACAGCATTCTCCAAAAATTTTATTCAGGCTTTTGCCTGTAAATTCAGTATAGCATATATACAAACAAATAACAAGTGGCTTCCTCACTTCATTCATGATACAGCCACTTCAAAGCTCATTTACAGTATTCAAGTATAGCCTTGTTCACGAATTCGGCAGTACCGACACCGTGTTTATCAATGTTCCGGGTAAAGCGTTCATCGAAGATATACATCTGACCAAGGCTCGATAAAATTTCCTTGGTGCAGGTATAAAAATTATCTGTGATGTGCTTTTGCAGTTTCTCCGCAAGTGCCTTTGCCGCCTCGGAATCGGGAGCGTTACCACCCTTCATACACTCTGCAAATTCACCGATAATGCTGTCCAAGCCGTCCATAACGGACTGCCACTTGTCCTTTGAATAATCCTTTGTTTTCTCGGTGTGTTCCCTATATGCCTCGGTTTTGCCCCATCTTTCTTTGGCTTCTGCTTCATATTGCTTGCGTGCAACCTCATAATCATTATTATTTAATGCTTTCATAACAACCTCGCTTTCTTCTGCATTGTCAATAGCCAAGATAATTCTCTCAAGACGCTCCTTTTTAAGAATAAGAAGCTTCTTCTGCTCGGACAATGCCTTTTGTTTGTCATAATCGGGTGAAGATAAAATCTCACAAATGCTTTTCAGAGGAAAATCCAACTCACGGTAAAACAGAATCTCCTGCATGCGCTCAAGAGCAGTTCTGTCGTAAAATCGGTAACCGTTGTTTTCGTCAATCTCTGCCGGCTTCAAAAGATTGATTTCATCATAATAGTGAAGTGTGCGCACACTCACACCGGTAAGTTCAGCAAATTCCTTGACAGACATTTTCATTATCATCACCTCTGATTATGATTATAAACTATGACGTAACGTTAGTGTCAATACTTTTGCAAAAAAAATTACAGGAAGATTTCTCTTCCTGCTGTTACTTTATTTCCTGTTCCAAATCGTCAAACAAATCGCTGTCAAAGAATTCTCTGATGCTGATTTCAAGACCGTCGCAAATCTTTTTGATTGACACTACACCGGGATTCTTGCTCTTCTCATTAAGCATACTGTAAATTGTCGAGGGTGAAACACCTGAGATATTAGCAAGTGCGTTAATTGCAATATTTCTTTCATTACAAAGCTCAAGTATTCTCTTTTCAACCGCTTCCTTAATATTCATATCTATACCACCTTTACGATATATCGCTAATATAAGTTTAATAAAATCTGCGATAAATCGTGTGGGACATATCGCATATTTATAATTCTTGTGATATAATTGCGATATATCCCATATAAAGAGGTGGTAT
>JAZSHU010000013.1:0-66522 GCA_045533455.1 Acutalibacteraceae bacterium | reverse complement strand
AGCAACGCAGAGTGAATCTGCCGTAGTTTTCGGGATATGAAGCGGGAACTACTTTATAATACATTTTGAGATGACTCATAATTGCACCTCCGTGCTATATTTCAAAATAATTTTATCATAAGTTGTTTTTTAAAGCAAGATATCAGACGAATTTTTCAACGCAAACAATGATTCTGCCTCTTTTGGAAACCGCCGAGCAGTCGGTGATGATTATCCTGCCCTTGCGGCGGAAAACAACCTTGTCGCCTGCGTTTATTTTTTTATCGGGTTTCTGACATTCAAGGTCGTTGACGAAAACAATTCCGCTTTCAATTGCGGCAACGGCATCGGTGCGCGAAACTCTGAACGCATTCTTTATAACGCTGTCGAGCCGCATTGAAGAAACGGTGAAGCTGTCGGGCACTCCCGCCGCCTTTGTGCCCTCACGGGCAAGATTGGGCGGAATGATTTTTGCCTTGAGGCTTCCTCTGCCCGCCTTGGTCAGATTCTCGGCAATGAAGGGTGCAATTTTTTCCAGAACGGCAATTCTGCAGCCCGTTTCGGTAACGATGATATCGCCCGTCATTTCTCTTTTGATGCCGAGTGCCATCAGCGCACCGAGATAGTCACGGTGGGTGAGTGCGGATGAGAATTTATCCTTTTCGATTTTGATAATCTCAATCGGGTCGGCTTCGGGGCATTGGTCAAAATAGCCGTAAAGGTCATTTTCATCAACATATTCGGGCAGGAACAGCGCAACCGTCCTCTCCGCATCCTCAAATCCGCCGTAGAAAACCATATTCACATCGGGATATTCATGGATTGGAAACGCAACAACAGAGCGCTCTCTCATATCGAGAAAAACGCTGTTTGTTATCATTGAATTTTCGCTGCACTGCCGCTCTCTGTCACGCACGGCGGCAAGGAGAAATTTATCTTCGCTGTTCATATCGGAATCCTTTTATATAATATATAATGTATGTTACCCGAAACCCGAATCTTTGTCAACAAAAAACCGCCGAAGCGGTATGCTTCAGCGGTAATCATATGTAAAATTAAAGGATTTCACCCATCATGCCGGGCTTTGCGCCTGCAGCGTTGGATTCATCGGTATCGATATGCATTGCGAGAGCAAAGTTGGGGTTAACTCTTACAACAACATCGTCAAAGATAAGGCTTCTGCCGTCTGACTCAACCTTAACGCAAACAATCTGCTTGTCTTCAAGGCCGTATTTCTCTGCATCTGCGGGAGTTGCGTGGATGTGTCTCTTTGCAGAGATAACGCCGCATTCGATTTCAACCTCACCCTTGGGACCTACAAGCTTGCAAGCGCCTGAATTTGCGATGTCGCCGCTTTCTCTTACGGGTGCAACTGCACCGATGCTTCTTGCATCTGTAAGTGAAAGCTCAACCTGAGTTGAAGGACGAACGGGACCAAGGATTGAAACGCCGGGGAAGCTGCCCTTTGCGCCTACAACTGCTACTCTTTCTTCGCAGGCATACTGACCGGGCTGTGAAAGGTCTTTTTTGTGAGTAAGCTCATAGCCTTCACCGAAAAGGATATCAAGGTCTGCACGGCTTACGTGTACGTGACGGGCTGAAGTTTCAACAAGAACTTCCTTTTTCATAATAAATCACCTTTTATTCTAATTTTATTTTTTACGCAAGAATGGTGACCGCCGCAATGACGGTCACCGATTTTTTGTGAATTAGTAAGTAATGATAAAGAGGTCGTTTGTTGTAAAGGGAATGATAACGCCTGCCTTATCAAAGTTGATTGTCCATTTAAGGTCATAATCTGCTTCAAGTGCACGACCTGTTTCGGGATCAACTGTTACCTTGCAGGTTGATGAGGGGTAGTTCATTGTTGCAAGACCTACGATACCTGCTGCAACGCCGGGAATGTTATCGTTAACAACGCCGGGAAGAACAACATTGAATGCCTTGGGAGCATGACCCTGACCGTGCTGGATGCTGTCTGACTTGCCGTCAGCAATTGTTGTAACTGTGATAATCCACTTGCCGTCTTTTTCGGTAATTGATGCGCTCTTTACATCAGCTGCTGTGAGCTTGCTTGCGTAGCTTTCATTTTCAACGGGATAAACATCATCAATCTGTGAGCCTGTGTATGTTTCTTCACCCTTGCTGTTCTTTGCAAGCTGATCGCCGAGGAACTTATCTGCACCGCCGAGAAGCTTAAGAATACCGTCGATTGCGCCGGGAAGGGTTGATGAACCGTTAAGGCTGATCTTTGAATATCTGCGTGTTACCTTTGTTGCGTCTGCTTTAACTGCATTAACAGCTGCATTGAAAGCTGCAACGATTTCTTCCTTGCTTTCAGGCATAGCGTCAGCAGCTTCTGTTGTTTCTTCCTCTGAGGGAGCTTCTGCTGATGCATCTGTTGTGTCTTCCGATACGTCTGATGTGTCTGCTGCTGAAGTGTCTTCAACGGGAGCTTCTGTTGATTCCTCAACGGGAGCTTCGTCTGTTACTTCTTCCGCTGCTGTTGTGGTTGTTGTTTCACCTGTTGTGTCGTCGCCGCAAGCTGCAAATGCAAAAAGCATTGCTGCTGCAAGAAGAATTGCAAGAATTTTCTTTGACATGATATTTCCTCCTAAAATGTCGTATGTATTGCCGCACCGAAAAATTTATCGTATTTTGGTGCAGCGTCGTACAGGATAAGTATAGTATAAAATTATTTCAAATGCAAGCAAAAAATTATCTTTGCAAGGACAAAAATCCTTTGATTTGATATGATTTTTTCACTCACTTGTCCCATGTTCGTCAAGTGTTACAAATACAGCCGTTGTGTTTTGTGCAAATTTACAGCTTAATAAAAAATACCGTCAGCGGGAATCGTACCGCCTACCGAAGCAGGGTCAATGCCGTAAAATACATCAAAAGTGCTGTTGATTACGGGTTTCATATCCTCGCCCTTCATAAATGTGAGCTTGCATAAAGGAACACTCGCTTTTGCAAGTTCGTGAGATGAGAAAAAGTTGTTTGCGGCAAGGAAGTTTATGCCCAGACCGTCTTTTTCATTGGCAAAATTCACTGAAACCTCGTTCTGGAAAAGGAATGTTTCGATATATTCGGGATTCTGCTCGATATATTCCGTTCTTGCTATCACAACACCCTGGACGGGCTTTGTGCCTGCCGACTTTTCCCACAGAGCGTTAAGGTCAACAAGACGTTTCATTTCTTTGTTTTCGGTAATAACCTTCGTTGCGTAGGGTTCGGGGATAAAGCAAAGCTTTGCTGTACCGTCAAGAGCGAGAGTTGTAAGTTCATCCTGCTCTTTATATTCGATTTTAACATCCTTTTCGGGGTCAATTCCGTTCTGTGTAAGGATGTATCTGATGAAATATTCGTAATAGCTGCCCTTGCCTGTTGCATAAACAGTTTTGCCCTTGATATCCGCAAAACTTGTTACATCACTGTCACCTGTCAGGATATGAAGCACGCCGAGGGTATTTACGGCAAGGATTTTCACTCCGCCGTTTGTTGAATTATAGAGCTTTGCTGCAAGGTCAAGGGGAAGTGCCGCAAGGTCTGCCTTGCCTTCGGTAACCATATTCATAATTTCTTCCGCACTGTTACAGTTGGTGACGGCATAAGCATAATCACGGCTTACCCTGAGCTTTGCGGTGCCGAGAACATCAACCCCGTTCAGCACGGCAATACGGGTTTTGTTTTCCCTGATATAGCTTGTGGTTTCTTCCTGATTTATTTCACCGTTATCGGTATTATCCTTGCAGGAAGCAAAGGAAAACAGCATAACCGCTGCCATAAACACGGCAAAAATTCTTTTGAAATTTTTCATTTTGTTCATCCCCTGTTATCATTTAGGTATTATTTTCTGAACTGATACAACTATTATACATACGGGTTTTGGCATTGTCAATAAACATCTTGAACACCCGAAAAATATGAGGTATAATAGACTATATCATTTGCGGACGGCATTACAATCGGGTAAGGGCAGAACCTTTCCCTGACTATTCATTTATAAGGAGGTGAACCCTTGGCTAAAAAAACAACCCGTTTCAATCAGGTAACGGTGCTTTTTCTTATGACGGCGTTTCAGCTTATCTGCGCCGCCTGCGTGCTTTGCAGGCAGGAAGAACCCAGCCTTACAACAATTTACATTTTCTTTGGCTATATCGCCGCCGAATGGCTTTATATGCTCATCGGCAACCTTGTGACGGATAACGATTATTTCGAGCTTGAAGCAATTGCCTTTTTCCTTTCGGGCATAGGTCTTACCGTCTGTGCAAGCTTCAGCGAAAGCTATGCAATAAAACAGCTTATTGCAATAGGTCTCGGCCTTGCGGTTTACCTTGTAATGCTTCTTCTGATAAAGGATGTTCACGTTGCGGGCATTCTCCGTTACCCTGCCGCCGCAGGCTCGGTTGCGGTACTTGCGGCAAACCTTGTGCTGGCGGAAACGGTCAACGGCACTCTCAACTGGATTGACCTTGGATTTTTCTCAATTCAGCCCTCTGAGCTTGTTAAAATCGCATTTATCCTCGTAGGTGCGGTTTCACTGGATAAGCTTCTTTCCATAACAAGCCTTACGAAATATGTCATATTTTCTCTGGGCTGTGTAGGAGCACTTTTCCTTATGAAAGACTTCGGCACCGCACTGATTTTCTTCTTCACCTTCATACTTATAGCATTTATGAGGTCGGGTAACATACGCACAATCGTGCTTATCTGTGCCGTGGCTCTTATGGGTGCAATGCTTGTCATTTACTTCAAGCCTTATGTTGCAAACAGATTTGCCGCCTACCGTCACGTCTGGGATTACATCGATACAACGGGATATCAGCAGGCGAGAGTGCTTATTTACACATCAAGCGGCGGACTTTTCGGTCTCGGACTGGGCGAAGGCAAGCTCCGTGATGTATATGCGGCTTCAACAGACCTTGTTTTCGGACTTATCTGCGAGGAAATGGGACTTATTCTCGGCATTGCAGTGCTTCTCAGCTTTGCAGGTATTGCACTTTTTGCCATAAAATCCGCAAAATCATCGGCTTCAACCTTCTATGCAATCGCCGCCGTTGCATCGGCAGGCATGCTTCTTTTTCAGCTTTCGCTGAACGTTTTCGGCATAACGGATTTACTGCCTCTGACAGGCGTTACTCTGCCTTTTGTCAGCCGAGGCGGTTCAAGTATGCTGTGTTCCTGGGGGCTTCTTGCGTATATCCGTGCGGCAGGTGCACCATTCTCGCCGCCCAAGCCCGATATTGCAGTCAAAAAATCTGCTCCGAGGAAGGTTAATCCTCCCATGGTGAAGGGAGGCGGTGCAAAATGAGAACAACCGCAAGGCGTGCCGCCATAATCTACGCTCTGATTGTTGCGTTTATTGCAGGCGTTGTGATTCTTGTTGTAAGCATTATGCTCAACGGTGCACAGTGGGCATCAAACAAGGCAAACCGCCACATTTATAGCGGCGGCACAATCGTCAACGCAGGCACGATTTACGACAGAAACGGTATCACGCTTGCAACAAGCAGTGACAACGAGCGTATATTTGCTCAGAATTCAACGGTACGCAAGGCAACACTTCACGTTGTGGGCGATACCGCAGGCTATATTTCAACAGGCACACATTATCTTTACCGCAATACACTTTCGGGTTACAGCCGTATTGAAGGCATTTATTATCTGAAACAAACAGGCACGGGCACCAACATCAACCTCAATATTGACAGCGAGGCAAACAAAATTGCCTATAACGCACTGGGGGATTATGACGGTGCGGTTGCCGTCTATAACTACAAAACAGGTGAGCTTCTTTGCAGTGTTTCAAAGCCCGCATACGACATTGAAAACAAGCCCGAAGACCTGCTGACAAACGAAAAATACAGCGGCGTATTTCTTGATAAGGTTATTTCGGGTATTTATACACCGGGTTCAATTATGAAAGTCGTTACTGCCGCCTGTGCCATTGAAAATATCCCCGATATTTATACACGCACCTTTGTCTGCGACGGCGAATACGAAACCGATGACGGCAAGGTTATCTGTAACGGAGTTCACGGCGAAGTGAATTTTGAAAAAGCGATGAACGAATCCTGCAACTGTGCTTTTGCGGAAATCTCAGTTGAGCTGGGTGCGGCAAAGCTTAAAGTAACCGCCGAAGCAATGGGCTTCAACAATCAGCTTTACGCCAAGGAAATCCGCCTTACCAAAAGCCGCTTTGAGCCCGACACAAAAAGCAAATCGGAGCTTGGCTGGGCAGGTATCGGTCAGAGCACAACCCTTGTCAACCCCTGCCATTTCCTGAGCATTATGGGCGCAATCGCAAACAGCGGCAACGGTCTTGCAGCCGACAGAATAAAATCACTGGGCACGGTTTCCGAAATAATCGGCAGAGTACCCGGAACAACGGTTAAAATTGCTCCCGAAACCGCACAGAAGCTGAATGACCTGCTTCGTTCAAATGTTGAAAACAAATACGGCGATTGGAAATTCGAAAATTTGCAGATGTGCGGAAAGACGGGCACGGCACAGGTTGACGGTGCCAAAAGCCATTCCTGGTTTGTGGGATACTCACAGAGAAGCGACCTGCCTCTGGCGGTTGTGTGCATTGTTGAACACGGCGGCTACGGCTCGGGTATCGCATCAACCGTAAGCAATAAGGTGATGCAGTATTTTCTGAAAAATAATTAAACACACTACAAGCAAACGGCTTGCAGAGGTAAACTCCTTTGTAAGCCGTTTTTTGTTGCCCAAATGCACAAAAACAGGCAATTCAATTTATACAAAAAGGAAAATAAGACAATTTCTTGTAATTTTTTCCGTAACAAAATGAATTTTCCGACATATATATACAGGAAGAAAATTATGGAAAGAAGAGGGTCCGATGTTTTAAAAAGTTACAAAACGGTGTCAAATAATGACAAAACTGTAATTTGACACCCGACGGTACACAATGTTAAAATAAAGGAGATAAAAGACCTTTGAAGAAAAAAGCAATTACACATCTTACCTCAATCACCGCAGTTTTTCTCTGCTTTGCGCTTATCTTGGGAAGTTCGGCGGTTTTTGCGGCTGATACCCGTCCCGATGAATCGGTAACGAGGATTGTAATTAATGACCAAAGCGGTATCCTTGAAGGCGAAACCTTACAGCTTTCCGCAACCGTCAATGCAAGCAGTACGTTTTTTGACAGTGTTGAATGGAGTTCAAGCAATCCCAATGTAATCTCCTGCACCAAAGACGGAAAAATAAAAGGTCTTGTTGCAGGAAAAAGCGCAACAATAACCTGCAAAGCAAAATACGGAAAAACAAGTGATAAAATTACGGTTTACTGTGTGAAAAAACTGTCTGCGGAAGTCAGAAGCAGTTTTAAAAGTCCAATAGAACTTGTTTACTCAAACCCATATTTTTTTGTCAAAGATTTATACCTTGATTTTTCTTCCATCAAAAATCCAATAGCGTATTTGCTTTCTCTCTTTATTCAGCACGGATTTCGTATAGGTACCAATTCCGTTGTCGCTTCATTTGAAAAAGTAACCGTGTGCGGTAAATGGAACAACTTTGCTTACATTAGATACGGGGAAAACAATGCCCTTGACGGTTTTGTAAAAAGCACTAGGCTAACAAATGCAGGCAACGGCTTTTTAACGCTTTCGAAATCTGATATGGATGTATGGGCAAACGGTGTTTCATACAGTCACCGCAAGCTTACCACGAAGTACAACGGCGACATACAATGGACTGTTGAACACGAAAACGATTATCTCAAATTTGACAGAGAAACCGGACAGGTAACAGGCTTGGTTCCCGGTAAAACAGCAACCATAACCGCAACGGCAGACGGCGAAACCGCCACTTGCACAATTCACCTGCTGTATAAATGGCCTCAGCCGTGGACGGCAAAAACCAACCGAAGCACCAACATATATTATGCCGTTGGTAACGGATACAGCAAGGGTTCCGTTTTATCGGAGAACACGGAATTTGTTGTTGAGGGCGACTGCGGAACAAACGACGGATGGGCTTACGGATATATCAGCGGCACAGAAACCTGGGGCTTTGTTCCCATAAGCCATATTTCAACAAAAGGCACCGTTTCGCAGTATAATAATATGACCACAACTATAACAGAAAATGGCAAGGAAAAGAAAATTCCGTGGGTTTGGCCCATGTATGACTCAACAATAAAAAATATCAGTTCTCCTTATGGCCCTCGCAACATTACATCTTCCGGAACAATACATCATAGGGGGTTTGATATTACTACAGGTATCGCCGGTGATATTGCAGGCGAATATGTTGTTGCTACTTGTTCTGGAACAGTAAAAAAAATATACAACAATACAACTGATTGCGGATACTGTATTTCCATAAGCACAGATTGCACAGACCGCATAACTGGTAAAAAGATTTCAATAATCTATATGCACTTGTTAGAAAGTCCAAAATACGAAAACGGTAAAAAGATTTCTCTCGGCGACTATATCGAAGCTGGCACAATAATAGGAAAGGTCGGAAAAACAAATGGTAGTACAGACTCCAGTATGGGATACCACTTGCATTTTGAAGCTAACAGTCAGAATGCCGCTGTCGGAGATTCAGGAAGAAGCGATTTCACCTACACACTAAATCCTATGTATTTCTTTGTAAATAAAAGTGTAACTTTCAGTGTCACCAACTCATACAAAAAATATGGCGGCTACTGGTACGATTTGAACGGAGGATATCAAAATGAAGAAATTTTTAAGTCTTATTTTGTCTTTTAGTTTACTGTTTGTCATAACTTCTTGCACTCAGAATGAAGCGAAAGATGACCCTGATATTTTAACTTCCACCCAAAACGAATCTTCAAGCACTGTTGACAGTGACAAAGAATTATCAACAACAAATGATATCGGCGGCGGAGATCTGTCTTTAACCAAATATCGAAGCATTTATTGTGATATTCCGAGGCCGTTTTCAAACCTTGTAGATCTTTATGAATTTGAAGAATGGTATGATATCATTATGGAAAACAACCCCAATGAAACAGAAATTATGCCAATGAAGCTGTTTATTGAGGAGTTCAACATTTCTCGTGAAGATTTTGACAGGGCAAATCTTGAATGGACAAAAATAATCATAGACGGTTTCGATGGTATACCAATGATGGATCCTCAGGATTTTGCAAATCAGGAAACTGACGAAGTGTATAATGCAGACATTATTTACACTTTTGACGATGAGATAATTAACAGCTATTATCTCAGCCACGAATATCCATTTGTATATGTTACAGACTACGAAAACGCCGTTGCTGACGGCACATATCAGACCCGTACAACAGACTGGGTTGACATTGAACAAATGGAAGCGGATATAATCGCTAAATACGGCGAAGCGGAAATTGTAACGGAAACGGCAATACCCGAAGCTTCTGTAACATCAGAAAATGATTATGAATCAATGTCCTTAATCCCGTCAGAAACAGAAGAATAAGCCAAAGGCTGTCTCAGTTTTTACTGAGACAGCCTTTCATTTTTAATCTTTAATTTCTATCATCTGATGAATGTCAACCTTTGGCACGGTGAAATAAGCTCTGCCGTCGGTGTATTCAAAATCAAGCTTTTCGCCTGAGGGCACAAGCTTGATTTCCGAAGGCTTTTCACTGCATTTTACGCTGCATTCAACACCGTAAAGAGGTACGGTATCCTCAATAACCTCGGTGTTTTCGCCTCTGACGGTGGTGTGTGCGTAAAGCAGGTGCATAATATTTCTGCCTTCCGTTTCCTGCCTTGTGTATGTCATAACAGCTCTGTCGGGCAATTTTGCACAGGCAGTTGCATCGCCGTCCATCATTTCCTTGATTATGTATGCAAAAAGCTCCTTGAAGCAAAGGTGCCCCAGACGTGCATAGGCGCCGAAAATATCCCAGCCGATATACGCAACATTGCCCTTGACTACCGCACCGGGGCAGGTTGAATCGGGGTTGTTGGGGGCGTGCATATGGGAGCAGAAATGCTCTAGAGTTCTGTTGAAATAGGGGTTCTGCATATTTGCAAAAACCTTGCCGTCAGTGATGTTGATTTTATTGAAATCACATCGCATAACATATTCGGTTACGCCGTTTGCGGTTTCGCAGCAGGGGATAAGATATGTTGGAGCAAATTCGTTTTTGCCTGCAAATTCCGCACCGGGGTCAAGGAAGAATTCGCCGTTCTTTACGAGCGCATCGCCGCTTGCGATAACCTTACCGCCCTTTGCGGCAAAGGCTTTGATTTTTTCAATCAGTTCATCGGGAATGCCTGCAACATCGGGCAGAACAAGCACATTATAATCCGAAATATCGGTTTTTGTATCAACAAAATTATAAAGATATCCTTCTTCAAGAAGCATACGGTTTGCGCCGATATCCGCCTTTGCATCACGGTTGCCCGTAACCGATTCTTCGCTGAGCACCGCAATATCCGCAACATTCACCGCACCGTCAAGCCAGGGCTCTTTTTCTTCAATAAGGGAGTATGCCTTGCCGATAAGTCCGTAGGTTGCCGCATTCATTTCGCCCAGAGGGTGCATCTGGTCTCCGATTGAACAGCCTGCACCGTTGGCAACACTGAGCGAGGTTTCATATATCAATGCATTGGGATGCTTGAAGCCGCCGAATTCACCCCAGCTCTGGTGGAATTTACCCGTCATTCCAAGGTAATCCGCACCGTCAATGGTACGCACATACGCCGCAGAAAGAGGGAAGTGGTCGTAACCCCATCCGCCTGTGGGAAGGCTTTCAAGCTCAAGGTGAGTATTGGCTTCGATAAACTCATAATCGCCCTTGGGAATGTGGCCCGAATTATGGAAAATCGTTGCAGTATCGCTGTATTTTCTCACGGCAGCATTGGTTGCGGCAAGATATTTGTTAAGAGTCATTACCGCAAACTTCTGACGATCAGCCTCATTTTCAATATCCATACCCAGTGCCTTCATATCCGCAACGCACTTGTCGCAGTAGCAGACCTTGGGTGAAATAATATCAAGGAATATGCCGCAGGGATTATATTTCTGCATAACCTCCTCAATATGACCGCAAAGGAAATCAAGATAGCCCGTGTTGAAGCAAAGCAGATGAAAATGAACTTCGTTTTCATATTCCTTCTGCTTGTCCTTATCGGGTGAGCATACATATCTCCATTCGGGGCGCTTCAGGAATTCTTTTTCATCAAATCCTGCGGAAATATAGACGGGAGCATTGACATCAATCTCCTTGCAGGCTTCAAGCTGTGCACCCAGAAGGTCAAAATCAAGACCGGGATGCATTTCGTTTGCCTCGGTAGGATGGTATGACCAGCCGTGATGGCACTTTGAAAATACGGTTATGGAATCAACATGACCTGCCTTCAATGCCGACTGAAACTGCTCCTTTGAAAAATCTTTGCCTACGGGCAGAGTGCCGTTGGTGTGAAAATCAAGATGTACCTGTCTTTTTCTCATAATTCTGTCTCCGATTCTATTTGTCATTCGTTATATTTCCGTTACCCTGAACGGGAATTTCATCGCCCAGATAGGTAGGCTCGGGTTTGATAATACAGTAAATGAAATCCTTGTTCCTTGCAAGAATTTCTCTGATATCCCTGTAAAGCTGACCTGCGTAGGTTCTGGGATTTGAAGCAACACCGTATGCCTCAATACCCATTGCACGGGCATCGTAAATTGCTCTGTGCAGGTGGTAATCCTGAGTTACGATAAGGATTTTTTCCGCAGTGAAAATCTCCTTGGCACGGTACATACTTTCGTATGTGGAAAAACCTGCGTGGTCCATAAAAATATCATCCGACTCAACGCCTCTTTCAACGGCAAAATTCTTCATAACGTTAACTTCGTCGTAGTTTTCTTTGCCGTGGTCGCCGCTCATAAGCATTTTTTCGCTTGCACCGTATTCATAAAGCTCGATGCCCTGTAGAAGTCTGTCTTCCAGCATATGGCTAGGTGTATCGCCGTGAACTCCGCAGCCCAGAACAAGTATGCAGTCATAGCCTTCTCCCGCATTTTCGGGTGTGAGAATATATTTTTCCGTGCTTTTCACAACATAGTAATCGATACCCAATGCACCGATTCCGCACAGAAGCACGGCGCAAATCACAAGTACAAAAATTTTCTTTATAATTTTCATTTTATTTCTCCTTAATCAAATCGCACACAACTATTTCGGGACGGTTTCCGACACGGAAGGGAAAAATGCTGTTGCCCAGACCTCTTGATATAATCATAGTTGTATTTTCTTTTCGGAACATTCCTGCATCATATTCGGGAAAGAAGCCCTGATTGGGGGTCAGAACTCCGCCCACAAAAGGCAGACGAATCTGTCCGCCGTGAGCGTGCCCCGTAAAAACAAGTTCAAAGCCGCTTTCAACATACAAATCAAAAATTTCAGGTCTGTGGGAAAGAAGAATTCCCGTTCTTTCGCCCTTTTCATCGGCAAGTGCATTGAGTCTTTCACTGAAACCGACGGTCTTTTCATTGAGAACCGCCCCGCCGAAAAAGGTCAGCTCTTCCATTCCTGCAAGAAAAATTTCGCCGCCGTCTTTTTCAAGGGTTACTCCCTTGCAATCAAGCACCGTAACCCCCAGATTTTCAAGGGATTTACGGAATTCGGGATAAATTTCAAGCCTGCTTTCGTGGTTGCCCGTAACATAATAAACCGGTGCAATTTCAACTGCCGATTCGGCAAATTTCAAAGCAACATCAGGCTTCGTATGGTAGCTGTCGATAATATCGCCCGTAATCACAATTATGTCGGGGGCAAAGCTGCGGATTTTCTTTATCAGTCTGCCGCCGAAACTTTTGTTATGAAGGTCAGAAATCTGCAAAATTCTGTAGCCGTCAAAACTTTGGGGCAGATTCTGAGGCGAAACCGTATATTGCCCCACAGAAAGGCTGTTGTTACCCCAAACAAGATACACGGAAGCTGATATTATGAAAACCGTAGCAATCAGAACAAGTTTTTTCATATAATTTCCTCATAAAGATAAAAGACGGAGAACGTATACCGTTCTCCGTCTTTTATCGGATGGCTCTGACATTGTTGCTCACAAATGCAGATATGTGATATCGCTACCACACTTCAACAGTATAAACCATATTTTTCTTTAAGTCAACAAAAAAACGAAATAAATTATTAAGAAATCATTAAGATTTTAGACATTTGCCGTTGTGTTTGACAGAGTTTGGGATGCATTTGCGGTTATTGCCGCTGTTGAGGGTGCGGTGGTTACGGGCTCCTTGTATTCAACAAGAAAATCTGCACTTACCCAGCCTGAAAATGAGTTGTATTTTGCGTAAGCCCAGCCTGTTACGGATTTTGTAACCGTCAGCACGGTGCCGTTGGGAATCTTTGCAACAACGGATGAATTGGGGTCTGCGGCAGACCTCATATTGAGCACGCTGCCCGAAGTTTTAATCATATATGTACCCTTTGCAAGTGCAGGCTCACTGGAGATATTTGTTGCTGCGGTTGAAGGTGCGGTAGTCTGTGCGGCAAGGAGTTTTTCGTCAATGGTCAGTATGCCCCACACACCGTTTTTACAGGCTATATATGAACCGTTTTCACCCGGAAGAATTGCGTCAAACTCAAAGTTTACAACGGTTTCAGCCTTTTTATTGATGATTCCGAATTTTCCGCCCTTACATACGGGTGCAAGACCGCCTCTGAAACTGAATGAACAGTCCCTGTCCGTTGCATCGGCTGCGGCACAGGATTCAAAATCAAAGGGAATAACCATAACACCGCCTTCGTTTATGTAGCCCCATTTACCGTCTTTTTTAACCGCTGCCATACCGTCGGAAAAATCAGCAGCATTTTCATAAATCAATGCAATTTCAAGACGCAGACTTCTTCCGATATATCCGTATTTTGCACCGTCTTTAAGAGAATTTGCCACGGGATAAAGCCCGTTTTCGAGCTTTACCTCACTTGTTTTCACTTCACCTGCATATCCGCCTTCGTCCGTCCAGGCAAGATGCTTTGCGGTTTCATTCCAGCAGGGGATACGCTCGGGGGTCTGCAAACCGTGATACTGCCTTGAAGTAACCGTTCCCGTTTCAACATCCGCAAGCAGAAGGTATTCGGAACGGGGGCTTTCAACAATGTAACGGTAATTGCGCCATACATCGCTGCATACGGAAAAGCTGTTGTGCTCCGCATTTTCCGTAACCTTTCCGCCGAAGGTCATAAGTCCTTTTTTACCTGTCTGACCGTCGGTAAAAACAGCCATTGCTTCGTTAAGGCTTTTCACCTCGGTAACATTCTCAAAGCCCTCGGTTTCAAAAGTGTAATTTTTGTTTTCCTCGGGTTTATCGTCTTTATTTATCAATTTATCCGCAACAAGGAAGCCTGCTGCAACAATAATCGCCGTTACCACAACGCATACTGCGGCAATCAACGCCTTGGGAATTCTTTTTTTCTTTTTGAATTTGATGTTTTTCATCCGCAAACACCCCTTGATTTTACTTTATGTTCAGAGTATACCACAAATTTCCTCAGGTATCAATTACAAAAGTGTGACAATAGTGTAACAAATTTGTATTTTATTATAAATTTCTCTTGTATTTCGGATAAAAAGTAATTATAATATCTCTATAATAGGGTAATAGTGTATACTCATACTCAAGCAAGGAAAGGTCGTGAACAAATGTCGGTTGATTCGGTGCGTGAATATCTGCGCGGCTTCGGCTTAGAGGGCAGGGTAACCGAATTTTCGGAGTCCTCGGCAACGGTTGAGCTTGCGGCGGCGGTTGTGGGAGTTATTCCCGCAAGAATCGCAAAAACACTGTCATTCAAAACACCCGAAGGCTCGGCTTTTCTGATTGTTATGGCAGGGGATGCCAAAATCGATAACCGCAAATTCAAGGATAAATTCGGCTTCAAAGCAAAAATGCTGACCCCAGACGAAGCAGTTGAGCTTGTAGGCCACGCGGTTGGCGGCGTTTGTCCCTTTGCGATAAAAGAAAATGTTGAGGTTTACCTTGACTGCTCAATGCAGAGATTTTCAACGGTTTTCCCTGCGGCAGGCAGCGCAAGCAGTGCGGTTGAGCTGAGCTGTGACGAGCTTTTCACCGCTTCAAAAGCAAAGGAATGGGTAGACTGCGTAAAGTTACCCGAATAAAAATTACTTTTTCGTCACAATTTTTTTAAAAATTTATTTCCCCGATGGGCTATAATTATAATGATGCGGTGCATCAGGTTTCAGGAGGAAGAAATGGGCAAAAAATATGTCATCGCTTACGATATCGGAACCACCGGCGTAAAAACCTGTCTTTTTGAAATTGAAAACGAGATTAAACTTATTTCAGCAGCAATGGAAGGTTATAATCTCTACATTCTGCCCGGCGGCGGCGCTGAGCAGGACCCCGACGAATGGTGGCAGGCAATCTGCAACACAACAAAAACAGTGTTCTCAAAATGCGATATTCTGCCCGAGCAAATCGAAGGTATCTCCTTCTGCTCACAGATGCAGGGTCTTGTGCTTGTTGACAAGGACCTCAGACCCGTCCACAGAGCATTCAGCTATATGGACCAGCGTGCTAAAAAACAGATTAAGGACGGCATTGCATACGGCATAAAAATTGCAGGTGCAAATATTTTCAAGCTTATTCCTTCGCTGATTATTACGGGTGCGGTTTCCGCCAGCGTAAAGGATCCCGTATGGAAATACAACTGGGTCAAAGAAAACGAACCCGAAAACTTCAAGCGTGTTCACAAGTGGCTTGATGTCAAGGAATACATAATCTGCCGTATGACTGACAGATGTGTTATGACAAGAGACTCTGCCTTCGGCACCCTGCTTTACGATATCCGTAAAGGCAAGGAAGGCTTCAGCAAAACAATATGCAATCTTCTGGGTGTTGATATCAACCATCTTCCCGAAATCGTCGAATCAACGGATTGGGTCGGCGGTCTTACCGAAAAAGCGGCGGCTGAGCTTGGTCTTAAACCCGGCACCGCAGTTTTCGGCGGCGGCGGCGACGCTTCTCTTATCGGCGTAGGTGCAGGCAGTGTTGAGCTTGGCGAAACCCATGTTTATAACGGCACATCGGGCTGGGTTTCAACAGTTGTTGACAAAAGCGTTGTTGACGCATCCGCAATGATTGCCGCAATTATCGGCGCACAGAAGGACAGCTTCAACTATTTTGCAGAGCTTGAAACCGCAGGCAAGTGTCTTGAATGGGTAAAAGACCACCTTGCACTTGACGAAATCGGTATTTTCCTTGATAAAACAGATGTTGTTCAGTCAACAGAAACCGTATACACCAGCCTTTATGATTACCTTTCAAAGGTTATTGATGAAATCCCCGCAGGCAGTCAGGGTGTTATCTTCACTCCCTGGCTCCACGGTAACCGCTGTCCCTTCGAGGACCCCAACGCAAGGGGAATGTTCTTCAACATCAGCCTTGATGTGGGCAAAACAGAACTTATCCGCTCCGTGCTCGAAGGCGTATGTATGCATATGAGATGGTTCCTTGAAACTCAGGATAAGAAAATCAAGACCTCAAATGTTATCCGCTTTGTAGGCGGCGGCGCTCTTTCCGATGTAACCTGCCAGATTCTTGCAGATATTACGGACAGAACCGTTGAAACCGTTGACAGCCCTCAGAATGTAGGTGCCGTAGGTGCTGCGGTAATTATGGCGGTAGGTCTTGGCGTTATTGATGATGTTGCACACGCAAAAAGACTTATCCCCGCAAAGAAAACCTTTATTCCCAACCCGAAAAATAAAGAGGTTTATGACCGCAACTACGAAGTCTACAAAACTCTTTATAAAAATAACAAAAATGCTTTCAAGGCTCTCAACGGCTGAGAAGCAAACCAAAGAAAGGACAAAAACCCATGAAAAAATATTTTGCATTGATTATTACCGCAATAATCGTTCTTACCTGCTTCACAGCCTGTAAGCCCAAAATCAAAGGCGGCGGAATTGTATCCGATGCAGCAAACAAGAGCTACGCCGCAGTTACAAAAGAAGACGGCGGTATCGTAAGAGATGAGGCAGGCAACATTGTTGTTCTTGTTACCGATGTAAACGGCAGAAATGTCAAGGACGACAACGGCGAATACGAAACAAAGGCTGTTGCTCTCGAGCACGCACTTGTTGTCGGTGACAGAATTGAGTGCCCCAGATTTTCACTTGTTATCCCCAAGGGCTGGTCAGACAAAATGAGCTTTGCAGACCTTATCATCAGCCGTGATGGAACAAAGGATGTTGTCAAGATTTCATCAACAGAAGAAAAAACTCCCATTGAGCTTTCAGACGAAAAAGTAAAGGCTCTCAACAACATCAAATCACTTTATCCCGGTTCCGAATTCGGTGCCCGTGAAGTAAACATCAGAGACGATATAAAAGGCGAATTTTCATATGTATATGTTGCAGATACAGGTTCAAGAGATGAAGACCTCAACATTCTCAGCGCTTATGTAGGTTTCATCGTTTTCAGAAACGGTGCAACCGTTTACTCCTGTATGCTTACATCAGACAGAGATATGTCAGATCAGATTGACGAAATCATTAATATCCTGGGCACAATGGAATTTATCGGAGAATAATTATTAAAGGAGAGAATTAAAATGCTGTTTACACAAGATATCGGTATAGATCTGGGTACCGCCAATACCCTGGTTTTTGTTAAGGGCAAAGGTATTGTTATCAGAGAGCCTTCTGTTGTTGCCGTTGACCAGAAAAGCAACCCTCCCAGAGTTGTTGCTGTCGGTATGGAAGCAAAGGAAATGATAGGCAGAACTCCCGGCTCAATCACTGCCGTACGTCCTCTTAAAGACGGCGTTATTGCAGACTTTGAAATCACAGCGGAAATGATTGCCGCATTTATCAAGAGAACAACAAAAAGAACTCCTTTCTCAAGAATCAGAGTTCTTATCTGTATTCCTTCAGGCGTTACCGAAGTTGAAAGAAAGGCTGTTTATGATGCCGCAAAGAGTGCAGGCGCAAAGTATGTAAGCCTTATCGAAGAGCCCATGGCTGCGGCTATCGGTTCAGGTCTTCCCGTAAGCGAAGCAACAGGCAGTATGGTTGTTGATATCGGCGGCGGTACAGCTGAAGTTGCTGTTATTTCTCTGGGTGACGTTGTTACCGCAAACTCCGCAAGAGTTGCAGGCGATAACTTCGATGAAGCAATCATTTCTTACATTAAGAAAAAATATAACCTGCTTATCGGTGAAAGAACAGCCGAAGATATCAAAATCAAAATCGGTTCGGCTTATCCCTACGAAGGTGAAGGCACAATCAACATCAAGGGCAGAAACCTTATGGACGGTCTTCCCAAGAATGTTGACGTTACCAGCGAAGAAATCCGCGAAGCACTTGCTGACCCCGTTTCACAGATTGTTGATGCCGTCAAGTCCACTCTTGAAAAGACTCCTCCCGAGCTTGCCGCAGATATCATTGACCACGGCATTATGCTTACCGGTGGCGGTGCACTTCTCAGAGGACTTGACAAGCTTATTTCCGCCGAAACAAAAATCCCCGTTATCATTGCACAGAATCCCCTTGACTGCGTTGCAGACGGCACGGGTCTCTGCCTTGAAAACGATTCTCTCAGCATCACAAGCAACAAGAAATATATTTAAGGAGATTAAACGATGATCCGCTTTCTGAAAAGCTCTGCATTCAAAATGTTTGCAATCATAGCCGCCGCTTTGTTGGCAGGCTCTGTGTTTGCCGTTGCTTCAAGAAGCGGTTCATCGCCTCTGACAAGCGTTATCAGCGTGGTTTTCGGTCCGCTTTCAAGGCTTTCGTCCTATGTTGCGGCTGAATTTGCAGATATCCCTGTCTCCTTCAAATCATCATCTGAGCTTCTCAAAGAAAATGAGGAGCTCCGTAAAAAAATCGATAATCTCACCGACCAGCTTGTTGATTACGAACAGCTCAGGCATAAAAATGAGTTTTATCAGCAGTTCCTCGAAATAAAAGAGGAACATTCGGATTATACCTTTGCGGAAGCGGCAATCATCGGCAGAGATGCGGCGGATAATATGGGTTCATTTACTCTGAACAAAGGCTCAGCCCACGGCATCAAGGTCAATGACCCTGTTATTTACGGCAAATACCTTGTGGGTGTTATTGCTTCCGTTACCCCTACACAGTGCACGGTAAATACCATTCTTAACCCCAAAGTAAACGTCAGTGCATATGAAGTGCGCACAAGAGACCTGGGCTATGTAACCTCAACGGTTGCCCTCGCTCAGGAAGGCCACTGCCATATGCCCGGTCTTTCATCCTCAACCGCTGTTACGGCAGGCGGTATTGTCTGCACCTCGGGTGTGGGCGGAATCTTCCCCCGTGACCTTATAATTGGCAACATAGTTGATGTTGTTGACGGTACGGTTGATATTTCTGCCAGTGCAATCATTGAACCCGGTATGGACTTTGCCGAAATTACCGACGTTTTTATCATCACATCCTTTGACGGACAGAATCAATGACAATCGAAACACAGAATAAAAAATTAATAATCCGCAGGATATGCCTTGCCCTGATTTTACTGCTGCTGTCCGTACTGCAAAACAGTAACGGTCTGTTCCCGCAGTTTTTCGGTGTCAGGGCTTTGTTGCTTATTCCCTGCGTTGTGTGCATTGCCATGTATGAGCGTGATGTGTGGGGAATGTTTTTCGGTCTGTTTGCAGGCGCACTGTGGGATATTTTTGCATCCGGCGCAAGCTTCAACGCACTTTTCCTTCTTTTTATAGGTTTCGGGTGCGGTTCACTGATTAACACTGTTATGCGAAGCAACATAGTCACCGCAACCCTGCTTACATTCATTTCGTCATTACTATATAATGTAATATATTGGATTTTCCATTTTGTTATCCCTCAGACGGACAGCGCCGTATTTATGCTCTGGCGGTATTATCTGCCCTGCGTACTCTATACAACGGTTTTAACCCCCATACTTTTCCTTATTGTAAGGGCAATTGAAAAGAAACTTACGGAAGAATATTAATTAATCAAAGGAGGTCGGCTTATGCACGTTAAAATCACACCCAAAAGACGCATAATATCCGTTTGCATAATGCTTGCCTTTCTTGTATTCTTTGCCTTTGACCTTGTTAAGGTTCAGCTTGTTGAGGGTGAGCAATATGATGCCGCAAGCTCCTCTGTTTCCGCAAAAACCGCAACAATCTCTGCCGCCAGAGGCGAAATTGTTGACTGCTACGGCAAGCCCCTTGTCTATAATGACCAGGGTTATTCCATTATTTTTGACGCCGCATATTTCCCCACAACCAAAGAGCAGACAAGGCGTAACGAAATTATAATCAGCCTTATCCGTCTTTTTGAAAGCAATTCACTTGTTTGGGAGGATAATCTTCCCCTTGTTATTGATTCAAACGGAAATATTTCATACAAGGAAGACAGCGAAAAACTTATTGAACAGATGAAGGGTCCCGATATGCTGGACCTTAACGAATACGCTACTGCGGAAAACTGCTTCCTTGAACTTGTGAACGATTATTCTCTTGAAGAATATTCCCGTGAAGATGCGCGAAAGATTGCCTCGGTCTGCTACGAAATGAGGCGCATCTATTTTAAAATCGGCACTCCGTATACCTTTGCACAGGATGTGCCCGATGAAATTGTTGCTAAAATAAAAGAAAACAGCGACTTCTATAAGGGCGTTGACGTGCGCGTTGACCCTGTAAGAAAATATACAAACGGCACCCTTGCTCCTCACATTCTGGGCAGAATCGGTGCCATTGATGCTGATGAATATAAAGAAAAGAAAAGCCAAGGCTATAAAATCACCGATTTTATCGGCAAAAGCGGTATTGAGCTTGCAATGGAAGAATATCTTAAAGGCATCGACGGCGAAGCAACCGTTTATACCGATGAAAACGGCAACAATACCACTGAAATAACAACTCCGCCCTCCCAGGGTAACACCGTTGTGCTTACCATTGATTCGGGTATGCAGGAAGTTGCTCAGAAGGGTCTTGAAAAAGCCCTGCTTGACTATGCGGGCACCAAAGGCAATATGGTTGAAAATGCAGGTGCGGTTGTTGTTCTCAACTGCAAGGACAGCTCCATTCTCGCCTGTGCATCCTATCCCACCTATGATATTTCAACCTACAGTGAAAACGCTGCCGCACTCAACACCGCCGCAGGCTCGCCTCTCTGGAACAGAGCACTGCTTTCAACCTATGCAACAGGTTCAACAATGAAACCCTCCGTTGCAATCGCCGCCCTTGAAGAAAAGCTTATCGACGAAGATTACACCGTTTATTGCAGCGGTATGTATAACTACCTGGGTCAGGAATTCAAATGCGAGCAGTCGCATATGACAAGATATGTTAACGTTGTAAACGCCATTGACGAATCCTGCAACACCTTCTTCTATGAAGTCGGTAAAAATATGGGCATCGAAAAGATGAATGAATACAGAACCCTTTTCGGTCTGGGTGCAAAAACGGGCTGTGAGCTGGGCGAAGCATCGGGTATTCTTGACAGCCCCGAATACCGGGCATCCCTTAACCAGAAATGGCTTCCCGGTTACACCGTACAGTCTGCCATCGGTCAGGCAGGCAACCTTTTCTCTCCCATTCAGCTTGCAAACTACTGCGCAACCGTTGCAAACGGCGGCACAAGATACAGAACCCACTTTGTTAAATCGGTAAAAAGCTACGATTACTCCGAAACCGTTTTTGAAAATGAAGCTGAAATCGTTGCAGAAACCGGCGTATCCGAAAAAACACTTGAAACCGTACGCCGCGGTATGCTTGAAGTTGGTACCACGGGCTACTGTTCATCATATTTCGCACATCTGCCCGTGCAGGTTGCCGCAAAAACAGGTACATCTCAGGAAATCCGTAAAATCGGCGGAGTTTCCGTTAAGATAAACAACGGTTTCCTTATTGCATTCGCACCCTACGAAAATCCCGAAATCGCCGTTGCCGTTGTAGGCGAAGGTATGACCTCAGGTGCATTCGTTGCACCCGTTGTTGCGGATATCGTTGAATATTACTACGGTCAGAGCGATACCCTCGATTCATATCAGCAGGAAAATGTGCTTATTCCTTAAAAGGAGATTAACTATGTCACAAATCATTCTCGTTGCCTCGGGAAAAGGCGGCTCAGGCAAATCCTCGTTTGTAACGGGGGTCAGCAGGGCTCTGACCTCTCTTGGCAAAAAGGTGCTTGCAGTTGATTGCGACATCGGACTGCGCTCCCTTGATATTATGTTTGACGTTACGGAAAAGGTTGTTTTTGACTGGGGCGACCTTCTTATGGAGCGTTGCACTGCGGAGCAAGCCGTCATAAAAGGTGAAATTGATCTGCTTGCCGCACCCAGAAGCTTCAGTGATGACTTTACTTCCGAAAAAACCGCAGAGCTTTTCAGAGCCTTTGCGGATGATTATGATTATATTCTGCTTGACGCACCTGCGGGCATTGACAGAGGCTTTATCCTTGCCGCTTCTGCCGCAGACAGAGCAGTTGTTATTTCAACACCCGACTACGTATGCGTAAGAAGCTGCGGCAGAGCCTTTGATGAGCTTCGCCGTATGGGTAAAGGGGATGTCAGACTCGTCATAAATATGTTTGAAGTAAAGCCCGTGTGCAAACGCAGACTTCTCAACATTGACCAGTGTATTGACGAAACAGGTGTACAGCTTCTGGGAGTTGTGCCCCGTGATTATAACATATCATTCAGCACCGTAACAGGCAAAAAGCCTCCCTCAGATTCAACCTCAACCCTTGCATTTTCACGAATTGCAAGGCGTATAACCGGTCAGAGAATACCTCTTATCTGCGAATAAGGATTGTTTTTATGAATAATACCACAATCGCCGCCATTGCAACCCCCAATGCACCCGGCGGTATAGGAATAGTCCGTATTTCGGGCGAAAACGCTCTGAATGTTGCGGCAAAAATTTTTAAAACCGTAAGCGGTAAATCCGTTGCCGACAGCAAGGGTTACCGTACCCATTTCGGCAATGTATACGATAATGACGAAAGGCTTGACGAGGCAGTATGCCTCGTTTTTCGTGCACCCAGAAGCTATACGGGTGAGGATGTTGCCGAAATTTCCTGCCACGGCGGCCTTTATGTGACAAAGCGTGTGCTCCGTGCCGCGCTTGACGCAGGTGCCGTGCCTGCAGAAGCAGGAGAATTTACAAAGCGAGCCTTTCTTAACGGCAAAATCGACCTTGCCGCCGCCGAAAGTGTTATGGCACTTATCGGTGCATCGGGCAAGCAGGCTGCCGCCGCCGCACTCAATACGCTTGAAGGCAGTCTCAGCCGTGAAATCAAAGGGGTTGCACAATCTCTCGTTTCCGTCTGTGCATCTCTTGCCGCCTGGGTTGACTACCCCGACGAGGATATTGAGGATACAAGTGCAGAGGATATGCTGCCCGTATTTGAAAATGCAAAAAAGGAATTATCGGATATAATCCGCCGTTACGATTGCGGCCGTGCGGTTACCGACGGCATTGACGCCGTTATCGTGGGCAAGCCCAATGTAGGCAAATCCACACTGATGAATATGCTTACGGGCTTTGAGCGCTCCATTGTTACCGACATTGCAGGCACAACCCGTGATGTTGTTGAAGAAAAAATTGTTCTGGGTGAAATCATTATGCGTGTTGCGGATACGGCAGGCATAAGAGAAACCGAAAATGTGGTTGAAAATATAGGTGTCAATCTGGCACGCCGCCGACTTGAAAGGGCTGAGCTTGTGCTTGCGGTTTTCGACGGCAGTGAGCCTCTCACCGATGACGACATTGACATTATAAATCAGAGCAAGGGCAAAAAAGCCGTTGCACTTCTCAATAAGGCAGACCTTCCCTTGACTGCCGACAGAAAAATTATTTCAGATGCTTTTGAGTTTGTAGTCGAGCTTTCCGCCTCAACGGGTGAAGGCAGAGCCGAGCTTGAAAAGGCAGTTGCAAAAATCTGCTCCACGGATGAGTTCAATCCCAACGCCGCCTGCCTGACCAGCGAAAGGCAGAGGCAGTGCTGCGTAAACGCACTTAACTCAATTGAAGATGCCATTGCCGCAATTCACGGCGGAATGACTCTTGATGCGGTAAATGTATGTGCCGACTGTGCAATTGACGCACTTCTTGAGCTTACGGGCGAAAAAGCAACCTCTGCCGTTGTTGACGAAGTATTTTCAAGATTTTGTGTGGGAAAGTAAGTTTATTGTTCGTATTTAGAATAATAAACCTTGTTTTTAATGCTTTTTTAGAATAATAAAGCCGATTTTCGGATACAGACGATTACAAGAATTAAAATGACCTGAGCATCGTTTCAGAAATTTCTATCGGCTGTAAACGGGCGGTTTTTCAAAGGAAAATTCAAAAAGTTTTCCACATCATTTGTGCCCGATGCAGTATAACTTTTTTCGGGTTACCCCGACTTGTTTTTATCGATTTAAATCGCTGAACTAAGATTTTAATCTTTGCAATTTACATTTTTAAGTGGTGTTTTTATGGAATATGTTTCAGAAAATTTTGATATTGCCGTTATAGGTGCAGGGCACGCGGGAATTGAAGCGGGTCTTGCCGCCGCACGTCTCGGATGCAAAACGGCGGTTTTCACAATCAACCTGGACTGGGTAGGCAATATGCCCTGTAACCCTTCCATCGGCGGTACATCAAAGGGACATCTTGTCCGTGAGATTGATGCTCTCGGCGGTGAAATGGGCGTTGCCGCTGACCTTAACACCCTGCAAAACAGAATGCTTAATCTTGGCAAAGGTCCTGCTGTCCACAGCCTTCGTGCACAGATTGACCGCCGTACATATTCCGATTATATGAAATCCGTTATGGAGAGGCAGGAAAATCTTTATCTCCGTCAGGCAGAAATCATTGATATCCGCAAAGACGGCGATGAATGGATTCTCAAAACAAGGCTTGAAGCCCTTCACAAGGTTAAAGCTGTTATCATCGCAACAGGCACCTTCCTTGCAGGCAAGGTTTTTATAGGCGATGTTTCTTATGACAGCGGTCCCGACGGAGTGTTCCCTTCTGTTGAGCTTGCAACCGCACTGAAAAATATGGGTGTTATGACCAGACGCTTTAAAACGGGCACTCCGCCCCGAATCAACCGCCGCAGTGTTGATATTCAAAACCTTGAACCTCAGTACGGCGATGAGAAAATCACCCGTTTTTCATACAGAAAAGATATCGAAGTTCGTAATACAGAGCCTTGCTACATTACATATACGGGTGAAGAAACCAAGCGTATCATTCTTGAAAATCTTCACCGCTCACCTCTTTATTCAGGCAAAATTGACGGCGTAGGTCCACGATATTGCCCCAGTATTGAGGATAAGATTGTGCGTTTTTCAGAAAAAGAACGCCATCAGATATTTGTTGAGCCCTGCGGAGCAAATACGGATGAGATGTATTTGCAGGGTCTTTCCTCCTCACTTCCCGAGGATGTTCAGCTTAAAATAGTCCGCAGCATACCCGGTCTTGAAAAAGCGGAGTTTCTCCGCACCGCCTATGCCATTGAATACGACTGCGTTGACCCCCTTTCACTCAGACAGACCCTTGAATTCAAGGATTTTGAAGGTCTTTACGGTGCAGGTCAATTCAACGGTTCAAGCGGTTATGAAGAAGCTGCAGCTCAGGGTCTTGTCGCAGGTCTGAACGCCGCACTTAAAGTCAAGGGCAAAAACCCCGTTATTCTTGACCGTACAACCTCATATATCGGCACTCTCATTGATGACCTTGTTACAAAAGGCTGTTCTGACCCGTACAGAATGATGACCTCTCGCTCCGAATACCGTCTCGTTCTCAGGCAGGATAATGCAGACCGCCGTCTTACTGAAATCGGCTATAAGGCAGGTCTTATCAGCGAAGAAAGATACGCTGAATTCCTTAAAAAGCTTGAACTTATTGCCGCTGAGCGTGAAAGAGTTGCCAATCTTTCAATTCCCAAATCTCCCGAAATTGATGAAATGCTTGTTTCACGTGAAACATCTGCACTTGAAAAGGGTCTGAAAATGATTGAACTTTTACGCAGACCTCAGATAGGCTATAAGGATTTGGCTCCCTTTGATAAAACCAGACCCGACCTGCCTGACGATATTTTTGAGCAGGTTGAAATTGATATTAAGTACGAAGGCTATATAAAACGCCAGCAGATGCAGATAAACGAGCTTCGCCGCCTTGAAGTCAAGCGTCTGCCCGAGGACCTTGATTATAAGCTGATTACGGGTCTGCGCCTTGAAGCTATTGAAAAGCTTGGCAAAATCAGGCCCGAAACCGTAGGTCAGGCTTCAAGAATTTCAGGCGTTTCACCTGCGGACATTTCGGTTTTACTTATTTACCTTGAAAGGAACGGAATAAATGTATAATTCCTCACTGCTGATTTCAGATGCCGAAAGACTCGGAATTTCACTGACCGATGAGCAGATAAGCCGATTTGAAACCCTTTCGGAGCTGCTTGTCGAACAGAATAAAACAATGAATTTAACCGCCATTACCGACCCTGACGGTATTGCCGTCAAGCATTTTGCAGACAGCATATCCGTGCTGACCGCCGCAGAAATGCCCGAGGGTTCGAGGATGCTTGATGTGGGTACGGGTGCCGGTTTTCCCGGTATTCCTCTGTTGATTATGCGTCCCGACCTTGACCTGACCATGATTGACAGCACTGCAAAAAAGCTGAAATATGTTGAAAATACGGTCAATAAGCTTGGTCTTACGGCAACAACTCTGCATACAAGGGCTGAAGAAGCGGGTCAGAGCAAGGAATACAGAGAAAAATTTGATTTCGTCTGCTCCCGTGCGGTTGCGGCACTGAATGTGCTTTGCGAATACTGTCTGCCCTTTGTCAAGCAGAACGGTCTGTTTATCGCAATGAAGGGTGCAAAGGCTCAGGAAGAAATTGACGGTGCAAAGTCTGCCATAAAGCTTCTCGGCGGCAAAATTATTGCTGAGAAATCCTTTTCGCTTTCCGACGGCGGCGAAAGAACCCTTGTTGTTATCAAAAAGATATCGCAAATTCCGCCCAAATACCCCAGACCCTCTGCACAGATTGCCAAAAAACCGCTTTAAATTTAATATGAATTGTCGCTTTGCCTCATTTTGAGACGAACGATTAAGCTGGACAATCCCCTCTTTCGGTGTTATGATTTAGTCAACGAAACCGAACGGGGGGATTCACTGTTTGAAGAACAATAAGTATAAAATCGGCGGTCAGATAATTCTTGTACCTCAGGAAGAAATATTTCCAAACCCCAATCAGCCCCGTAAACGGTTTGACTTTGATGAACTTGAAGGGCTTGCACAAAGTATCCGTCAGAACGGAATAATTCAGCCCATTGCAGTGAGGGTAAATGAAAAAGGTCAGTACGAACTGATTTCGGGTGAAAGACGGCTTCGGGCATCAAGGCTTGTAGGCATAACCCGTATACCTTGCATCATAATGGAGGCAAATGACAGCAAATCCGCACTTTTTGCCCTTATTGAGAACATACAGCGTACCGACCTGAGCTTTTTTGAAGAAGCTGTTGCCATAGATAAACTGATCAACGAATACGGTATGAGCCGTGACGAGGTGTGTAAAAAGCTGGGCAAAGCACCCCCTACCATATCAAACAAACTCCGTTTGCTTCGCCTGCCCGAAGAAATAAGGCTGAAAATAATCCAGGAAAATCTGACGGAGCGCCACGCAAGAGCATTGCTCAGGCTTAATAACCTCAGTCAGATTCAGCGTGCACTTTCTATAATATCCGAAAAAAGACTTAATGTTGAAGAATCTGAAAAGCTTATCGACCAGATTATGAACAACGACAGCCGCCGCAGACAGCCGCCTGTCAAGCTTTTCAAAGATGTACGCATTTTCGTGAACACCCTTAACCACGCCGTTGACACCATGCGCAGAGCAGGAATTGAAGCAGATTCCGCAAAAAGCGAAACAGACGAATATATTGAATATATTGTCCGTATTCCCAAAACAGGCAACTGTGTGATAAAGGCAAAGCGTACATCAGCTTAATTCAGACAACTTCTTACCATATCTTTCTCTTTCACACCCACATCCACAGCGGGAGGGGCAGGTTTAACCCTGCCCCTCTTGCTGTTTCACGTGAAACAATATTTTATTTTTATCTTTTCTTTTCAAAATATATGTGTTATACTGTAAAAGCACTAAAAAACCATTACATTATATAATATATATTCAGGAGAGATTATTTTGGGAAAAACCGTTGCAATAGTCAATCAGAAAGGCGGCGTAGGTAAAACAACCTCTGCCGTTAACCTTACTGCTGCACTGGGCAGCAAAGGATATAAAGTTCTTCTTGTTGATATCGACCCTCAGGGTAACTCTACAAGCGGTCTCGGTGTTAACAAGCGTGGTCTTGAAAAATCCTCATACAGCGTGCTTATCGGCGGATGCCCCGCTGAAGAAGCAATCGTTGAAACTCCCTATACCAATGTTTTTGTTATGCCTTCGAGTATGGACCTTGCAGGTGCAGAGCTTGAACTTGTTGAAACTCAGAAAAGAGAATCAAGGCTCAAGAATTCACTTGCACTTGTGAAGGATAAGTTTGATTTTATTTTTCTTGACTGTCCCCCCTCTCTGGGCCTTATCACCCTTAACGGTCTTTGTGCCGCAGATACACTGATAGTTCCCATTCAGTGTGAATTCTTCGCACTTGAAGGTCTGTCACAGCTTATTTCAACCGTGCGTACGGTCAAGCGTCTTTACAATCCCTACATAGAAATCGAAGGCGTTCTGCTGACCATGTATAACGGTCAGCTCAACCTTACACAGCAGGTTGTTGAGGAAGTGAAGCGATGTTTCCCCAAAAAGGTTTATTCCACCGTCATTCCCAGAAATGTACGCCTTTCGGAAGCACCTAGCTACGGTCAGCCCGTTATGTATTACGACAAATCCTCAAAGGGTGCTCACGCATATAACGACCTTGCAGATGAATTTCTTAAACTGAACGGAAGATAAGGAGATAATTATGGCACCTAAAAAAAGCGGACTTGGCAGAGGTCTTGATTCTCTGCTTTTGGATAACTCACTTGAAGAAACAGGCGCAGGTCAGCCCGTAAAGCTTGGCCTTATGGAAATCGAACCCAACAAGGAGCAGGCAAGAAAACAGTTTGACGAAGATGCACTTTCAGAGCTTGCGGATTCAATTGCACAGCACGGCGTGCTTCAGCCCCTGCTTGTACGCCCCATGCTGGGCGGCGGATACCAGCTTGTTGCAGGTGAAAGACGTTGGAGAGCAAGCCGCATTGCAGGACTTACTCAGGTACCTGTTATTATAAAAGAACTGTCAGATACGGAAGCTGCGGTTATTTCATTGATTGAAAATCTGCAGCGTGAGGACCTTAACCCCGTTGAAGAAGCCTTCGGCTTTGCAAGCCTTATGAAGGATTTTAATCTTACTCAGGAAGAAGCTGCTCAGCGTGTAGGCAAATCACGCCCTGCCGTTGCAAATGCACTCCGTCTTCTCAAGCTGCCTGAAGAAGTGCTGAACATGGTTCGTGAAAACAAGCTTTCAGCAGGCCATGCAAGAGCACTCGCCTCTCTCAGCGACGAAAAGCTGATTGTTTCAACTGCGGAGTTTGTTGTTACAAAGGCACTCTCCGTAAGAGCAACCGAAAAGCTTGTGAAGTCACTTTCTGCCGAAAAGAAAGAGAAGAAAAAAGCACCTTCCAGAAACAGCTTTTTTGATGAAGTTGAGCTTTCACTCAACAACAGCCTCGGCAGAAAAGCAAAGGTTATTACCAAAAACGGAAAAGAAGGCGGCACTCTGGAAATCGCATTTTTCGACAAAGATGACCTTGCAAGAATTGCAAATATTCTTTCCGCACTTGAATAAACAAATTACCGCCCGAATTGCATTTTGGGCGGTTTTTCTTATAAAAAAGTTAATAACGTGTGGTAAAAGTGGAATAACTACCCTTGAATTCATATAATTTTCATATGTATATTCCCTTTTATTGGGAAAATAATATTTTTGAAAATTTCTAAAAAATATTAATTTTAGGCTTGACAATTACGTTTGTCTTTGCTATAATCTCTCTTGCAGTTGCGGATGTAGCTCATCTGGTAGAGCGCCACCTTGCCAAGGTGGAGGTAGCGAGTTCGAGCCTCGTCATCCGCTCCAGAAAAAAACCTTTGTCTTCGGACAAAGGTTTTTTGTTTTATACAAACAGATTGAAAAATATGCTGTCTGATGTTATAATGATTATAACTAACCGAATGGGAGGTAAATTTATGTATAACATTCTCATCTGCGATGATGAGGCTGATATCCGTTCAGCTCTCAGAATTTATCTTGCAGGCAGTGATGACTATAACATTATCGAAGCGGAAAACGGCAGTCAGGCACTTGAAATAATCAAAAATCAGAATATTCACCTGCTGCTTATGGACATTATGATGCCCGTTATGGACGGTCTGCGTGCACTTGCCCGTCTGCGTGAGGACGGCAACAACATCCCCGTTATTCTTCTGACGGCAAAAAGCCAGGATACGGATAAAATTATGGGTCTTAATCTTGGTGCGGATGATTATATCACAAAACCC
Organism: Acutalibacteraceae bacterium; assembly: GCA_045533455.1. Classification (GTDB taxonomy): domain Bacteria; phylum Bacillota; class Clostridia; order Oscillospirales; family Acutalibacteraceae; genus CAG-177. The sequence goes on along the minus strand of JAZSHU010000013.1, from coordinate 36,019 downwards.
TTCAATCATGTTGAAGTTATTGCAAGAGTAAAATCTCAGATTCGCAGGTATGTGCGTTTCGGCGGTTCATCGGATGCACAGTCCAAATCAAGCATTCTCCGTAACGGCGGAATTGAGCTTGATACGGCGGCAAAATCCGTTACCGTAAACGGTGAGTCCGTCAATCTTACTCCCACGGAAATGATGCTTCTCAAATTCTTTATGGAAAATACGGATAAAGTTTTTCCGCCTAAACAGATTTATAAGCTTGTATGGGGCGACGACCCTCTGGGTGCGGAAAATACGGTTACGGTTCATATCCGCCATCTTCGTGAAAAAATCGAAATTGACCCTGCAAATCCCGAACTTCTTATTGCGAGCTGGGGTCACGGCTATAAAATGGTCAGCAAAAAAGTGCCTGAAAAGCTTTCAAGGAGAGATGATACGTGAAAAACGGACAAATGCGCTCCGAATCAGACCGCACCTCGTCTATAATTCTTCTTATTATCCTGACGGTTGTTGCGGTAGGCTGTATTCTGGGTATGAACTATCTTTTTGAATATAATTTCTATGAGCCCAACGATAACGGCAACACGGCACGAAGCGTTGCGGTGCAGATTTATTCGCTGAGCGACTCAGAGCAGGCAATCGATTATTTCAACTGCGTCCACGAAAACAAAGACCCTTACAGAATCAAATACTATGAGGAAAAGTTTTCAAGAGAAAACTCCAACTTTGTTTTTGTTATTACGGATATTGCCACGGGTCATGTGCTTCTGGACAGTACGGCAAAGGGAGATATCCCCTTTGATGAATTAAAAAAAGATACAACGTACACCGGCTCTACGGATTACATCACAACCAATAACAACGGTTCGGTTATCCCCGTCAGACTTTCTTATGCAATCATAGCGGAGGATGACCAGCAGGCATCCGATAAATATACCCATGCCTTCCGCTGGATTTCAGCAGCCGATACACTTAAATATGTGCTTTTTGCCGTTTTGTTTTTCTGTATACTGCTGATAGTTATTTTCCTTTGTTTGCTTACGATAAATGCAGGTGAGGTTAATGCGGAAACAGGCGAAATCGTGCCCGGAATTATCGACAGACTTCCTCTGGATTTTTGTACGGTTATGCTGGGAATGCTGTTTGTGGTTGCCTGGGTAATCATAAGCCTGACAACGGCGGCGGATGTTGAAATGGTTCTCAACAACGTTGTTGTTATGTTCACCTGCGTTGCGGCAATTCTTGTTATCCAGACTTATCTCACAACCCTTTCAGTCAGGGTAAAAATGGGTAAGATTTATAAAAATACCATTATATATATGATTTACCGCAGATTCAAGCGAAAGACTCCCAGAACTTTAAGGCGTAGAGTAAACGAAATTTCGCCTTTCAGAAAGCTTATTGCAGGTATTATCATTTTCTTCCTTTCGGAAGCCGCAATCCTTATTGCACTTACCTATTTCGGTATTCTTGATAAATCGGCTCAGCCTCGTTCAATAATGCTTATGTTCATTATTATCTGGGGCATAACAAGGCTTATTGTAATTCCCGTTTTTGCAATGATTGCCATAAATCTTTATTACGTTAAAGAAGAAGGTCAGCGTCTTGCTCAGGGTGTTCTCGGTGACGAAATCACCAAAAAGCTGACTATTTCAAGCATCCGTGCACACGGTAAAAACCTTGACCAGATCAAAAAAGAAATTCATAAAGCCGTTGATCAGGAGCTGAAAAGCGAAAAGCTCCGTAATGAGCTGATAACCAATGTTTCCCACGATATCAAAACTCCCCTTACAACAATCAAAAGCTACATTGAGTTTTTGCAGAGAGATAATCTGACCGACGAGCAGAGAAGAGAGTACCTTGGAGTTGTTGCAAAACATACGGAAAAACTTTCGGTGCTTGCAAATAATCTTGTTGAGGTTTCTCAGATTACCTCGGGCAACGTTGAAGTCAAAAGCGAAAAAACAAGCCTGAATATTGTGATCGAACAGACACTTGACGGTTTTGCTCTGAAGCTTGAAGAAAACGACATTCTTCCCAGAGTTCTTATTCCTGACGAGGATGTTTACATTATGGGCGACGGTGAATGGTTATGGAGAATTTTCTCCAATCTTTTCAACAACGCCTGCAAATACGGTGCACCCGGCACAGACCTTGAAATAAAGCTTGAAACAGAAGGTAAAAAGGCCTTTGTATCTGTTTCAAATATTTCAAAAAAGCCCATCAATCTTGAAGGCGATGAGCTGCTTGAACGCTTTGTCAGAGGCGACAGTTCAAGACACACAGAAGGCAACGGACTTGGTCTTTCAATCGCCAAAAGTCTTGCAGAGCTTCAGGGCGGAACACTTGAAATTTCTGCTAAAGAAGAAAGATTCACTGCAATTCTCAGTTTTGACCTTGCAGAATAGGATGAAAATAAAATGAAAAAAAGAATTGTATCGGCAGCTCTTGCCGTGCTTATGTTTTCAGCTGTAACAGCGTGTGCAGACGTAAAAAAGGCTGAAATTCCGCCTGCGGAAACCTCTTCGGCGGTGATTGAAACGACGGCAAAGCCCACAACAACAATTGCCGTTACCACAACCGAAGCACCGACCCAAACAACAACGGTTACCGAAAAAATAACCGAAATAATCACAACAACAAGTGCGGTTACAACAACGAAACCCACCACAACAGCTCCTTCAACAACCTTCCCCGTTTTTGATGAAAGCAAGCCTCTCGACTACTATAAGAAGGTTGAAAAAGCTTTCAGAGAAGATCTGAAATACGGGGTTTTCCGCAGAAGAAGCATAACAAGCTACATAGATACCCTTAGCGACGGTACAGAGCATATTGTAAAACAGGATATTTCCGAATATTACAACAGATATTTCTATAATGCAAGCCTTGATGACCTTTTGCCTGCTGCCGTTGAGAATATGGATATTCATTCCGAGGCAATTAATACGGTGCTTACAATCATCAACGGCTACCGCAAAGAAAACGGTATAAAACCGCTGACTCTCAGCGATAAGCTGACGGAAATTGCCTGCGCAAGGGCAGAGGAAATTGCTTGGTCAGGCAATCATTCACACCGCCGTCCCAACGGAAAATCCTGCTTCACAATTCTCAAAGATGCAGGCATTGAAGAAGGCTATGCAGGTGAAAATATCGGTTGGGGCTATGAAACTGCCGCCGATGTATGCGAAGCCTGGAAAAATTCCGAAACACATTTAAAAAATATTCTTGACCCCGACTTTTCCGAAATCGGAATCGGCGTTGCTCCTGACCCCGACCCCGACGGAAAAATTTGCTGGACACAAATATTTCTAGGTGATTAACATAAAACCCGTTATGAGGCGTAAATTCATAACGGGTTTTATAATCATTAATTACAAATTTCTCATTAAAATTACTCTTCGCTCCACCATTCGCTTTGCCAGATACGCTCCGTCAATGCGGCGGCAATACCGTTTATTTTCTCATAATCCATAGCCTCTATATAGCATTTTTCAAGGTCATCGTGAATATCCTTTGCTATTTTCAGTGCACACACCGCTTCGTGCAAAAGCTCATTTGCCGCCTTTTTTGCAAAGGTCATTCTTGATTTGTGAGCTGATAGTTCGGATAAGGAATAAAAACGCTTTAAATTCACGGTTTTATCGGCAACAATATTAAGATTGCAAAGCTTATCCGCCGTAAAGAATCCCAGCGAAAGCTCTTTGATTATAACGTGTCTGACAGCCTTTTCTCTACCGATACAAGGGCTTGAAATAACAGAAAAACCGCTTGCAAGAGCATAGGTACGGATTTCGGAAATCAGCTTTGATGCGGCAATTCCGAAATCATCCTCAAATACAATTTTCATATCGCAGAGTGAATTTACCGTATCGCTTAAAAACAGATATCCCTTCGGTGTGATTGCATCAAGCAGCCTTATTTTTTCGGTACCTATTCTGCCTGACGGTTTTTTGAAATGACGGCCTGCAACCCTTGATGCATAACGCATAAGCCTTTCTTCATCAAGGCAGTCACGGCATATTTTTTCACCGTCGCCGAAAATTGCAAACGCAGATTCTATAAATCTCCTGCTTCTTTTATGGCAGGCTTTATTTTTATCCGTCAGCTCAATTATTTTTTCTTTATTTTCAAAAAGAATATCCTTATTCCAGCATTCACCAAGATTAACTATTTCACCTGTTGCACCCGGATAATCGGGGTCAAGAGTGTGCGGTGATGTGCCGTCACAAACACTTACTCTCAGTGACGGAAAAATAATTCCGTCAAGTGAATCAGGGTCTGAGGAGCAAAAAATTCTTTCGCATTCAATATCCTTTTTCTCCATTTCATCGGCAATTTTCCTCATAAGCGAAGATTTACCCGTACCGGGACCGCCTTTTATGATGTAGGTATACTGTCCTTCTATTTTGGGAGTAAGCTGATTAAAGCAGGAAAAAAATCCGTTTTTGCCGCTTGAACCGAGAAAATAAGCCTCATTCATTTCTCATACCTCCGTGTGGGTTATTTATTATCAATTTATTCAGAAAGTTTGATTTTGTTAAAAAATATATGCAAAAAGAGGGCTGTTTTTTCTAAAATAAAGTGATTTCATAAAAATTTCACTTGATATTATTATAATTATATTATATAATGTATTGGTAACAATAATGGCAGAAGAGCTTTCTTTTGGTCATGTGGCGTGTGGGTCCTGTGCGACAGGGCACCGTGAACCATGTCAGGCGGGTGAACCGAGCAGCATTAAGCGGACAGTCTTGTGCGCCACAGTCTGCCTGCCGCCATATGACCAAGGGAATGCTCTGTTTTTATATGCAAAGGATGTGAAAGGAATGTATCAGGCACTTTACCGCAAATGGCGACCTAAGGATTTCAGTGATGTTTACGGTCAGCCCCATGTTACAAGAACTCTGCAAAGCCAGCTTGAAAGCGGCAGAATATCTCACGCATATCTTTTCACCGGTTCAAGAGGTACGGGTAAAACAACCTGTGCAAAAATTCTTTCAAAGGCAGTCAACTGCCTGAATCCCGTTGACGGCAATCCTTGTAACGAATGTGAAATCTGCCGCGGAATCGAAAACGGCTCAATCCTTGATGTTATTGAAATCGACGCTGCAAGTAACAACGGTGTTGACAACATCAGAGATTTGCGTGAGGAAGCAAATTTCACACCTGCAAACGCAAAATACAGAGTTTATATCATTGACGAGGTTCATATGCTTTCAATCGGTGCATTCAACGCACTGCTGAAAACTCTTGAAGAACCCCCTTCACACGTTATTTTTATACTTGCAACAACAGAAATTCATAAGCTGCCTTCAACAATTCTTTCAAGATGTCAGCGTTTCGACTTCAAGAGAATTGCTCCCGAAGATATTACTTCAAGGCTTATGTATGTTTCGGAAAAAGAAAACGTAAACCTTACCCCCAACGCCGCAAGCCTTATTGCGCGCATTGCCGACGGCGGTATGAGAGATGCACTTTCACTGCTTGACAGATGCTTTGCAATGGGTACGGATATTGATGAAGAAACCGTCAGCGATGCGGCAGGTATTGCAGGCACAATTCACCTTTTCTCATTTTCGGAATATGTTGCAAAAGGCGATTTTACAAGCGCACTTAAACTTGTATCAAAGCTTCACAGCGATTCCTGCGATATAGACAGCCTTTGCACGGAGCTTACACTTCATTTCCGCAATCTTATGGTTGCAAAAACCGTAGGCGACTGCGAAGGATTGATTGTATGTTCAAAAGATGAGCTTGAAAAGATAAAAGAAAGATCAGGTCAGCTCAAGCTTTCAAAAATTCTTTCCTGTATTGAAGTTCTTGAACAGACAGCAAAGAATATTAAAAATGCGGCAAACAAAAAAATTCAGCTTGAAGCCGCAGTTATAAAAATGTGTGCACCGTCAGCGTCATCGGGCGAAGGAATTTCAGCTGCTCTTGAAGACAGACTCAGTGCAATAGAAGAAAAGCTTGCATCACTTTCAGGCGGAAAGGTTCAGATACCTGTTCAAAATACACCTGCTCCGAAGCAGGAAGTTAAACCCGAACCGAAACCTGAGCCAATGCCTGAACCAAAAACACCTGTGCCCGAGGAAGCACCACCTCCTCCCGCACCGCCTGCACCTGCGGCAGAAACTGAAATTTCTGTTCCCGAAGGCAGTTTTGAGCAGTGGCCTGAGGTACTTGATAAAATCAGAATTTACGATATTCCCCTTTTCGGAATTATGGCAAACTCAACCGCATCCGTCAAAAACGGCAGATTGGTTATTCATTCTGAAAATCCCACACTTTTCGATTTTATCTGCACGGATACTCATTCAAAAGAGCTTGCAAGAGCTGTTTTTGAAGTTGTGGGCAAAAAAATGAAAATTGCGGTTTCAAATACCGAAAAACCTAAAACGGCAACAAGTCCGTTGGAAAATTTAAAATCAAAAATAAATAACTTTAACAGTAACGGAGGATAAAAATATGAAAGCAAGAATTCCCGGCGGCGCTCAGCAGGGCGGCAATATGATGAAAAAAATTCAGGAAATGCAGGAAAATATGCAGAAGATTCAGCAGGAGGTTGAAGAAACCGAATTTTCCTCATCAGTAGGCGGCGGTGCTGTTGAAGTTGTTGTCAACGGTGCGCACGAAGTTACCGCAGTTAACCTTAAACCCGAGGTTGTAGACCCCGAAGATGTTGAAATGCTTCAGGACCTTATTATTTCAGCATTCAACGAAAGCATCCGTAAGGCTAACGAAGCAATGGAAAAAGGTATGGAAAGAGCTAAAGGCGGCCTTTCAATTCCCGGTCTTTTCTGATGAGCGGATTTACACCTTCACTTGAAAAACTCATTGAGCAGTTTGCACGCCTGCCGTCCGTAGGCAGAAAAAGTGCACAGAGACTTGCATTTCACGTGCTTTCAATGAGCGATGAGGATGCACAAAGATTTACGGATACAATTCTCAACGCACGAAGCTCCATAAAACGTTGCAGTGTATGCTGTAACCTGACCGACGGCGAGATATGCTCGGTTTGCTCATCCCCTTCAAGGGATAAATCAACAATCTGTGTTGTTGAGGACCCCAGAGATGTTATTGCACTTGAACGCACTCACGAATATAACGGCCTTTATCACGTGCTTCACGGCGTAATTTCTCCCATGAATGACATAAATCCCGAGGATATATGCATCAAGGAGCTTCTTTTAAGGCTTTCCGACGATACGGTGAAAGAAATTATTATGGCAACAAACCCAACCGTTGAGGGCGAGGCAACATCAATGTATATTTCGAGGCTGATAAAGCCTCTGGGTGTTAACGTAAGCCGTCTTGCATACGGTGTTCCCGTAGGGGCAGACCTTGAATATGCGGATGAATTTACTCTTATCCGTGCTCTTGAAGGAAGAAATGAACTCTAAAAAGTCATATTAATATAGTATAAATTTTCCACTTATTTATACTTTTCCACATTTCGGTTTTCCACCTTTGCACTTTGTAAGTTTTTACCGTGTTGATAACTACGGGTTGTCCACAAAATAAAGTTAATAAATTTTTCTTTAATTTCCTTTATTTTCAAGGCTTTCCGAAGTTATACCATATTTCAACACCCCCTACTATTACTACTATAATTAAGATATTATTTACATACATAAATAACTAAAAATTTGTTTTTTTGCCGCAAGCGGCATCAGAAAGGTTTTCCGTCTGTGGAAAACCCAAGGAGGAACAAAAATGAAAATTTATTGCAACACAACAGAGCTTTCGGAAGCTTGCCAGAATGTTCAGAGAGCAGCTTCATCAAAAACTGCAATTCCCGCTATCGAAGGTATTCTTATGGTGGCAAAGGAAGGCACTCTTACTTTGACAGGTTACGACCTTGAAATGGGCATTACAACTTCAATTCCTGCAAAAATTGAAGAAGAGGGCGAGCTTGTTCTCAATGCCCATATGTTCAGCGAAACTCTCAGAAAACTGCCTGAAAGCACGGTAAGTATTTTCAGCGATCAGAGAAACATTGCGGCAATTGCCTGCGGTGAATTTGAATCAACCCTTATCGGTATTTCTGCTGAGGAATATCCTGACCTTCCTTCGGTTTCGGGAGGATATCCCATTACCGTAAGCCAGGAAATTCTTAAGGATATGGTAAGAAAAACAATTTTTTCCGTTTCTGTTAAGGACAGCAAAGTTGTTCATACAGGTGTAAAATTTGAGATTGAAGAAAATCATATCAGACTTATTGCGGTTGACGGTGTTCGCCTTGCAATAAGAAATGAAAACATTGATTACAGCGGCGAGGTTCTTTCATTTGTTGTTCCCGCAAAGACACTTTCAGAAGTTGTGAAGCTTATGAAAGACGGTGACGAAAACGTTACAATCAGCGTAGGCAAAAGACACATTATTTTTGAGCTTTGCGGTTATCAGATTATTTCACGTCTTCTTGACGGTGAATTCCTCAACTACAAGGCCGCTATTCCTTCATCAACAAAAACAGTGATTCATGTCAATACAAAGAGCTTTATTGAAAGTATCGACAGAACATCACTTATTATTACCGATAAAATCAAGAGTCCTGTCAAGTGTGTGTTTGAAGATAATCTTATCAAGATTTCAAGTATTACATCTCTCGGTACTGCAAACGATAAGATTTCCGCTCAGATTGAAGGCGAAAGCTGCACGGTAGGCTTCAACAATAAGTATATGATTGAAGCCCTCAGAGTTTGCGATACAGACGAAGTAAGAATTATGCTCAACGGTGCGGTTGCTCCCATTCTTATCGTACCCAAGCAGGGCGATGAATTCATATTCCTGATTCTTCCCGTGAGGCTGAAAAATGAAGATTAAAGTTAAAGTTGCTCCTAAAAAGCAGGTAAATAAAAAAATTGACACTGATTTTATAAGACTTGATGCATTTCTGAAAATGTGCGATGCCGTGCAGACAGGCGGTCACGCAAAAATTGTTATTCAGGAAGGTGAAGTCAGAGTCAACGGCGAAATTTGCACTCAGAGAGGTAAGAAACTCAGAAGCGGAGACAGCGCTGAGTTTGAAAATTTAATTTATAATGTAGAATAATCTGAAAGGCGGCGGAAAATATGATAATTAAATATCATTCCGCCCGAAATTTCAGAAATCTTGAAGAGATTTCCTTTGAACCTCATCCCGAGATGAATGTTATCTACGGTGAAAACGGTCAGGGAAAAACAAATATTATTGAAAGCATTTGGCTTCTGACGGGATTTTACAGCTTCAGGGCAAGAAAAAATGCCCAGCTTATTGAGCAGGGCAAGGCAGAGGCAGAAATTGAGAATAATTTTTATTCACATCAGCGTGAACAAAATGCGGTTATGAAAATCAATAAGCGCAAAGAAATTATTCTTAACGGCATCAAAGAGGAATCTCCCAGAGTTATGATGGGCAAATATTTTGCAGTTGTTTTTTCACCGTCAACCCTCGGTCTTGTTCAGGACGGACCGGGTGAAAGAAGAAAAATGCTTGATATTGCTTTGAGCCTTATAAAGCCCAATTATGCGGTGATTATGTCAAGATATCTCCGTGTGCTTGACCAGAGAAACGCATTGCTGAAAAAATTCGGCGAAAGAAGCTTTGAAACCGATTATTTTACTCCCTGGGATACGGAGCTTGCAAACTTAGGTGCAAAAATCATCAAATACCGTCTTGATTATATTGAAATGCTTTCGGAAATTTCCGCTGAAATATATAAAGGCATAAGCTCAGGCAGAGAAGAATTTTCATTTCACTATGATTTTTCAAAAGAAAACATAAGCGAATCGGAGATAAAAGAAAAGCTTGTTTCCGAAATAGAAAAATCACGCGATGCCGATATAAAAAGGCTTTACACCAACGCAGGTCCTCACACTCACGACCTTGTGCTGAATCTTAACGGCAGAGATGCAAGAGTTTTCGGTTCTCAGGGTCAGCAAAGGTCATGTGCCCTTGCATTGAAGCTGGGCGAGGCATCGATTATTGAAAAAATAACCGGTGAGTGTCCCGTTGTTTTGCTCGATGATGTTATGAGCGAGCTTGACGAAGGCAGGCAGACTTTTATTCTGAATTATCTTGATAACTGGCAGGTTTTTATTACCTGCTGTGACCCGTCAACTCTCCTTCGCTCAAAAAAGGGCAAGGCATTTGAAGTTTCGGACGGAAAAATAAAAGAAATGGAGTAGACTATGTATCTGCATCTCGGTATGGATAAGGTTATAACCTTTGATGAAATCATAGGAATTTTTGACCTTGATACAACCACCGTTTCAAAAAGCACAAGAAATTATCTTGCAAAGGCTGAAAAAGCAGGAATTGTTGAAAATATATGCTACGATTTGCCTAAATCTTTTATTGTTTGCAGAAACAAAAACGGGGAAGATAAGGTTTATATTTCCCAGATTTCATCAACAACACTGCTGAAAAGAACCAATTATGTTGACAGCCTCAATAATGTATAAAAACCGCCTGAAAAGGCGGTTTTCTTTATATCTGTTCAATTATTCTTCCGCCGCCGAGAACTGTGTTTCCGTCATAGAAAACAGCACTCTGACCCGGAGTTATTGAGCGTTGGGGTTCATCAAAAATAACCGTAACCGTACCGTCGGCATTGGGAGTCACCGTTGCAGGCTGTTCTTTTGCTCTGAAACGGATTTTCACATCACAGCGAACGGGAGTTTCAAGTTCATTAAAAGCAATCCAATTAATATTATCGGCAATAAGTCCGATATTATATTGACTTCCGTTTTCACCGATGGTTACTGTATTATTTTCAGCAGAAATCGAGGTTACAAACATAGGCTTTCCGAATGCACCCAGACCTTTTCGCTGACCGATTGTGTAATTGATAATTCCGTTATGAGTGCCCAGAATGTTGCCTGATTTATCAATAAAATTACCCTTGGGTGAAGTAATTCCAAGCGATGAAAGATAAGAAATATAATCATCGTCGGGAACAAAGCAGATTTCCTGACTGTCACGCTTTTCCGCAACATGAATTCCCGCTTCTTCCGCTTTTTTGCGGATAAAATCCTTTTCAAGCCCGTCAAGAGGAAACATTGAATGTGAAAGCTGAAACTGATTGAGTTTATAGAGAAAATAACTCTGGTCCTTTGCGGATTCGCTGCGTTTCAAAAGATAGCGGTTATCGGATTTTTCTATTCTCGCATAATGTCCCGTTGCAATGCCGTCACATCCGTTTTCCAATGCATAATCAAGCATTACACCGAATTTTATTGCATAATTACACTCCACACAGGGGTTAGGTGTACGTGCAGAAATATATTCCGAAACAAAGGGGTCAATAACCGATTTTTTAAAGATATCTCTGCGGTCAACAACACGAAGCTCGATTCCCAGTTTATCTGCAATTCTCTGAGCATCGGAAATATCCGCATCGGCAGCATTTTCGGGTTTAAGACGCAGAATAATGCCCATAACGTCATAACCCTGTTCAAGAAGTATATGTGCGGCGGCACTGCTGTCAACTCCTCCGCTGAGACCTACGGCAATTTTTTTCATAAAACCCCTCCTTTTTTCCATAATAACAATATTATAACACATCGAATAAAAAATTAAAATACCGCATTGGAAAATTAAGATTTTATTGAACAAATAAGGGCTTATCTGTCAAAAAATACTTGCACAAAAAATTTTATTGTTGTATAATTATAGTATATTCGGACATTGTGCGATTTTTTTGAGAGAGGTAATAATTATGCCGGCAGATTTGCATTGTCACACAAAACTTTCAGACAGTTCAATGGGTATTGATGACCTTATTGTGCTTGCTCAGAAGAAAGGAATAACCACAATCGCCATTACTGACCGTGACTGTCAGGCAGGCACCGTCAGAGGTAAAATTATCGGCGAAAGAAGAGGAATAACCGTTATCCCCGGTGTTGAAATTTCCGCTACGGATACAAAAAGAGGGGTTAATGTTGAAATTCTTTGCTACCTGAGCGACAGCCCGGACAGGCTTGAAGGTCTTTGTCACAGAAATATTGTTCAGCGTAAAAAGGCAAGTCAGCTTATGACTCTTAAAATTGCCCGTAAATATCCCATTACACCTGAGCTCGTGCTTAAATGTGCAACGGGTGCAACGGCGGTTTTTGAACAGCATATTATGCACGCCCTTTTTGAGTGCGGTCTTACAGACCGAATTTACGGCGAGCTTTATGATGAGCTTTTCTCACCTGAAAGTGCCGAAAATGTGCTTGTTAAGGTTACATACCCCGACGCATCTGAGGTTATTGACGCTATTCACGAAGCAGGCGGTGTTGCGGTGCTTGCACATCCTGCCGTCAGCAATTGCTTTGAGCTTATGGAAGAGCTTACCGAAAAGGGAATTCTTGACGGTATTGAGGTTTATCATCCCGAAAATACTCCCGAGCAGGTTGAAATGCTCAAAAAGTTTGCAAAGGATAAGGGCCTGCTTGCTCTCGGCGGCACTGAATTCAAGGGTATGTATTCAAAAAATAAGGTCAGCATAGGCGATTGTCTGACTCCCGATGCTGATGTAAAGGCTCTTATGAGCTATAAGAATAAAATGAAGAAAAAGAAAGCTGCAATGGAGAAATAAAAATGAAACACAACGATGATGATATTAAAATTTTTCATCCGTCGAAAAAAGAAGGCGCAGGTGCAGACCTTGCAGAGCTTGCACTGCTGATGGATACCTACCGCAGCAACGGTAATATGGAAAAGGCTGAAAAGCTTGGTGAAAAGCTTGCAGACCTTTCGCCCGAAAATATCTGCCCCGCGGAAGCCGCAAAACTCAACACAAATGAAGTTAGGCTTCTCAGAGCGCTTATGGTATTTTCCGCACAGATTTCACTGCATAAATATCTGCCTCATCAGATGCTTGCATCTCAGGCAATAAATGCAATGTATTCCAAAATCGCAAGGCTTCATCAGGGACTTTTTGAAAATATTTCAGACGGTTCATCCTATACCTTCTACTATCTTTCCGTGCGCAAAAACAGAAATGTTGAAGAAAATATAGGCAAAAATTACGCAATGCTCTGTGACAGAGATAACGATGAATTCTATGAATCACTTGGCACAAGGGTTTATATCAATACGGATATGGCAGTATGCGATATGATTGAAGAATCTGAGTTCAAAGAATAAAAGAAAGGAAATTTTATTATGTGGCTTATAATCAAACAGGCTATATCACTTATAATTTCACTTCTGCTTACGGTTTTCCCTTCAAGCGAGTTCCTTAAAAGTTTTGATATTCTTGAACTTGCAACCGAGAGAGAAAACTGCCTGCTGAATGCATCCATTATGTCCGATATTCATATTGACGTTGAATGGCCCATCGGCGAATGGATTTGGGCAAACGGTCTTAATGACCTTGAACGCTCAAAGGACACCATTGATGCACTTATTGTTCCCGGTGACCTTACAAACTATGGCGACAGCGCTTCAATGACAAGCTTTTTTAACATTATTGCCGAAAGCGACTGTACTGAAAACTGGGTTATCGCAATGGGTAACCATGATGTAGGCCATGTTGAGGATATCACTCAGGAAGAGGCAAGACAGCATTTTATCAAAACCTTCAATGAGCTTAACCCCACAGGGGAGCAGATTGAAAAAGCATATTATAAGACTGATGTTAACGGTTACAGATTTGTTGTTCTTTGCGACGACGGTGACGATACCTGGGACTGCCCCGATATGACACCCGAGCAGATTCAGTTCCTTGACGATTCACTTGCGGAAGCGGCAGACAGAGGATTGCCCATGTTTGTTATCTGCCACGTTCCCGTTGAAGGCGTTAACGGTCAGGATATTATTTATCCCGACGGCGGACTTGACCACAACAGCGATGCAGTTCAGGCAATTCTCGAAAAATATGAGAACGTATTTTTCATCAGCGGTCACGTTCATACAGGCATCAACGGACCTCTTGTTGAAAAAGCATTCGGTTTTTCCTGCGTTGAAACGCTCAACGGCGTTAATTATATTAATTTGCCCACATATATGATTATCAACCGTTACGGTGTGCCCTGGGGCGGTATGGGCTTCCAGATGGAAGTTTATGAGGAGGAGGTTCTTTTCAGAGCAAGAAACTTCGGTTCATCAAAATGGTATCCCGTCTACAACCACAGCGTAGACCTTGTATAAAAATTATGAGCTGTCCGAAAAGACAGCTCATTTTTTTATTCTTTGATTCCGTAAAAGTGAATAACGTTCATATCCTCCTGCATATCAAGGCCGTGTGACCCGCATTCGCCGTCAATTTCGTGGCAGCCGTGGTCAGGGCAGAAGCCGTAAAATACGCTGTGATTTTTCCACTGTGTGTTGATTTTTTCAACAAGTTCCGCATAAAAATCAATGTTCATTTCAAGTGCTTTCATGGGAATTTCGGCTTCGGGGCCGTGCTTATGCATTGTGCCGTCATAATTGCCGTTATAGATAACGATAAGATCATAATTATCCTCGTCAATGAGTTCAAGTGCTTTTGCGTTGACCTCTTCGGGAGTGTCATAAATAAAATAATCCATTTCTCTTTCAAGGAAAATCATGGAGATACTGTCCTTTGCGGTGGAAACAATTGCCGCTTTTTTGCCTGCTTTTATATAGCTGTCAAAAATCGTGTTTACCGTCAGCACGGGTTTTTCGTACTTTCTGATGCCGTGAATTTCGGGCATAACTCCCGAATACATTGAAGCAAAGCAGACGGGCGTAACGCTGGGCATAACCGAAAGCATGGGCAGCGCAAGATCGGAGCAAAGGGCGGCTTTTGTAAACATTTCGGTGTATTTCTGATAAATCCACAGTGCGACCGCATCCGGATTATAAATTACAACTCTGTCAACGGGCTTTGAGCCAAGCTTTTTTTCTGCAAGCGAGGTAACAACAGAATTGGGTTTTTCAATGTTTTCGGGTATTTCAATACCTGCAAGCTTCAATGCGGTTGATTTTACGCTTGAAATGCAGATTGAACTGTATAAATCGGACATAATATCTCTCCTTCTCGGTGATATTTTAAGAATACGCTTTTTTGAGTCAGGTGTCAATATTGAAATAGTGCGGATTTTGTGGTAAAATATCAAAAAACAAATAATCGGGTGAAAAACTTCAATGAAAGCATTTTTAATTAAGCTTATAAAGAAATTTATTTCATTTTCGAGCGTCAGAAGGCGCGGAATCCTTTATTATAAGATTTGGCCTCATTATTATAAGAAATATTCACGCAAACCCATTGACGAAAAAAAGGTTGTGTTTGCATATTCGCATCTGTATAAGGAAATGCCTGATAATATGCGGTGTATGAAAACGGAGCTTGAAAAAAGAGGATACAAATGCGTTGTTATAAATAAAGCAGAGAATGCGCTTCAGGATAAAAACCCACTGATAAATGAGCTGAAAAAATGGTTTTACGGCAAAGATTTTTTCAGAGAATACGCAACGGCAAGAGTGCTGTTTCTGACAGATTATTTTTTCCCTGCGTTTGCCTGTAAGCCCCGTGAGGGTCAGAGCGTTGTTCAGCTCTGGCATGGATGCGGTGCATTCAAAAAGTGGGGTTATTCCACTGCCGAAAAGAAATGGGGCGCAAGCAAAAAAGAGCTTGACAGATACCCGATTCACAATACCTACACCCACGTCTGCGTTTCTTCGCCAAAGGTCAGCTTTGCCTATGCGGAGGCATTCGGATGCAGTGAGGATGTTATTATGCCTCTCGGTGCACCGAGAACGGATGTCTATTTTGACACTGAGTTTGTGACCGATTGCCGCCAAAAGATTCTTGATAAATTTCCTCAGATCGGTGAAAGAAAAATCATTCTTTATGCACCTACATTCCGTGGGGATTCCGTGGGAAAATCCTACATAAAAAATATGCTGGATGTTGAAGAAATGAGCAAAAATCTCGGGGATGATTATGTTCTTCTTATAAAACAGCATCCGTTGACGGTAAAAAAATTCAGCATTAAGGGCAGCACATTTGCTTTTGATATCTCAAAGGATGTTGCTATTGAAACCGCACTTTGCGCCGCAGATATTGTTATCACCGATTATTCATCGCTGATTTTTGAATATGCACTGCTTGAAAGACCAATGATTTTCTTTGCTTATGACCTTGCCGAATACGAGGATGCGCGCAGCTTTTATTTCGGCTACGAAGGTTTTGTGCCGGGTGAAATTGTTGTGAATACGGATGAAATTATTTCGGAAGTAAAGCGTCTTGAAACGGATTTTGATATAGAAAAAATCCGTCGGTTCAGGCAGGATTATATGTGCGCCTGCGACGGAAAATCAACGGAAAGAATAATAAATGAAGTTCTATAAAAAAACGGATTGCAAAGATAATTTCTCTGCAATCCGTTTTTTTATTCCGTAACCGTTACGTCAAGAAGCTTTGCGTTTACATATTTCGCAAGGGCGTAGGGTTCAATGCCCAGCATAATGCCGCGGACACCTGCGCTGACATATATTTTGTCAAAAAGGGTTGCGGTTTCATCAATTACCGTGGGAAACTGTTTTTTCATCCCAACGGGCGAACAGCCGCCTCTGATGTAGCCCGTAACTTTCAGCAAATCCTTGACATGAAGCATTTCCACCTTTTTTTCGCCGAATGCTCTGGCGGTTTTTTTCAGGTCAAGCTCCTCGCAGGCAGGGATGCAGCATACGCCGTAGCCCTGCTTTTCGCCGCTGAAAACAAGGGTTTTGAATATCTGCGACGGGTCTTTTCCCGTCTTTTTTGCAGTACTGACCCCCGAAAGGTTGTTTTCATCAACCTCATATTCCATAATCTCAAAGGGGATTTTTGCCGCTTCAAGAAGCCGCATTGCGTTGGTTTTAGTCATAAAATCACTTCTTGGAAATCCTGAATTCAAATTCAATCTTCTTATGGCTGTTGAGCCTGTATTCCTTGTGAAGATGTGCGCAGCCGGGCATATCGCCGCCTACGCCTCTCATTGCGCCGTCAATGCAGAGAGTGATGTGGTTATCCTTCACAAGCTCATAAAGATGCTTTGCCTTATCGAGCTTTTCGGGGTTATAGTAGCCCAAATTGAAGCCGAAGGGAATATCCATTGCGTCAATCTTAATTCCGAAGCCCGAATTATCGGTAATGCTCAGGCTTCTGACGTCAGTTCTGTGACCGTTTTCCTGAGGACGCATATATCTGTGTTCAAGCTCCGCAACGCTCATTTCGTGCTTTGCGATTCTTGCACCTGTTTTTCTGTCAAGATATGATTCGTGAGGTCCTCTGCCGTACCATTCGGCATTGTCAAGAGTGCTCTTGATACCCATTCTCATACCCACTTTAAGCATAGGCAGAAGCAGACCCATTGCGCTGTGCTTAACGGTTACGTCGCCGTCGGGTGAGAAAAGATAGGTTGTTGAAACGCCTGAAACAAAGGGTGCATTCCACTTAACCGTTACCTCAACGCCTGAGGGAGTTGACTGAGCCTTCACCGAGCGTGCAACGGTCTGTGCGGTAGTGCGCTTCCACTGATAGAGAGGATGAATGCCTGTAAACAGAGGAGCAAAGTTAAGGTATTCTCTGTCATTATCGGTAAGAGCTCTGAAAAAGTCGGGGCGCAGAGGTGAGCCGCTTTCGATTATCTCATTGCCGTCATAAACAAGTGACGAAAGAGCGCCTGCGGTGATTTTAGCGGTAAAGCCCTGACCGACTATGTTAACATTATTGCCTGTTTTAAGATATTTAAGGTTGCCGTTTGCAGGCTTACGCTTTGCGGCGGCACATTCACGGAGAATAAGCTGACAGAAATTCTGCTCAAAGCCTGCCTGTGCCCAGGGCATATCCTTATTGAGAATGAAGGAAACTGTCAGGATAACCTCGCCCTCGGCATAGTCTGAAAGGCTGACGGGAAGCTGAATTTCTTCATTGGTGAGAGGAGCAATAACAAGATTGTCGATTACGCCGCCCTTGACCTCGTCGCCGTCAACGGTAAGACTCCAACGGATGTTATAATTTTCGGTTGTAATGAAAAGATTTTTGTTTCTGATAATAACCTTGCCGTTTTTGCAGTCGCTGTCAATAACATCAAGGTTTGAGTATACTTTTTTAACCTCATAGTATGAGGGCTGAGGCATTCTGTCGGCAGTGATAATGCCGTTTGCACAGAAATAATAGCTTGATGCACCTTCATCAAAGTCGCCGCCGTAAAGCCATTTTTCAACGCCGTCCTCTACCTTGCGGATGGACTGGTCAACATAGTCCCAGATGAATCCGCCGCACATATGCTCATATTTTTCAAAATCGTCAACATATTCCTTGAAGTTGCCGAGGCTGTTTTCCATTGCGTGGGCAAATTCGCAGTAAATTACGGGATGGGTCTTATAAATCTCGGCAGGAATGGGCTTGTTGTCTGCGGCAAGAACGTTTGCAATATTTTCATAGGGGCTGATTTTAAGCTCCTGCTGATTGCGCATAGCCTCAACAACATACTCAACGGGATACATACGGCTGATGAAATCGCTCTTTTTGAAGTCAAAATCGCCTTCATAATGAACAGGTCTTGATTTATCCAGAGCAAGGATTGCGTTCTTTTCGTGAACGAAGTTTTCGCCGTCGCCTGCCTCATTGCCCAATGACCAGAAGCATACGCAGGCATGGCTTCTGTCACGGAGTACCATTCTTTCGGCTCTGTCCTCAACGGCTTCACGGAATTCAAGGTTGTCACCGGGGCAGTTTTTACGGCGTACGCCGTGGCTTTCAACATCCGCTTCGTCCATAACATAGAAGCCCAGCTCATCGCACATTTCATAGAAAAATTCTGCGTTGGGGTAGTGGCTTGTGCGGATAGCGTTTATGTTGGCACGCTTCATAAGATGAAGGTCCTGATAATATCTTTCGGTGGGAACATTCCAGCCGTTGTCGGGGTCAAAATCGTGGCGGTTAACGCCTTTGATAATAACTCTTTTGCCGTTTATATGAAGTACGTTACCTTTGATTTCAACCTTACGGAAGCCGATGCGGATACACTTTGAGCTGAGCACCTTTCTGCCGTTTTTAAGCGTAAGCACAAGCTTATAAAGGTTGGGTTCTTCTGCGGACCAGAGCTTTGCATTTTCTTCAACATAGCTGAATTTAACAACGGTTTTGCCCTCTTTTGCCGTTATTTTTTCGGCACCGATTTTCTTGGGCTTGCCGTCGCCGATAATTTCTGCTTCAAGGGTACAGTCGCTTTCGTCTGCATAGTTATGAAGGGTCACTTCAAGGTCAAGTGTGCCGTTTTTGTATGTTTCGTCAAGTGATGTATCCGCAAAGAAATCACGGATGCAGAGCTTTTCTTCCGCATAAACATAAACATCTCTGTAAATACCGCTGAGGAACCACATATCCTGGTCTTCAAGGTATGTACCGTCTGTGTAACGGAAAACCTCAACCATAATTGTGTTAAGACCGATGTTCACATAATCGGTGATTCTGAACTCGGCGGGGGTCATTGAACCCTGAGAATAACCAACCTGTCTGCCGTTGATATAAAGGAAAAATCCTGCTTTTACAGCGCCGAAATTAATGAAAATCTCTTTGCCGTCAAAAGCTTCGGGGATTTCAAAGCTACGGCGGTAAATACCGATTTCGTTAAGATTGTGGTTGATTTTGGGAATATCACCCTTGGCGGATGAAAGTGCAGAAGGCAGTGAGCTGCAAAGATAAATGGGCTTGCCGTAGCCTTTAAGCTGCCACAGCGAGGGAACGGGCATATCGTCCCAGGAGGAATCATCAAAATTCTCGGCATAATAATCGGTTCTCAGGTCGTCAACACCCTGCTGCCAGTAGAATTTCCAGGTGCCTGCAAGGGAAAATTTAGTGGGTGCATCGCCAAGCCCGGCGGCATCCTTGGGGCTTGCATAGGGCATAGCCGTATTATGACCGTCTTCCTTGTTTTCCTTGATGATATAAGGATTTTCCCAATATTTAAGTTCTGTCATTTTCATCGTCCTTTCCGAGGATATCTATACATTATACAATATACCATAAAAAGATAAGTTTGTCTATAACGATATACTTTCTGAAATGATGTGTACTTGTGTGTGAGTTTAAAAGTGCCGCATACAACAGTGCAATGAAAAGAAAAATCAAAGACGGCTCGACAATGAAACTTGGCGTGAAGTTCGTAATCTGGATTACCTGCGGCGCAAAATATAAGTTCTTTGTAGCAAAAAAACTGCTTCCCCACAAGAATATGTGAGGAAGCTTTTTAATCAGGTTTACGAAGCATATGCAAACAGGGAAGAGAGGATTTATTGCCTGAAAACCCCTCGTATTCCGATGTTGAAACAAAGCCGAATTTCTTATATAAACGAATGGCAGACAAATTTGAAGCAATGACATCCAGATGGATGTCTTTTTCTCCGTATTCCCGTAAGCAGTGAGCCATCATCAGACTGCCTGTACCTTTGTTTCTGTGTTTTTCGTCAATACACAGATTTATGATATTATGTCCGTCATAGTCAAGGCATTCTGATATAAATGGTTTAAAATAACCGTTTTCTGCTGCTTTAATGTTTTTCAGCAGATTTTTCGGAATTGCAATCTCTTCTGTAAACGTAAGCTTTTTTCCGCAGGGAACCACACACATAATACCAACGATTTCACTGCCGTACAATACAACTGAAATGTTGTGAACAGAATATATATTGTTTTCTTTGTGGTAACAATCCGAAATAAAGCTTACCCAATCAGTGTTTTTGGGTGAATTACAGATAAAGGGATATATGTATGGGTCGGTGTGATAAATGTATTCTGCAATTTTACAAATGTTATCGTCGGGTACGGCTTTCCTGCAAATATAATCAGATTTCTGCATTTTTGTACCTTTCAGTAAGTCCGGGATGTTTTTTATAGATGGGAAGGTCAGGAAGCGGCATAAAATCACAGCAATATATTTTACCCAGAACTTTGTTATCTGTTACATATTTAAAGCCGAGCTGTCTTATCATTGCTTCTACTTCTTTACCGAAGACATTCATACACCATTTTTTGAAGAAAATACCGTTATCGGCATATTCTTCAAGCTGAGAAAAAAATGATTCGACTATCAGGTTGTAATTTTTCATGGACCTGTATTCCGGTAAAATCGAAAATGTCAGAACATATCCTTGGTATATACCTGGAAAACATATCATTTCAGTTTTGTCTATATCGATATCCGCTTCCAAAAGCTGACCGTTCATTGCAAGATCAAAAGTTTCTTCGTTCAGAGCCACAATGGACCAATCGCCCACTATTTTGTTATCGCCGTTAACAAGATACTGAAATGTTTCAGTGTTGTTTTTGAGATATTCTTCCCATTGCTGTGCCGTTCCTTCGTTTTCCATACCGATTCCGTTACAGTTTATATAATCATTTTCGACAAGCTGCAATGAAATATCTGTTGCGGAATATCCCAATGAAATCAAATCCTGATATTTAAGCATACGGCAGTCCGTTTTTGGTTTTTTTGTTACATCTTGGTTTTCTTTGTTTGAATAACTGTCTGATAATTTTGCTTTGTATGCCTTGATAGTATCGACAAGGTGGTTGATATGAGCCTCTAACGGTGGGGTTAATGCATCCATCCAGTGTGTTCTGCCAAGATAATACTCCATACTTTCGTTCAATTCTCCCGCATCTACCTTGAATGGAATAATAGTTGCGCCTGCATTGGCTGCGGAGTTTAATTCATTCAGAACATGAACGGATTCTGAACTGTTACACGACAGAACAAGAATAAAAACTGAAGAAGTTTTTATTGCACGCACGATTGAACCGGCATAATCGGTACCCGGAAGAGCATCACGGAAGTCAATCCAGCACCTTATTCCGTTTTGTTCCAATATATTCTGAATTG
This sequence comes from Acutalibacteraceae bacterium, assembly GCA_045533455.1. Classification (GTDB taxonomy): domain Bacteria; phylum Bacillota; class Clostridia; order Oscillospirales; family Acutalibacteraceae; genus CAG-177. Next base: position 14,224 of record JAZSHU010000013.1, on the reverse strand, counting down.
CTATTGCTATCTGTGCATCTTTGTGAGAGTAAGAAATAAAGCAATCATGCATAATTAATCCCTCATTTTTGATTTTTTATTGATTTTAACATAGCTTGCATAAAAAAGTAAAGCAAATCGGGACAAATCCCCTTATTTTAGAGAAAATAAGTCATAATTTGCCTAAAAAACACATTGTAGATATTTTTTCTGAATTATTGAAACTTTTTCGGGATTATGATATACTGTTAAAAATTTCTTTTAAGGAGAGATTTTATGTCAACTCAAAACAACATGAAAAAGCGTTGGCTTTACCTTGCCACAGGTATTTTTGCAATGCTTTTTTCGGGTGTACTGTATGCATGGTCAATTCTCAAGGTTCCGTTCAAAGAAGATTTCGGTTTCGGTGAAAACGTGCTTTCGCTGAATTTCACACTTACAATGTGTTTCTTCTGCCTCGGTGCATTCTTCGGCAGTCTTATCTGCAAAAAAATCGGAGTAAAAATTACTCTTGTTATTGCAGGTCTGCTTGTGGGCGCAGGCTTTGTTTCAACGGGTCTGCTTACGGCAGAGTCAAGCCAATGGCTGCTCTACATAACCTATGCACTTCTTGCAGGCACGGGTATCGGTATATCATATAACGTTGTTGTATCAACGGTTTGTTCCTGGTTTCCTGACAGAAAAGGCTTTTGTTCGGGCTGTCTTATGATGGGCTTCGGAATCAGCACACTGCTGATGGGTAATATCATAAGCATTCTGTTCGGAAAAGACGGCTTCGGCGTAAGCAAAACCTATATTCTGCTTGGTATAGTGCTTGCGGCTGTGCTTGTTGCGGCAGGAATAATTCTCCGCAAACCCTCGGCAGATGATAAACTTCCTTCACCCAAATCGGTAAAGAGTGTAAAAAAAGAAGCTTTTGAGAGCCGTGATTTTTCAACGGCGGAAATGCTTAAGAGCTTCACTTTCTGGAGAGCGTTTGTGTGCATGGCATTCATCACCGCCGTGGGTAATTCGGTAATCAGCTTTGCAAGAGACCTGGTTATTTCGGTTGATGCGGCAGAAGCACTTGCCGTTACCCTTGTAGGTGTTCTTTCCGTGTGCAACGGAATCGGCAGAATCCTTACGGGTGCACTTTATGATGCACTGGGACGCCGTACAACCATGATTTCGGCAAACATTCTTACCATCGTCGCCGCAGGCATAACCCTTCTGGCAGTACAGATTCATTCATTGCCGGTATGCATTGCAGGTCTTTGCCTTACCGGTCTTTCCTACGGCTCCTGCCCCACACTTACATCCGCATTCACCTCATCTTTTTACGGACAAAAATATTTTTCGGTCAATTACAGCCTTACAAATTTCAACCTGATTGTTGCCGCATTTATAGCAAATTTCAGCAACAGCTTACTCGCACAGTACGGCGGCTACACAGCACCGTTTACGATGCTGCTGATTCTTGCCGTTTGCGCACTGGGACTTAATATTTCCATTAAAAAACCGTAATGAATAACGGAAAACCGCCTTGAAGGTTTGTCTTCAAAGCGGTTTTTTTGATTTTTTATCAAAGCTTTTTGCAGTTGTACATTTTAACTGCCGTACCGATCAGGTTTACAACGAAATAACCTCAGCAATAAAATACGGATGCCATTGCACTTTTTATGATTTCGGGATTGAACATAACCATATATGTGCCGCTTGCAAATATTCTTTTGTTGCGACCTCCGATTTTCTTGTCATATAGAATCATAGTTTACAGAAATAAGCAACGGAACATATTTTGTCATATACTCTATATGTTGATGTAATCATTGATTTATGATATACTGAATATAAAATAAGCGTTGAGGTGATTCCGTGCCGTTACAAATCATAAGACAAGACATAACAAAAATGAAGGTTGATGCGATTGTCAACACCACCAACGAAGCAATGGTGGGCCACAGCGGCGTTGACCTTGCGGTGCATACCGCCGCAGGTCCGATGCTTGATGAGGAGTGCCGTAAAATCAGACCTCTCGGTCTCGGTACTGCAAAGATAACCAAAGGATATAATCTCGATGCGAAATATATTATCCACACATCCGGACCCGTGTGGCACGGCGGACTTGTGGGCGAAAGCATCATTCTCAAATCGTGTTACACAGAGTCGTTGAATCTTGCAGTTGCAAACGGATGCGAGTCGGTTGCATTTCCACTTATTTCGGCAGGTGCTTACGGATATCCCAAAGATCGGGTGCTTAAATTTGCAATTCAGGCTATCACCGAATTCCTGTTTGAACACGAACTTATGGTTTATCTTTGTGTTTATGACCGCACATCTTATGAGTTCAGCAGAGTTGTTTTCAACGAAATCAGCGAGCTTATCAATGATGATTATGTTGAGGAGCAGAAAGCAGTTTTTGAATCAGAATTTGATTGCTTTGAAAGAACACTTCTTCCGAAAGAAATCAGACGGAGAGATAAACTCAATGCACCCGCACCGCCTGTTTGTGCATCAATGCCTGCACCTGCCGAATACGGCAGTGCAAAGAACAAAACCCTCGCAGAATATATGAAGGCGATGGATAAATCCTTTGCGTATAAGCTGTTTGACTACATAGATTCAAAGGGAATGACCGATGTTGAGTGCTACAAAAAAGCTAATGTAGATAAGAAAACATTCTCTAAAATCAAGTGCAATCCCAATACATACAAACCGTCAAAGCAGACTGCAGTTGCCTTTGCAATCGCACTTGAACTGACACTTGACGAAACGCAGGATTTGCTTGCATCTGCAGGACTTACCCTTTCCCGCAGTTTTACATTTGATAAAATAATCCTTTATTTTCTTCAAAAGGGTGTCTATGATATTTTTGAAATAAACGAAGCACTGTTTGAATTTGACCAGATGCTTCTTGGTTGCTGATATAAGAAAGGATTAAACCAAATGAGAATGGTGCATATAACTCCTTGTAAAGATTGTCTTCTTGCTGAAATCCGAGAAAAGGCTTCCGCTAATCTTAACAATATTATCAGACAGACAAAATGGTTGTCGTGGAAACAGCAGTGGGATGTAAACGGTAAAGGCAGGATGCAATGGTATATTGTAGCAGATACCACAGTTGATAAAGAAAATCGACTTAAGCAATTTGCAAAAATACTGTGTGAAATTGAAAAATATGAGCCATCTTCAAGAATTTGTCCGCACGATTTATATTATGAGGATTTTGAAAAATATTTTGAAGAATACAGATAGCTTATTAAAAGTCTCCCGTCAAGCGACCAATTGAATAAAAGAAATCGCTATAATGTGGTTGTAAGGTTGAGAAACCAAGCAACCACATTTTTATTTTTGGAGGACAAAACAATGACAGGTGCAATTATCGGCGATGTTGTCGGCTCAAGATTTGAGTTTGACAATCTTAAATCAAAAAACTTTGAAATGTTCCATACGAAATGTGATTTTACCGACGATTCGGTTATGACTCTTGCAATCGCAAAGGCTCTTCAGTCTTATGACAAAATTACGGACTACGAGGCTTTCAAAAAAGAGCTTGTTAAGGTTATGCATGAGGTTGGCAGAAGATATCCGCAGTGCGGTTACGGCGGAAGATTTCTGAAATGGATGATGTATAACCGTACAGAGCCATATAACAGCTACGGCAACGGCTCGGCAATGAGAGTTTCGCCCGTCAGTTGGTTTGCAGATTCACTTGAGGAATGCGAAAAGCTTGCGAAGGCAACTGCCGAAGTTACCCATAATCATCCCGAAGGAATCAAGGGTGCGGTATCGGTTGCAGGTGCGATTTATCTTGCAAGAACGGGTCACGGTATGGATGAAATCAAAGAATATGTCGGCAGATTCTACACAATTGATTTTACTCTTGACGAAATCCGTGAGGACTACGGTTTCTATGAAACTTGTCAGGAATCCGTACCTCAGGCATTCGAAGCATTCTTCGAGTCAACAAGCTTTGAGGATGCAATCAGAAACGCAGTTTCAATCGGCGGCGACAGCGACACAATCGCCGCAATCACAGGCTCAATTGCCGAAGCATACTACGGCGTTAATGAGGACATGAAAGCAACTGCGCTCTCATATCTCGATGATTATCTTATTGAAATCACCGAAAATTTTGCAAACAAATTTATGAAATAAGGAGAACAAAACAATGAAAAACAACATCACAGAACTCGTATTTATCCTTGACAGAAGCGGCTCAATGGCAGGTCTTGAGAGTGATACAATCGGCGGTTTCAACGCAATGATTGAAAAGCAGAAAAAACAGGACGGCGAATGCTATGTTTCAACCGTGCTTTTCGATAACGTATCCGAAGTGCTCCACGACAGAGTGAAGCTTTCCGAAATAAAGCCCATGACAGACAAAGATTACACCGTCAGAGGATGCACCGCCCTCATTGATGCAATCGGCGGAGCAATTCACCACATCGGCAATATTCACAAGTATGCCCGACCCGAAGACGTACCCGAAAATACAATGTTCATCATCACAACCGACGGTATGGAAAACGCAAGCCGCAGATACACAAGCGATAAGGTCAAAGCGATGATTGAAAGACAGAAAGAAAAATACGGCTGGGAATTCCTTTTCATCGGTGCGAATATTGATGCAGTTGAAACCGCCGCAAGATACGGCATCGGTGCAGACAGAGCCGTAAACTACAATGCCGACCACGAAGGCACAAGCATCGTCTACGAATCCGTCGCAAAAGCAGTATGCAATGTCAGGGCAAAGGCATCAATTGAAAACTGGAGCGATGAAATCAACGCAGACTACAGACGCAGGGGTAAAAAACAATAAAACGAAGTCGAAGCCTCCGTATTATACGAGGGTTCCGATGTTTATGCCCCGTTATTATTTAATTTCCCGTTCCAAATCGTCAAAGATATCACTGTTGAAGAATTCTCTGATGCTGATTTCTATTCCGTCTTGACTCATTTCATATGCATATGTTAATATAAAATCAAAAAACAGAAGGCAGGTTTTTGTATGCAAATAGTTCAATGGTTTGAATCTGTTTTACTTATCTTTTCTCTGCTGTTCATATCAATGTCGGGTTACATAAACGGCACCAACAAAGATGCGGCTCAGCTGCAGGAAAAAACAGGCGGATATATTTACGGAGTTTGTCATCCCGATGAAAATTATGAACGTATCAATGAAATCAGCCTTGGCTGGGTGCGTTTTGATATTCCGTATCCGTATAACGCTGATGGTAGTATCAGCGATTCGTACATTGCATTCAAAAACAGAGCAAGGGGCTATGCCGAGCAGGGAATCAAGGTTCTGGCAATCACTCCCTACCCGAGATCCTATTTTGATATAGGCGGTTTTGACCCGTCCACTGACGAAAATGCACAGCGCACAAAGGAAATTGCGGTATTTCTCTGCAATGACCTGCGAGATATTATAGGCGGAATACAGATAACAAACGAAATGGGTGTTTCAAGCTTCACATATCCGCTGACATTGGAGCAGGCGGCAAAGTTTATCGGTATTCAGGCAGAGGCTCTGAGTGAAGTCAAGGGTGATCTGATAATCGGTTACAACTGTGCAGGAGAAGATGAAGAACTGCATAATCTTATGAAACCTTATCTGCAATATATGGACTACGTCGGCGTCGATCTTTACTACGGCACATGGTACGGCGGTGAACTGCGTGACTATGTTTCCGCAATCCGCAAGGTAAACCAAATGACGAAAAAGCCGATAATCGTAGCGGAATTCGGTTTTATCAGCGCAGGTGAACCGAAAAGCGATGCAGACCGTGCCGGAGCTCCGGCACGTTACGGCTATGAATCCGAAGCTGCGGCGCGTGCGGACATTGAGAATTTTGTTGCAAAGCTGCCTGATGCGCTGAAGGCACACGTCTACGAGGAGTATCCCGACCCCGCAACTTGGGGAGATGCTGTTTTTTCGGATATGGATAAGCATTTCTACGGTTATCTCAATGAGACAATCACAGGTATAACCCATACGCCTGAGGGTCAGGCTGAGTTTTACCGTGAGCTTTTGCCGGCATTGAAAAAGATAAACTGCGTTGCAGGATTTTTCGTTTTCTGCTGGAGGGATTCCGCCAGCTGCTGGTACTGCGGACAGACGGATTGCCCCTATGAAACCGCATGGGGAATAACAGATCTGAACGGAAATCCCAAGCCTGCATTCTATGCAATCAAGGATGTTATGGCGACTTTTGATAAATAATTTAAAATAAAAATACCGCAGTCGGTACGAAAAGTATCAACTGCGGTATTTTTTATGGTGACTTGCTTTTATATCAACACCCCGTCACAATGGTCAACTTCATGCTGGATTATCTGTGCAGGGAAACCCGTAAATGTTTTGATGCGTGTCTGGAATTCAGCCGTCTGCCATTGTACTTTTATTGTCTGATAACGCTTACACTTTCGTGGTCCGCCGCGCAGAGAAAGACAACCTTCTTCTGCATCGTACGGTCCCGATTTTTTTATAATCTCGGGGTTGAACATAACCATATATGTGCCGTCATTATCAAAAGCAATGATGCGTTTAGGCACACCAATCATATTCGCCGCCATACCGACACAACCGTCTTTGTGAGCGATAAGCGTGTCCAGCAAATCCTGTGCCACCTGCAAATCTTCTTTTGTTGCAACCTCCGATTTTCTTGCAAGCAAAATCGGGTCGTGAATGAGTTCTTTGATCATAGTAAACCTCGTTTTCATAAAGGTGTGTATATTTAAAGTGTAACACATTCAAAAAAACTAATCAATAATCATTGTATAAATCAAATTTTTAATTTCCGCATAAACCGCATAATCTGACAAACAATAACAGGGCAACTAAAATAAGCAAGGAGAAAGATATTATATGAAAGCCACAGGTATTGTCAGAAGAATTGATGACCTCGGAAGGGTCGTTATCCCCAAGGAAATCCGCCGCACAATGCGTATCCGCGAAGGCGACCCGTTGGAGATTTATACGGATGCGGACGGTGAGGTTATTTTCAAGAAATATTCGCCTATCGGCGAACTGTCATCAATCACGGGTCAGTATGCCGAGGTGCTTTTCAGGGGCACCGGTTTGCCCGTTATTGTCACCGACCGCGACACGGTTATCGCCGCCGCGGGTATGAGCAAAAAAGAGGTGCTTGACCGCAGAGTCAGCCGCAGCCTCGAAAGTATCATGGAAAAACGCGAAAACTTTGTCTGTGTCATCGACGGCGAAAGAATGAAGCCTGTCGAGGGACTTGAAAAGGAAGCCGCGGTTGCTTTTCCGATTGTAGGCGGCGGTGACGTTTCGGGCGCATTGGTTATGCTTATGCACGAAAACGGATCCTGCCCCACGCAGACCGAAACAAAGCTCGCACAAATTGCCGCATCCTTCCTCGGCAAACAGATGGAGGAATAATTTTTCTTCGAATTATATTAAAAATGGAGGATATAACCGCATACTCCACCCGCTGACTTCGGTCAGCGGATTTTTTTTTGACAAACTCTGTCTAATGTGTTAGACTACAATTGTCTAACGCGTTAGACAAGGAGGTTTGATTATGTCGACACCAAAAATTTTTGAAAGCGAATACCGTTTCTGCCTCGTTCTCTGGGAGAACGAACCGATTGCAAGCTCAAAGCTCGCCGCACTCTGCAAAGAAAAACTCGGCTGGTCAAGAACAACCACATACACCGTCATCAAGCGCCTTTCGGACAGAGGCGTTGTCAAAAACGAAAACTCAACCGTCACCTCGCTTGTTTCAAAAGACGAGGTGCAGGCTGCTGAAATCGATGAATTGGTTGAAAAAACCTTTGAGGGATCGCTTCCCTCCTTCATCGCCGCATTCACAAAGCATAAGAAACTCAGCGAAAAGGAGATTGCGCAAATCCGCGATATGATTGATTCTGCGGGAGGTGAATAATATGGGCAGTTTCTTCAACGAACTTCTCAACCTCAGCATAACCGCAAGCTGGCTGATTCTCGCCGTTATGTTATACAGACTGGTGTTTGCACGCAATGGCGAAATTCCCACATGGTGCAGAGGTCTTCTTTGGGCCATGGTCGGAATCAGACTTGTTATCCCGTTTTCAATCGAGTATTCACGCAGCCTTATTCCAAATGCAAAAATCATTCCGCAGGAAATTATACACTCCCACACTCCCGATAGTATAGGCGGAGCGGAAATACTGGAATATATCGGCAACAATCCCGTTTCGTATGAGCTTGGTATGCAGAACGGCAGTATAATATTCACCGAATATTGCGCACCTGACTGTGATACCGTAAATCCGTTGTTGCTCATTCTGACCGTTGCTTCTGTTTTATGGATTATCGGACTTGCGGCATTGCTGATTTATACCGTTATCAGCACCTATAAATTAAAAAGCAAAATCAGCTCGGCGGTTTTGCTCCGCGACAACATTTATCAGAGCGAAAATGTTGATTCTCCATTTATTTTCGGTTTCATAAAACCGAAAATCTATATCCCCTACGGTCTTTCGGAAGAAACTCTCCGATACGTTGAGGCTCACGAAAACGCCCATCTGAAACGTTTGGATCATATCACAAAGCTGCTCGGATTTCTCATTCTCTGCGTGCATTGGTTCAATCCGCTTGTGTGGATTGCCTATACCCTTTTCTGCAAGGATATCGAACTTGCCTGCGACGAAAAAGTTATCCGCGATATGGAAATTGAAAAACGCAAGGAATATGCAACCGCTATTCTTGAATGCGGAGTCAGTCGCAGAAAAATTGCCGCATATCCCCTTGCATTCGGTGAAATAAGCATAAAGCAACGCGTAAAGAATGCTTTGAAATACAAAAAACCTGCGGTTTTCGGAATAGTCACCGCCATACTGATGTGCATCCTTGTCGCCATCCTTTTTATGACAACCCGTGAAAATCCTAAGGATAAAACTCCCTCAAAAACCTTTGTTGCGACGGAAAGCGGCGCTTCTCACGAGGGTGTCAGAATGACGGTCACCGACCTCATCCTTGACGGAGATGACCCGACGGTTACGGTAGAGTGGTCAAACAATCTTGAAAACACCGTTTTATTCGGTGAACCGTTTGACGTGCTTTACTACGAAAACGGCAAATGGGAAAGCTGTCTCAAGCCCGATACGGATAACTATTTCAACCTGCCTCTTTATGTGCTCAAACCTGACGGCAAAAAGGAAATGGTCTATCACATAGGCAATTTTGACCTTTCAAGGTCGGGTAATTACAGAGTAACCGCAACCTATGAGCTTGATATTTATCAGGACATGGCTCTCTCAAGAGTGCTCACCGCATATGCTGGCTTCTCGATAGGCGAAGCCGTCATCCCAAACGTAACAAATCCGTTTCCCGATGAACCCGAAAGCGTGACCGTCAACAACGAATTTGTCGGCATTCAATCGGGAAGCATCCCCTATTCCGAGGCGAAAATGGAAAAATACGTGATTCCCGACGGCTATGATGATGTTGCTGTTTATGCGGGGGCATCGAACAGCCACAAGCTCTATTACAGCAGTATTCGTCATCTGCCGACACGCTGTATAAAGAGCATCGAGGAGCTTGAGGATTATAAAGAAATGACTCTCAAAGGTACGGCATATGCCGAATACACTATGCTCAACGAATATGACGAGGAGTTTTTCGAGGAAAACATACTCATTATGATTAACTCGACGGAGTCAAATGACCGCTTCACCTACAAAATGATGGGTATTTATTCCTCGGGAAGCGACGTATGGGTACTGATTGAAAAAACACATCCGAAAGAGTACGAGGATGATGATACGGCATACGGAATCAACATTGCTGTTGAGGTTAAAAAAGAATATATCCCCAAGGCACAGACATTCGATTCCTGGATTGAGAGGGATATTCTGCCCGAGGAATCCGTTACCTTCGAGAATAAATACAAAACCTTCGTCGGCGAGGTCGCTTCCGTAAAGGATAACGTCATCGTTATCAAACCCGATGACGGCGAAGTTATCCATATCAACGGCACGTGGCTCGGAAGAAAATCCGTTGCGATACGCGTTGACAATGCAAGCGATTGGCAGGTCGGTGACAGGGCTGAGGTTATTTACACCGCACTTTACGAGGGCGCGGATTCAACCGTTATCGGTGTTGTCAGCGTTTCAAAAGAATAATCTTTTTCAAATACTCCTTGATTAATCAGGGCAGATACAGTATTATATTTAATGTATCAACATCCCGAAAGGAGACTTTTATGAACAAGATTTCCCTCGGCAGAAAGCTCGGCTACGGCGTGGGTGCCGTCGGTCTCGACCTGAGCTACGGTATGTTCTATTCATACCTCTCGATTTATCTCACAAATGCTCTCGGCATCAGCCCCGTTTTTCTTCTGATTCTCGCTCCCCTTGCAAGAATCTGGGACGGAATCAACGACCCGATGATGGGTATGCTGGTTGACAAAACAAAAACGAAAATGGGCAGATACCGTCCCTGGATTCTCATCGGCACTCTGCTCAACGCGATTGTTCTTTGCCTGCTTTTCAACAACCCCGGCTTTTCCGCAGGTTCAATCGGTCTTTATGTCTATGCCGCGATTCTCTATGTTTTCTGGGGAATGACAAATACCCTTGCGGATATCCCCTTCTGGTCAATGGTCCCCTCCTTCGCAACCGAAGAAAAGGACAGAAACCTCGTTTCCACCATCGCGAGAGCCTTTTCGGGTCTCGGTCAGGGCATCATCTCCATCTTCACTCCCATTGCGGTTGCATATTTCGGCGGTGTTGCAGGCAGCAAGCTTGACGCGATGAGCTCCGATTCTCTCAGCAGAGGCTTCGGCAAATGGTCGGTCATTGCTTCCATCGGTCTCGTTGTGTTTGCGGTTATCTGCGTTCTCTCAACAAAAGAAAAGAACGTTGTTGCCAATCCCGAGAAGTTCTCTTTCAAGGCGGCAATCAACGTTATAAAAAGCAACGATCAGCTCCTTATCTTTATGCTGTTCGCAATGATTTCAAACGCAGGCTTCTATATGACGTCGGGCATCAGCAGTTATTATTTCGCATCCGTTCTCGGCGACCTCACCCTCCAGTCAAAATTCAATCTGATGGGTACTGTCGGCTCGGTGCTTGCGATTCTCGTTGTTCCCGTTTGCTCGAAGTTTATGAATAACCGTTCAATTTACAAGCTCTCGCTCGGTATGGCGGCGGCGGGCTACATCGGCATGGCATTTATGGGCTATTGCTTCAGCGGCAACGTCACGGTGCTCGGCTTATTCTATATTCTCACGTCACTCGGTACGGGCAGTATGTTCGTCAATCAGACGGTTATGCTTGCTGACTGCGTTGACTACGGCGAATTCAAGACGGGCAAACGCAATCAGAGCCTTACCTTCTCGATGAAGGGCTTCCTTCAGAAGATGGCATATACTCTTCAGGCAATCATTATGTATGCCGCATTCAGCGTAACGGGTTATGACGGTCAGGCGGTTGTTCAGACCGAAACCGCAAAGAGCGCGATTTCGTTCCTTATGTTCATTGTTCCGCCCGTTATGATAATCATTTCGCTCATCATTTTCTCAAAGAAATACAAGATTTTCGGCGACTTCAAGCAGGAAGTTCTCCGCACCGTAAGTGAAAAATAAACAACAAGGACTGTCAGCAAAGACAGTCCTTGATTTTTTATCTTATAATAATCCAAAGAATTATGTTTGCGGCGAGGAAAATTACGTTCACAACCGTAAACGAAAGCAGATACTTGCCCGACTTTACGTTTTCCTTAATGGCAAGCTTGAACGAAATGAGACTTGCCATTGATGCTATCAGCGTACCCAGACCGCCGAGATTGACTCCGATAAGCAAATCCTTCGCATTATCCGTGAAGCCCGAAAGCAGAAGCGCCGCGGGCACATTGGAAAACACCTGACTTGCCGCAACGCCCGCAATCACCTCGTTTCCGACAACGATTTTTTTGAGAAATTCGCTGACGGGAGGAATGTTTCCGAGATTGCCGATAAAAATGAAAAGAAAAACAAAGGTCAGAAGCAGACTGTAATCCACGCCGAGCAAGGTTTTTCTGTCAGAAATCAGCACAGCCGCAACGGTAACTGCAAGGGTTACGGGATAAGGAATGACCTTGAAAACGGTGAGTAGAGAAATCACGAAAAGCACCGCATAGACCGTTGCTTTGCCGACGGGAAGCTTTTCACCCGTATTCGCGGCGGGGCACTCTGTTTTTTCTTTACCCGAAAGCAGCGAAAATGCCGCAACAAGAATCAGCGATAAAACCGTATAAGGCAAAACCGCCGAAACAAATTCGCCCATACTCATTTCGAAAGCCGAAAACAGATACAGATTCTGCGGATTGCCTATCGGAGTGAGCATACTGCCGAGATTTGCAGCAACCGTTTCAAGCACAACTATCGGTATCAGCTTTTCTTTTTTGCCTGAAATTTTCAGAGCCTCTACCGTAAACGGAACGAAGGTTATCAGCGCAACATCGTTTGTGATGAGCATCGCGGAAAAGAAGCAGAGCATACTCAAAATCAGCGTCAGCGCTCTGACAGAGCCGACTCCCTTGAGCATTTTCATTGCAAAAATACGGAAAACTCCGAGTCTGCCGAGTCCCGCCATAACCGTCATCAGACAAAAAAGAAGAGCAAGCGTACGAAAATCAATATACCCGAGATAGCTTGAGTCCGGCGTGACGATAAATGCAGATACCGCCGCCAATACAAATGAAATCAGTAATACGGGTTCACTTTTACAAAATTTTTTAATCTTATCCATATTCATATCCTGAAAATTAAGGGGCATACCTCGGTACGCCCCTTAAATATTTCTTTAGATTTATCAGGTTGTTTCCAGATTGAACTGGTAAAGCAGAGCCGCGCCCCTGCCGTCAGCACCCTTGACCTCGGAATTGAGGAAAGTGCCGTCAGCGGACTGCGTGAATCCGCAGGTATAGATTGTCTTGCCGTTTGAGCAGAGGGATCTCGCATAGTCTGCGCCGCTGCCGCCGAAGGAAGATACGGTCTGAAGGTCACCGTATGCAGTGATGATATAGATGAACGCATCAACCTCGCCGTTATTCTTGATTGCGAAATCTCTGTTGGTTGAATTTGTGTAGCCCGAAAGTGCATAGCCGCCGGGTACGGGAGTTATATCTGTAATGAAATCGTTCTGGAAACCAATGAGAGGCTTGAGCCACTTCTGCTTGCCGTTGGCATCAACCTTGATAACAACGCCGTCAAATGTACCCTGATTACCGCCGTTATAGATATCCTTGAAGGTACCGGAGTTGCCCTTGGTGCCGCCTGCATACTGACCTGCGATAATGCAGCCGTCAGATGTTGCGATAACCGAACCGAGCTGGGTTCTGCCGCTGCCGTAATAGCTGTTCTTCCAGAGCATATTGCCGTTTGCATCCTGCTTGAGGAGTACGGTTGTTTCAAGACCCTTCTGTACGCCTTCGAGACCTGCAAAATCGGCGTCATCACCCATAAGCTCGATAACGGAATAAATTGAACCGTCGGGAGCAACCGAAATATTCTTGACCGCGGCATGATAATATGACGAAAGAGCCTTTGTCCATTTCTTGTTGCCGTTTGCATCCATCTTGACTGTGAATGCCTTGTTTCTTTCTGTACCGATATCCTTGAGGTCATAGTCAATCGAGTCTGACTTGCCGCCGATAACGAAACCGCCGTCAGATGTTGCGGCAATGCCGTAAATCATATCCGCACCTGAACCGCCGAAAATCTTGGTATATGCCTTGTTGCCTGAAGCGGTATACTTGATGATGAGACCTTCTACGGAGCCGGGACCCTTGAGGTCTGCCGCACTCATACCGTCAACATTGGTAGCACTTGTGTAGCCGACTGCAACGATGCTGCCATCCTTGAGAACAGCAACTCTTTCAAGCTGGCAGAGCTTATCTGCTCCGATAACGTCGTGCCATGCCATCTTGCCGTCCTTGGTATATTTGGCAACAACTGCACTGTATGATGTTGACTTACCTGAAACGCTGTCAATCGCAACAGATGCACCGACTGCAACAATACCGCCGTCACTTGTTAACGCACTGTCTGTGAAAACAAAATGGTCCTTGTTGTCGCCGTATGTCTTGAGCCAACCGGCTTTCGCAAGCTTTGTTTTGGGAAGGGTTGTGCCCATGGGAGCAACGTAACCGACGGTAGGCTTGTTATATGAAGGAATTTCAACTTTGATTGTTGTTTTGTAATCACCCGCATTATTGTTGGGCTGCTTGGTGGGGGCAGCTGTGGGTGCCTTTGTGGGAGCCTTGGTGGGG
>JAZSHU010000024.1:0-2180 GCA_045533455.1 Acutalibacteraceae bacterium | reverse complement strand
ATTGAACACAAGCGAACAATAACATCCTCACAGGGTACAACAGCCGTGGGTGCCTTGCGTGTATATTGATAGGCAAAGGTGTCGATTGCAAGATTATCATATTTGCCGTCAGCTTTGATACGCTTTGCAATTTCGTTTGCAAAAGTTATCATCGTGCCCGCCTGAGAGCCGTTTGCTTCGTCAAGAGCTTTACAGTTTTCGCATTGGCAGTAATATCCGTTATCTGCCTGCGTAATTGAAAGAATCTGAACGGCAGCATCGGGATTATGCTTTTCTTCAAGAAGCGCAAGAACTTCCGATGTTACAACATCCTTGACATCTTCATTTGTCAGACAAAGCTGAGTACCCGTTCTCTGACCGTCAACCAGAGCGAAATATTCGGGGTGACTTTCAAAATAAACAGACGGCTTGCAGTACTGGTTGACAAGCGTATGGCTTGAACCGCCTATGTATTCAACGGCACCGCCCTGCTCGGGTGACAGGTCTTTATAAATTCCGCCCGTCAGACCGTTTGCAAGCGAAAATTCGGTGTCTCTTGAACTCATCGTGTCCGTTTCGGTATACTCAAAAAACGGCATGTATTCAATGTCTATGCCGCCGTGAACAGTCAGATTTTCGTTTTCGGAAACAACAATAACCTCCGATTCGTACCAATGACAGCCGCAGAATTCTTCGAGAAATCTGTAAATGCCGTTGATTGCACCCTTGTTGCCCGAACCGCTGATTGCAAGCTCATTTTCAGTTGAAGTTATCGTGTAGCTTCCGTCAGCCAAAGATGAAGTTTCGGGAGTTGTTCCGACAAAAATTTTGTATTCTGCGTTTTCGTTTTCGGTAACAATTTCAATATCTCCGCCTGTAATCTCATCAAGATAATATTTAAGGCGTTCTGCGGCATATTTATCGGTGATGCTTGCATTTTTGGATGTTACGATAACCGCTTCAGCAACCTCAAAACCGTTTTCTGTTGCAGAAACAGAAAACGTAAAGAGCGAAAGCAGGATTGTTGTCGCTAAAATAATACTTATAATTTTTTTCATATAAATTCACCCTAAATTGACCATGAGCTGTCACAGAATCTTGTCTGACGGAAGGGGAATGCTCTGAAAAAGTCATCTGCATTGCCCTTGATTTCGACTCCGTCTATGTAAATTGCGGTCTGTGCGGTATGACCTTCGCCTGCAAGCAAAAGCCTTGCGGCGGCAGGTGCTGTGAGAGAAATATCATATTCACCTTCGGAATTGTGTGTAACAACACCTTTTCCGCTTTGATATTCAACCTCGAAAATTCCTTTGTTCTGCTCGAATTCATCAATGCTCAGAATGCGGAATTTTCCGTATTCTTCGGGATATTTGTTGTTTTCAAGCAGCTTTTTCAGGTTATAAATTCTGGCAGCGACACCGCCGTCATAATCATAGCTTACGCCGTCAATACGGTCTGCCATACAAGCAAAGTCACTGCCCTGATACTGCTTTCTTACCCTGAGGTTTTTAGCTATTCCGTCATAGTTGCGAAGAAAACCGATAAGACCGTAAACAGCTTCGGGAGTCAGGGCAAAAAGCTCCTCAACATTAACCTCATCGGGTCTTCTGACCGTGAAACGCACATAACCGTCTGCAACGCCGTTTTTATCACGCCTGAAATAGGTATAATCCGCCTCTTCAAGAGGCTTGTCGCAGAAATGCTTTTTCTCCTCACGGAGAGTCATCAGATTTTCTCTGAGGGCACACTTTGCGTGAAGCTCGCTGAGTTCCTCAAACTGCTCACCCGTATAAAGAATAAAGTCCGTATTACGCGGAATATGTTTAAAATTTTCAAAAGGAACTTTTATTGAAAACATACGGTTGAGATTTGCATATCCGAATTTTTCATAGTATGCGATTGAAAACGGATGCAGAAAACCCAAAGTCCAGTCGTTTTCGATTGCTGTTTCGCCGACCTTTTTCATAATTTCACGAATACCGCCCATTCTGCGGTATTCGGGTAAACTGCATACACCGCTTACAATAACAGAATCAAGAAAATTTCCACAGTAATTGGTCTTGAACTCATACAACTCGACTCCCGCAAACAGCTTTCCGCCTTCGAATGCCGCAAGAACGGGCGATTTGACGGTGCTGTCCTCTTCCGCATTATATTCCCAGATGAAAGATGCAGCGGAAACCTTTTGAAAATCTGTCGCT
>JAZSHU010000076.1:0-19538 GCA_045533455.1 Acutalibacteraceae bacterium | reverse complement strand
ATCAATCGTTGTTTAATTTTCAAGGTGCGTTGCTCCCCGCTCACTTGCGAGTGCTCGACTATATTACCAAATCTCCTCCCATTTGTCAACACCTTTTTTCAATCTTTTTTACCTCTCTTGTCAACTATGCCGTGTGTTTCGCAGTGCTTTGAAGTCTGAAACCGTTGATATATATAGGTTTTGGCTGTTTTGTAAGTATGTTTTTTCTTGAAAAACAATATTAAAAAATATGTTTTTTCTGTTGCGTGTCGTATATATGAATATACATTATATATAAAGCGGATTGCAAATCAATGCAATCCGCTTTTTCTTGTCCGGTTGTTTATGACGCCTGAGTTGTTGTTTCCGCTTTGAGTTTATCGATTTTTCTCTGAATGAAGACATCTGCAGCCTTGCAGGCATTCTTCACCGCCTGAGCATCTCTTTTATCTTTATAATCTGAAGCTTTGAGATTCTCATGGTAATCTTTCAATTCAAGTGAGCTTCTGTCACTTGCGGCATAATATTTCCAGTCGAAATCTTCCTCATTATTACCCACATAGTAAACAGCAACACAGCCTGCTTCCGTATCGATTATTTCATGGTCGCCGGGTCTTCTTACGGGGTCAAAAATCCAATCGCTTATCTTATAATAGTATTCCTCGGCTCTGACGGTGGTTTCACCCATACCGCCCAGAGCCATACTCATATCGAGGAAGCCCTGCTGTGTGCCGTCATTTTTCTTCCATTCATCATATTTTCCGAAAATTTCGTTATATAAATTTTCTTTTTCTTCCTGACTCATTGTTTCGGAATACTCCCGCAGGCAGGTTATGATATTACGGCTGGTTGCAAGATGGGGAGGCTGTTCAATATAGCAAAGGTAGTTGAAAAGCGCACCCTTGACAACGGCAATATCGCCCGCTTTACGGGCATCATTGAATATCCAGTTTCCTACTTCTTCGCCGTAAACACCCGAAATTGTTTCTCTTGTGGTGTATACACACTTCGTCATGCTTTCGGCATCGTAGCCTTCAAAGGGATAGTTCTTTATTGCATAAGCCAGAAATTCCTCTTCGTTGGTTACCGCAGCAGCCTCCGCCTCATTATATTCGCCTTCAATCAGATACACTCTGCCAAGGAAAACAGTATAATCATGCTTATCGTGTTCAATCACTTCATTAAGCTGCTTTTCGGTATAGCTTTCGCTCATTTTCGCCAGTTTTTCGGTTTCATATGCATTTGCGTAGTACATCATAATATCTCTTGCAAAATACATAGCAGCTGTCATACCTTCACCGTAGAAATCAGAAAGTGATTCATCTGCTGTAGTGCCCTTTCCTTGGGCATCGCTTTCTATCATATCAAAATTCTGGATGAGCCCGCCTATGGTGATAACATCAAGCTTTGTACCTTCTTTAAGTGCAAGGTCAAAAAGCATATAAACTTCCTTCATTTTGGTAACAGCATCCTCAACAAAGGTTTCTTCCCAGGTTTCACCTTTGTTAATGGAGCCCTGTTCAGAAGGCAAAGAATCAAGTTCAAACCCTGTTCTGTTTGCACCTGTTTGCTGTATGGAATACTGAGCAGACTGCACCTTGTATGAATACTCGTCATAGTAGTACATCACAAACTCGGGAACAGAAATTTCTCTGTCGCCGATTTCAAGCACAACTCCCTGATTTTTGCAAGCTGCAGCACTGTCTGCCTCAGCTTTGTTCAGAATTTCAACAAACTCCACAGGCAGGCTTGATCCTTTATATTTTGCATAAGTATACTGTCCGCCGTCGTTTGCGAGAGTTTCAATCTCCGTGTCCGAGGGATTCTGCGTACCGCTGTCTTTCCTTATAAGGACAACCGCAACGATTATTGCCGCCGCAATCAACAGTGCAACTGCCGCAATAATCACGCCTTTGGGTGACTTTTTTTCTTTTGTCACGGGTTTATTCGTCTGCTTTTTATTGCTCATTGAAATTCTCCTTAGTTCTGTTTTCTGACAACCTTATATTCATCGTAGGGATTAAAATAGGGGCATTCAAATTCTCCGCCCTGCATAAAGCGGTAAAGTTCATCTTCATCAAGGTTTACAAGACATTCGTAGCACTCATATTCTTCATTGTAATCGAAGTGAGCACAGTTTTCACATATTCCGCCCGACATTTCAGCACCTCTCAATAAATCGGAATAATGATTTCATATTCCGTTTTTCTTATGCCATCGCTGCCCAATTCACGCAGACGGGGACCGAAAAACATACCGGGCGCTCTGCCCGAGGGGTAAAGGTCCATAAGAGGAGTAAGTACAAAAGCTCTTTCAAGCGCACGGGGATGAGGCACCGTAAGCTCATAGCTTTCCGATTTGAAGCCTTCGTAAAGAATAAGGTCAAGATCAATTATACGGGGCTCATTCTTTTTTGTTCGGATTCTTCCCATTGCCGCCTCGATGCCCAGACATTCGCCCAGAAGCACTGCAGGTGAAACGCTTGTCTCAACAAGTATTTCCGCGTTAAGGAATTTTGCATCGCTTTCGCAATCAACGGGCTCCGTTTCATAAACCGACGAGGCCTTTATGATTTTCACGCCCGAAAGCTTTGCGATGGCTCTGATTGCCTGATTTATGTTTTCAACTCTGTTGCCCACATTTGTTCCCAGGGCAATGACCGCCTCGCTCATACGTTATCCCTCTCTCTGAAAATTTCAACAGCTACGTATTCAAAATCCGCTTTGATGGGAGCCTCGGGCTTTTTGAGCAGAATACGGAGTTTGCGGATTTTATCAAAGCTTTCAAAAAGCCCGTCTGCAACTCTCTGTGCCGCTCTTTCAAGCAGGTCATCCTTACGGCAAGTGAATATCTTAACCGTTTCTTTTATGATTTTCGCATAACTCACCGTATCATCAACATTATCCGTAAGACAGGGCACCGAAATATCAACATAAGCATCAATATCCAGCACAAAATTCTGTCCATCCTCTTTTTCCTCGGGATTGACACCGTGGTATGCAAATATTTTTAAATTTCTGACTAAAATTTTATCCATTGGTTTTACCTCTGTAAACGGCATCCGCAACTCTTGCTCCCTGAACGGCAGCTGAAACATTGTGGACACGAATTATATCCGCACCGCCTGAAATTGCGGCAGTATGTGCCGCCACGGTGCCCCAATCTCTTTCCGCACTGTTTTCCTCACCGCTTGCGGTGCCGATGAATCTTTTTCTTGAACCTGCAGCAAGAAGTGCCACACCTCTGAATTTGAGCCATTGCATTTCACGCAGAAGTTCAATATTATCCTCATATTTTTTCCCGAATCCGAAACCCGGATCAAGACAAATACGGGATTTATCAAGCCCGCTCTGTGCTGCAAGAGTCAGCGAATCAAGAAAAAACTGCCTGACATCGTTAACAACACCGTGAGGATATTCAGATGTCTGTGCCGAGCCGCAGGGATTATGCATAACCGAATATGCAGCACCGTACTTTTTGCAGAGAGAAGCTATTTCGGGGTTGAAAACTCCGCTTACATCATTGATTATCGAAACGCCCGCTTCAAGTGCCGTTTCGGCACACAAGGGGTAGAATGTATCTGCCGAAACCGCAACATCAAGCCTTTTGCACAGAGTTTCAAGCACGGGGGCAATTCTTTCTTTTTCTTCCTCGGCAGTCAGAATAACCGCACCGGGTCTTGTTGAATTTGCTCCCACATCTATGATATCCGCACCCTGCTCCTGCATAAGCAAGGCGTGTTCAAGCGCTTTCTGCGGAGTATTGTAAAGTCCGCCGTCGGAAAAGGAATCGGGTGTATAGTTAAGAATTCCCATAACATATGTGCGCTTACCCAGAGGAAATTCAAAATCACGGGCTCTGAACATATCATACACCTCCCGTAAGAAGTGAAATTGCCTCCGCCCTTGTTTTTGCATTACTTCTCATTGTACCTCTGAGCGCGGATGTTCTTGTTTTTGCACCCGAAGCTCTTGCACCTCTCATGGTCATACAAAGATGCTCTGCCTCAATCACAACCGCAACACCCTGAGGATTGAGATTTTCATCAAGAAAATCCGCGATCTGAGCCGTAAGTCTTTCCTGAAGCTGAGGTCTTTTTGCAAAAGATTCCACAATTCTCGCAAGCTTTGAAAGACCGATAACCTTACCCTCGGAAGGAATATATGCAATATGAGCCTTGCCCATAAAGGGGATAAGATGATGCTCACACATCGAATAAAGCGGAATATCACGAACAACAACCATTTCCTCGTTGCCGCTTTCGTTGAAAAGTTTCAGATGCCTTGTAGGGTCATCCGCAAGACCCGAAAAAATCTCTTCATACATTCTTGCAACTCTTGACGGAGTTTCAACAAGACCTTCTCTGTCAGGGTCTTCACCGATGGCAATAAGAATTTCTCTTACCGCCGCTTCTATTCTCTGCTTATCCATATTGCATTTTCCTTTCAGTTCTTCTCAGGCATAACCGTCAGCGTAAGCAATGACGGGTCATTGTAGTAGCTGAGTGACTTCACCGATATATCCGACTCTGTCAGCTTTGCCGTTTCTGACAGCACGTTATATATTCTGCCCTTCTTTATGAGCTCATTGATTGCGGCATTATACGTCTTTTCGGAGCCGAAACGCACCTCAACAAAGGTGCCTCCCGAATTAAGTTCAGAAGCAATCACCGAAGCAAGCTTTTTTTCGTCGCTGCGGCTGTATGTTTCAAAGTGTCTGCCGGTTTTTATATAGTAATTTTCCGCCGTTGCGGTGCAATTGAAATCGTAGGAGAAATCAGAGTGCGTAGCCGAAATAGTTTCGTTATTTATGTTAAAGTAAGAGTATATCTTGACGGGCTTTCCGTCGTCGCTTACGGGGTCATCCCAAGTGCAATCAAGGTAATAATATTCGCCGTCAAGCTTCACCGCATTCCACATATGGGCACCCGTATTGCCGTTTGCTGCGGTGGAATTTCCGCTGAGTACAGTGCTTTCGATTCCGGCCTTGTCAAGCAGAAGCTTTGCGGCTCTGGAATATCCCTCGCACGCCGCCGCATTATCAACAAGCGCGCCGTATGCCGACGAACAAAGGTAATCACCTCTGGTCATACGGTATTCACAGTTATCAACTATATAATCGTGAATTTCAAGTTCCGTCTGCCATTTATCTTCAGGATTTGTAAGGGATGAAATTACTTTATCGCAAACGCCGTCAAGCTCTGCTTTAAGCTTTTCGTATTCATCCTTTTCTATGCAGTATTCTATCAAACAATTTGTACCGAAAACATTTGTTATCAGCGTACAGCTTCTGCCCACGAAAAACAAATCGGGGTTATCGCTGAGCAGTGCCGAAAAAACATCGTCAAGCTGCATTGTATCAATTCTCGGCACATCAATGCTTTCGGGCATTGAATATATCTCTGAAAGAATAGCGTTATATGCACGCTTTTCCGCATCGTCAAGACGGTTGTAATAAAACTTATACGGACTTCCCACATCCGTCAGTTCAACAGGCGGCTTACTTTCTTCAAGTCTGAAAATCAGTGCACTGCCCATATCTTCGATATAGTCGCGGAAAACCGTAAATCCAACAATCACGCACAGCGCAACTGCCAGAACGGAAAATATTTTTTTCATAAGTGCATTCCTCAGTCAGCATCGTCGGGAGTTTCAAGTGTACGTTTGGAGGCAAAACCGTTTTCCGTAATCACCTTTATCCCCTTTTCGGACGATGAAAAATCAACTATTGTAAGGTCAGTTTCCAATGTGTTTGAAATTCTCGAAAAAATGGTTGAACAGCGGTTGGTATTTGAAGGCTTGAACACACCGTCGAGTATCTCTCCCAATGCGGAAGCCATAAGCTTTCTGCCACGTTCACCCTGAGTGCACAGGTAACGCATATATCTGAAAAGCGAATCGCCTTTAAGATTCTGCTTACCCTTCACGAGAATAACCGATAAATCGCCGCTTTTATATTCTATCTGTTCGGGCACGGTCACATCAAATCCGCCAAAATAATTTACCATTGATTTGAAGCTTTCGTCATCGGAGCCGATATATCCGTCAATCTTTATGTCGTAGAGCTTTTCTATGCCCCACACAATTTCTTTCAGACTTGCGGTCCGGTTGGCTTTGCGGATGCTTATACTTTCGCCGCCCGTTTCAATTCTTGTATCAAGGTCAAGCGTGCATATTGATACCGTTCTTCTGGGAAGTCTGAAATTAACAGTCCAGGCAAAACGGAGTTCACCTGTTGAGCTGTCCTCACTCCAGAAAAGATAGGTTCTGTCAGCCTCAATATCCGTCTGAACACTCTGTGTTTCTTCAAGCACTGTTTCAGTTTCCGCATCTCCGCCCAACGCACTTTTCAAATCGAAATCGTGTTTATTGAGTATGAACAGCACTGAAACCGCAAGTATAAGCACAACGCATCCCACAAGCACGGCGGCAAATCTTTTCGTTTCCGCATCGTTGCTTTGTCTGACCGTTCTGAATTTTACATTTCTCGGTTTTTTAGCCATATTTTCTCACCAGAATTGCCGCAGTTTCTTTTTCAAGATAAAGTTCTCTGCCCTTAACGGTTTCACCCGTCAGGGAAACATAGCCCTCCTCGGGCAAAACATAAACTATTGGATGGTTGTTGCGGTTTGCAACGGTCAATATTCCTTCACTGCCGTTTCTTCTTTCGTAGGCAACACAGCCCAGTGCATCGGAAACGGGAATAAATTCTCCGTCCTTGAATACACTGTGCTCTTTTCTGAGCCTGCCCAGAAAACGGTAATGCTCAATAATCTCCTCATCCTCTTTACCCCAGGGGTAGCACCCTCTGTTGAAGGGGTCTTCGCCGCCGTCTGTGCCTGCTTCGTCGCCGTAATAAACACAGGGTACACCGGGCAGGGTAAACTGCATTGAAGAAATAAGTTTCAGCAGGGTCTTGCCCCATTCCCTCTGATTGCCGTCAAGACCGCCTTTGTATCTCTCAAGATGACTGCTTTCGTAATGTCCCATAGTCGCAAGCCTGTTGAGCACACGGCAGGTGTCGTGAGTGCCTATATGATTCATAAGACAATCAACAGCGGGCTTAGGATAATTTTCGCATATCTCGGAAACACGGTTATTAAAGCCTTCCGCAATACCGCTGATTGCAAAACCGATAAGCGCATCCGCAAAAGGATAATTCATAACCGAATCAAGCTGTGCGCCCTGCAGATAACGGCGTCGCTGACTGTAACTGATTTTGTTGGATGCATCCTCCCACACCTCGCCGAGAATGTAGGCATCCGCTTTTTCATCCTTGACCGCACTGCGGAGTGCATCAAGAAATTTATCGGGAAGTTCATCCGCAACATCAAGACGCCAGCCCGAAGCACCGGCTCTGAGCCATTTGCGGAGAATACCGTTTTTGCCTGCAATATACTCAATGTAGCCGTCATCCTCCTCATCAACTTCAGGAAGAATGTCAACACCCCACCAGCAGGCATATTTATCGGGAAATTCTTCAAATTTATACCAATCGGCATAGGGGGATTCCTTACTGTTGTAAGCTCCGCCTTCACCGTATCTTTTTTCTTTGTTGAAATAAATGCTGTCTGATCCCGTATGGCTGAAAACACCGTCCAGAACGATTTTTATATTTCTCTTTTCTGCTTCACGGCAAAGATTTTCAAAATCTTTTTCGGTGCCCAATACAGAATCGATTTTCTCATAATTTGCAGTGTCATAACGGTGATTGGACTGTGCCTCAAAAATCGGATTGAGGTATATGCAACCTACTCCGAGAGATTCAAGGTAACCGAGCTTCTGCTCTATCCCCTTCAAATCGCCGCCGAAGAAATCGTATTTTGTGATTTTTCCGTCACCGTCAGGCTGCCACATAGGCTCTTCGCCCCAATCGGAGCGCATAACTCTGTCTGAGGGTATTCCGTCTTTCCCCTCTCCCGAATTACGGAAACGGTCGGGAAAAATCTGATATATAACCGAGCCTTTTATCCAGTCGGGAGTTGTGAAATCCTTTGAATAAACCGTAAGCTGAAAGCTTTTGCCGTCGGGAGAAATCCTGCCCGTTGAGCCGTCAAATCTTGTTATCACATTGCCTCCGCTTTTTTGTGCAACAGCAAAATGATACCAATAAAGACCCTGCTTTTCGGGGGTAAAGCTGACACTCCACCATTCCTCGTCCCTGCCCTCCATACGCTCCCATGTCATGGGGTATACATCGGGCTTGCCTTCATCGGGATTAATAACAAGGCTTGCTCCGATGCA
Organism: Acutalibacteraceae bacterium; assembly: GCA_045533455.1. Lineage (GTDB taxonomy): Bacteria > Bacillota > Clostridia > Oscillospirales > Acutalibacteraceae > CAG-177. The sequence continues at coordinate 11,316 of JAZSHU010000076.1, read as the reverse complement.
GCATATGCTTCTGGGTAAAACTATTCTGAAAGTTACCTTTTCGCCTTCACGGACCGCACCGAAAGGGCTCTTGTGATAACTGAGTCTTGAATTATAGGGTATAAAATCCATTCTTTATTTCCTCACATCGGAATATAGGGCAATTCCGTGATACCGATAAGTACATCGGTCACAAAATAACCCGTGCCCATAAGGGCAAGCAGGCCTGCCGTGATAAGCACACCCGAAACAATTTTTTTACTCCTTACTCTCTCTTCATAGCTGGGACCTTCGCCGAAACGGTCTGAAAAATCCGTTATGCTCTTGCGCTGAGAGGGTTTGAGTGTTTTTTCTATCTTTCCTATTTTAGGCATAAAACCGCACCTTAACCGAAAATATTTGTATCCGAAAATCCTGCAAACGCAAGTGAAATCATGGCAACATAAAACAGCATCGCAGGAGTGCCTCTGAACACCTCGGGGATATCCTCATTTTCTTTCAGAAGCTGTGAACCCTTGTTAATCAGAAGTGCCGCAAGCACAAACGCCGCACCTGCGCCGATACCCGAACCGATGCTGCCGGCAAGGGAGTATGCAGCGTGGTTGTTGATATGGGGAACTGCAAAAACAAGAGTATTCAGTGCCGCGATACCCAGAGTGCTCAGAAATTTATCCGAAGCTCCGAATATGAATTTTGCAATTATTGCAACAAGTGCAAAAACCGCCGCAAGCACTCCGCCGTAAATAAGTCCGCGCATTGCAAAACTTATGCCCGACACTGCGGGAATCATATCGATAAGACCGCACAGTGTTCCCGTTACGACGGAAAAACCCGAAATCATAACAGCAATTCTGCCGAAAGTACCCGGTTTTGCAGAAACCCTTATGGCTTCACTTATTCCCAGACCCGAACTCAGCACAAGGTTCTGAACAAACACGGTGTAAAACGCAACAATTAAAAGTTCTGTCAAAGCCTTCATTCCTCATCCCCCTTTTCGTCAAAATCAAGACCCAGGGATTTGAAAAATTCTTCTATTTCTTCTTCGGTTCTGACTTTTATATCTTCCACGGGTACGGGATCGGGGATTTTTTCTTCAATCGGCTGAAAAATTTCTTCAGGCTCCTGTACAGGAACACCCTCTTTTTCGGGTGCTTCATCCGCAGGCTTTGCCGCCACCGAAGAATTCACCGCAGAATATTCCGGATATTTTTTGCCGATAAAGGTTTTCAGTGCCGCGGACATAAATCCCAACAGAACAAGGCAGCCGAACGGCAGCGTCATGCCCTTGAATGCAACGGGAAGGTTAAGTGCTACTCCGCCGATTGATGATGAGCCGATAATTTCTCTCAGAGCACCTGCCGCAATAAAGACAACCGATGCGCCGATACCTGCCGCCGCCGAACTGAAAAATGCGGTTTTTACATCGTTTTTCACCGCAAACTGCTCACAGTGAACCGCAACAACGGAATTTATGGCTATAAGGGGAATGAATATTTTCATACTCATTGTAAGAACGGTCAGAGTCTGCGTTTCAACATACCACAACGCAGGGCAGATAAGCACAAGACCGATTACGAAGTAAAGGGGTACTCTTACCCAACGGGGCAGTTTTTTCAGCAGCGCACTTGCAATAACACTGACCGCAACAAGCTCAGCAAAAGCAACCGCCGAAAGAATTGCCGCACTTTTGAGGTTTGTTGATGCCGCAACAACGGGGCAAAGACCTGCAAGCTGAACAAGCACAGGGTTAAAAACAACTGCGTTTCTCAGGAATATATCTTTGAAGGAAGGAGATTTGTTCATTTCGCCGCCTCCTTCTTACCGAATCGGTTTCTGATTGCACCGATTCCCGAATTGATAACGGGAGTAAAACCGTTGGCGAGAAGCACCGCAAAGCATACGGTTTCTTCATAAGTGCCCATCGTACGCATCATCATACAGAAAAATCCGCATATTCCGCCGCATATGAGCTTTGCAACCGCACCGTCAGGAACGGAAGCGTAATCCGTCAGGAAGAATACCGCCGCAAAAAGAAGCGTACCTGATGACAGCTCAAGAAATACACTGGTGAAAGCTGAGGCGTTCACTCTGGGGAATATTGCCGCATATACTGCACAAACGGCAACAAATCCCGCAACGGTAAGAAGTGAGTTTTTTCGTTTCAGTAAGAGCACGGCACAACAGGCAATCATAAGCAGTGCACAGCCTGCACCTATGGGACCTGCCACATTGCCGCTGAGGATATCGAGGGCGTTTATTGCATCAAGATGAACGGACTTACCCTGAGAAAGAATATAACCCAAAGAATGCTCGCCCATAAGCTTTGAGGCGGAATTGTATGAGTAATCAAAAATCTGCTCCTTAAAGCACACCGATGCAAAGGCAAAGCCTGCCGCACCGGGCACAAAAGGTGACCTGAGCGAACCGCCGAAAGGAATTTTTACTATGCCTACCGCAAAAAATGAAGCTGCAACAGGCACATAAAGGGGTACGCCGGCAGGCATCATAAGCGCCATTGCGGCACCTGTGAAAACATTACTTAAATCTCTGAGCAGGAACGGTCTGCCCAGAAGCAGACAGAAAATGATATCCGTTACCATCGCACCGGCTATGCCCGAGGCAACAACCGCCAAAGCTCTTGCACCGTATTGATACACTGCAAGCACAAGGGGTGCAATAAGCATAACAAGATAATCGCCGTAAAGACCCGACAGTTTCACTGCCGTCTGCTTTTTCTGTTTATCAGACAAGGTTTTTCACCTCTGAACTTCCATTATTTATTCATTGCATACCTGCCGTGAAAGGCATAATATATTATTACACTACATCCAAGGGGGCTTATTATGAAAATCAACTCATCTGCCGACAACAGAATCACCGTTGACCTTACTAAACAGGATATGGCGGAACTTGACATTACATACGAAGAAATGGATTATTCCACAATAGAAACAAGGCGTGTTATATGGACTCTGCTTGACGAGGCAGGCAAGGCGCTGGGCAGAGAGCTTGACCCTTCACGCAGAATGATAATTGAAGCCATTCCCAAAAGTGAAGGAGGCTGTGTGCTCAACTTCACTTTGCTTGACACGGGGAAGCGTATGAATCCTCAGAAACATTTTCTTAAAAAGCAAAGCAACTGTGTAGTATGTGAATTCGATAATCTTGATTCTCTCTACCGTGCCGCAGAAAACTGTGCTTTTACAGGCGAAAGCAGCCTTTATGAATCAGGCGGAAAATACCGTTTGTTTCTGAAAAGCACCGATGATATAAGAAACGTTTCACGCCGTTTTTCCGAATTCGGAACAGTTGCGGAATGTGACGGTCTTGCCTGCGAACACACCAAAGAACACTGGAATATGCTTGCACACAAAAATGCCGTTCACTTGCTGCTTAACAGATAAAATCAGTTATATGCCTTTTCCGCAAGGGCGCGTAAATCCGCAATAGCCTTTGTGCCGTCAGCAGCACCGAAAACCGCACTGCCTGCAACAAGCACGTTTGCACCTGCGGCGGCGGCTGTTTCAACTGTTTTTTCATTGATTCCGCCGTCAACCTGAATATCAACCGAAAGACCTCTGCGCTGTATCTCGGCACGCAGGGTCTTTACTTTTTCCATAGTTTCAGGCATAAACGACTGACCGCCGAAGCCGGGCTCAACCGTCATAACAAGCACCATTTCAAGGCTGTCGAGATAATCGAAAACATCCTCGGCGGGAGTTTTCGGTTTAATGCTTATACCTGCCTTGCAGCCGCAGTCAAGAATCTTTTTCACCGTTTCATCGGCAGGTGACGAGCTTTCAATGTGAAAGGTTATCAGGTCTGCACCCGCATTGGCAAAATCTTCAATATATTTCAAAGGTTCATCTATCATGAGATGAACATCAAAAATCAGGTTTGTTTTGTTGCGTATGCTCTTGATTACAGGCGCACCGAAGGTGATATTGGGCACAAATCTGCCGTCCATAACATCAAGATGAAGATAATCGGCACCGCACTTTTCCATTCTTGCCGCTTCCGCACCGAGAGCCGAAAAATCGCTTGCAAGCACCGACGGAGAAATTTTAATCACCTGACACTCCCCCTTATAATAATTCAGCTTATTATAACAGTTTTATCACACAAGGTCAATAACATATAAAATAAGTTTACATAAAATTAAAAGGACACCGAAGTGCCCTTTTAAATAAATCTTGTAATTTCAACTATAACTCTGCCTTTTTTTGATACAGACGAGCAGTCGTTTACTATTATTCTGCCCTTGCGGCGAAAAACGATTTTATCTCCTGCACCTATCTTTTTATCAGGTTTCAGGCACTCAACGTCATTGACAAAAACCGTGCCGCCTTCAACAGCATTCGCCGCCTCCGTGCGTGACACTCTGAATGCATTCTTCACAACGCTGTCAAGCCGCATTGACGACACCGTGAAGCTGTCTGCAACACCCGCGGATTTTGTGCCTTCCGAAGCCTGCTCCACGGGAATAATTTTTGCCCTTAAGGTACCTCTGCCCGCCTTATCCATATTATCGGTGATGAAGGGTGCGATTTTTGAAATCACAGCCATTTTGCAGCCGTTTTTTTCAACATTTATATCACCCGTCAGTTCACGGCGAATCCCAAGCCCCATAAGGGCTCCCAGGTAATCACGGTGGCTTAAATCAGGTGAAAATCTGTCCTTTTCAACCTCGATTACAGCAAGGGGATTATCCGACGGATTTTCTTCAAAATATGCGGCCAGCTCATCCGTGTTTTCAGCCTCAATATATTCGGGTAAAAATACTGCGATACACCTTTCCGCACCGTCAAAAACGCCGTAAAAAACCATCCTCACATCGGGATAATTCAGACGCATCTGAGCCGCCAGCGACCGTGAATGCATATCAAGAAAATCGCTGTTTGTAATCATCGAATTTTCACTGCACTGCCTCGCTTTATCGTCAAGGCGTGCAATCAAAAGTCTGTCATCATCAGTCATCATTGAGTTCAATCTCTCTCCAGCAGCAGTCAATCATATCCCTGTATGTGTCAAGTGAGCCCTGAACCATCTGTGGAGTGCCGCCGCCTCTGCCTGCACAGCAGGAATTAAGCTCCTTTGCAACCTTTCTTACATCATAGGTTCTGCTTGCAACGGCATACTTATAGCCGATTTCGTCATTTCCCGAAAACACTGCGGCAACAAAAGCCTTGTCTGCAAGGATATCACAAAGCATTCTGGCGTCCTCAGCACTTCCGCTGTCATCAAAGAAACAGCATTTATCGCCTTCGCAATCCTCTGCCACAAGCTCATAATAATTTCTTTTCAGCTGATTGTATCTGAATCTCTGCTCCTGTATCTGAGCCTGCACACGCTCAACCGCATCCGCAACCTCCTCAGGCTTCGCCTTGAGAAGATTGGAGATTTTAAGCACATTTTTATTTTTTTCGCAGTAATCCTCAAAAGCTTTTCTGCCGATTTGCAGGGTAATTCTAACACCCTGTTTATAATTCATCATCGAAACAGCTTTTATTATTCCGATTTCGCCCGTATAAGCAACGTGAGTACCGCAACAGGCACACAAATCAACGCCCTCAATGCTTGTCAGACGCACCTGACCCTTTATTTCTTTTTTGCTTCTGTAATCGTAATCCGCAAGTTCGGAATCTGAAGGACAGATTGCTTTTACCGGCAGATTTTTATACACTGCTTCGTTGGAAAGTCTTTCCGCTTCTTCAAGCTGTTCACGGGTCACAACGCCGTTGAAATCAACGGTTACGCTGTGTTCACCCATATGGAAGCCCACATTGTCAAAGCCCGTCATTGCGTGTATGAAGCCCGAAATTATATGTTCACCCGTATGCTGCTGCATATTGGCAAATCTTTTGTCAAAATCAAGTCTGCACTCAACCTGACCCGATACCTCCGAGGCACAGATATGCACAACATCCTCGCCGCTTTCAATTGTATCGATAACCTCGACGCCGCCGATAGTTCCCGTGTCACCGGGCTGACCGCCGCCCTCGGGGAAGAACGCGGTTTTATCAAGAACAACCTCAAATCCTCTTTTGCCCTGAACGCAGGATATGACTTCTGCGGTGAATTCTTTGATATATTGGTCTTTGTAATAAAGCTTTTCTGTCATAACTATCTCCCTTAAAATTAACTGACTACATAATATCATAATTTTTTGTCAAAATCAAACCGTTATTGACAAAGATTTGTTTTGTGGTATACTGTTCCTTGTTCGCGTGACACTGAAACAAATTCTGTAACGCACAAGGAGAGAATAAAGTGAAAAATTATATCAACCGTCTTAAAGAAAACTGCTCAACCCGCAGATTTATATTCTGGTGGATTATCCGTGCAAGCCTTATTTTCGCGTTCATCAAAGGCTTTTTCCCTGCACCCGGCGAGGCATTTGACATCACCGATCCCTTGCAGGTAGGTGCAAATCTCCTCGCAACCTTTGTGTGGGAGGTTTTTATGCTGTTCCCCGAAAAAAGCACTTTCAGACACGTACCCTCATCGGTACAGACCGTGCTTTCAATCGGAGTGTGGTGCGGCTCATTCGGCGGCAAATTCCTTAACCTTTATTATGATTCAAGATGGTGGGATGTTGCCCTTCATTTCCTTGGCGGTGCAGCGTGTGTATTCTTCGGATATGAGATTGCCTGCGCAATTCTCAGATGCAAAAAATCCACCGCACCCATGACACTTATCCTTCTTACATCCGTAGGCTTTTCATTCTTTGCGGCAACCTGCTGGGAAGTGTTTGAATTCACATTCGACCAGGTTGCGGGTATGATGAGCGGTTATCCCGGCGATGCACAGCATTGGTCGTTGGAGCTTGCTCTCGGCACGCCGAAAGAGCAGACTCTCTTTGACCCCATTGTTGACGCACGTTGGCCCATTATGGACACAATGGCAGATATCGTGCTCAACACAATCGGTGCGGCAGTGGCATATCTTATCGTCAAATTCAAGCCCTACCGCCACGCCGACGAAAACACCCTTAAGGGTATGGAAAAAGAAAAAGTAAATGCATAAGAAAAAGACACCCTCGGGTGTCTTTTTTATGCCTTGTATTCAAATGTCTGCTCGGTTTCAAGGGCTTTGAGATATCTGCGGCATTCTTCCTTGGCTTTTGCAAGGTCAAGGTCAAGATAATTGCCGCATTCTTTTCTTGTGTTACCGAAAACCTCGCCCTCATAAGCAATGATATCCGCAAGGATTTTCTTTGTGATTTCAAGAATTTTTGCGTTATCAGCATTACGGACAAGCAGGTAAAATCCCGTACGGCAGCCCATAGGTCCGAAATAGATAACATCATCCTTTATTTCGGAATTTCTTACAAAGGTTGCGAACATATGCTCAACGGTATGAGCCGTTGTTGTATCCATAAAATCGCCGCCGTTGGGGATTCTTGTTCTCAAATCATAGGTTGTGATATCACCGTCAATGCGTGATACATAAATACCCTCCGTAAGAAGGTCATGGTCAACTGTAAAGCTTGTTATTCTGTTCATTCCGATTTTCCTTTCTTCTTTTATGTAATGCCGTCAGGAATGACCACAACGGTAAAATATACAGAAACACTGCCGTCATCACAGACGCAGTGGGTGCACCCGATGAGGTAAGGGGTACTGCCGCCGCTATCGACCAGGGAACAAGGGGCGATATTACAACCGCCGTATTTTCAAGGTTGATTGCCGCCGTATTTTTATCCTTTTCCGCCCCGTCGCACAGCTGATGGGTAAGAATAATTGCCAGAGTCTGATTGCAGGAAATAAGCGAAGTAAGGGCAGATGTCACCATTGTTGCACCGAAGGGTGTGATTTTTCTGCCCAGCGACGATATTTTTTCTCTCATGGAATCAAGCAGACCCGTTGCGGCAAAAATGCCCGAATATGCAGATGAAATGCAGACTATCGCCGTTGCATTCAGCATTGAAACAAGTCCGCCGCCGTTCATCATATGCCTGAGCGCTTCCGTTTCAGCTTCATAGCCGAAAATCAGCGTTTTCAGCGCCTGAACAAACTCCATATCCTGAACCGCAACCCCTATAACCGACGCCGAAACAAGGCTTGCCAGAAGCACATACTTTGTTTTCACGCGAAAAAGCGAAAGTGCAAGAATCACAACCGCAGGGATTACCGTAAGGGGATGCAGGTTGAATTCCTGCGAAAACAGAGCTTTGAGGTCGGGCACTGCACCCGAATCCCCTGCCGATATGCCCAGAGCAAGGTAAATCACGCAGGTTATGACGGTGGGAACTGCCGCCGTCCTGAACATATTCTTTATGTTTGTAAAAATATCGGTTTTTGTAAGCTCCGAAACAAGGAGTGCACTTGTTGAAACAGGTGAACATCTGTCGCCCCAGAGAGCACCCGAAAGCATTGCACCGCCTACAATAACGGGATTCATTCCCATTGATTTCGCCATTGTCATGCAGATAACACCCATTGTTGCCGATGTGCCGAAGGATGTGCCCATCAGGAATGAAACAAAAGCATTGAGGATAAAGGTCATCAGCACAAAAACCTGAGGATTTATAAGCTCCGAGGCAGAACTGATAATGAATGCAATGGTGCCCGACTCACGCCAGGATGCAGTCAGCAAACCGATAAGCAAAAAGTTTATAAGAATATTTTTTGAGGTCTTGATTCCGTCAAAAATCATCCTGAATATTGACTTGAAGGTGTGCTTTTTTATTTTTGCATATGCACCGAAAACAACAAGCCCCACACCCAGTGCATAAAGCACCGAAATGTCAAATATGACACACACAAGCAGTGCAAGGCAAAACAGTGCAAGAGAAACAAATTCCACTCAATCACCCGATTCAAACAAACTGCAAATGATTATATACCATTCCTCAGTTTTTTTCAAGAGTGCGTTACCAGTCGAGGGAATAATAGTATGGTACGCCCCATCCGCCGTCACCGCAGCCGTCCGATACAATATACCTTACTCTCCTTGAATTGTCGTGATATGCAAAAATATAAGTACCCGATGACACAAATCCCCATTCATTAACAACGCCGTCCGGGGGATAATGAACGCAAATCCATTCGCCTCTGCGTTCCGTATTGTTGCTTTTTTTGATTGCCTCGTTTTTCACTCTGTCATAATCTTCCAACGAAAGCATCCATTCCGCAACAATATCGAATTTCTGATCCAAATCATAGGTGAATTTATAGAAATATTTCGTTGTAAAAGGCACACCGTCATTATAGTGAGCATCTTCAGGACGCAAGGCATATGAAGGAACTTCTTCTGGGAACAAATTGCGTATATCTTCACCGTAACCCCTTTCAACCCATCCGTCAAACTCCAGATAATCCTCAATATCGGTTGTATATGAATAGGCAGGCGGAAACAAACCACCCACAACAACGGTAGCCGAAACAGAAAAGAATCCGAAAAACATCATAAAAACAACAGCCGTGCAAGACAGAAATCTGCGTCCTTTTGTGTTTCTTCTGACGGACTTATTGCGGTTAAAAGCAATCAACAGAACACTTAAAACATCAATTATTATCCAGCCTGAGTACAGGAGCAGCATACCGCTCAACCAGTTATCTGTCATCTGCAGATACTTGTATTCATGCAACCAATAAAGAGGAGTTAAAGCATAAATTACCCCCGTTACGAGCAAACCGAGAATTCCGACTGTTCTGTACGAGTTTTGTTCTATCTTTTTCCACAAGGAAATACGTAAATCCTCCCTAGGCACTTCGATTTCTTCAACCGCCGCAGAGAGTGAATTGCACATGGTTTCAAGCGTTACATCTTCATCAAAAGAGATATTCTTAAGCCGTTCAACAATCTCCGTTTCATCGGCTATATTCTTTTCGGTTTTTGCTATGAAAATTTCAATAATTTCCTTTGCGGCGGATTCATCGTCAACAAGGCTTTTTATCTCCGCAATGGAAAATCCTGCCTTACGCAGAAGTGCAACGTTTTTCAGCCTTTCAACGTCGCTTTCGGAAAATTCAATGCTCTTTCTGCCGCTGTAATTTTCTGCTATACTCGGTGCCGCAAGCCCCTCGTCAATGTAGAGCCTTATGGCTCTGTCGGTCAGCCCCGTTTTTTCGATTACCTCTTTAATTTTCATAAAACTGACCTCCTTTCGGGGTTATGATAAACTTCCACCCTACGTAAATGTCAATATTTTTTTGAAATTTGTGCGGAAATTAAGCATTTTTTTAATCGGGCAAGGGCAGAGCCCTTCCGACACTCTGCACTTTGAACTTTGCACTTAATTATATCCCACATCCCGCCCGTTTTCAACATCCCCGGCATAAAACCGAATAAAAATGCAAAAAACAGCCCAATATGTAAAATGTTACTAAAAAGAAGCTGTAAAAATTTTATATATTTTCTCAAATATGTATGGAAATTTGGTAAAGTATCTGTTATAATTTGTAATGGCTCATTCCCACCCACGGGAATTTGCCGTATTAACTATGTTTATTATATTTTACGGAGGTAGATACCAATGGCTTACAAGTACGTTTATTTGTTCTCCGAAGGCGACGCTTCAATGCGTAACACCCTCGGCGGCAAAGGCGCAAACCTTGCAGAAATGACAAAGATCGGTCTCCCCGTTCCTCAGGGCTTCACAATCTCAACTGAAGCTTGCACAAAGTACTATGAGGACGGCAAGAAGATCAACGATGAAATCCAGGCTCAGATCATGGAATACATCGTTAAGATGGAAGAAATCACCGGCAAGAAGTTCGGCGATAAGGAAAACCCCCTTCTCGTTTCCGTTCGTTCAGGTGCTCGCGCATCAATGCCCGGCATGATGGACACTATCCTCAACCTCGGTCTTAATGAAGAAGTTGTTGAAGCTATCTCAGCTAAGAGCGGCAACCCCCGTTGGGCTTGGGACTGCTACAGAAGATTCATCCAGATGTACTCCGACGTTGTTATGGAAGTCGGTAAGAAGTACTTCGAAGAACTCATCGACGAGATGAAGGCTGAAAAGGGCGTTACTCAGGACGTTGACCTCACCGCTGACGACCTCAAGACTCTTGCAGGCCAGTTCAAGGCTGAATATAAGAACAAGATCGGCAAGGATTTCCCCTCCGATCCCAAAGAACAGCTCATGGGCGCTGTTGAAGCTGTTTTCCGTTCATGGGACAACCCCCGTGCAAACGTTTACCGTCGTGACAACGATATTCCCTATTCATGGGGTACCGCTGTTAACGTTCAGATGATGGCATTCGGTAACATGGGCGACAACTGCGGCACAGGCGTTGCATTCACTCGTGACCCCGCTACAGGCGAAAAGGGTCTTATGGGTGAGTTCCTCACAAACGCACAGGGTGAAGACGTTGTTGCAGGCGTTCG
>JAZSHU010000032.1:0-2167 GCA_045533455.1 Acutalibacteraceae bacterium | reverse complement strand
TCTTGCATTTTTGCCCGAGCTTTCAATCAAAAGATATCTGCCGAAATTATAGTAAAGAGCAAATAAATCGGGATCATATTCATCCCATCTGAGTTCTTTGAGTCTTTTGTTTGTGGTTAATTTACTGATTTCGGTTTCTTCTAATTCGAGCTGAACATTACCGAACCATTTTTTATGGGTTGAAATGTGAGCTTCTTTAATCTTTTCGTAATCTGCATTCACAAGGCTTTCTATTGTTTTATTTAACTTGCTTTTGAAATCAATGGTTTCGTCAATATCGTATTTGTCAACATTGTAATTCGTTTCGAAAGCGGTGTAAACAATAACATATGTTGCATCGGTTACGGTTATTGTGCTGTGGTCGGTAGTCAGTTCACCGTCTGTTTTTACACGGAGTTTTGCACCGAATGACATACCCTCGCCGCCCTCACCATAGTGGGGATGGGTGCTGTATGTAATTCTGCCGTTCATAATAATTGTGTCGAGATTCACGCAGGAGCTGTAGGCATCTTGCTTTCTTTTAATGCTAACGTTGCAGGAAAAAGGTTTTCCGTCGGTTTCAACCTTATATACAAATCCGTCAAAATCCTCGCTGATAAAACATTCGCTTTTAAAGTTTATTTTGCTTTTTGTCCAGAAAATCCGTGCAACAGCTTCGCTCAATTCCAATTCCTTGCCGTAGTTTGAGACGGGAGATTTATCAAGAAAATCAATGAAAATTTCTCCAAAGCTTTCATAGGAACGGACAACGGGCGGGTCTGATAAAAAAGTTTTGCGAGCAAGTTGAGCCGCTTCTTTAAGTTTTTCTTCACTTACAAGGCAACGGATTTCCTTGAGGGCTTCGGGAGAAGCGTGATACTTCTCCTGAATCTGCCTGCCGCACCAGAGGGATTCTTCATTAATTTCAATCTGTTCACAATTGGGGTTACCGTATTGCATGGCACCGATTCTGCCGTTACCCAAAGGCAACGCCCACATCCAATCGTTTATAAATTCATCATACCAGAGTTTTGTTGACATATTTTCACAACCTATAAGACATTTTTCAAATATTATATCATTTGAATAAGGGCGTTTCAATACCACGGCAATCAAAACAGCAAATTTTATTCTTTAAGAAAACGACACCATAATTGTTGATAAAAATTTAAATATGTGTTATATTTATTAAAAATTTCTATGTTATGAATGAGGTGTTGTTGTGTCCCTGTTTAACAAGATAATCAGTTTTATAACAGCTTTGATAATTTCGATTTTTCCGTCACTTGGTGAAAATCCCGTAGTTCCCGAATATTTTGAGGATGACCCGCAATATGTTGTCTTCATGGTAACAAATGTGCATTACCTGGATCTTGAGCCTTATGTTAAGCAGATGGTTGAACTTCACGGTGAAATCAATCCCGATTCAAAGCGTATGTATGCTTTCGGTGTCGTCGGTCCGATGTGTCTTACTCAGTCTGTTGAGCAAATGAATGAAGAAGTCAACCACGTTTTTTCACTTGCAGAAAAGTATAATGTTCCGGTTTATTTTCAAATGGATGACTGCACGAATTACTCCACCTATTTCGGTGACGGTGCAACAACCGATGAAAACGGCAGTAAATTTTATAATGACCCCGAGATGTGCGAATGGATCGCTTTCCCCAAGGAAGGTGAAGAATGGGGCGGTCAGTCATACGGTATGCTGCCGAGATGGCATTGTGACTGGAGCGGCGTGCCGTTTGCAACAGCAGGCGGTTTTCCGTGCTTCAATTCCGAAAAATATCTGAATTGGTACTCAAATCAGGTTAAAAACGGCTTTATTGAACCGCTTGTTAAAAACTACACAAGGCTTAAATCGCAAGGCAAGGCATATCTTTTCGCAGGCATCAATACAGGCTGGGAAACGCAGATTCCCGATTACACCGGCAGTGATTATGCTTCAATGGAAGATTTTGAGCGTGCACAGTACGGTATGCATGCCCTGCACAATATGGGCTACAATGAAGAAAGTCTCAAAAAAGATGCATATAAAAACCTGATGTCTGTTGAGGATTATACAAAGCAGCTTCTTTACGGTGTGCTCGCCGATTATATTGAGTTTACCTGCAAATTATTTTATGATGCAGGGATTGAACGGCATAAAATAATTTCACATATAGTTTCGCTTTCGTCTTATACGGAAGAA
>JAZSHU010000078.1:0-5416 GCA_045533455.1 Acutalibacteraceae bacterium | reverse complement strand
AACTCAAAATTTAAATTGCACAGCAGGAGTAATTGTCTTTATGACAATTGCTCCTTCGCGCTTTATGCTGCTGTGCAATTTAAATTTTTCCTCACGAGCCTGTTATTATCAGTCATTTGTAAGTTTGAGATTGAGCTTTTCAGCGATAGCTTCACTGGCTTTGGCCTGAGCCTCTCCGAAGGCGTGAGCGTAAATATCGAGAGTTGTAGAAGTCTGAGAATGGCCGAGAGCTGCTGATACGGTCTTGATATCCACACCGCAGCTGATAAGCATAGAAGCGTTGAGATGTCTGAAAGAATGGATACTTACTGCCTTAAGGCCTTCTCTTTCGCAGAAGCGTCGGTACCAGTTTCTGACACTTTCCGAGCCAATAGGACGCCCATCGACACCAGTAAAAAGTCTGTCGGAGGGTTGCCAGGCTTCACCTGCATTTGCGATTTCGATATTCTGAGCTGCTTTATGCTCCTTTAATACATCGATGACCTTCTGAGGGAGTTTAAGAAATCTGTTTGAGCCTTTAGTCTTGGGCGTGCCTTCAAACATTCCTTTTTCACTTGCATAAAGGGATGTTCGCCTGATTGCAACAACTCCTGTTTCGAAATCGATATCCTTCCATTCAAGACCTAATAATTCACCACGTCTGAATCCGCCGAAAATTGCAAGAACAAAGAATGCTCGGTATTGCAAGGGAGCCTTCTCCATAAGTCGGTTGAGAAATTCCTGTGCTTCTTCGATGGTGTAAATTTCGCGTTCTTTTTTATCCTTTAATATTACACGGACGCCGTGACAGGGATTATGAGAAATAAGTCCGAAGCGTATGGCGAAATTCATTACGTCGGAAATAAAATTTATGTAAATTTTCTGAGTTTTAGTCGAAAGACCGCCTCCGCTGTATTTGTTGATGCCGTCTTCCGAGAGATTGTTAACGAATTTCTGTATGTGCCTTGTCGTTATCTTTCCCAAGGGCAGATGACCTATGGCCTGATATGTACGCTCCTGACATTCCTTATAACGCTTGAGTGTGAGAAATTTCAGACTGCCGTCTTTTTCCGTCTGTTCTATCCACTCTTTTGCGATGATTTCAAATTTGACAGAGCTTGTCATATAATTTTCTGTTCTGACCTTTTCTTCGAACAGAATTTTTTGTCGCTCCAGCTCTTTTGCAATCTGCTTTTCGGACATTCCTGCATCAGGCACCCACGTGAGCGTCTGACGTAATTGCTTGCCCGAAATGTCATAGCCGGTCGATACGGTAATACGATACCCCTTACCGCGTTTTTCCACTGTTGCCATTAATTTTTCCCTCCTTAACAGCCCCGTGATCAGAAGATCACGGGGTTCAGTCTGCTTATAAACGACGAATGCTATTTGTCGGCTTGATCACCTCGTAAGAAGCCTCATTGTCAAAATAGGCAATGACATCGTCGAGGCGGGCGAGCATCTTGTTACCTAAACGCATAATCGGAATCTTTCCATTTGCGATACCTTCACGGACAAAGCGCACAGTGATCTCAGATTCAGGATCAAGCTTCTTTATCTCCTCGACGATTCTGGGAATGGTCCTGAGGCGAGGCAGAGTGTTCTTTGTTGTTTCTGTACTAGTAGGAATTGCGGTGTTAATAGTGGCGAGATTATTCATAATATTTTCCTCCATTGTAATTCTCCTTTTTATAATATATATTCTTAATGTTTCAATTTGCGTCTTTAAGACAAATGCCCTCAAATCCGTGCAAAGGTTTTTGTCCGCCATTTTTGCAGCGAAATGCTTTCAACTCGTATACCTTCTTCATAGTTCGAGAAAATGCGTTTTCAGTGATCGCCTCAATACAATAATCATCGCAGAACTCAACATAAGCATCGTACAGCTCCGCAGTATGTGTTCTGGTTTCCGGTTTATTATCGATCACACAACATTTTTCAATGAAATCTCCGATTGTTGCAATTTCGTTGTATTGCCACTGCGTTTTTAATAATTCGGATGTGAGACAGGTTGTAAACTCGAATTCATTTGCAACTAATCTACGCGCACCTTTTACTGCTTTTTTCACTATGCCATCACGCTCTTCCCAAATGGCTTCAAACAAATTATCAATCTCATCTTCAAAGGCAACAGGTTTCACAAATGGGATTATGGTAAATAAAGACCAAAACATTGCATCACTTTCTTTTAACTTCAATGGTGTTGCAGATTCAACGATAAATTTAGGATAATAACGAAAATATTCCGCTTTCATATGTAAGTCCTGACAGTTCTTACAATTAAAGGCAATTTTTTTAATTTTCCCCACAGCAGCGGGTGATATGATTCTCATTTCTGAATCCGACTGAATATTTAAAATCTTACCTTTAATAGACACACTTTCGTTATCACGATCAAGCCTCTGAATATCAACATGGGACACTTGCTTCTCACCCAATAATCTCTCAAGGAAAAGGCAGAGACTTGTCTTCCCAGAACTCCTCTCCGGACCCAATACGAAAAATGAACGTCCATTATTTTCATGAAGCAACAAATAACCTAGGAACTCGCAAAAAAGCTTTTTTATCCTCTTATCACCCTCTGTAATAGTTTCGACGAATTTATCGAACACAGGAGTTTCAATCTTTTCATCCGGACAATAACAGGCATTCACAGAGAAAAGCAAAAAATCTTCATCTGTTTGCTTTACGAAGTTGCCGGTTTCAACATCCAGAAGTCCGTTATTGAAAAGAATCTTTCCCATGCTGAGCTTGGCTTTGGGAATTTTGTCGCGGTACCGCATAAGAAACATATCCGCTGCGTCGCGCAAATTGTTGACAGACAAGTTCCAGATTTCAGAATCTTCAAGCGTATTCGCCAAATAATGTGCTAAAGTTTCAACGGTTGCAAGTTTGTATATTTTACCAAACAGAAAATAAACATCCTCGCCCAAAATCCTAAACTCTCCGCTTTTTAACAACTTTTCGGCAAGTTGAACTGACGTAAGCTTCCTTCTTCTAAACGCTGAACCGATTATTATTTGTTGCGTTTTTTCAACACTCTCATTTAATGTTCTGTCATCCGCCTCAACTTGCGTCAACATTTCTTCTTCAGATGAAGGGGCTTCAATTTTGCACTCTGACTTTTCAGGTTCTTCTTTTTTTGGTTCTTCTTTGAAAAAAAGCGAAAACATTTCCCCTTTTTCTGAACATACATTTTGCAGAATATGATTTTCACTGAATTTTTTGTTATTCATTCGACTGTTCCTTTCTCGGTAGTCGCTTATCATTTGATACAATTTCTTCGTTGGCTAGTGTTGTTTAACACACTTACAATTATATCACAATTTTTTATAGTTTTTATATCTATCACAAAACAATATATTTTACAAAAATATTACTACTGCAATATATTGTGATAGTCTTGACTTTATCATTATAACAACTACTATAATTAGAAAAAAAATTTTTTTAATTTGCATTTTAGCATTGATTTATATTAGAATATATATTAAAATTATTGCATGTAGTAGTAATATATCACTTTTAAATATACAAATAATTTACTACAATAAGGAGTGTGGAGTCTTTGCCTTTGGTTTACCGCAAAAAAGATTTTTCGGAATTGAAAAAAATTCTTGAAGAACAGTATCTGTTTGATTTTGATATAGAGCAAGAAACAATTAATGAGTATTTTGATAATACAAATTATGTTGATTTTAATTCAAAAACATTAAAACTGACAAATACTGATTCTGTTATTAATTGCGCAAAATCTCTAATGAGCAAGGCAGCAGCTATTTGTAGTTCTGCTTTAGGATGTAATCAGTTCGAATATTTAGGCAAAACTCATTGTAATGAAATTGCAAATGATGATCTTTTAACTTTTGTCCTTATGGACGCTCTTATTAATATTGATAGTTATAAGCAGGATGCACCATTAATAAAGGAGAAAATTACAGATATCAGTGAACCTGAAGAGGCTGCGACAAACAAACCGTTTGAAAGTCTTTATAAATATTTTGAAGAGTACATAAACAAAGAATACGTCAAAAACAATTATCGAGACGGAGAAAGCCTGAAACATGATGTTGAAATTGAAGCTGTATTAAGATACGAATATTCAAATTTAAGAAAAAATCTGATTGAAGCAACAAGAATTCCTTTCATCAACGATAACATTATCAACAAATATTTTACTCCTGAAATAAGAACAGAAAACAGCGAAGAAAACTCTCAGGGAAAAATTCCGTATATTATTTCGCGCGATTTTGCCAGAATTAATTTACTGTTGATAAGAAACATTAAATTTAATCCATACTATAAACTCGAACCATCTTCAACAGAATCGAACACGAGCAATGAAATAAAAATTAATGAATTAGAACAATTCTTTTTTAATCAATTGTATCCAAACATTAAGATTTCTTCAGACCGCACAAAAACAAAATATCAATATTTCATGTCCGACAAGCTTGAACTTGTAAAAAGTATGTACTACCTGGATTTACATTTTGATCTTGCTAATAACATATACATTGCAATAAAAATTGAAGAGCTGCGCAAACATGAAATGGGAAAGCTTTATGACACTGAAGATTTATATGATTTATTCAGCTTATGCTTACTTATTCCCGATACATTTAACAAAAAACAATACATCGACCTGATGTTTGAATGTCTGAAACAGGAAGGCAAACTAACATCGGAATACAGATCATACATTGAAGAAGATGGTGAAATTGCATCAGATGCGCGAATAGGAAAAATTGCAGATATTGTGCAAAACAATTTATATGCATGCAAGGGATTTATTCAGTTTTTATCAAAGATATATTTGCCTTTGCTAAGTGCTTGTTTTTATGTTTTAGCGCTTGATTCAATGGGTCGCGAAAAAGGTCAATCATTTATAAAAACTGCAGCAGAAACATTAGCCGGAAAATATTATGATAATTTCTTTGAAGATATGAGGACGCCTTTCACTTTGATCAGAACCATGAAGATTACCACCAAAAGCAAAAAATCTCTGCAATGTTATTTTGAGCGAATGGATTATTTTTGCGGTGAATCAAAATTAGGGCAAAATTTAAGAAACCAAAATTATTTAACCCCCTTAGCAGAAGAGTGTATTATAATAAATAAATTAATTCAAAATAACAACCTTGAAAGCAAATCATGGAATCAGTTCACAAAAAACAATAAGGGCGCGCTTGCTCTACATCTTCCCTATTTATATAAATCGATATACCAAAATATTTATTCCGACAAACTATTATATGAAGATATTCTGAGGTCTTTATCGATAACTGAAACACCGGCAAAATCCATCCGAAGAATGGTCAGAGATTTTTATATAAAACAGAAAATTCAACCGTTTTTATATAACAATCAACGTCAAAAAGTTAACCGTAACCTGAAGGATCCCATATTAAAAGAAAAATCATAAGAGAACCGCATT
>JAZSHU010000070.1:0-62182 GCA_045533455.1 Acutalibacteraceae bacterium | reverse complement strand
GGGGTTTATAAGTTTTTTGGCATCTGCTCTGTAGGGTGAGTCGAGCATCGCTTTCTTGTATTCATTCTCAATTTCGGAGAAAAGCGGCATAGCGTTATCGTAATAATCCATCTCCGCATTGTAGAATTCATCCCTTGTGTTGAGGGTAAAACGGCAGTTTGCAAGGGATGCGGCGGTGTCAACCTCTTCGCTGATTTTGTTATACTCATCCCTCGCCGCCTTCAAATCCTTTGCGGATTTCGCCGCCTTGATTTTTGCAATTATCTTTTCTGCCTGCTCTTTGAATTCTTCTACGGTAATTCGCTGATAAGGCATTTCGGAAACTTTCATAATATCTCCCCTTTTGTTGGTTTTTAACAGTTATAGTATACTATGGATAGAGTAATAAATACAACAACAAATTCTTAAGATATGTTGAATTTTGTTTTATACCGAAGATATTCTGAAGTACAGTTCGTTGGTTTTGTGTGCATTTTTAAACAAACACAAAAAATATTGTGCATTGCCATTTCCTCTCATAAACAGTAAAATACAGATATACACAAACCAAAATAAAAAAACGGAGGAAATTAAAATGGCAAAAATCATTTCGATACCTATGGCAATAATCATAAGCATCGTTTCGCTGTTCTTTCCCGGCAAAACCGAATCGCCCGACAAAACTCAATGGAATACAAACTACTCTTATGTTTTTGTTCACGGACTTATGGGCTGGGGCGAATATGATGCACATTATAAGATTTTTCCTTATTGGGGAATGTTTGGCGGTGAACTTCTCTCTAAAATTGAAAAAAACGGTTTTAACTGCTATGGTGCATCTGTTTCAGGCACCGCAAGTGCATGGGACAGAGCCTGCGAGCTTTACGCACAGCTTACCGGCAGCGTTGTAGACTACGGCAAGGCTCACAGCGAATATTGCGGTCACGAAAGATACGGCAAAGATTATACGGGTAAAGCACTTATTGAAAAATGGGATTCTGAAAACAAAATAAATCTTCTCGGTCATTCATTCGGCGGTGCAACCATCCGTGTTTTTGCAACACTTATGGCAAAAGGCAATGAAGCGGAAATTGATGCAACTGCCGCCGATGATATTTCGCCGCTTTTCACAGGCGGAAAAGCCGATTGGATTTATTCGCTCACCTCTCTTGCGGCACCCCATAACGGCACAACTGCTTACGGCCTTGAAAATTCAATGCCCGATAACACAGACTCAGCCGCATATGATATGTTTATTGACCATGCTCTTGAAATAAACAAGAATATGGTAACTGACAAAAATACATATTATTTCTCTATTCCCTGCACGGCAACAACAAAAAACAGCGACGGTACATACAGTGCAGATAAAAGCAAAATGGAGTTTATGTTCCAAGGCAGTTCAAATGAAATAGGAACGCTTATGGGAACAACCGATGGCGGCTATGTTGTTGATGAAAGCTGGTTTGAAAACGACGGGCTTGTAAACACCATTTCTGCTTGTGCACCTTCAAGTGCACCCACAACGGAGTTTGATAAAAACAACATCACTGAAGGAGTATGGAATATTATGCCTGTTTATCAGGGTGACCATATGTCGCTTCAAGGCGGATTCTTTAAGGTGAATACCGATGTTCTGAGATTATATACCGAACACTTTGATATGATTAACCGTCTCGGATAAGCCAAACAAGATAAATAAACACATATAAACCCCGAAGTGCAATGCACTCCGGGGTTTGTTATTGATTGCCGACTTCTGTTTCTGAAAATATAAGGCATTTAACACATACCGTTAATAGCCGAAATACTCTGTGCAATACTGTTCAACCGTGTTGATATATTCCATTTCGCACAGAGGGTCAAGACCAAGACCGTGGTTTGAAAGCGGATAAAGAATATAGCTATGAGTTGCACCTGCATTCTCAAAAGCAGCCTTTATTCTTTCGGCATTACCCGAAGGAACAATCATATCCGTACCGCCGTATGCAAGCACGGAAGGTACCGTATTTTTTGTTACATAAGCAGTGGGTGAAACAAGGTTTATTACAGCTTCCTCTTCACCGTTTTCTTTCATTTCTGCTGTAATTTCAATACCTGAAAGCATGCTTGCAAGGCTTGTGCTGCCCCAGACTTCCGCGTGAAAATCAGACGGACCTACCTGGTTTGCGGTAAACACAAGCTCTATCGCTGAGTCATCTGCTCTCGAAAAACCGTAAAGCATGGAAAGATGTGCACCTGCGGAATATCCCGAAACAGCAAGTTTTGTGATATTAAGCTCCTTTTCATCAGAAAAAGCCTTGATTTTTTCTATTGCTTTGCCGATTTCGTCGCACATGGTAAGAGCAGTTACCTTGCCGAATAATCCGTCAGCATAAAGAGTATAATTCATGGTTGCGGTAATGTAACCCTTTTTCGCAAAACGCTTGCATTTATCAGCCATATCTTCTTTTTTACCGGAGGTCCATGAACCGCCGTGGATATAAAGAATAACACCGTTGTGTTCGTTATCATATGCCGATTCGGGAACATAGATATCCATAATGTTTCTTTCGGCTTCACCGTAAGCAAGATTTTTATAGACATCATATTCTTCAAACGAAAGCCCACCGATAAAGGTTGAAAAAACGCTGACCGAAGAAAGGATAACTGCAATAATTCTTTCTAAAATCTGTAACATATTCTTCTCTCCCCTTAACTGAAATTACAGAATAAATCTGAAAGCGTAGATAACAACATTCAGAATATTATTTAAAACAAATCTTATAAAAGTGAAAACATACGGGAACTCAAATTCCCAATCATCGAATGTATCAAGCGAACCGATAAGCGATGAATCATAAGTAATTTCAGGATTTTTGAATGCCTTTGTTTCCATTTTCATTATGCAGAGATTCTTGCATGCTTCACGCAGAGCATTGCCGAAACCGACAGGGTCTTTGGCATAGGCAAGCTTAACCGCCGCTTTATGCTGCACCACCTGCAATGCCCACATTCCCGAAAGAATTGTATCGTTGCCGTTATAAACTGCAAGCACGGGGCTCATATAGCCGCTGCCTGTGAAGTTTGACGAATAGTCTGAAACAACAAATCCTTCGAAGCCCCATTCTTCACGGAGAAGGTCTTTAAGAAGCGCGGAGCTTGAACCGCACCATTTTGTGCCGATTCTGTTATATGCGGACATAATTCCCTTGGGCTGCGCTTCTTTCACGGGAATCTCAAACGCTTTGAGATAAATTTCACGCATTGCCTGCTCATCGCACCAGGTAAAAATACCGTTTCTGTGGGATTCCTGATCATTGAGTGCAAAATGCTTGATTGTTGTGACAAGGCTTTGGGAATTTGCACCCTTGATGATTTCCGCCGCCATAATGCCGGAAATAACGGGATCTTCCGAAAAATATTCAAAGTTTCTGCCGCCTCTGGGGTTACGGTGGATATTTGCACCGGGAGCATACCAGGTATCTGTTCCCATATCTGCCGCTTCTTTGCCTGCACCCTCACCCATTTCGTAAGCAAGGTCAACATTCCAGGTGCAGCCGATTGCGGTTGCACAGGGGTATGCAGTACCGCTGTCTGTATAAACAAGACCGTTTCTGCCTTTTACACTTGAAGGTCCGTCATTATCCATTGTGTGAGGGATTCCGAGACGGTCAACACCGTGGGTTTCATAACCGCCGTTGATGACAAGCATTGTCATCTCATCAAGTGTAAGCTGGTCAAGGAATGCATCCCACAAAGTTTCATCCTCTGCAACATCCTGCAAGGTTATGGTTTCGTCATATTTAACACCCATTTTCGGTGCTTCACCTTCGGTTACAGGGTCAGGCGTTTTATCAACATCAATCAGATAATCGTCTTTGTCAAGCTCACGGAGTTCGGGATATGTATTCTCAACATCCGCTCTTGACATAATTTCATATCCGCTGTATACATCTTCAAAAAGGTTTTCAATTTCCGTTCCTGTTGCGGAGTCGTTCTTGATTATCTTTGTTTCTGCAATTTCATAATCGTATGCAGCAATGTGATTTCTTACATCGTTGGCAACAATAATTTTGTATGTACCTTCATCAAGCACCCATGCCTCATTCACTTTATAGTCATAGGATGCCATATCGTCTGTTCTGAATGTGATTGTAAGTGTATCGTTTTCGCCGGGTTCAAGCATTTTTGTTTTTGCAAAGCCGCCCAGACAGATTGCACTCTTTTCAATTCCGCCTGCGGTATAGGGTGCGCTGTAATAAACCTGAACAACCTCTTTGCCTGCCGCATTACCCGTGTTTGTGACATTCACGCGTACGGTTATGTTTTCGGAATTGAAATCGGTTGATACAACATTTTTTTCAAAGCTTGTGTATGAAAGACCGTAGCCGAATGGATACTGCACCTTTTCCTTTGCAAAGGTTTCAAAATAGCGGTAGCCAATGTAAATACCTTCGTAATATTCAACAAAATGCTCTCCGCCGTTATATTTATTGCTTCCGAAACATTCGCTTGAAGGATGGTCGTCGATGCTGTAAGCAATTGTATCCGTAAGTCTGCCCGAGGGATTAACCTTACCGTCAAGCATCCGTGGCACTGCAGTCATACCGAATTCGCCGGGAATCCAGATAATCGCCGCCGCTTTGATGCTTTCATATTCGTCGATCCAGCCCATTTCCATAACATTGCCGATGTTAAAAAGCACAACAACGTTTTCAAATGCCGATGTTACCTTTTCAATCATTGCTTTTTCATCTTCGGAAATGCTGAGTGTTTCAACCGTATGGTCGGTGCCTTCCGCGCTGGTACGGCTGATAACAATTATTGCGGTATCAGAGAATGCAACCGCATTCGCAAGAAGTTCATCCGTAAGATGTTTGGGGTCCATTTCTTCGAGAGTGTTCTTTGCAAGAAGAACCTGTAAAAGATTATTGATAACCGTGTTATCTGTTTTGGGAAGCTCATTTGAAAGGCAATGCTTTTCATAAAGAGCACGAAGCTCTGCATTGTATTCAATGCCTTCTTCCTCAAACGCTTCGTAAAGAGTCACGGGGTCATCGGTTGTTATGGCACCCGAGCCTGCTCCGCCGAAAAACGGACAAACGGAGCCTGCACCGAAAATATTGACTTTCTTATCAGTCAAAGGAAGAAAGTTATTTTCGTTTTTGAGAAGAACAATGCCTTCACTTTCAATCTGAATTGCGGTTTCTTTTGTTTCGGCTATGATTTCGGGGTCAACATCACCGCTTGTTGCAAAGGCGAGATTGCTTGTTAAAAGCAATAACACAAGTGCAAGTGATATGATTTTCAGAAATTTCTTTTTCATTTTAACACCTCGCTGCTCAATTCTTATTCTCATTATACTTTGAATGATTTTTTGTTTCAATAACAAAATTTGCGTTGATATGTTTAAATTTGTTCATTTGATATCAATACTGTTTTGTTAACTGAAAAGAAATGTTGACTAATAAACTCTCAAATGATATATTTAAGAAAAAAGAAAAAGGAGAAATATAATAATGAAAAGAATTACAGCCATTATTTTAAGTCTCGCAATGATTCTCGGTATGTTTACCGTTTGCGGATATGCGGAAAACGAAAAGCCGTTTTATCTTGTACTCGGTGATTCAATAGCCTATGGCTCGGGCATTTCAAATTCAAGAGAAGCCTGCTACGGAAAAATCGTTGCAGACACAAACGGTTATGATTATGTTAACCACTCAATTCCCGGTCACACAACAAACAATCTTATAAACCGCCTGAATGACGAAACAGTAATTGCCGACCTGAAAAAAGCAGATATAATCAGCATTTCAATCGGCGGCAACGATTTTCTTTTAGGCAACCTTATCGGCCTTATGTTTGATTCAATAGTCAAGGGAGACCACACCGAATTTGACAGAATTGCAGACAGATTTTACACTAATTTCTGCGAAATAATAGAAATTATCAACTCCCATAACGCAGATGCCGTTATTCTTATGCAAACTCTTTATAATCCGCAGTCAGGCTATCTGAGAGCACCTTATCAGCAGGGCGCGGACAGAATCAACGCCGCAATCAATCGATACAATTCGGAAAATCCCGGTGAAATTGTTATTGTTGATGTTGCAACGGCACTGGGCGATGATATGGCAAACTATGCCGATGATGAAATCCATCCCAGCGGACAGGGCAACGAAATAATTGCCGAAACCATTCTCGATAAGCTTTATGAAATCAATCTCGGCAGCAATGCTGCTCCCGTTATTGCCGCAAAGGGAAAAGATATTGAGATACCCGCAATATTCACATCATCCCTCAGAATTGTCGGATTTATATTCAATGCAATTTCTGTTGTATATAATTTCTTTTCAGGCATTTTTGCATAATGCAACCTCCGTCACTCTGAGTTTACCTTTTGAAAACATTAAAGCATTTGTAAATTCGGATAAAAGATATCCGAACAGACCGTCGTTTTACCGTTTAATCATTGCCCTATAATATAACAAAACCGTGCAGTTACGGAAACCGCACGGTTTTTTATTATATCTTGTTACCGACTGTATATCCCTCATAAACCGCATTCGGAATAATTCCGCCGCCGTTTGAATCGCCGATATTATATATTTCTTTCACATCATCTTTCAAAGAATCATAAAGGTCTGTTTCGGGTCTGTTGCCGATTGCAACAACAACAGTATCGGCTTTAACAGAGTTTGTTTTTCCGTCTTTGGACTTATAAACAACCTCCGTTTCGGTGATTTTTTTAACAACGCTTTCAGTAAGAATGTTAACGCGGTTTGCTTTAAGATGACCGAGCAATATGGTCTGTGCGGTTTTGCCTGTGTTTCCTGCAAGGGTATCGGTCATTTCGATAATTGATACCTTTTTGCCCTGCTTTGCAAGAAATTCAGCGGTTTCACATCCGATTGAGCCGCCGCCGATAACAACAACATTCTTTCCGCTTGATGCACCGTCAAGGATATCAACCGCATTTATTGCTCTGCCTGCACCTTCAATATTGAGGGTGCTGTTTTTTACACCCGTTGCACACACAACAGCATCGGGATTCAGGGCAAGAACATCTTCCTTAGTCATCTTTTTGCCCAGATGAACATTTACGCCGTGAAGTTCAAGCTGTCTTTCAAGATAAGGCTTCATAAGACCCAGATGCTGCTTGAAAGGAGGCTTGCAGGCAAGATTCATCTGACCGCCCACTTCATTTGCCGCATCATAGATATCAACCGTATGCCCTCTCATCGCCGCAATCCTTGCCGCTTCAACGCCTGCAACACCTGCACCGATAACAACAACCTTTTTCTTTGTTTCGGCAGGAATGATTGTGTGGTCATTATCCCCTCTTGCAAGCACCGCATTGCCTGAGCATACTGCCCTTGCACCGTGCTGAAGCTGATGGTCAATGCAGTGACCGCATCCGATGCACGGTCTTATTTCATCTTCTCTGTCCTCATCAATAAGATTGACAAGGTCGGGCTGTGCAAGCAAGCCGTGACCTATGAAAATCAAATCACACTGACCTGATTTGAGTGCCTTTTCCGATGCGACGGGATTCTGTGCGCGTCCGCCGCCGATGAGCGTTATTTTCTTTTTGCCTGCGGTAAGCGTCAGACCGATTTTCATAACAAGACAGAGAGCAACAGCCATACAATCGGAATAAGCGGATTCGGGTTTCTGGTTTTTACCTGCCTCGCCTGACCATATACCTGCAAGCACTTCAATGGCATCAACACCGGCCTCCTGCAGCTTTTTGCAGTAATAAAGACCGTCAATCATTGAAATACCGCCGTCTTTGCCCATTTCAATAACTGAAAGTTTAACTATGATTGCAAAATCCTCGCCGCAAAGCTCACGGATTCTTCTGATTATGTTAAGGTGAAAACGGATTCGGTTTTCACGGCTTCCGCCGTATTCATCGGTGCGGATGTTTGCGGTTTTCGATAAAAACTGCTGACCGAGATAATAACCGACTGCGTGAATTTCCACGCCGTCAAAGCCTGCTTTTTTAGCACGCAGAGCCGCCTGAGCATATTTTTCTTCAATATTCTTTATTTCGTCAATTGTCAGCGCACGGGGAGTTTCGTTTGCAAGACCCATCATATATGAATAAGGCATTGCAACCGCACTTGGTCCCACGGGCTGACCGCCGATAATCTTTCTTCTTGCACCTCTGCCCGTATGGGAAATCTGCAAAAAAGCTTTTGAGCCGCCTTCGTGAATAACATCGGCAAGCTGTGCCATACCGGGTATGTATTTATCGTCGTCTATAACAAGCATACCCTTTGTATTAAGACCCAGAGGCGAATCAACGCAGGTAACCTCAACAATAATCGCACCTACTCCGCCCTTTGCTCTTTCTGCATAATGGTTAAGCACCGCCTTATTGACAAAGCCGTTTTCCGCCTGACTCATTCCCATTGCCGCCATAACAGTTTTGTTGCGGAGTTCCACCTTACCGATTTTACCCGGTGACAATAGATTCGGATATTTTGAATTCATATATAAACACCTGCCCAAGATATTTTTCTTGTATACAATTATATTTCATTTGTTTTTCCTTTTCAAGGCAGAATCGAGTATTTATACATTTACTGCTAAAAATGTTCATTAAGCAGTAAAGCACCGATTCTGGAAATACCTGTGCCGATAAATCACTCAGTAAGCAGTAGACTTTTTACAATTATCTGTGTTATAATCAGATTAAGACTAACCCTTTACGGCGGAAACGATATTCCCTGTTTATCCGATAATCAGGATAAATCAACCCGCAAGTATGATTATTGACTGTAAAAAAATTATAGACACAAGTAAGGTGATATTATGAAAAAAGGAACAAAAGCTTTTTTCGGAATAATCATTTCTGTTGCTTTGATTATCGCTCTCGGTATTACAAATATTGTTCCTTATTTTGCGGTAATCCCCGATATGGTGAAAGTGGGAATTGACTATATTTCGCTTGACAAAAACAAGAACTCCGTTTCTCAATCGGAGCTTTATGAGATTCTTACGCAGGATGCAAAGGCTGAGCATCCCTTTATTCTTGCGGATAAATCCCGTTTTGATCTTGTGCGTGACGAAGTTAAAAACTCATCCTTCACAGACTACACAAAAGCACTGCATTCTTCCGTCACCGCAAATGCAGATGCTTTGCTTGACACAAATACTTATCCCCTGCTCGAATATGTGCTTGACGAAGAAGACAGTATTCTGCCCATTTCAAGAGAAGTCATAAACAGAACGGTTATTCTGGGCTATGCGTGGCAAATTACAGGCGATGATAAATACGCAGAAAGAGCTGTTGCCGAGTTAAAAAATGTGTGTAATTATGACGATTGGTGCACCTCGCATTTTCTTGCAACGGCTGAAATGGCACTTGCGGTTTCAATCGGTTACGATTGGTTTTTCGATTACCTTGACGATGACACCAAAGCTCTGTTTTCATCCGTTATCTGGGAATATGCCATTGAGCCTGCACTCAATGACAATCACTGGTTTACCTGGTCAAAGAACAACTGGAACAGCATCTGTTACAGCGGTATAGGAATAGCCTGCATGACTTTTGCGGATAAAAACCCTGAAAAAGCGGCTGAATTCCTTGCAATGTGTTATGAGAATATGCCCATAGCCTTTGAAAATTTCACACCCGACGGTGTTTATGCAGAAGGCCCCGGCTACTGCCAATCGGGTATGAACTCCATTGTATATTTCATTGCCTCATCAAGGAACTGTTTCGGTTCGGATTTCGGAATGTCAGAGATCGCAGGCTTCAAGGAGCTTGGCTATTTCCCCGTATACATAACCACACCTACGGGTATGTTCAACTTCGGCGATAACAAGGCGGAGCAGTGCTTTACCCCCGTACTTCATTGGTATGCCGATGAATATAACGCTCCCCTTCTGAGTGCATATCAGTGCAATGATTTCCCCGAAACCTTTGCAATAAACACATCCGACAGCACTGAAAGAAACGGTTCAGGCAAAGAAGATGCACTTTCATCACTTTGGTATAACAGAGATTACTCACAGACATCAACAAACTTTGATAACGAACCGCTTTTCAGCTATCTTGAATCCGATGTTGGTCAGCCCCTTGTTCTTATGCGAAGTGCATATCTTGATAAAAATGCTGCTTTTGCAGGCATAAAAGGCGGATATAACTTCACAAATCACGGTGACCTTGATATCGGCACATTTGTGTTTGATGCTCTCGGCGAAAGATGGGGTGAGGAACTTGGGCCCGGCAGCTACGATGCACCCGGCTACTTCCTCAACACACCCGCAGGCGGCAGATGGAAGAACTACTGCAAGCGTGCCGAAGGTCAGAACACACTTGTCATAAACCCGAATGCAACCCTTGACGACCAATATGTTCTTGCACGATGCGATTTCACATCGTATGAGGAAACCGATAGCGGCAGCACTGCACTGCTGGATATGACAGATGCTTACCGTATGAACGGTGCAACAAAGGTTACAAGAGAATTTGAGCTTTATAACGGTTCAAGCCTTAAAATTACAGACAATGTAAAATGCATTGTGCCGAGCGAAATTTATTGGTTTATGCACACAAAGGCGGATATTGAAATAACCGATAACGGCAAAACCGCAATTCTCACAATAAACGGCAAGCAGATGAAAGCAAGCCTTTCGGGTGACGGCGAGTTTTCCGTTATGAAAGCAGAAGCACTCAAAGGCAAGTATGAATACGATGCGGATTATTCTGATATAAATAAACTGACCGTACATCTTGAAGATGTGAAAGCGGCAGAAATCTGCATAACACTTGAACCTGTTACATAAAAGAACACCGTACACTGTCTGCAATGACAATGTACGGTGTTTTTATTTGCTTAAAAAGTCAAATGACTTTCTTCCGCTGACGGAATGTTTACCGTCAAAAACATCAATATGAAGCTTCTCCGAAGCACCTGCCAAAGAATAAACTCTTTTTATTTTTTCGTGTGCCTCCGTACTTGCCTCAATGGGAAAAAGCTTATCTTTTCTGCCGGATTCTATCAGTAATTCTCTCGGTGCGAGGGCACAGGCAAAATCATAAATTTCACCGATTTCAAGTATATGAGGAATGTAATTATCGGGGCAGTGCCACATTGAAAGTATGCTGCTGCGGAAGGTGTTCACATATCCGCTTATAACGGTTTTGCTGAATTTTTCTTCAACAACCGAAGCATACAGTGCCGTAAGACCGCCGCCCGAAATACCCATACAGGATATTTTGTTTTTATCAACATTTTCCATACCCGAAAGTATTTCGGCACAAACCAGAGCCTGATAAACACGCATTGAAGCAACCGTAAGACCGTAGGGCAGAAGATGGTGAGAAAGCTCATCGCAGGAGCTGATGTAAAAAGGCTTTTTCAAATCCTTCCGAAGCCTTGCTTCACCGAAGCCGAAAAGCTCGGGAGCAACAACAACGCAGCCCCTCTTTGCAAGCTCCGCAGCGAAGTTTTTCTGGTAATTATCAAAATAATTGAAACGCTTTTTCTTTCCGTTCTTTTTTATTTTTAAAATCTGCCTTACTCCGTAACCGTGTCCGCATAGCGCAACAACACCGGGTGCGGATTTTATGTTTTTGGGTGTAAGAACATAAAAAAGCATATTCAGACCCTTACATATTTCTGCCGAATATCTCTGCAATATGTATTCGGGATATTCAAGCGCCTTTCCTTCGGGAACAACATCAAATTTTTCGGGTCTGCAGGGAATTTTATCGATTCCTAAAAGCTCTTTTGTTTTTGCTCTGATTTCTTCGCCGATTTCAGACACATCATCTGCATTTTTGGCATTCTCATAAGGCTTTCGGGAAATATTCAAATAAATTTCTTCCATAAATTTATCGGGAGAAAATCTGCTTTTTTTCATAAACACACCACGCATCAGAAACTGATTTCACCTGCGGCAACAGTATTTCTGCTATCCGTGCCAACCAAGACGGTATATTCACCGTCAGTTTTCCAATCACCGGTTTCGGGTTCATAGAATTTGATATCGTCAACGGGAATAACTATTGAAATCTCGGCGGTTTCGCCTGCTCCAACGGCAACCCGCTTAAAGCCTTTAAGAAGCTTTACGGGGCGGTCTTCAAGGGTGTTTTTGCTTGAAATGTAAACCTGAACAACCTCGTCACCGCAGACATCGCCCGTATTCTTAACAGTTGCCTTAACGGTTATATTCTCACCGTCTTTTTCTGCGCAACATCCAGAAATTTCAAAATCCGTGTATGACAGACCGAAACCGAAGGGATACTGGGGCTGAATATTCTTTTTGTCAAACAGAGTGTAGCCGTGATAATAGCCGTAATCAATTTCGGTTTTATTATCGGCAATATGAAGAAAATCCGGATAATCCGTATCGTTATATGCGATTGTGAAGGGAAGCCTGCCGCCGGGTGTCACATCACCGCTGAGCACATCCGCAAGGGCATTGCCGCCTTCAAGACCGCTGTAAAATGAAAACAGAATTGCATCTGCACAGTCCGTCCATTCCTTAATCACATAAGCACTGCCGCCCATAATGTTGACAACAAGCTTTTTGCCCGTTGCAGACAAAGCTTTTATCAGTTCAACATCCTCGGCAGGTATACGTAAATCCGCTCTGTCACCGCCTGAACCCTTGGGTTTCTTTTTTACATTGCCCAGATTTACAAGAAACTCGCCTTCCTGAAGCCAGTCGCTTCCCACACAGACAACTATGTAATCCGAATTCTTTACCGCCTCAACCGCTTTTGCAGTATCACAGCCGTTGTATACGGTTACGTTTTCACTGCCGAAGCGGTTTTTGATTCCTTCATATGCAGTTACGGTATAAGGACTGTAAACATTGCTGCTGCCGTGGTCACCCACATTGATTTTATTTGCATATCTGCCCACAACCGCAATTTTTTTGTTTCCTGCCATAGGCAGAGTTTTACCGTCATTTTTAAGCAGAACAGTTCCTTTTGCAGCAACCTTTCTTGCAAGCTCAGTATGTTCTTTTGAAAGAATAACGGACCTGGGCTGTTTTTTATATGCAGGCAGAGTTTTTATGAGTGCTTTCAGAATTCTTTCGGCACTCAGGTCAATATCAGCCTCGGTAAGCTCCCCTTTTTTCAGCTTATGGTTAAGCACGGCATAGCGGAAGAAATAAGGCATTTCCATATCCATACCTGCTTTGACGCTTCTGACCGCATCGTAAATTCCGTAAAAGAAATCGGAAAGCGTAAAGCCCTCAAAGCCCCATTTATCCCTTAATATATCGGTAAGAAGTTCTTTGTTTTCACAGCAATATGTGCCGTTCACCTTGTTATAGGCACCCATTATTGACATTGCACCTGCATCGATACATTTCTTGAAATGAGGAAGATACACCTCGTGCAGTGTTCTTTCGTCTGCCTTTGCATCAACCTTGAAACGCAAATCCTCAATGCTGTTGAGTGCATAGTGCTTGGGGCAGGCAATTATGCCGTTTTCCTGCATAGCTCTTGTAAGTGCCGCACCCATTTTGCCAAGCAGAAACGGGTCTTCGCCATAGGTTTCCTGAGCCCTTCCCCACATAGGGTTACGAAGAAGATTTATGCATACACCTGCATAAAGATTTGCACCGAGGGCACTCGCTTCCTTTGCAAAAACCTTACCGATTTCGTATTCAAGCTCATCATCAAAGGTTGCACCGCGGAGCATTGAAACAGGAAAACAAGTGCACTTGCCCATAACGATACCACGGGGTCCGTCGGTAAACAGTACTGGAGGAATACCCAGCCTTTTGCATCCCCCTGCAGGGTAGGCTTCACCGTTATAATATCTGCCCTTTGTAAGGGTATTTTTAATTGTAACTCCCATTGCGTGGCCCTGCATAAGACGGACTTTTTCTTTAAGTGTCATTTCACCGAGAAGCTGTTTTGTTACGCTTTCAAGAACTTCCGACGAAGGATTTTCTTTATAAAGCTTCAATGCTTTTTCAAAATTCATTTCATTTCCTCCTATGCATATTTCAATAGCTTTTCAGCTTTTTCATATCTTTTATGAAGTTCTTCTCTTTTGAGCCTTTGCTGAATTCAATAAGCACCACACCGCCGAAATTCATTTGCAGAAGCTTTTTGAGAAGTCGGTCAAGATAAGCTTTATCTTTCTTTTTAAATCTCTGCTCCCTTGCTAGGTCGCGATAGCTTATATGAACATTTTCGATATATTCAAAGGTTTTTTCGATTCTGTCAATATCGTAATCATATCTCAGATATCTTGACTGAAAATAGGTTCTGAAATTATCCTCACCAAGTTCTTCTCTGAGCTTTAAGAAGGCATATGTATTGTTATTGTAAGTATTATCGTGACATTCGGGGCACACAAGAAGCCCGAAACTTTTTGCAACCGCACACATATTTTTCAAATCGGCAAAAAGGTTTTTATATTCTTCACTGTCAGTTTTTTCGCTGTCTTTACTGCCCAGCCACACTCTGACAGAAGATGCACCCATTGCACTTGCAATTTGGCAGATTTGTTTCCACTCTTCCGTTTTACAGCTGCCTACTCTGTAATAACTGCCGTAGGAACAGATTTTTATTCCGTTTTCATCGCAAAGCTTTTTGGCATTAATTGCATCGTCAAGGGTTCTGACGTGAACATCGCCGCCCCATTCGATATATTCCGCACCTGCTTTTTTTGAAATCTCAACAACCTCTGCAACTGTTTTATTTCTGAATGTGACACTTGCCACACCCGTTTTAAAGCTGTTCATACGGCACCTCATTAAATTTTGTTAAGATATTTTTCAAAGGGTTCATCCGCTACGGGTACAGGTTTAACTTTTTCAAAATAAATCTTGCCATTTTCGGTTACGGTCAGATATTTTCTGTATGAAACATCCTCGGTAACGGTTTTACTTTTCACTTTGAACACTGCACCGCCGCGGCTGCCCGTCAACGGCATTTCGCCGATAATTGTTTCAAGCAAAGCCTTTGCACTTATGAGCATATCCCTGTCATAAAAATATACACTGAGGGATTTATGCCTTTTGGGGTATGCGGAAAGTATTTTGTTTATCTCACCCAGCAAATCGCGGCACTTCCCGTCATCACGGAGGAATGCGGCACATCTGCTCATTTCTCTTTTTATGTATGAATAATCGACGGTCTCGTCAACCGTAAATTCACTGTAATCATCAAAATAATCCGACGGAAGTTCAAAATCGCTTACAGATATATTTTTCCTGCTTATGTGCCTTGCACAAATAAGTCCGCTGACCTGGGTATCGTTGAGCGCACTGCCGCCCGGACGGGCAAGCCCGAATGTGCCTGCGGCTTCGCCGATAACATAAAGACCCTTCACATCGGTTTCCCAGTTGTTATCGGTATAAACTCCGCCGTTATTGTGCTGTGCACACACCGCAATCCTCAGTTTTTCAGTGTAAAGGTCTATGCCCTGTGCCGAATAAACAGCTATTGCCTTGGGATTGAGTTTGTTAAGTCTGTCAATAGGTTTTGAGGCTGTTGCACCGTTCTTTTCAAGATAAGAACGGGCTTCTTCACTCAATTCATCAAAACAGAAGCCTTGGGGATTACGGGTAAAATCAAGATAAACCCATTTACCCTTACTTGTTTCGTTATGCACCGCAATATCGATTATTGATGATTTCTCTGCCCTTTCATAGCTGAAAGGCCACTGATAGCCTTTGAGAAAAATGTTGCTGCACATTTCACCAAAATCGGCAAAATATTCATTCAGGAATTCATATTCACAGCCGTTTTCATCAACGCTGACAAATCGGGGAACAACCTGCATAAAGCTGCCCGAAACATTCCATCTGAAATCAACGGATGACATACCGTATTGCCACTGTGAGTAATTGCAAAGCCGTACACCTGCATCAATCAGTACACCAGTCATACCGTGCTGTGAATGGGGATAAACCGAATTTTCATAAATGCAGGCAGGTGCACCCGTGGCACATATCACGTTGGGCGAATAAAAAAATTCAAATTCATTTGTTTTTGTATTAAGCACGGCGACACCTGCCGCCTTGCCGCCGTCTTTCAAGATTTCAACAACCTGACGGTTATCGTAAAACGGTGTTCTGTTTTTATCAAGAACAACCTTTTCAAGCTTTTCCGTCATAACCTTTGAGGTAAGCGGTCCTACGGAAGTTGCTCTGACGGTATTATCGTGGTCTGTTTTGTATCCCGGATAACCGCCGAATTCATCCATGGGAAAATTCACACCGTAATCACACAGCCTGAGAAAGCATTCTGCACTGTTCACTGCCTGAAGGTACATTTTCTCACCGTCACAGCAGCCCGATTCAAAAATATCACTTGCCATTCTGTAAGGGCTGTCCTGAGAAAAACCGTCAAGGGAAAGCTTATAATAAGTCTGCTTATCGCTGCCTGTATTACGGGATGTACCGCTGAGTCTGTTTTCCGCAATAATCGCAATATTGGTTACACCCTGCTTATGCAGGCGGTCTGCAACACCGTATGCGGCGGCACCGCTGCCGATTATAATTGCATCGTAAACCTTTTTCATAAGCATCTCACATTAAAACCGCCGTCACAGTCAATAACCGTGCCCGTGCAGAAATCAAAATTGCCCTGTGCTATTGAAGCAACACATTTGCCGATATCCTCGGGCTGACCCATTCTTCTGATGGGAGTTATACCGTCGGCAATCATTTTTTCGTATTTTTCTTTAACCTTTGAGGTCATATCCGTTTCAATTATACCCGGTCTTATTTCAAGCACGCTTATGCCGTATTCCGCAAGGCGTGCGGCATAAAGCTTTGTCATCATTGAAATTCCCGCTTTGGAGATGCAGTATTCCCCTCTGTTGACGGATGCGGTATAGGCTGACATTGAAGAAATGTTGACTATTCTTCCGCCGCCGTTTTCAATAAGCAGAGGAGCAAATTTCTGGGTAACAAAGAAAGTGCCTTTCAGGTTGATATCCGCAAGATAATCAAAATCTTCAGGTGTTATTTCAAGAATATCTTTGCGTACTTTCGGTGCAACACCTGCGTTATTCACAAGCAAATCTATTTTGCCGAACCTGTCTTTCACGGAATCAACAAGGTTTTCAATACATCCGTAAACGGAAATATCGCAGGGTTCAAAAAACACCTTCAACGGGTATTGAAGCTGAAGTGAATAAATTTCATCACTTCTTTTTCTTGCGGTAAGAATAACCGTGTAACCGATTTTCAAAAGCTCTTTTGCAATGCCGAGACCGATTCCTCTGCTGCCTCCCGTAATAACTGCCGTCATATGTAACACCTCTTTATACTGTAACAAATTTGCGGTAATAGGGCATATAAACCTCTGAATCCCTTACGGGACAGCCTGCCACAGTACCTGCGCGCATAAGCTGGGAGCACTTACTGCATTTGAGGCAAAGCTTCTTTTTATCAAGCTCCCCTTTTTCAAGATAATCATTATAAAAATCGGGATAGGCAAAGGTAAGTCTGCCGAAGCCTGCAAAATCCGCAACACCTTCGTCAATGATTTTTTCTGCATATTCCATTGCATTTTCTCCGGGATATGTAAGACCCGATGCAATAAACAGCATATCCTTGAATTCGCTTTTCAGCGCTTTTGTAACATTATAAATTCTTTGCATACCCGTATTACCGTCTTCGGGTGCATTGATACAGGGTCTGTTTATATGAGGTATGAGATAGGGATTGCCGAGAGTAAGATTTATGAGCCTTATTCCTTTGTCGTACAAGCCCTTTATGATAATCTTTGTTTCGGTTAAATCGATGTTGTTATGTTCATCAACACCGTATCCGTATGGGTAAGGGAAGCAATCGCAAGCATTGAGCCTTGTTGTGACAAAAACATCTTCACCCACGGCTTTTTTTACCGAATCAATGCTTTCAAAATAAAGTCTTGTTCGGTTTTCAAGGCTTCCGCCGTAAATTCCGTCACGCTCTTTTGCACTGAGGAATTCATTGAAAAGATAACCGTGACAGCATTTTACATCAATACCGTCAAAGCCTGCCTCACGGGCAAGAATTGCGGCATTATAATATTTTTCGGGAATTGTTTTGCAGTAATCATCCGTTGCAATCACATAGGGCTGATTTTCCCTGCCGATTTCCCAATGAGGGTTGCGGTATGCAACAATGGGCTCGGGTGTACCGTTGTGTTTACTGAATCTGCCGCTGTGAGTAAGCTGAACGATTATGACGGGTTCAAAGCCGTTTGTTTCCAGCGAAACTGCTTTAACTTCTTCAATCAGCGATTTAAAGGAAGCCTTTGTGTTTTCGTTAAGATAAAGCTGCCTGGGATTAGCTCTGCCCTCGGGGCAGACGGCAGTTGCTTCAAACCATATTATGCCTGCTCCGCTTTCGGCAAAGCGAAGATAACGGCGGCGTGTAAGCTCATCGACAGCACCGTCAAATGTGCCGTCACATCCCTCCATGGGATGAAATACCACACGGTTTTTTATTATTCTGTTGTGTAATCTGATATCTGTGTCCAGAACAGTTTTCATAAAGACATTCCTTTTCAGCTTATTATATTAATGATTATATCAAACAGTTTTTATATAAGCAATATATTTTAAAAATAATAAGTCCGGAATGCATACCTGCACTCCGGACTTAATGTTTAAAAATACTTTGAAATAAATTCCTCGGTTGTATTCCAATAAAGCTCGTTTCCTGCAAATGCGGCATTTGCGTGGAATGAACCCGGCACCGTAAGCATTTGCTTACAGGGTGCGGTACAGCTTTCGTAAAGCGGTTTCATCATATGATAGGGAACAAAATCGTCATCCGCACCGTGAATAAACAGTGTTGGTGTTTTTGATTTTTTAACTGCTTCAATTGGTGAGCAAAGCTTGAAATCGAAATTCTTGCGGCGTACCGATGCAAAGTTTGCAGAATGAATAATCGGAAACGCAGGCAAGCGAAACATCTGCTTTGCCTGATAAGCATATTCATCCCAGCAGCTTGTGTAGCCGCAATCCGCAACGGCGCACACAACATTTGAGGGAATATCCTCGCCTGTAACAAGCATCGTTGTTGCACTGCCCATTGATACACCGTGCATAAGAATTTTAGCCTTGGGATTCTGCCTGACTATGTATGAAATCCAGTCCTTTATTACGGTTTTATCATGATATCCCATTGAGCAATACTTGACATAATCGCTGTCGTGCCCAACCATATGAGGCAGAATAACATTATAGCCAAGTGTATGGTATTTCCATGCATAATGGGACATAACATTTGTTTTTGCGGAATAACCGTGAATGACTATTGCCCAGTTATCAGCAGGATTTTCGGCAGGAATATAATCGGCACGCATATCTCTGCCGAGAGCTGAATAAATCGTCAGGATTTCGGGCTTGATTTCTTCGTACCATTTGATGCCGCTTTGATAAAGCTCATTTTCCGCCCAGAATTTATCCTCTTCCTCATTACAGAAAAGACCCTTTGATTTCAGCCAATGATGAATATCCATATTCATCATGCAATGGTACACAAGCTCGCCTGCGGCAAGCACTGCCGCACCTGCACCCAGTGCAAGACCCGTAATTGCTTTCACCGATTTTTTCATATTTCCGCTTCCTTTTTTCAAAATAAAGACTTATGCCTCAATCTTATGGAAGATTTTCTTACCCTTCTTTACAACAACGGGCTTCTCTTTGAGGGCGGTCTGAGTAAAGCTGAGAGTGAAATCCGTTACCTTTGCATCGTCAACGGAAATACCGCCCTGCTGAACAAGACGTCTGCCCTCGCCTCTTGACTTTGTGATTTCAGCCTTCATAAGGATATCAAGAATATCTATTGAACCGTCTGTGAAATCAGCATCGGTAAGAGTTGTTGCAGGCATATTGTCAAGGTCTGCGGCACCGCTGAAAATAGCTTTTGCAGCAGCCTGAGCCTTGGTTGCTTCTTCTTCGCCGTGAACAAGCTTTGTAAGCTCAAATGCAAGGATTTCTTTGGCTGTATTGAGCTGACTGCCTTCCCAGCTGTCCATTGCATCAATTTCTTCAAGCGGAAGGAAGGTAAGCATACGGATGCATTTGAGAACATCATCATCGGCAACGTTACGCCAATACTGATAGAATTCGTAGGGTGAAGTCTTTTCGGGGTCAAGCCACACTGCACCCGAAGCGGTTTTACCCATCTTCTTGCCTTCTGAATTGAGGAGAAGAGTGATTGTCATTGCATAGGCATCCTTGCCGAGCTTTTTACGGATAAGCTCTGTACCGCCAAGCATATTTGACCACTGGTCGTCGCCGCCGAACTGCATATTACAGCCGTATTCCTTGAACAGATGATAGAAGTCGTAGCTCTGCATAATCATATAGTTGAACTCAAGGAAGCTGAGGCCCTTTTCCATTCTCTGCTTATAGCACTCTGCACGGAGCATATTGTTAACAGAGAAGCAAGCGCCCACTTCACGGAGAACTTCAACATAGTTAAGGTCAAGAAGCCAGTCCGCATTGTTGATCATCATAGCCTTGCCTTCACCGAATTCGATGAAACGGCTCATCTGCTTTTTAAAGCACTCAACATTGTGCTCAATGGTTTCTTTGGTAAGAACCTGACGAAGGTCGCTTCTGCCCGAAGGGTCACCGATCATACCGGTACCGCCGCCGAGAAGTGCAATGGGTCTGTTGCCTGCCATCTGAAGTCTCTTCATAAGGCAAAGTGCCATAAAGTGGCCTACGTGGAGGCTGTCAGCCGTGGGGTCAAAGCCGATATAGAAAACTGCCTTGCCGTTATTGATAAGCTCTCTTATCTCTTTTTCGTCTGTTACCTGTGCAATAAGTCCTCTTGCAACAAGCTCTTCATAAATCTGCATATAAAACATTCCTTTCGGTAATTATTTACTTATTTATTCAATGTATGATACATTATCGGTTCACGCTTTGTCAAGTGCTTTGAGCCATTCCTCCGCAATAAGCATATGGCCCGCTATGCTGGGATGCGTGCCGTCCCAGACAAAATATTCTATTCTGCTCCTTGCCGCCTGCTCATAAATCTTATCGTAAAGCGGAACAAAGATGCAGCCGAAATCCTCTGCAATCCTCTTTGTTGCGGCTCTGATTTTCTCGTTTGCCGCAGCTCTGTATGCAACCGAATCCTCAGGGTCGTTACTGTCAGGGCGCCTGAACGGACCCTCAACACCGTCGGGATGGGGCGTAAATTTATAGGAATAATCCGACTTATCAAGTGGGCAATAAAAAGGTTCACAGAGAACGATTTTTATATCGCCCAGTTCCTTTCTTGTAAGCTCAAGAATTGCCCTGAGGCCTTTTTCGTGCCTTTCACAGGCTTCTTCGGGAGTTATTTCATCAAAATATCCGCGTCCGCCGTCATTTACACCCACAAGAATACTGAGCAAAGTAGGTTTATTATCGATAACATCCTTCTGCCAGTTTTCAAGAAGTCCTTCCGCCACATCGCCTGAATAGCCTTTGTTTATAAACTTGGGCATATTCTCCGCATTATCGAGAGCAAGCCTGCCTGCAACAATATACTGATAGCCGTGACCCATAATATGATTGCAATCCATACATTTGCCGCGGTTACCGTCGGTTATGGAGTCACCCGAAAAAAGCACAACATCATTTTTTGAAAGTTTCATTTTATCACCTTAGTTTTTCAAGCACGGCATAAGCATTTTTTATATCGCTTTCAAAGTCGATGACTTCTGCTTCGATTGAGCAATATTCAACACCTGCAGCTTTGAGAGCCTCAATGAAATCCGCCTGTCTGAATTCATCTTTTTCGGTGGGATAAATTCTTTTTCTGCCCGACGACGGGTCGGGTGCAGGGTTTGAGGTATGAGCGTGCACAAGCCAATCCTTATATTCAGCCAGGCATTCCATAGGCTCATTCTGAACATACATATGAGCAACATCCGCAAGCATCTTAACAAGGGGTGAATTAACCGCCTTTGCAATCTCAACACCGTCTGCAACGGTATTCACTGCGTTGCACTCTTCGGGTCTGAGAGGCTCAATTGCAATGGTTATGTTATATTTTTCCGCAAGAGGTACAACGGAATTTTTAAGAAAATCAATTATATGACCTCTGCCTTCTTCCAGACTCATACCATCGGGAATACGTCTTGCTCCCGACGAGCCGAAAACAAGATATTTAAGCCCGAGATAAGATGCGTTTTCAAAAAGCTGTGCAAGATAAGCATTGATTGCGGCTTCGTCTTTTTCTTCACCCATGATACGCATACCGATAAAACAGTTTGCCGCTACAACGGGCAGACCCGTTGCTTTCATTGCGTCAAGATGCGCCTTATCTCTCTTTGCGATTTCCTGACAGTGACTCTCCGCATAATCATAGCCTGCTGCCTTCAAAAGCTTCATTTTTTCAATATCGGTACCTATGCAAACACCGAATTTCATACAGAATTCCTCCTTGCGTTATTCAGCATTTCTTTTGCCGTTTCTATCTGCAAAGCGGTTACGCTGCCGCCTGCGGTTATCCTTGCAATTTCGGCGGCTCTGCCGTCAAAATCAAGGGTATCTATCTTTGTAAATGTTTTTCCGTCTGTAACGGTTTTGGTAATTTTCATATGGCTGTCTGCCTGAGCGGCAATACGGGCAAGATGTGTTACACATATAACCTGCCTGCCCTTTGAAACCTGATGAAGCTTCAGTGCAATTTTCTCTGCCGCAGAGCCGCTGACACCTGTATCGATTTCGTCAAAAATCAAGGTATCAACACTGTCTTTATCGGAAAGTACATTTTTAATTGCAAGCATAATTCTTGAAAGCTCACCGCCCGATGCGATTTTTGCTATGGGTCGGGGCTCCTGACCTGCATTGGCACTGATTAAAAACTCAATGGCATCCGCACCCTTTGAGGTAAGTGCGGTGGCCTTGCGGTCAACAATGAATTCAACCTTGGGCATATCAAGGAATTCAAGCTCAGCCTTCACCTTTTTCTCAAAATCCGCCGCCGTATTCATTCTGCTTTCCGTCAGCTTTGCCGACAGAATTTTTATTTCATCGGAAAGGGCATAAAGCTTTTCTTCAAGTTCGGATATCCTTTCATCCGAAACCTCAATGGCATTTCTCTCCGCAACAGATTTTTCAAGTGTATCAAGAACATCCTTTTCGGTTGCACCGTATTTCATTGAAAGACGGTAGAGAAAATCAAGCCTTTCGTTGATTTCGGAAAGCCTTTCAGGGCTGTAATCAAAGCTCTCTGCAAGACCTCTGATTTCTGCCGCATAATCCGCAAGCTCGTAAGAAATACCTCTTACTCCCTTTGCCGCATTCTCTGCGTCCTTAAAATATTTTGAAGCTGTTTCAAGCTCCCCTGCACAATCCTCGATACCCGAAAGGATACCGCTGTCGTCGCTGAGTGCGGAATAGGCTTTTTCAAGCGCCTTTATCACTCTGCCGCTGTGCTGTAAAAGCTCCTTTTCTTTTGCAAGCTCATCTCTTTCCCCATCACGGACCTGCGCCTGCTCAATTTCACCGATAACAAAGTTAAGATAGTCAAGCCTTGCCGCTTTTTCATCCCTTGTGTCATAGAGTGAATCAAGCTCTTTTTTGACGGAAACAAGACTTGAAAAAACCTGTCTGTATTCACTTCTCAAAGCCTGATTTTCCGCAAGCAAATCAATAAAGCCGCAATGCTTATCGGGCGAAAGCAACGCCTGACTGTCGTGCTGACCGTGTATGTTGATAAGACCCGCACCGATTTCCTTCAAAGCGGAAACCGTTGCAGGGCAGCCGTTGATACGGCAGATATTTTTGCC
This sequence comes from Acutalibacteraceae bacterium, assembly GCA_045533455.1. Lineage (GTDB taxonomy): Bacteria > Bacillota > Clostridia > Oscillospirales > Acutalibacteraceae > CAG-177. Next base: position 38,490 of record JAZSHU010000070.1, on the reverse strand, counting down.
CGATGCGTTGATTGAACGGCTGAGAACAAGTGTGTTATCGGGCATTTTTTCAACACCCATTTCGTCAAGAATACGCTGTGTTTCACTGCTTACATCTGAAAACTCCGCATAAACTTTTGCACTGTCTGCACCTGTGCGTATAAGCTCCCTTGACGTACGCTCGCCCAGCACGGCATTGATGGCATCAATCACAATGGATTTGCCTGCACCCGTTTCACCGGTCATAACATTAAGACCGCTGTTAAACTCAATCTCCGCACTTTCAATAACGGCAATATTTTCGATTTTTAAACCGACAAGCATAGAAACTACCTCAACCTACAAGCTCCGTGATAGCCTCTTTCATCTGATTTGCAAGCTCAGGCGTTCTGCAAAGAGCAAAAATTGTATCGTCGCCTGCGAGAGTGCCTACAAGGCCCTCCCAATGCATTGAATCCAGTGCAGCACAGGCAGCCTGAGCCATGCCTGTATAGCAGCGGATAACAAGGGTATTGCCCGCATAATCGGCTGAAATAACGGAATGAGCAAATATGCTTCTGTACTTGCCCAGAAGCTCGCCTGAATCACCGTTATCAACTGCATAACGGCTTCTGCCCATTTCGTCAACCTTCTTGATGAGCCTCAAATCCTTGATATCTCTTGAAATGGTTGCCTGAGTTGTGTCAAAGCCTTCACTTCTGAGCATTTCAAGAAGCTCTGTCTGGGTTGAGAGGCAATGACGGTCAATGAGTCTGATTATGGCTTCGTGTCTTTTCTTTTTCACAATCCTTAATCTCCTTTATCTTCTTTGTGCAAGTTTTTTATAGAGTATGTCGATAAAATTATCCGACTTGATTCTGATGAAATTTGCGGTGAATTCCGCCCTTGAAACTTCTGCATAACAGCCGTTTTCGATTGTCATAGGCTGAATCCCGTCTGCTGAAACGCAAAGAGTATTTCCCTCTGCGGATTCAACGGTAAGCACCGCATCGGGTCTGAAAATAAGGGACCTGTCTACAAGCGAATGGGGGCAGAGAGGAGTAAGCAGTATGCTTTCAAGCTCGGGGTCAACAACGGGACCGCCTGCGGAAAGGGAATATGCCGTTGAGCCCGTAGGCGTTGAAATCAGCACACCGTCACACAGATAACTGTTGAAGCGGCTCGAATTAAGCGATACGTCAATGGCCGTCATTCTCTGCTTTTCTTCGTTGGTGATAAGGCAGTCATTGACACAGTAGTCACTGTCAATGATTTCGCCGCCTTTTTTTATGTTCATTTTAAGCATAAGCCGTTTATCGAGAGTGTAATCCCCTTCGATAAGCCTTGAAAGCAGGTGAAGCTCATTATCTTCAAGCCCCGCCATAAAAGCAAGCCTGCCTGCGTTAACGCCGAGAATGGGCTTTTGTCTGACGGCGGCAAGCTTTGCGGCGTGGATGATTGAACCGTCACCGCCTACGGCGATAACCGCATCACAGCCGTCAAGTGCTTCATTTTCCGGCAGAAAAGCTGCACCTGTATGCTCAAATTCATTTTTAAATTCATCCGTAAAGCAGAAATCCGCACCCAGCTTTTTAAGGCTTTGGCAGATGCCTGCCGTTACACCTGACGCTTCCTTACGGGTCAGATTCGGTATAAGAGCAATTTTCATAGTCTTACCCTCTATTTATCAAGATTTTCGTGAGAGCGTTCAACAAGCTCCTCAACAGAGCCTTCCCACAGCATCTCACCGTTATCCGTTTTTTCAATATGCATAAGGTATTCAATGTTACCTTCGGGACCTTTTATGGGAGAAAAGTCCACTCCCAGAACTTTGAATCCGTTTTCTGCGGCAAAATCCGTTATGTTTTTCACCACATCGGCGTGAACGGATTTATCCCTTACAACACCTTTTTTGCCGATATTTTCTTTGCCTGCTTCAAACTGGGGCTTTATAAGGCACACAGACCTGCCGCCCTCTTTGAGAAGCGTATGCATTACGGGCAGAATAAGTTTCAGCGATATAAACGATACGTCAACGCTGGCAAAATCAACCTCATCGGGCACCTGCTCACGGGTAACGTAGCGGAAATTGGTTCTTTCAAGATTGACTACCCTTTCGTCGCACCTGAGCTTCCAGGCAAGCTGACCGTAGCCGACATCAATGGCAAAAACCTTTTTTGCACCGTTTGTCAGCATACAGTCCGTAAAGCCGCCCGTTGATGCACCGATATCCATACAGATGCAATCCGTAAGGTCAAGACCGAAGCTTTTCATCGCCTTGTCAAGCTTCAGACCGCCTCTGCTGACAAAGGGATTGACTGCTCCCCTGACCTCGATTACATCCGTTTCTTTTATATTTACGCCGCCTTTAAGGGCTTTCTGACCGTTAACATAAACGCTGCCTGCCATTATCATAGCCTTTGCTTTTTCTCTTGTTTCGGCAAAGCCTCTTTCGTAAACGGCAACATCCAGCCGCAGTTTTTCACTCATTGCATAACCTCATTAAATATTTTTTCAGCCATTTTTTCTCCGCTGAGAGAATACCTGTCCATAAGCGCCGCAACACCTGCGTGGGGAACAAACTCACCGTCAACGGCTGTAAGCGACCAGGTGCCGCAGTAACCGTTTTCAAGGAGCTTCGATGCAAAGCTTTCGCCCGTACCGCCTGAACGCATACCTTCCTCGAAGAAATAAAGCATTTTACATTTCAGAGCTTCTTCAACCGCACCGAAGGGCAAGGGCTTTATTTTGTGAAGCTTGATTATTTTCACATTCAGACCCTTTTCGGCAAGCAGATGAATGGCCTTGACCGCATTGAAATACAGCCTGCCGTAAGTAACTATTGCAATCTCCGCATCAGCGTTTCCGATAACTTCATAATCGGCACCGCTTGTATTGCCGAAATCCCCTGCATCAGGCATACTGCCTCTGGGATATCTTACGATAACAAGGTTTTCATCTTTATAGAATGCGTTATACATTGCCTTTGAAAGCTCATTATAGGTTGCGGGAGAATAAACGGTTGTGTTGGGCATACTCTGCACCATTGACACATCAAAAAGTCCCTGATGCGTTTCGCCGTCTTCACCTACGAAGCCTGCTCTGTCAACGGCAATAACGGTTTTTCTCCTTTGCAGGGCACCGTCGTGAATAAGCTGGTCGGCACAGCGCTGAAGGAATGTTGAATAAACCGCAAAAACGGGAATCATCCCCCCTGCGGAAAGACCGCTTGCAAAGGTAACTGCGTGCTCTTCCGCAATTCCCACATCGTAAAACCTGTCTGCATAGGTCTTCGAAAACTCTTCAAGACCCGTACCCAGAGCCATTGCCGCCGTAATGGAGCATATACGCTTGTCCTTTGATGCAAATGCACAAAGGGTTTTACCGAAATAGGAAGAATAGCTGTCTCCCGATGAAAGGGGCTCACCCGTATTTACATCAAATTTTGAAATGCCGTGGAACTTCTCGGGCGAGGTTTCTGCAAAATCATAACCTCTGCCTTTAAGGGTGTTAATATGAATAACAACAGGTGCGGCAATCATCTTCGCACTGTTCATAGCTTCACAAAGCTTGCCGATGTTGTGACCGTCGATAGGTCCGATATATCTGAATCCCAAATCCTCGAAAAACGAGCTGGAATAGATGATGTTTTTAAGGTTCTGTTTGATTTTCATAAGGCATCGGGCAAGGGGCTTACCTGCAAGAGGAATCCTGCGGAGAGTCTTTTCCGTCCCTGCCTTGAACTTATAGTATTCGGGTTTGGCTCTGAAAGCGGCAAGATACCTTGCCATTGCACCCACATTTTCGGATATGGACATTTCGTTATCGTTGAGAATAACAATCAGCCTTGACTTTGTTGAGCCTGCGTGATTGAGCGCTTCATAAACCATACCGTTGCCGAATGAACCATCACCGATAACAGCAACGGCAAAATTCTTTGAGCCCTTTGATGCGTTTGCCGCCGCAATGCCTGCCGCCTGAGATAAAGAAACGCCTGCATGGCCTTCGTAAAAGCTGTCGTGCTCGCTTTCGTCGGGACGGACAAAACCGGATATTCCGTTTTCGGTTCTCAATGTTGAGAATGAGGAATATCTGCCTGTAATAAGTTTATGTGCATAAGCCTGATGGCCAACATCCCAGACGATTTTATCTTCGGGAGAATTGAACATCTTATGAAGGGCAACGGTAAGCTCAACCGTGCCCAGATTTGACGCAAGATGACCACCCGTTGATGCCACGGTATCAACAAGGGTTCTGCGTATTTCGGTGCACAGCGCTTCAAGCTGACCGTCGTCAAGTTTTTTCACATCCGACGGGCCCGATATTCTGTTGAGAATTGAGCAATTATCTGTCATATATCAATTTTTTCTTTCGGAAAGCCTGTCCGCAAGCTCCGAGAGAAATTCTCCTTCACTGCCGAAAATATCAAGTGCCGACTTAGCATCTTCCGTAAGCTGACGGGCATACTCAGCGGATTTTTCAACCCCCAGATGAGAAACATAGGTTGACTTTTCATTCTGACTGTCGCTTCCCACAGGCTTGCCGAGAGTTGCATCGTCGCTTGTCACATCAAGAATATCGTCAACTATCTGGAAGGCAAGTCCGATATTTTCGCAATACTTTTCTGCCGCCGCAATTTTTTCGCTGTCTGCACCTGCGGCAATACAGCCCATAACAGCCGCAACTCTTATCATTTCGCCTGTTTTAAGTTTGTCGGTGGCACGGATTTCGTCCAGTGAAACCTTCTTGCCTTCGTTTGAAAGGTCCATCACCTGACCGCCTATCATACCCGAAACACCTGCCGCCTTTGCAAGCTCAAGTGCCGCACTTGCTTTTTTATCTGCAGATACATTTGCCGAAAGCACGGTTTCGAAAGCGAGTGTGAGAAGTCCGTCACCTGCAAGAAGGGCGTTGGCTTCGCCGTATACCTTGTGGCTTGAAGGCTTGCCTCTGCGCATATCGTCGTTATCCATACAGGGCAAATCATCGTGGATAAGGGAATAGGTATGAATCATTTCCGCACCGATTGCAAAAGGAATTGCATCCTTGTATTCTCCGCCGCATAAACGGCAGAATTCAAGTGTCAGCACGGGTCTTATACGCTTACCGCCGTTACCGAGGGAATATGCCATGGCGTCAAGCATTACATCAAGACCCGAGGATTCTCTGCCCACGAAAGCATCTGCGGAAACATAATAAGCTGCCGCTTTATTTATTTCGTCAACATAATTGCCGAAAATCTTATTGAAATCATTCATCGTCATTTGCCTTTCCTGCGGAAAGCTCCGTGATTTTAAGCTGAGCCGCATCCAGCACCTTTGCACATTTTGCGGCAAGAGCAGTACCTTCCTCGTAAAGCTTTATCATTTCTTCAAGCGGAAGATTGCCGTTTTCAAGCTTTTCGGTTATTTCCTCAAGCCTTGCAACCGATTTTTCATAGTTCAGATTAGCCATTTTTAATATCCTTTACTTCACATTCAAGTGTACCGTTGCTGAGTATGAGGTCAATGATTTCTCCCCTATCAACAGCATTGACATCCGAAATTATTTTACCTTGTCTGACCGCCGCACCGTAGCCCCGTGCAAGAATTTTCAAAGGACTGAGTGCATCAAGCTTTTCGCACAAGGAAGAAAATTCTTTTGTTTTAACAGCCATATCACGGCTTACCGCCGAATCCATAGCCATAACGGATTTATCGCATCTCACACGGAGATTATCTATATAGCTCTGAGGGCTGCACCTCTGAAGGGTCGCCTTGGCAAGCCTTACCCTTGCGGTTTCGCTGCCGATTCTGTCACTGACAGAATTCTTAATCCGTCTGCCGAAGGAATCAAGCATTTCGCGTTGCTGAAACGAATCGGGCACTGCAAGCTCAGCCGCCGCAGAGGGTGTAGGTGCTCTTAAATCCGCCGCAAAATCACAGATTGTGAAATCCGTTTCGTGACCTACCGCCGAAATAACGGGGATTTCGCTTGCGGCAACCGCTCTTGCAACAATCTCTTCGTTAAAAGCCCACAGCTCCTCAACGGAACCGCCGCCTCTGCCCACAATAAGCACATCTGCCGCTTTCTTCTTATTAAAAAGCTCTATTGCAGCTTTAATCTGTGGTGCCGCATATTCACCCTGCACCGCCACGGGACAGAAGACAAGCTCCGTCAGCGGAAAACGGCGTGATATAACATTGATTATATCTCTGATTGCCGCACCCGTAGGCGAGGTCACAACACCTACTCTTTTGGGATAAACGGGTATGGACTTTTTTCTCTCCGCATCAAAAAGCCCTTCCTTCGCAAGCCTTTCTTTAAGCTGTTCAAAAGCAAGGCTCAAGGCACCCGTACCCTCGGGCATCATATCGTCAATATAAAGCTGATACTGACCGTCACGTTCAAACACCGCAACCCTGCCCTTTATGATGACCTTCATTGCATTTTCGGGCATAAATTTAAGGCGCATATTTGCGGTTTTGAACATAACCGCTTTAATCGAAGAATTGGCATCTTTGACCGTCATATAATAGTGACCCGTTTTGTAATGATTGGTGAAATTTGATATTTCACCTTCAACAAAAACGGTTTGCAGATTCATATCCTGCTCAATGATTGACTTCACATATCTGTTGAGCTGACTTACACTCAGCACCACACCGTTACTCATTGAAAGCCCTCCCAGCCAGTATGGCAGCACCTGCCGCATTATCGCAGGAAAAATCGGGCTGAGCAAAGCTTGCACCGAATCTGCTCTGAATTTTATTTCTGATAATGGAATTTGACATTACTCCGCCTGCAAAAACAAGGGGAAGATTGCCGTATTTCTCCAATGCATATTCCGTCATTTTTTCGAGAGTCTTGCAGATAAAATCAAGGCAGTAGCGTGAAACATCCTCTTTGCTTTCGCCGCTGTCAAGCATTTTTCTGCACTGATTTTCAAGCCCCGAAAGACTGCAATTGCCGTCCTTCACGCAGACCTTCGGGTTAAACACCTTATCACTTTTAAGTGCAAGTGCTTCAAGCTCTTTGCCGCAAGGGAAGGGAATACCCATCATAACTCCCGCTCTGTCAACAGCCTGTCCGCAGTTGAGGTCAAGGGTTTCTCCGATTATCTCAACGTCAAAAACCCTCTCACTGCCCGGAGATACAAGAAGCATTTCGCTTGTGCCTCCGGAAACGTGAAAGGCAATGAATTTTTCATTCATAAGATTCATTTTTCCGCTTGAATAAAGCGCCGCCGCAATATGGCCTGACTGATGTGAAAAGCCGTAAACCGGTTTACCTGTTGCACTGCCGATACACCTTGCAGCATTTACGCCCACAAGGAAACAGGGCATATATGAGCCCTCTGCATCCCTGGGCTTTTCGGAAACACCGATTGCATCAAAATCCGTGCCGCAACACTCAAAAAGCTTTTCAACAAGCGGATAAAGTCTTGCGGTGTGATGAAAAACCGCGTCGCTCTGACGCAGACCTTTCTCTCCCTCTTTGACGGGAAGAAGAAGCTTCTGCTGAAAAACCTCGCCCGTTTCACTGTCGTAAACACAGGCAGAGGTTGTATAGTTGCTTGTATCTATTCCCAGAGTACGCATTACTTTGCTTCCCTTGAAACCGAGCCGAGAATGCCGTTTGCAAAGGCGGAATCATCCTTGGCGGCATACATTTTGCAAAGCTCAACGGCTTCATTGATTGAAACACCCACGGGAATATCATCAAAATATTTTATTTCACATATTGCAAGTCTGAGCACGGCAAGGGCAACCTTTGAAATGCGGTTTATCTTCCAGCCCTTTGAGTACTTTTCGATGGTTTCATCAATTTCTTCAACTTTTTCCCAGGCTGTGAAAGCAAGCTGTTTTACAAACTTACTGCCCTTTATAGCCTCATTTTCAACCGCAAAATCATAAAGCTCTTCAACTGATGTTTCGCCGTCAAAGGATTTTTCAAAAAGCAGAATAAATGCCTGCTCTCTCTCTTCACGTCTTGTCATAATTCCCTCCGAAAAAAGGATTTAATGTTATGTTTGAGAGAATTATACCACTTTATGATTAAATATACAATATATTTTCAAAATATTTTATTTTAATATTCCATCTCCGTAATGGAAATTTTATCCACGCTCAGGCCCGTCTGCTTTACGGCAATTTCTTTGATTTTCACAAGCGAAACATCATCAAGAGAGCCGTTTTCAACAATTATCTCCGCAGTGCCTCCGTTGAGAATGACAAGATTTTCACAGCCCGCCTTTGCATAAATCAGATTTTCAAGGTCGCTTTCAAGGGCTATGGACTCTGAAAGCTCGCCCAGAACCTCCGTGGCTTCCGAAACGGCATCAGCCGATGATGAGCCGTCTTTGATTATATCATTGAGAGCCTCAGCCGCTTCATCGTGAGCATTCTGCCTGCGAAGCTTTGCACTTGCAAAATACTCGTTTGCTTTTGCCTGTGCGGCAACATCGTCAACGGAGACGGTTGTTGAATTAACATACCTCGCATCACCCATATTTGCACCCTGCAAGGAATCCTGCTCCGTGGCAGAAAGAGTGCTGTCCGTGCCTGCGGATGCAATATCGGGCTTTGTATAGTACCAATTCACAAACACCGCCGCACCAAGGGCAATAATGAGAGTTGCAAGCAAAAGCTGTCTTTTTCTGATAATCATAACAATTCCTCCGATTATGTATTTTTATACAAAGAATGAATCAATTCATCTTTGCAACACTTACTCTTGCACTGCTTATATCAAGCAACGCGGTTACCGCTTCAACTATTTCGGCACACACGGCATCACTGCCTGCACCCGAACACACAACGGCAACTCCCCGGACCTTGGGCTCTGCCGTTCTGATAACGATTCCCTCCTGCCCCGAAGAGCCGTCAATAATAACGAATTCATCCTTACGCTCATAGCTGTTTTTACCGTTTGAATCGCTGTTTTCTCCGTAGTCAAAATTACTCAGATATATCTCCTCACTGCCGCTTTCAAGAGTCACCATAACCCTGGTTTCTCCTGCGCCGTCAATGGCGGAAATTATTGATACAAGCCGTTCTTCAAGCTCTGCGGTGTATTCCTTCACATCCGTTTTCACCTGCGTTGTCTCTGCCTGAACGGCAACATTCTTTTCTTCAGTGAATTCACTGAGAATAAGTGCCGACGCACCCGTAACAAGCAAAAATACCGCACCCAGCATTTTTGCACTCAGCTTGGTTTTATCGGATATTTTTCTGACCGTATTTCTGATTGTCTGCAACATTTTTTCCACATTAAAAACCGTTCCTTATTCATTCTTCAAAACAGTTACGGGCACACCTGCCGCTTCGCCGAGCGCACTTGAAAGCGCCTGCAAATCACAGCCGTCATACGGGCTGACGGTTACGGATATGCCATGTATAATTATGCATCCGTCTGTATTAATATCCGCATTTATGCTTATTTCATCAATAGTAGCATTCATTTCCGAAGCCTTTCGGGTCAGATTGCTTTCAACCGCATTGCGACAGGCTTCAAGCATTGAATCATTCAAATCGCAGTAAATTTCATCATCATAATCCGCCGCCGCTTCAAGGGTCGGAAAATCAATTTCCATTTGGGTAAAGGGGGTAAAAATCACGGATATGACGAATATTGAAGCAACGGCTTTAACGGTCTTGTCAGTTGAGCCTCTGGGGGTCAGGATAATCACAACCGTCACCGCAGCGGCAGAAACAATCAGGCTTACCGCCCACTGTCTGAAAAAATCCAATCAACCACCCCGTCCCATGCTTATCACAATCCCTGACGACACCGCAAACACCGCAAGGCAAAACAGAAGAATTGCATTTACCGTTGAAAAGATAAACGATACGGCTTTGAGAATATCCGAGCACACTCTGCAATCCGTAAGCTCGCTGACGGTGCAGGAAACACGCATTGCCAGCACCCACATAAAAAGGCTGACGACAGATGGTATGCAGGTAACGGCAAAAGCGATTACCGCATAAATTCCCACCGTACTTTTCAGCAGAGAGATGCTTGCTGCAAGAGAAGTATAGGCTTCGCCCAATGCACCGCCTACAACCGGCACAAAGGATGCCGCCATTTTCACGCCCTTCACTATCATACCGTCGGCAGAAGATGCCAGTATGCTTTTAAGAGAAAGAAACCCTGTAAAAAGTCCCGATATACATCCCAGCGAAGTTACAAGGGTTTTTCGGATGATATCGCTTATTGCTCCAAGCCGCAGAGTCGGCAGCATCGCACCGCTTACGCTCAGAGCACCTGATATACCCACAAGAGGCAGGGCAAAATTATTTGAAAACGCCTGAACAAATTCAGCCGCCGTAAATGCCGCTCCCTTGAAACTGAGAGCAAGGGAAGGGTTGCCCCCTGCGGTGAGAATACCTGCAAGTACGGGAATGAGAGCTTTTTCAAAATCGGCACACATCTGCATTGCGGAAACCGCAGCTTTTATGCTCTGGGACGCAGGTATGAATATGCAAAGCACAAGAGTGCCGCCGAAAATTATGTTAAGTATTGCTCCGGTCTTTTCGTCGTTTGAAAAGAACGCCGATGACACACTTGCAAGAAGCACGATTCCCGAAGCGGAAAGTGCACATTCAAGAGGCTTTTTGTACCCCTCTCTCAGCGTATCCAAAAGCAAAGAAAAAACGGATTTGGGCGATACGGAAAGTATCTTTTCGAAATCCAAATCCTCACAGCCCAGCTTTTCAAGATAATCCTCCGTTTCATCGGAAAGATAATCCGCAAGCTCCTTTGCACCGCTTGCTTCAAGGCTGTCTTTATAATACTCATCCGTGTTTGAAGCAAAAGCATTCACGGAAAATATAACGGCAATTATAAGTGCTGTAAGAATTTTCGATATCATCCGTTTATCAGTCCAATCCCGAGGCTTGCAACGGTTTCAAGCATAGGCAACGCAAGTATCAGTGCCCCTACCCTGCCCGAAAGCTCAACCGCCGCCGCAACCGATGAGCAGGAGTTATCGTAGCATATATCGGCGGCAAACTGCGTTACGATGCAGATTCCCAGTGCTTTGAGAAGTATTTTTATATTTTCGTTGTCAAGCCCCGCAAGCTCTGTCATATTGCCTACACTGTCGGTAATTTCCGTAAGCTTCCCCGAAAGCGTAACAAGCAGCACACCGCAGCCCCCCAATATGACAAGAGGTGCCATTTCAGGCTTGATATTCCGTACAAGGGCGTAAAGCAATGCGGTGATTATTCCGAGAAAAGCAATTTTAACAATATCCATATCAGAAATCCATTATGCTCTGCACCGTATCAAGCAGGCTTGCAAACTGGGGAATAAGCATCATAAGCACTGCCACAATGCCTGCAAGAATGGTTATCAGTGCGTAATCGTCACGCCCCGAGCGGACAAGTATGGAATTGAGAATTGCAACAATAATCCCCACCGCCGCAATCTTGATGACTACCGTAAAATCCATATATACACCTCAGATTATGATTATTGCCGCCGCAATACCCAGCATTGCTCCCAGTGACGGATAAAGCTTTGCATACTTTTTTCCGTTTTCTTCACGAAAAGCAAGCTCTTTTTCAAAAAACTGCTCATAATATTCACAGCACCGAAGCTGTCCTTCAACATCGGTTGCACCTATATCCTCACCAAGCTGAACAAGATATGCCTTGCAACTGTCAAGCAATACGCAAAGCTCTCCGTCTGACTCAACAGAGTTTTTCCATGCAGAAGGAAAAGCCTCGCCGTTTTCAATTCTTTCGGCACAATCGGAAATAAAATGCAGATTTTTCAGCTTATCCGTATCGCAAAGCACCCGAAGAAGCTCGGGCACAGGCAGACAGTCATAACGCAGACGAGTTTTTATTACCGACAGCATAAGCATCAAATCCCTTATAAGCTCCGCTTTTTTTACGTGTCGTAAGGCAAAAAATCTGCCTGCACATACGAATCCGCCAAAGAAAAAAAGCATTGATACAAATTTAAGCAAGGATATCACCTGCCCCGATAATTTTTTCGGTTCTGCCCGTATCGACACCCGACAGAAGAATGACATCAGAAAATGCACCGGTTTCAAGAAGTCTGCGAAGAACAGACTTTGTTTTAAGCTCTCTTTCATCCCTTGCATGGATGCTCAGTGCAAAATGCACACCGCTGTTGACACCCGTTTCAACGGCTCTTGCCTCATCCTCGGATGCCACCTCATCACAGACGATGATATCGGGCGAAAAAGAACGCAGACCAATCATAATGCTTTCGTATTTGGGATAAGAGGTCAGGATATCGCTGTTTATACCCATATCGTTCTGCTCAATTCCCGATACACAGGCGGCAAGCTCGCCCCTTTCGTCACAGACAAAGGTTTTGTAAAGCCTGCCTCTCTCAGCACCCGAAAGCTGACGTATCAGATCCCTGAGCACCGTTGTTTTGCCGCTTGACGGCGGTCCTGCGATAATAACGGATTTAAGTCCGTCTGCAAATTCGGATTTGTAAATTCCGTTTGCAGCACCCTTTATTTCACGGGCAATACGCAGATTGATTGCACTTATGTCACGCACTGCGGTTATCCGCCCCTTTTCCGCAACGGCAGTGCCCGCAACGCCTGCTCTGTGCCCCCCTGCAAGTGTGATGTAGCCTTTGTTTATTCCGTCGCCGAAACTGTGAACGGAATAGTTACACATCCGTTTGAAAACACTGTTTATCTCTTTTTCGTCTGTTTTCACACACAGTTCCGAATACAGAGGAGTAAGTCTGCCGCCGCAAGCCAGAAACTCCGCACCCTTATCTGTAATGACAACAACGGGCTTGCGGCACCGCATACGGATTTCACGGATTCTTGCCTTGTCACCTTCATCAAGTGCGATAAGCATCGAAGAAAGCACGGGAGTCAGACTGCCTGCCGCAAGGTCAAAGCGTTTTATGTTATCCACTGCGTTCACATCCTTTGTGAAAAATATATGTGTCCTTGTCCGAAAGTAGAACGGATTTACAGTTTGTTCACTTGAAATAAGGTGTCCGTTATGATATATTAGTTATAATCAGGTAACAATTTCTTACGGAGGAAATTTTTATATGACAAAGCTCAACGAGAAAAAGTCAATATTCAGGCGTATTTTTGCCGATAACTCCTATTGCTGGCTTGCCTGCGGATGCACAATCGGCATTATGATGCTTGTTTATTATTGCTACAATCTGTTCCCCTTCGGTGAAACAACAATTCTGCGAATGGACCTTTACCATCAGTACGGCCCTCTGTTTGCAGAGCTTTATGACAGACTTACAAATATGAAGAGTCTGCTTTATTCGTGGCAGACGGGTCTGGGTTCACCGTTCCTGGGCAACTTCTTCAACTACCTTTCAAGCCCGAGTATGATAATCATGCTCATTCTCGGTCATAAGAATATGCCCGAGGCAATCGCAGGAATGATTATCGCAAAAGCGGCACTTTCGGCGGCATCGTTTACATTCTACCTGAGAAAATCCCAGGGCAGGCACGATTTCACCACTGCAGCCTTCGGTATTCTTTATGCACTCAGCGGCTACTTTATTGCATACTACTGGAACGTAATGTGGATTGACGCTATGGTGTATTTCCCCCTTGTCATTCTGGGAATAGAAAACATCATCAACCGCAGAAATCCCCGTATCTATATTGCATTTCTTGCCCTTACTCTTCTTTCAAGTTACTATATGGGTTATATGACCTGCATATTCTCGGTTATCTATTTCCTCATTTATTACTTCGGAAATCAGAATCAGTCAATTGACTCCAGAATTCCATATACTCTCAGTGACAAGGGAGAGAAGGTTTACACTCTCAAAAACAAAATCAAGGGCAGTATCTTCCTTAGAAGCGGCTTTACTTTCGCATTTGCAAGCCTTGCAGCGGCAGGAATTGCGGCATTTGCACTTATCCCCACCGTATTCATTCTCAAAAACTGCTCCGCAACCTCGGGCACCTTCCCCGAAGTTTACAAATCATATTTCTCAATTTTCGACTTCCTTGCAAACCATATTGCAAGCGTTGACCCCACAATCCGCAGCAGCGGCGAAGACGTTCTTCCCAATGTATATTGCGGTGTTGCAACCCTTATGCTTGTCCCCCTTTATCTTTTCACAAAATCAGTTCCCCTCAAAGAAAAGGTTGCTCACGTAGGTCTGCTGGGTCTGCTTTATTTCAGCTTCAACATCAATGTTCTCAACTATATCTGGCACGGCTTCCATTACCCCAACGACCTGCCCTACCGTTGGTCATTTATGTATTCATTCATTTTGCTTATAATCGCATATAAGGCATTTACAAGGCTTAATGAATTCAGCGGCAGAGCCATACTGGGTGCAGGCATGGGCGTTGTCGGTGCGATTATCCTTATTCAGGAAATCGGCTCAAAGAACGTTGAAGAGGTTACGGTTCTTATCAGCATTATCTTTGTTGTTACCTACTGCCTTGTATTTGCCCTTATGAGGGATAAGAAATATCAGCAGTCTGCGGTTGCGGTGCTCCTGCTTTGCTGTGTAATAGGTGAAATTGCCTGTGCAAACACAGACCGTTACAGTATGGATCAGCCCAAATCAAACTACGCAGGCGATTACGACGATTTCCGCCAGCTTAAATCGGAGCTTGATAAAATTGAAGGAAACGATATGTACCGTATGGACCTTACCCGCAACCGTGCAAGAATGGACCCTGCATGGTACGGCTACAACGGTGTATCAACCTTCACCTCAATGGCATATGAAAAAATGTCAAACACACAGAGCGATCTGGGTCTTTACGGCAACTATATCAACAGCTATACCTATCATTTGCAGACACCTGTTTATAACATGATGCACTCGCTGAAATACATTGTTGACAACAACGATGATGTTGAGCTTGAAAACGATTATTATACCGAGCTTATGACAAGGGGTAAATTCACCGCATTTGAAAACAAATATTACCTGCCCATAGGATTCGGCGTTAACAGCGATGTTACGGATTGGTATTCGGACCTTACAAACCCCTTCACCGTACAGGGCGACTGGTTTGAATATGCAACAGGCGTTTCCGATGTGTTTAAGATGATGAGCATTGACGAGGTCATTTACTACAATATGGACGAAATCACATCGGGTCTTGAAACAGGCGATATTTATTACACCAAGCCCTCCGACGGCGAAGGCGAGCTTACCTTCATTCTCCGCAGTGAAGAAGCTGCACACAGCTATCTTTATGTGAATTCAAGAGATTTTGACAGCATTACAATCATCAACAACGATGTTGAGGTAACTCAGGATACCGACGAGCCTTATATATACGACCTGGGTATTGTGAATCCCGACGAAACCGTTGAGGTAAAAATCAAAATCGAGGATTCCGAATACGGCTATATCGATTTCTACCCCTATTCGGTAAATGAAGAAGCACTGAACGAAGGTTATGAAATCCTTAAAAACCGTCAGCTCAACGTAACTTCATTTGAAGAAACCGAAATCAAGGGTACGGTAAATCTTGAAGAAGACTGCCTTTTCTTCACATCAATACCCTACGATTCGGGCTGGACCGTTAAGGTTGACGGTGTTGAAATCAAAGAAGAAGATTATGTATCTCTCAACGATGCCTTCCTTTGCTTCAACATCACCGCAGGCGAGCACACCGTTGAAATCAGCTTTATGCCCGACGGACTCATAATCGGCATATGTGTTTCTGCATTCACGGTTGTTGCACTCTTCCTTGCCGCACTCTACTTTGCAAGAATGAGAAGAAGAATGTGCCTTGTGCCCGATTATACACCGCCTATGCCTTATATTCCCGAAGTTAAAGAAGAAGCGGTTGAAATCACAGAAGAAGAATTGATGCTTGACGCACCCGGAGATACTCCCGAAGAAAAAGCCGAAGAATAACCTCAGATATAAAAACTAAGACTGCCGTGGTTACGGCAGTCTTTTGTTGTTTGGGGCTTGTTATTTTCGTGATGATGCTTTATAATTGTTTTAAATACATATAATATGAGGTTTTTATGGATTTTTTGACTAATTATTTTTCAGGCAAAGACACAACATTTATCATTTCACAGCTCATCGGCTTTGTTGCCGCCGCACTTCTTCTTCTCTCATTCCAGCAGCGTACCCACAGACGCATTGTTGTTATGCAGGCGTGTTCGGGATTTTTGTTTGCGGTTCAATATTTTATGCTGGGTGCTTACGAAGGAATGACAGGCAATGTTGTGGGTTTTATAAGAAGTATTGCATATTCATTCAGAGGCAGGTCAAAAGCGGTTGACCACATTGCCTGCCCCGTTGTTTTTTCAATTCTTGCAGGTCTTGGCGGTCTTGCCACATACACAAGCCCCGCCTCCCTTCTGCCTATGGCAGCAATGATGATTTCATCCTTCGTCATATGGAGCCCCAAAACCCAGAAGCTCAGGGCACTGACAATGCCCACCTCCGCCATGTGGCTGGTTTACAACGTAATCTGCTCATCGTATTCGGGCATTGTAACAGAGGTTCTTAACCTTATTTCAATAATCATCGGTCTTATAAGATTCAGAAAAAAAGATTGATATATAAAGGACGGGATTAAAAATGAACGAAATCAAGCTCAGCACTTTCACGGAATACATACTGTCATATGCAGACGAAAGAAAAGATGCCGCGGCCGCAACAACAGTTTATGTTGAACACATTTACTGCGCCGCTCTGTATGTCATTTCACAAAACAAAACCGTCTCTCCCGTTGCTGATTTACCGTTTGATAACGATGAAGTCAAACGTGTATCAGAGCTTTTGCGCAGCCGTTCAGCCAATCTTGAAGCCGCGCTCACTGAGCTTGAAAAATATGCCTTAGCAGACGAAAGCCCCGTTTCTCAGCGAGTACTGGCAAAAAGCAAAGCATTGATATCCGCAAGAAAAAGAGCACAAATCAACAATCTGAGCACAGTCGGTGCAGATATGATTCTGCAGTGTATTCTCGACAATCCCACTGAGGGAATAAAGGCTCACATCATAGAGGGCAAGCCATTTGCGGCTGTTGCCGAAGAAGCAAAGCCCGTTCAGGAGGCCGAACCCCAAGCGGAAGGCAAGGACAGAATAAAATCCTTGATTGACAAAACAAAAAGAATCCGCGACAGCCTGCTTGACAGAATTTTCGGTCAGGATAATGCGGTAAATGTTTTTTCAACGGGATTCTTCCAGTCTGAAATGCTTGCAATGACCGACAAAAAGCGTAAAAGACCCAGAGCAACATTTCTTTTTGCAGGCCCTCCCGGTGTGGGCAAAACCTTCCTTGCCGAAAGTGCGGCAGAGGTATTGAAGCTTCCCTTCAAGCGCTTCGATATGAGTGAATACTCGGATGATGAAGCCGTTATAGAATTCTGCGGTTCCGATAAAGTCTATAAAAACGGCAAAAGAGGCAATGTAACACAGTATGTTGAAGAAAATCCCCACAGCGTGATTCTCTTTGACGAAATCGAAAAGGCTCATCTCAATGTTATTCATCTTTTTCTGCAAATTCTGGATGCAGGAAGACTCAGGGATAATTATACGGATGTTGAAATTTCCTTTAAAGACACAATCCTGATTTTTACAACAAACGCAGGCAGGAAGCTTTATGAAGAATCCGAAACAGGCAACTATTCGGGTCTTTCAAGAAAAGTTATCCTCAAAGCCCTTGCGGGTGACAAGAACCCCAACACAGGTGAAAGCTACTTCCCCGGTGCCATTTGCTCACGCTTTGCTTCGGGAAATGTGGTTATGTTCAACCACATCGAAGCGCACAACCTCAGAACCATTGCAAAGAAAGAGGTTCACAGACATGCCGATAACCTGAAAGCCGAATTCGGAATAAAATCCGAATTTGACGAAAGAGTTTTCCCATCGCTTCTTTTTGCGGAAGGCGGTGCTGCAGACGCAAGAACCGTCAGAGCAAGAGCGGAAGCTTTTTATGACGGTGAGCTTTTTGAGCTTTTCCGTCTGATTGATTTCACAAAGCTTTCAAGCGGTCTGAGCAATCTTGAAAAAATCAGATTTACCGTAACCCTTCCTGAAAACGACCCTGAAATCAACGAGCTTTTCCACGGTAAAGGTAAAGCAAAGGTGCTTGTTTTTGCACAGCAATCCGCAACGCAGGGATGGTCCGTACCCGAAGATGCGGCGGAAATAATAACGGTATCAGACCTCAGCTCGGCTGAAAAGCTGCTGAAAAAAGGTGATATTGACCTTATTCTCTGCGACGTATGTTTTGATGCCGCCTGCGACTGCAAGAGCCTTAACATAGCCGATGTTGACTCCCCCGGCAGAGATTTCTTCCGTTACGCAAGGTCAGCAAACCCCGGCACTCCCCTCTATATTTTCGAAACAAAAGCCCACAGCTTTACAACCGAGGAAGAATTCTCATATACCAAAGAAGGGGCAAGGGATATTATCCCCTTGATTGATGATGACAGATTCAGTCAGCTTGTTACAGAGCTGTGCGGATATCTTCATCATCAAAGAAGTATGAACAAATTATCAAGGGCAAATAAGGTTGTAAGCTTTGAAACATCACAGACCCTTTCAGATGACGGCAAGGTTGCGGAAATATCGCTTTTTGATTTTGAGCTTACCGTTGCCGTTGACCCCGATGATTCAAAAAATATTCTCAGCGATATTTCAAGACCCGATGTTGTTTTTGACAGCATCATCGGTGCAGACAGTGCAAAAGACGAGCTCCGTTATTTTGTAAACTACCTCAAAGACCCCGACAGATTCGCTTCAACCGGAGTCAAGGTACCCCGCGGCATTTTGCTTTACGGGCCTCCCGGCACGGGCAAAACAATGCTTGCCAAGGCAATGGCAGGCGAATCAAACGTTACCTTTATAAATTCAGAAGGCAACAAATTCCTTAAAAGTCACATCGGAGAAGGCTCCGCTGCGGTTCACGATTTATTCAGAACCGCACGCAAATACGCACCTTCCATACTGTTCATAGACGAAATCGACGCCATCGCAAAAGAAAGAGTGGGCAACAATTCGGGTGCGGAAGATACTCTCACCGCTTTTCTTGCGGAAATGGACGGTTTTAAAAACGACCCCTCAAAACCCGTTTTTGTGCTTGCTGCAACAAACTTCAATGTTGAGCCCGGCACAAGTAAAAGTCTTGACCCCGCACTTTGCAGACGCTTTGACAGAAAGGTTTATATCGGTCTGCCCGATAAGGAAGCAAGAAAAACATACCTTACACGCAAACTGAATTCAAATGCCATATTTGACATAAGCGGACAGATGATTGAAAACATTGCAATTCGTTCCGTGGGTTTGAGCCTTGCGGAGCTTGAATCGGTTTATGAATTCGCATTGAGAAATGCTATCAGATCCGAAAAATTCAAGGTAAATGACAAAGACTTTGATGAAGCATTTGAAGGCTTCAACGGCGGTGATTCAAAGAAATGGAGCGAAGAACAGATCCTCAGAGTAGCACGCCATGAGGCAGGCCACACAATCGTATGCCGTCACGGCGGTGAAAAGCCCTCATATGTAACTATTGTTTCCAGAGGCAATCACGGCGGATATATGCAGCACGGCGATAACGAAGGCAAGGGTATTTTCACCAAAGATGAGCTTCTGGCAAAAATCAGAACCTCGCTTGCAGGCAGAGCCTCCGAAATGGTCTATTACGGAGAAAACGACGGTATATCAACCGGAGCTTCGGGGGATCTTGAATATGCAACAGGGCTTGCAACAGATATGATTTGCCGTTACGGAATGACAGAAAGCTTCGGTCTGGCAGCAATTTCGCCCACATATGAGCTTCAATCGGATATAAGAAAACTGATCAATTCCATTCTGCGTGCCGAGCTTGAAAAAGCAGTACACATTATCGAGGACAATATGGCTGCAACTGATGCCCTTGTTGCAGAGCTTGTAGCCAGAAACCAGCTCAGCGGCAACGAAATTGAGGCCATAATCGCCCCTTCATTCAACAAAACAACCGTATAAAAGGAATTACACACAATGACAATAATCGAATTTTTTGATTGGGAATCTCCCGTTGAAAATATGATAAGCACTTTGCTTTGTGCGCCCGACAAAGTGGTTTTTCTCGGTAACAGCAAGAAAAAGATTGACCGCATCAGCGAAAATTATAAAAAAATCGCCAGATGCCGCGGAATCGAAGTTGAATTTGAGGCAAAGGCAATAAACAAAAACAACCTTATGTCAATAGTGGATGTCATTGAGGAAGTGCTTGAGGACAACGATGAATGCATTATCGACCTCAGCGGCGGCGATGACCTTTCGCTGGTTGCAGTGGGCATAGTCTATTGTGATAATGCCGATAAAATCAGACTTCACCGTTTCAATATTTCCAACAACACCATGACCGACTGCGATTCAGACGGAATTCTCTGCAATTCGGCACCCCTTGAGCTTACGGTTGAGGAAACCGTTGCAATCAACGGCGGCAGAATAATTTACAGTGACGAAAAAGCTAACGGCACCTATCGCTGGGATTTCAACGACGAATTCACAGACGATGTTTACGTTATGTGGTCACTGTGCAGGCAGAATCCTTCGTTGTGGAATTTTCAGCTCAGCATTCTCGATAAGCTCCGCAGTTTTTATCTTGAACCCGACAGTCTTTCTGTCTGCATTAATTTTGCAGATGCAAAAAAAGCACTGAATAACAAAGGCGAAAAATGCGAATTCAGAACCGACCTTTACAAAAAGCTTTTTGACTTCGGCGTTATAAACGATTTAAAAATCGACCGTGAAAGTATGAGCTTTTCATTCAAGAATGAACAGGTTATGAAATGCCTTACCAAGGCGGGGCAGATACTTGAGCTTATTATTGCACTGAAAGCTGCCGAGCTTACCGACGAGGAAGGGAACCCCGTTTACTCCGATGTTATGACGGGTGTATTCATTGATTGGGACAGCCATATTCACGGCGATGACAGCGCAGATGTAGCTAACGAAATCGACGTGGTTCTTATGAAAGGTCTTACACCTGTTTTCATTTCCTGCAAAAACGGTATGGTCAAAATGGATGAGCTTTACAAGCTTTCTGTTGTTGCGGAGAAATTCGGCGGCAAATATGTCCGCAAGGTGCTTGCCGTGACGGAGCTTGAAAAAACGGGTGAAAACGAAGCATATATCAGAGCACGGTGCGAAGCCATGGGCATAAGAATTTTTGAAAAAATTGATGAAATAAGTGAAGAAAAATTTATGCACGAGCTGAAAAAGCTTTGGAGCGCAAACTGAAACAAAAAACAGCACCCTGCCGGGTGCTGTTTTGTTCTTTTATATCACTGTTGCGCCGTGATTTACGGGCTTTGCAACATACACATTATTGCAGATTTCTTTAAGTCTTTCGGTGCACTTTTCCGCATCTTCAGCATTTTTGAAAATGCCGAAAACCGTAGGTCCGCTGCCGCTCATCTGGCACAGCGAAGCTCCGCATTCTCTCATTATCTTTTTGAATTCAACCCTTTCGGGGACTTCTATTACCTGCTCAAAAACATTGCCTGCATATTTGCATATGCCTTCAAAATCACCTTTTTCGCAGGCGTCAAGCATACGCATACTGTCGGGTCTGTAAAGATGCGTATTGTCCGCGGCGGCATAAGCCTCTGCGGTGGAAACTCCTGCCTCGGGCTTTGCAAGCACGATAAAGCAATCCTCAAGCTCTTTCAAAGGTGAAAGCACACCGCCCGTACTCTGTGAAAGCTGAGTGCCTCCCGCAATACAGAAGGGTACGTCACTGCCTACTGAAAGACCGATTTCACAAAGCTGCCTTTGGGTAAAGCCGGTGTTCAGCATTGAATCAAGCCCTACTATAACAGCGGCGGCATCCGCACTGCCGCCTGCAAGACCTGCGGCAAAGGGGATTTTCTTTTCAATATGTATTCTGAAAGAAGGCTCAATCCCTGCAAACTCGCAGAATTTCAGAGCCGCTTTATATGCAATATTCTTTTGGTCTGTCGGAAGTCTGCTGTCGGAGCAGGTTAAAAATATTCCTTTTTCCTCACATGATTCAATAACAACCGTATCCGCAAGGTCAACCGACTGCATAACCATAAACAGACTGTGGTATCCGTTATCGAGTCTGCCTATGATATCGAGAAAAAGATTGATTTTTGCAGGTGCGTTAACCGTTATTTTCATACCCGTCACACTCCTTTATTCAATGGGAATAAGTGTTGGTGTTCTGTCCTGATAAACCGCAACCTTATCAAAGCCGCACCGAAGGGCAAGTTCATAGCCCTTATCGATATCCGCACCCAGATGCTCTGCGTAATGAGCATCGGAGCCGATGGTGATAAGCTCGCCGCCAAGCTCCCTATAGCGTTTTACTATGCTTTCATCGGGTGATGTATCGCCGATTTTTTTGCGGAGACCTGCCGTATTTATTTCAAGGGATTTTTTATTTCTGATGAGTTCAAGCAGAATTTCATCGATTATTTCGGAGTATCGGCTCATATCAACGGTTTTGCCGTAGTTACCCACAATATAACGCAAGGGATAGGTAAGATGTGCCAGAGCATCAAATCCGCCCCACTGAGCAAGTTTAAGCTCCCACTCAAAATATTCGTCAAGCAGTTTCATATAATCAATGCTTTCGTCGCCGAAATCCATATAGTAGAAATCTTCCTTATCGGGAAGATTGTGTATTGCACCGATAACAAAATCATATTTCATTGTGCTCAGAAGCTTTTCGGAAAGCGGTATATCGTAAACAGGCTGACCCAATTCCGCACCCACACATACTATCAGCTTGCCGTTAAAAGCGGAGCGTGCCTTGGCAACCTCAAAAAATGATTGGATTGCGGTGCGGTTAAAGCTGCCTTTAAGGAAAGCATCCATTTCAAGATGGTCTGTAAAAGCAACCGCTCTGAGGCCCTTCATATATGCCGTTTCTGCAAGAAACATTGTTGAATGATGACCGTCAAAAGAATTATCCGTATGAGTATGAAGGTCAATCAGATTTTTAAAAGCCATTTCCAACACTCCCTTGGCTTTATAATATCACATTTTTTTCGATTGCAACAGTAAAAATCAAAAAAATATTGTTAAAGACTCAAAAATATGGTAAAATATCAAAAAAAGCAAAGGAATTTTCTGTTATGAAAATAATTGTTACGGGGTCAAAAGGTCAGCTTGGCTCCGATGTTGTTGCTCAGCTTAATAAAATCGGTGCCGAGGCTGTTGAAGCAGACCTGCCCGAGCTTGATATAACAAACTCGGAAGCCGTTGAAAGCTTTATTGCTGAAAGCAATGCAGACGGCGTTATTCACTGTGCCGCTTTCACCAATGTTGACGTTGCCGAAACGGAGCGTGAGCTTTGCAAAAAAATCAATGTTGACGGAACTCTCAACATTGCAAAAGCCTGCCGTAAACACGGAATAAAACTGCTTTACATCAGCACGGATTACGTTTTCAGCGGCGAAGGTACGGAGCCTTTTGAAACGGATACTCCCCCGTCGCCCTGCAATTACTACGGCGTAAGCAAATATGAAGGCGAGAAAGCAGCGTTGTCTGAATGTGACAAATGCTTCGTTGTAAGAATATCATGGGTATTCGGTGAAAACGGCAAGAATTTTGTCAAAACAATGCTTCGTCTGGCAAAAGAACGGGATGAAATTTCCGTTGTCTGTGACCAGATCGGCTCACCCACATACACAAAAGACCTTGCAAAGCTTCTTTGCGGAATGATTCAGGGCGAAAAATACGGTATTTACCACGCCACCAACGAGGGTTATTGCAGTTGGGCTGAATTTGCAAAAACAATTATGGAATATTCGGGTGCTGATACAGAAATCATTCCCATAAGCAGTGCGGAATACAAATCCGTTGCCGTAAGGCCCGCAAACTCCCGTCTTTCTAAAAAATCTCTTGATGCAAACGGATTTGAGCGTCTTCCTTCCTGGCAGGATGCGCTTAAAAGATTTCTTGATAATGTAAATTAAATTTGAACAAACGGCATATCTGCAAATTCAGTCTTGTAAATATGCCGTTTTTCTATTATAATGTATAGGATAATATAAATTTCGGAGCGTTTTAATGAACAACGAAGATAAAAAAGTTAATAACGCTGAAAATACAAACGGCAAAAAGAAATCCGTGCTTGATGAAATCGCAGACGGTTTTTATGACCTGTCTGAGCTTTATTCACAGCCTGCACCGAAAAAAGTTCTGACCCGTGAAGAAGAGCTTAAACGCAGGGATGAAGAAAGACGCGCCCTTGAAATGCAGGCAATCAAAGAGGATATTGAGCGCAGATATTCCTTACAGCTTGAAACGGCACAGAGCAAGGTTGCACCAAAAAAAAAGCCTGCTCCCGTCAGGGATACAGCACCCGAATTCGACAGCCGTGAAACGGTCAGGGAAGAGCTCGAAAGAATTGACGACATAATAAACGACGGTTCTGTTCCCGCCGCCGATGTTGCAGAAAAGCAAGAAAAGCCCGTAAAAAAAGCGAAGAAAAATAAGATACGGAAAAAGCGTATAAAAGAAGATGTCAAAGAAGAAATTTTTGACACAGACGAGCTTAACCCCGTTTATGCGCTTTTCTATGACTACGGCAACACAATCTGCACCGTGCTCAGTGCGTTTTTTGCGGCGGTTTACGGTTTAATTAAAAAGCCTTTTGTCGCTTTTTACAAATTTCTTTCGAGAGCTACGGAAAGCACAAAGCGTAAGACCGTTATAAAGCTGAGGAACACCGTAAAGGAAGCGGCATTATTCCGTAAAGAAATAAAGCACGCAGGCAAATCCATAAGGCGAGCACTCAAAAAGCCCTTTTCACTTCCGTCCGTGCTTTTTCACTACATCAGGCTTGCCATCCACAGACACAGCGGTCTGCTGAAATCTGCCGCAAATATACTTCTGCCCATAGGCGCATTGGCCGTGCTTCTTATCACGGTCAATTATTGGAGCAACGCAACCTTTGCCCTTGAAGTAATTTATAACGACCGAAGCATAGGATATATCAGCAACGAATCGGTTTACGTGGAGGCTAAAAGCCTTGTTAAAGACCGTCTGACGGGCAGTGCTTATGCAGACACTTCAAAGGTTGAAGCCACCGTTGCCGCATCGCCCAACCTTAACGCAAGCTACAATCTGAGCGTTGTATCTGTTGATGAGCTTAACGATGCTCAGGCCATTTCAGATAAAATCATCGAAAACTCCGTTGACAACCTTACGAATGCCTGCGGCGTTTATATTGACGGCGAATTTATCTGTGCTGTCAAGAATGAAGCGGATGCCAAAACCGTGTTTTATGATATTCTTGAGCCCTACGAAGCGGATGCAAAGCTTAACGGCTACGCAATCGGCTTTGCGGAAAACATCGACTATGTTCAGGGTCTTTACCGCGACGATGAGGATGTTATGTGGGAGGCTTCACAGCTTGCCGAAGTATTGAACGGCGAAGAAAAGCTCATAAGCATAAGAAAAATTGTTACCACAACCACCGTTCAGGATATCAAGTATGAAACCGTCAAGAGGCGTGATGCTACCAAATACAGCGGTTACAGACAGGTGCTTCAGAAAGGTATCAACGGCAGCGAAAGAGTTATCAAAACCCAGATTTATATTGACGGCGTTTTGCAGGATACAGAATATCTTTACGAAACCATTACCGAACCCGTTGCCGAAGTTGTTATCGTCGGCACACGCACCTCATACGGCGGCGTGTATATCGGCGAAGCTTCGGATTCAGGCTTCCTCTGGCCTGCACCCAGCTGCCACAGAGTAAGCTCACCCTACGGCTGGAGAAGCAGCGGCTGGCACAACGGTATTGACCTTGTCAAAGCGGGCGGCGGTGCATCGGGCACACCCGTTATAGCCTCAAAAAGCGGCAGAGTTGAGGTTGTTCAGCGAAGCAGCTCGGGCTACGGAAACATGGTGCTTATCAATCACGGCGACGGCTACAAAACACGCTATGCCCATATGATCAAAGGCTCAATCACCGTTTCTGTCGGTGACTACGTTGAAGCAGGTCAGACCATCGGCAAAGTAGGTTCAACGGGCAACTCCACGGGACCACACCTTCACTTTGAGGTTATCCGTAACGGTGAAACCCAGAATCCCAGAAATTATATCTATTAAAAAATCCGAGCTGTCTTACATCGC
Organism: Acutalibacteraceae bacterium; assembly: GCA_045533455.1. Lineage (GTDB taxonomy): Bacteria > Bacillota > Clostridia > Oscillospirales > Acutalibacteraceae > CAG-177. Next base: position 12,474 of record JAZSHU010000070.1, on the reverse strand, counting down.
TGTAAGGCAGCTCGTTGTTTTCAACTCATTTTTCAATAACTTCCGAAACCGTCAGCACATCTCCGCTGACGGTGAAGCGCACATCAAAGCCTGCGAATTCAACGCCGTAGACCCTTCCGGGCTCATCCTGATAGGCCGGTCTGGGATCCTGCGCAAGCACGGCAATGATTGCAGCCTGCTTTTTTTGCGGTATTTTCCCAAGCATTTCCGCAGGGAAATTCACGGTAAGTCTTCCCTGCTTTTCATCAAGGGCAAAACCGTTGCTCGCTTCAGGATGAGAGTCAACATAGGGAAGGTACGGTTTTATATCATAGATAGGTGTGCCGTCAAGCAAATCCGCACCTGCAACACGGAGAACAACACCGTATTTTTCGGTTTTCTCCGCACCCAGAAGTCTTACACTCGAAAGACCTACGGGGTTTGGTCTGAAGGGTGAACGGGTTGCAAAAACGCCCATTCTTTTGTTGCCGCCAAGCCTTGGAGGGCGCACGGTGGGGCTCCATTCCTTATCCGCACACTCTGAAAACTGCCACAAAAGCCAGATGTGAGAATATTCTTCAATGCCTCTCAAAGCCTCGGGTATGCGGTACTCAGGCTCGAATATAATTGTCGCTTCAAGTTCATCAACAAGACCGCTCTGACGGGGAATACCGAATTTTGAAGTAAAATCCGTATGTATATGTGCAATTATTTTCATATATAACCCTTTTCTTTTTTATTATCTGTTGTTTATTATATATTAATCCTGCAAAAAATTCAATGCTGTCTGAATCTTTCAGAATTGCAAGGGTTTGCGGTCTGAGCCAAAATACGGTTTATAAATACATTTCTCTTTTGAGGACATAAAAGAACAGGGAACGGCTCAAAACCGTTCCCCGTTAATATTATAAACCCAAAAGTTCCTTTTTCTTTGCATCAAATTCTTCTTGAGTAATTGCACCGCTGTCAAGCAGGTCTTTATACTTTTTCAATTCATCAGCATTTGTTGTTTCCTGAATATTGTTTACAACTGTCTGCTGTGATTCTTTTGATTCTGCAATAAATGATGAACGCTTTGCAAAGGCGACGACTATTACTGCAAACAGTAAACCACTGAAAAGTGCGATGGGGAAATCGGTTTCAATAATCTTACAGTTATAGTCACTTGAATTAAAGAAACAGAAGAAAAACATTGTGTAAATAAACAGTAATATTGCAACAGCACCATGAGCTTTTCCGTCTTTATGTTTGCTTTTTGAAACAATGGAAATAATGCACATAACGGCACAGAGTATGTATAAAACATACATAGGGATGAGCATGGATGACCAGTCTCTTAAAAATGTAATGGCAGAAAACGTGCCGGGGTCTGTAATATTTTCTGAACTTAAAACAATAAATGATGTGATTAATAAAACCAATTGAACGGCATTAGCAATTTTTTTCTTCATAACAATAAACACCTCTTGTTTTGTATGTATTTTGATGTTGTTTATGGAGAATCGTATTTTCGCCTCCTCAAAATAAGCTGACACAGTTTTATTCTCCATAAAATAAAAAAGTGTGTGCTAACCGAAGTTATGCACACACGAAAAACACAAACTCCGTTTAGCTACCACACTATAATTTCATATCCGATAAAAGGGCATAGAAATATAGAAGTTCGTATTTTTACCGAAGATAAAAACACCAACCCTTATTATCGGAATAAAATATTAAATTATAGTGTGGTAATTTTATTATAACAACATAAGCCCGTTTTTTCAAGTGTTTTCATAAAAACAAAAAACCCCTGAAACCAGCAAGTTTCAAGGGATTGGTGTATTAAAAACACAAATCGGTATATAGTTTATTTCACATTTTCTTTGGCGGTCTTACAGGATGCAATAAGCAGTCTGCGAATATTGCCGCAAAGCTTTTCTGAATTTTTATATGTTTGCTCGTCAATTCTGTGAGTTGCATACATTAATTTCAGCCAATAACTTGTTTCGTTGGATTCTTTTAATGCTATTTCTAATTTTGAAACGAAATCCTTTTTGCTTTGTGCATACTGTGCTTCATAAATGTTAGCGCCAACAGATGTAGCCGCTCTTGCAAGCTGGTCAGTCATATATGAGCTTTTAGGGACTTTTATGCTGTCAATCAAATTCACAATAGTTACTGAAAATTCAAAAGATAAATCAAGTAATTTGTTTTCAGACATAAAATCACCTTTTAGTAAATTTAATGATATATCGCTTATGCGATATGATATATGATTCTATCATATGATATACTTGCTTTGCAAGTGTGATATAATATCCGTTCCGACATATGCCGCAAGCATATATCATCGCATATTAGTGCGATATCATATCGAAAGATATATCTCCCGTTCCGTAAGGAACGGATATCATTGAAAAAACCTTTTATCCAAAGGATAAAAGGTTTTTTCTGGAGCTGCTAGGCGGACTTGAACCGCCGACCTCATCCTTACCAAGCACACAAGACCGTAAAACGGTCTTGTTAGTCGGATTCAACACCCAACAAACCCCTGACACATAACAAGTTTCTTAGTTTTTTCTTATTATGATGCTTTGATAAGCTCCTTCTTAGACCTCATCACTGAATAAAATATAGTATAAAATATATTTAATATAAAAGCAACAGGTTTGAAGCTTGTTTCGGCAAATACTTTCAAAATTTGCAAGGGTTTGCAGTCTAAACAGAAACACAGTTTACAAATATTTGTCTCTTTTGCAGAGTTGATATAATAAAAAGCAGACAATTAACTGTAATGGTTAAATGTCTGCTTTACTGTAGTATTATTTCACTTAACTTTTCGTAATAGGTACTTGTGCTATTGGACCGAAAAGTTTATTGTACCCCTCAGAGTCAAATAGTGTTATTTGTGATAATCCGACATTTTCGGGGTCAAGAGTATCCGCAATCACCCAACAAACAAGCAAAAAATAATCATCTGTTGTAGTTTTAAACTCAATTTTCCAACCGGTAGATTTTTCTACATAACCCATACCTGATTCAGAACTCTCACTACGTGTCCCCAAAACAAAATTTGCAGAAATTATTTCTCCGTCAATCAAATTATAGATGTTTTGGATTTTATCGGAAAGTTGTTGAGTGTCATTTTTTGTGCTTTCTGAAAACATATCTTCTATTGCGTGAACGTCATTTGATTTTACGGCGTCAATGATATTATCCGATATTACCTGATGCCCAGGATATGTTAATTGCTGATGCGTTGCTAAAAGGGTTTGGCTGAAAGGAAATATGGTTAAAAGAAATGCAACTATACTTATGATTATTTTTGTCATTTTGTATACCCCCACGCAAATGTTTACACTTTCATTTTATCACTATTATTAAAAAAGTCAATATTTTACTAAATTAAACACGCATTTGCTTTAATTCTGTTAAGTTTTATATAAACAAAGAAAAACCCTTGAAACTCTTGGAGTTTCAAGGAGTGAACTGTTATTTTACTGAGTTTTCTTTGGCTGTGTTTATTGAAGCGATAAGCATTACTCTGATACTTGTGCAAGCAGAATCGAGAGATTTATAGAGAGCTTCGTCAATGTATGATGTTTTATAAAGCAATTCTAACCAATATTCTGTTTCATTTGCTTCTTTAAGTGCAATTTGTAACTTGGCAATAAAATCAGCTTTTCCGTGTGCATATTGAGCCTCTCTTATATTAGCTCCTATAGAGGTACCGCTTCTTCCGATTTGATTGGAAATTATTGATTCTTTTTGAGATTTTAAATGCTTTACAAGATTAATTATGTTAACAGAGAAATCCATTGATTGTACTGATAATTTATCGTTTCTCATAAAAGTTACTCCTTTACAAAGAAATTCATATAGCAGACAAAAATTTAATGAAGTATTTGCTCCGCAAATATGAAGTGCTCGCTTTGCTCGCATGAAGTGTTTGTTAAACTGACAAACATGAAGCGAAGCGCATAAAACACTTGCCGACAGGCAAACTTCATGTGACGGCAGTCACGCTTCATTCTTCATGCACCGAAAGGTGCGCTTCATTGAAAAAACCTCTTTTGCAAAGCAAAAGAGGTTTTTTCTGGAGCTGCTAGGCGGACTTGAACCGCCGACCTCATCCTTACCAAGGATGCGCTCTACCGCCTGAGCCATAGCAGCATATTAATATGCGCTCATATCGAACGCATATTATATTATCATAATGTTTTGCTTTTTGCAAGCCTTTTTTCAGATTTTCTTAAATTATTTTTTCATCAACAGCCTTTTCAACAAGCTCTGCAAACAGTGCGCAGGACCAGCTGAACCAGCTTCTTGTGAATTTGTTGGGGTCGTTGGCATCAAAGCCCTCGTGCATATAGCCGGTATCGCCGTCTGTTGTTTCAAGCATACGAAGAATATCACGGATTTCGTCGGGGTCATTGGTTGAAAGACCCTGCATTGAAAGAGCGATATGCCATATGTAGCCCTCGGGTGTGTGAGGACTGCCTACTCCCTTTGCAAATTCGCCTTCATAATAATAGGGATTATCCTTGCTGAGAATAAATCTGCGTGTGTTCAGATAGATTTCATCGTCATAACCGCAGAAGCCCAGATAAGGTGCCGAAAGCAGGCTGGGTACATTTGCATCGTCAAAAAGGAAGTAATCACTTTTGCCGTTGACCTCGCAGGCATAGATTTTACCGTGGTTTTCGCTTTCAACAACGGCATATTTTTCTATACCTTCGCTGATATCTTTTTTAAGATTTTCACATTCCGCAATAAGTGCTGTTTCATCGGGATATGCCGCTTTAAGCATCTCTGACAGATAACCCAGAACAACAACCGCAAACATATTCGATGCTACAAGATATCCGTAACGGCAGGCATCGTCGCTGGGTCTGAAGCCCGACCATGTCATACCCGTATATTCAACAGGCTCACCCATTCCGTCATTGTGAATTGTATCCTGATAAGGGCAGTTTTTTCTTGTAAATCTGTAAGGTGATTTTTCAAAATGGTGCTGTTCGGTACGCCACAGATTAACGGTTGTTTTTGTGCTTTCAAGGAAATCCTCACCAAGCACACTGCAATCCCCCGTTGCTTTCCAGTAAAGATAAGCAAGGCGTATGGGGTAACAAAGGGAATCTATCTCATATTTCCTTTCCCACACAATGGGATGGTTTTCGGGGTAATCGTCAAACTCTTTATGGTCATCGGGTTCTTTTTTATACGCATTTGCGTAGGGCTCCATACCGATATACATTCTCTGCCTTTTGATTACACCCTTGATTATTTCACGGATATCCTCATTGTTTTTTGCAAGCGGAATGTAATGCGAAACCTCGGCGGTTGAATCGCGGAGCCACATTGCGGGAATATCACCCGTAAGCACAAAAACAGAGCCGTCGGGCATAAATTCCGTTGCGGTTTCAAGGGTATTGGGGTAGCAGTTGCGGTAAAGCTTTGCAAGCTTTTTGCTGTATTTTTCAATAACGGAGCAATATTCATCCATTCTTTTTTCAACGCAGGCAGGAATTTTCATAACATCTTTCCTTTCAGGGATATTTTAATTTATAATATAACTTTAAAAAATTATTGTCAACCGATTTTAATTTTTTTGTTAACGGGTTCAATCGTTACACAAACATATTTACTGTAACAGTCGAATGTGGTAAAATACATACAGAGGTGATTTACCCAATGAAAGAATACGGTCTTGTGCTTGCCGGCGGCGGTGCAAAAGGAATTTATCAGCTCGGTGCCTGGAAAGCAATGAAAGAACTCGGCATTAAATTCAATGTTGTTGCAGGCGTTTCAATCGGCTCAATAAACGGTGCTCTTATTGCATCGGACAGCTATGACGAAGCTGTTATGCTGTGGAAAAGCGCATCGGTTGACAAAGGCGTTAAAATTGCCGGCGACCTTAAAGACCCCGAAAATCTTTTCAGCTTAAAAAATGCAGGTGTTCTGATTAAAGAAATAATGCGCAACAAAGGTATTGACGCTTCACCCACCAAGGATTTTCTTTTACAGTTTATCAACGAGGATAAGGTACGCCGTTCAGACGTAAAATTCGGTATGGTGACCTTCAATCTCAGCGAGTTCACTCCTGTTGAAATATTCATTGATAAAATTCCCGAAGGCGAGCTTGTTGATTTTCTTCTTGCTTCTTCAAAAGTGCCCGGTGTAAGCAAAATCGGCCCCGAAGACGAGCGTTACCTTGACGGCGGAGTTTATGACAATGCACCTATCGGTCTTTTGCGTAAAAACGGATACAACCGAATAATTGTTGTTGACATTTCGTCAATAAAGGGATTGGGTCACAAAAGCGATATGACCAACGCGGAGTTTATTTACATCCGCCCCTTTGATATTGAGGATCTGGGTGCCGCCTTTGATTTCAGCGAAGAAATGTATGACAAGCGGCTTAATATGGGCTATCTTGACACCCGCAAGGCATTCGGATATCTTTCGGGCAGGCAGTTTTATTTTGAGCCTGACGTATTCAGAAAAATGATTGAGGAATACGGTGCGGATGCGGTTGAACAGCTTGAGGAGCTTGGTGCTCAGCTTGGTATTGAAAGATTCAGAATATTGAACAAAGAAAGCTTCCTTTTCGAATTAAAAGCAAAATACATTGAGTTCCGCAAAGAACAGCAGCTTAAAGAAGAAGAAACGGGGCAAAAATTCTATGCTCCCATTCTTAAAAGACTTTCAAGGCTTAATCCCGACGATGATTATGCCGAAGCATTCGCGGTCCTGGACAATATGATAATATAAAAACGGTGAGCTTGCACTGCGCAGGCTCACCTGTTTTTTATATATCGATTATCTGAGGATTCAAGTCCAACCCGGGAATGAGAATATTCATTACATCCTCTGTTCTGATTTTCAGCGTTGCCGAATTATCGCTCGGGTGGCAGCAGATATATTCTTCTTCAAGCACATCGCGGTCTATAGCAAGCGATACTTTCTTTTCACCGTCAAAAATAAGACTTGTTACGCTCAATGACCCCGGTGATGTATTCAGCAGATTTTCCATATACTCACCCGATGCAAAAGAAAGCCTTGAACATCCCAGCTTTTTCGAAACATCTTTTGTCACAAATCGTTTGTCGTCCCTTATCATAAGCAGATAAAAAACCTTACCCGAATCGGTTTTAAGAAGCAGGTTTTTACATATTCTGCCGTCAAGCATACGGTTTACCGCCTGACATTCTTCCAGGGTAAACACAGGAGGATGGGTTACGATATCATATTTTATTCCTTTTTCATCAAGAAAACGGCATACTGCCGTTGCTTTTTCGCTTAATTCCATAACAAAATCACTGTCCGTAAAATGCTGAAGCAAAATTTTCGCCGTCAATTCTGACTGTTTTCCACGGTCCGCCGCTTCTGTCCTCGTGGGTAAGCACGTTATCTTCAAAGGTATGAATGCCCGAATATGAGCTTTTGCCTCTTGAAATAACCCAGTATCCGTCAGGCTCATTCTCCTGTGCGGGATAAATGCTTTCGTCGAGGGTGAATTCTCCGTCATACAGAGTACCGCAGCAGAAATATACGATTTCATCATTCTTGTTGAATTCTATATAGCATCGGCTGTAACGGCTTTGTATTACATATGCACCGCTTTCGGTCTTTGAAAATTCAAGAAATTCCTCAACGGTTTCATCATCACCGTCTTCAACGGCATAGGTATAACGCAGGCTGTCTGTTTCTTCATCATATTCGGCGGTGTAGCTCTTAACCGTAGACTCTGAAACAAAAATCAGCTCATAATTTCCGCCATCGGAATTGAAGGTAATATCCATACCCTCACTCTGAAGCTTATAGTAATCCTGCGCGGTCTGATTTGTCATATCGGAGGTAAAGCCCTCTGTAATCGACAGGGTTTCGGTTATAAACGGCTCAAAGGAAGTCAGAATATAATTCTCATCAAGAAAATACTCATCCTTATTCTCTGACCTTATGACTGCATTGTGTGCCTCTTCAAGTATTGAAATTTTTGCACTCATTGCGGATAATACCGCCTCAAATCTGCTCAGACAGCCCTGAAAATCCTTATCGGTATTGGTAATATTGAGCATATCGGCGGTTATGACTCTGTTATCCTCCTTTTCGGAGCAGGCACAGAGAAACAAAAGCATAAATGCAAGCAAAACTGCAAATGTTCTTTTCATTCATATTCTCCCAAAAAAGGAGTATGGCGTTAACCATACTCCCCATAGAGTGAAATGATTCGAACTTCATACGGTTTTGAAAGGCATCTTTTCGCCACAACTGCGTTAAAAACCTTTGGAATAACCTCGTATTCCTGCAGATTTTTGTCTTGTTGTGACAAAAATCTGCTCTTTCAAAACTGCGAAGTGTTTCTTTTCTGAGGGCATACTGTCGTATGGCGAAGAATAAAACGCTTCGATGGGTCGGAAACCCGACCTTTACGGCGTATTTAGTTCGAATCATTTCACTCTGAAATTAATTTTTCTCACTGAGAATTTTTGCAAGCTCGTCCATAAAGGTGTTGATATCCTTGAACTGGCGGTAAACCGATGCAAAACGCACATAAGCAACCTCGTCAAGCTCTCTGAGCTTATCCATTGCAAGCTCACCGATATGAACTGAAGTAACCTCTCTGTCAAGTGAATTCTGAAGGGTTGCTTCAATTTCGTTGACAGCCTTTTCAATGGCATCAAGGGAAACGGGGCGTTTTTCGCAGGCTCTGAGCATACCGTTGAAAAGCTTGTTACGGTCAAACACTTCTCTGGACTTATCTTTTTTGACTACAATAACGGGAACGCTTTCGATTATTTCATATGTTGTGAATCGCTTCTGACAGCTTATGCACTCTCTGCGGCGGCGGATACGCTCGCCTTCATCGGTAGGTCTTGAATCGATAACCTTGCTTTCTTCACAGCCGCAAAACGGACATTTCATAATCTCCACACTCCTCGGAAGTTTTACTTTTCGAAACGGTAATTATATAAGTCTGAGGCTATTTCAAGAATCTTCAACGCAGACAGGACGAAAAGGTTCCGTTCAAAACCTTATTGATTCCCATTTCGAAAAGTATATTTTATTTCAGTATAACATATTTTGTTGAATTTGCAAGCTATTTCACAAATTTTGCAGATATTCAAGGGATCGGATAAGCTCACTTTCATCACCGAAGCCTGCACGGTAAAGCTCTATGACACCGCATCCCTTATAGTCTGCACTCTCCATAATTTCAAACAGCTTTTTAAATTCGAAATTGCCCTTTGACGGTGCAACGCAGTCGCTCTGTGCGTTGTGGTCACTCAGATGGATATGTGAAATACAGCTTTTGAATTCCTCTGCAAATGCAAGAGGCTCATAGCCCGACCTTACCGCCTGCTTCACATCAAAAACCATTCTGAAATCATTTCCGAGTGCATTACGCATTTCGCACAGAAAATCGGGACTCTGACTGAAATGGGAATTAACATTTTCCTGACAGACGGTAATACCGAATTCTCTGCCTGCCTCAACAAGCCAACGGAAACGGCTGAAATATTCTTCCTTCTCAATCTGACCGGGCAGCTTCATACCGTGGATAACGGAAATATGCGCACCTGCAAGCGCTGTCATTTCAAAGCATTTTTTGTAGAATTCACGCACATCAAGGTAGCGGCGTTCATAATTACCGAAAAGCATAAAAGGTTCAGAAAAGGATGAAAAGGGATGAACTGATACAATATCCATACCGTATTCCGCCTTGATTTCATTGAGCTTTTTTATGAATTGCGGTGTGGTTTCACTTATTGAATTAAGAAAAATCTCGCAGGTTTTAACTCCTGCCCTGCCCAGAGTCTCAAGTGCTTTTTCGGTTGGCATAGGGTAAAGGCAGGAGGTTGAAATTCCCAGGTTCATTTGCGGTCATTCCTTATCTGGTAATATTTTAGGTTTGAATACACGGCAGGTTTACTGTATAATTGAACACAAGGAGTGAACACACCGTGAGAAAAATTTTTAAAAATCTTCACCGCAGAACAAAAATTACGGTTGCCGTCTGCTGGTCTGCGGTTATTCTTATGCTTTCGGCTTCAACAGTGCTTTACATAGGTGCAGGCGGAATTTTTGATTATTACACCGCCGTTGACCTGAGCGAATCTCTGCTTGCACTTTGCAGACCTGCATCGGTTATTACGCTTCTCGCCTCTCTGGGCAGTGAATACACCGCAAAGCAAAAGAATAACACATAGGATTATAGCATAGAGAAATAATTATTTCAATATTGCAAAAAAGTCGGGAATATATCTCGACTTTTTTATTTTATTATGATATTATATATTGGTATTATTGCGTTAAAGCGCAAAACAGGAGGCGTTTTTTATGCTCAGAGTGGCAATGCTTTCAAAATGGCACGTTCACGCCGAGGGCTATGCAAGAGAACTTATTGAAACAGGCAAGGTGAAAATCACCGCCGTATGGGACGAAAATCCCGAAAGAGGTGCTGAATGGGCAGGCAGACTGGGTGCGGATTTTGAGCCTGATCTTGATAAACTGCTGGCAAGGGATGATGTTGATGCCGTATGCTGCAACACTCCCACAACAATGCACACCGATGTGCTTATCCGTGCCGCAAAAGCAGGCAAACATATTTTTACCGAAAAAACACTGGCTTGCACCGTTGAGGAATGCAAGCAGATTGCAAAAGTTGTTGAGGAAAACGGAGTTACATTTGTAATTTCATTCCCCCACAAGGCTTGGCCCGTTGTGAAATTTGCAAAGGAGCATATTGAAAACGGAGATTTCGGCAAGGTTACAAATGTCAGAATACGCAACGCACACAACGGTGTCAGCGGCAAATGGCTGCCCGAATACTGGTTTGTGAAGGATGACTGTGCAGGCGGCGCAATGATGGATCTGGGCTGCCATCCCATGTATCTGCTTTCATACCTCTGCGGCAAGCCCAAAAAAATAACAGGTATTTCAAACATTCTTTTCGGCACTGCAGTTGACGAAAACGCAATCTCGGTTATCGAATTCGAAAACGGAATCATCGGCGTATCCGAAACCTCATTTGTTGCATTCTCATCACCCTACACCATTGAGGTTCACGGCACCGAAGGAATTCTTCTGTGGCAGGGCGGCGAAATAAAGTATAAAACAACAGAAACCGCCAAGCTCAACAAAGGCTTCATTTCTCCCGACAATCTTCCCAAAGAAGACGAAAAGCCCATCCCCCGTTTCGTTGATGCCTGCATTAACGGCACAGGCTCTCCCGAAGGTCTGGGTATGGAGGATGCCATTGCCCTTGCAGAGCTTCTTGAAAACACTTACATATCATATGAAACGGGCAAAACCGTTGAAATAAAATGATAAGGAGAAAAAAATGAAAACCGAACTTCATTATTATGACATATTTCCCAAGGTTTTCCCTGCGGGCAAAGAAGTTACAGTCACAATAAAGCCCTTAGGCTATCATGCGGATTTTGAAAATCCCGACGGAATTTCACTTCACATTTACGGTCTCGAAGACGGCAACCCCAGAGATTATCCTTACAGAGGCAACGGCTATGAAATTCCCTTTGAGTTTGACGGCTGTATAAAATTCACTCACACCTTTCCCCGTGAACAGCAGTATTATGTAAGAATTATGGATAAGGAAACGGGCAAAAGACTTCTTCAGCTCAGCGTTTACGCACTTGATGAAGACCTTTGCGGCAGATATCCTCTCATAGGCGACCTTCATATGCATACTTGCCGTTCAGACGGCAAAGAAGGACCGACGACTGTTTGCGCCAATTACCGTGCGCACGGATATGATTTCTTTACGATTTCGGATCACGGAAGATATTATCCCTCCATCGAGGCGATCGAATTCTATCGGGATATGACCGATTTTACGATCGTTCCGGGTGAAGAAGTCCATCTTCCTCTGAACGATGTGCATTATGTAAATTTCGGTGGCACATATAGCATTAATGCTCTTCTGACGGATTCTTTCAACAATGAAAAAGCGGGAAAAGATCTCCGATACCGTTCGCTCGACGGCACGGCACCCGATCCCATGGAAAGGGAAGCCTTTAAGGAAATGATCAAAGAAAGAGCGGGCAGCGTTCCGCGAGAGTATGAGTCCGAACGACTCAGCTTTGCCGTTCTCGAATGGATCTACGAGCATATGAAGAAAAACGGTGGTCTCGGCATTTTCCCTCAACCGTATTGGCTTTGCCAAATGGATCAGATACCCGAGGAATACACGCGATTCATTTATGAAAAAGCGCCTTTCGACGCGTTTGAGGTTCTCGGCGGAGAAAATTACTATCATCATAACGGCTTCCAGACTTCGCTCTATTATGAAATGAGAGCGAAGGGAATCGACAGACCGTTCGTGGGAAGCACGGTCAGCCACGGTTCGACGAAGAACAATAGAAACGCCCTGATCTGCTCAACGATTGTTTTTGCGGATAAAAACGAGAGAGCTTCGCTGATCGACGCGATCAAAAACAAATACTCGGTTGCGGTCGATACCATCAGCACCGAATACAGACTTGTGGG
>JAZSHU010000001.1:0-2049 GCA_045533455.1 Acutalibacteraceae bacterium | reverse complement strand
GTAGCATCTGCTTTTCCGTTCCACGGAGTTGAGGGCAGCATACCGAGTGCACATTCCGTAAGCAGTTTCTTGAATTTGTATTCATAGAACGGCTGTCCGTTTACAAGATTAAAGTTAAGCGGATTCTTTTCCGAAACATTAGCAAGAGAGACTGCAACCTTGTTGATACCGCTTGAATAATAGTCAATCAACATATATGCACATATCTCCGGTAAGCTTCCGTCAAGAAGCAAAAGGTTACTTTCAAAAACGCCGTGGTCTGCTTTTATAAATTTCAAACTGCAGTTTTGAGTCTGTAAATAATTAAATCTGTCCTTAAATTTCTTAGAACAGGTGTTGAAGTTTTCGGCTACACTGTCATCAATGTTTCCGACAACTTCATACAAGAAATTAGTTGTTTTACCTGCATTGATAAGTGTTGAAGCTCCACCCAACCTTGACTTGATACTAAAGCCTTGTACGGATTCAATACCGGAATTGATATCATGAATTTTCATTCTGATGTCAGCCTTATCCGTTGATTTTGCTTTTAATGTATTGATGAAAATCTTATCTAAAAATGCTTCTGTATCTTCTAACACAAAAGCAGATGTTTCTGCATTTACGATTTCTTGATATAGCTTATCGGCAGCTACTTTGAATTCGGTTTTATCTACTGTCAAAAGTACTTCTTCGGAATCGGTTTTGATAATGCTGATTTTGTTTTTGGCATTGTCGATTCTGAATGATAAATCACCGATATTCTCTGTTCTGATAATATTTAAAATGTTATAAAATACGCCGTCGATTTTATTGAGGTCAGCATCTGCAGCGTACAGTTTTCCTATTTCAAGCAGTCTGAAAAGGACATAAATTTCGCTCCATTCACCTTTGTTTCCTGACAATTTAGGCATTATCAAGCACCTCCTTGATTTTCTCGGCTATAGCTTCAATTACATTTACGGTTACGCTGTTGCCGAACTGCTTATAAAGATGAACATCGGCAAGCGGTAGTTTAAATGAATCAGGGAATCCCTGTAAACGAGCCCACTCTCTCGGTGTCATTTTACGAACACCTTCTTTATTAATTTCACCTTTTATATGCGTGGTAGGAGTAAGGTCCTTTTGACGTTCATCAATAATGAGGTTCCTTTCTCTGCCCATGCCACCGCAAACAATAGCACCGGCAATGTCATCCCAAGCTCTGATTTCATAACCGAAACCATTACCCTTTGCGGCATGGCGAGCTTTATGATTTTTCAGTGTCTGAAGATATGTTTCACTAAGATAATACTTTGCAGGAACAGCTTCTTCTTCAATAATGTCTCTGATTCTCTTGGTGTCATCCGTTGTTGTAGGAAAACGGAAATTATCGGGAGCTATATCATTTCTGAAAGCTACGAGATATATTCTTTCTCGGTTCTGAGGAACGCCAAAATTTTTGCTGTTTAACACTTGGCTGTAAACCGTATAACCTAAATCCTGAAAAGTTTTTGTTATAACTTTAAATGTTCTTCCTTTATCGTGGATAACAAGACCTTTAACATTTTCACAGAAGATAACTTTTGGTTTATGATGTTCACAAATTCGAGCTACATCCATAAATAATGTACCTCTGCATAAACCTTTATAATTATCTTCAAAACCTTTTCTCTGACCTGCGAGGCTGAAAGCCTGACAAGGGAAACCTGCAAGACAGATATCGAAGGTCGGAATATCTTTTTCTTCTATTTGTGTTATATCACCGGCAATTTCAAAATCATCGGTAAAATTAGCTTTGTAAGTCTTTTGTGCATTTTCATCCCACTCACTTACAAAAACAGTTTCTATATTCTTGCCGAAAGCTCTGTCAAAGCCTAAGCGTATTCCGCCTATGCCGGCAAATAAATCTATTGATTTGTAAATTGGCATAGTTCCTTTTACCGCCTTTTCTATCACATCGGCACACTTGCCGGGATTCTTTTTTATGTCTTTGCCCCAAAATCTGAGAACGGTCCAACCGTCAGCTGTAAGTTTTTCGGTAACTTCAACATCTCGCTGCATATTGCGTTCGATTTTAGGTATCCAAAA
>JAZSHU010000020.1:0-20745 GCA_045533455.1 Acutalibacteraceae bacterium | reverse complement strand
AAATCACAAACCACCGGTTGAACCGGTGGTTTGACTAACCCCTAAAAGGGGTTGATGCTGGCTTAGCCCCTGGAAGGGGCGTTGAAGGTTTAGCAGCGCATTACAATCACTGGCAGCCGCTCACGAGCGGCTGTTTGTTTTTGCCTACTTCGTCTTGCTACCCGTGAACGGGTCTATGTACTCTTTCATTGTAACTTGGTCTACTGCGTAATCTTCTTCTATTTGGTTTCTTATATATTCTGCTATTGCCTTTTTATTTCGACCGACTGTATCTACAAAATACCCTCTGCACCAAAAATGTCGACTTCCGTACTTGTATTTCAAATTTGCGTGTCGGTCGAAAATCATTAAACTGCTTTTACCCTTGAGATATCCCATAAATTGTGCTACACTTATATGCGGTGAAATACTTACAAGCATATGGATGTGGTCAGAACACGCTTCTGCTTCAAGTATCTCCACACCTTTTTGTTCACACAACTTTCTTAATATTTGTCCTATATCTTTTTTCAACTGTCCATATATTTCTTTCCTTCTGTATTTGGGTGCAAAAACTATATGGTAGTGACACCTGTATTTTGAGTGTGCCGAACTTCTTATTTCTTTATTATCATTTTTCATAAATTAAACCTCCTTGTATTTTCGTAATGCGGCTGCCAAACCATTACTATTATACTTGGAGGTTTGATTTTCTTTCAACCTTTCGGGCTTGCTTTGAGCTCGCCCGTTTTGGCTTTGCTGAAGCCGTCTTTAACCCCTGGTAGAACCAGGGGTTTATTTCCACACCTGAAGGCACCAAAAAAATCGACAACCTTCTGTCGAAGATTGTCGATTTTCGTGAGTACACCCCATTTTAGAACCACAGTTCAACAAATTGGAATTTGTCTATTTAATGTATTCGGACACGGAAAATGCAATGTTTTCGTTATCTCTGTACTCTTTTCGTGATTTGAGTTTCATTCCTAAACTATCGCAGATTTCATCAAGATTATTTAAATCGCTATACATTCTGCAGTCTTTAAGAATTTCAAGCGTTTCTTTTTCCGTAAACCCGAAAGGCTTTAAAACTCTGTGCTGACGCATAAATGCATTGTTTCTTGAAGTGACAATAAATCTGCCGTTATCCGTCAGAACTCTTGAAACTTCTTTCAGTGTTTCAACAATTTCTCTTGACTCATCCAATCCGCAATAAGTACAAACAGTATCAAATGTTTTATCTTTGAAAGGCAGATACCAGAAATTCGCACAAACGGGAATGATTTCCTTTTTCTGATATTTAGCAATACCCAAAGCATTTCCGAGACAATCAAAGCCAATATCGACGGTATAAAGCTCACATTCTTTCGGCATATATAATGCGACCGAAGCCGTACCGCCGCCAGCACCCGTTGCGAGTTCCAATATTTTATCTGTTTTTTCTTTGCATACAACTTCGGCAAAATAACGGTATCTGTCCCAGAATACTCCAGTACCCTTGATTTTTCTTATTGTTCTTTTTCTGCCGATACGCTTTTTACTGAGTTTTTTGAAATCTTTAAGCTGATTTTTTCTGATGTTTCCGCTTTTATCGCCAACAATCCAATCGCTTGTTTCTCTTTGTTTATATGAATCAAAAGTTTTTAAAATATTTTCTTTTGTGCCGTATATCTTTTTTATATGTTCAACATAAATCTCGTTCCAATCATCAATATTGCCTGCTTCTATTTCGTTGAAAATCTTATCGATTTCATCGGGATGTTCCCAAAAAATTATTTCGAGAAGCTCACGGCACCAATCGGGATTTGTCTTTTCAGGAAGCAAAATCGGAACATCTTTGATTATAGGATAGCTTTCTTTACCATCAAAAGTTTCAAGGCGTTTTTTATTTAAAACTAATTCTTTATGGCTTTGCGGTGCAACAAAAATCATTCTTTCTCTCCTCAATTATTTTTGATTTTCCTTGGCAGTATTTATTGATGAAATCAATAGTTTCTTAACCTCAATACATACTTCAAGAATTTTTTTATCATCATAATATCCGCTTTCAATGAGAAGCTCCAACCAATATTCACTTTCACTGCACTCTTTAAGAGCAATCTGAAGCTTTGCGATAAAATCAGCAGTCCCGTGTCCGTAAAAAGCCTCACGGATATTTGCACCTACAGAAGTTCCTGAGCGGATAAGCTGATTTGTCAATACTGTTTCTTTTTTAGTTTGTTTTATATAATTGCAAACTTTTATTATTTGCAAAGCAAATTCTTTAGATTTTGTAATTAACGGACTGTCTGCCATGATTATTACCACCCTTCTTAAAATAATTATACTACTACAAAACAAAAAGAGCAAGGTAAAGCCTTGCAAAAACTTATTACCTCTTACCTATTACTTATTACTTCCCAAAGCCCCAAAGACATTTTTAGGTAAGAGTGAAGAGGTAATAGGTAAGAAGTAAGCCCCAAGAACTTTCGTCCTTGGGGCTTTGGAGGTGCCACCCGGATTTGAACCGGGGATCAAGGTTTTGCAGACCTATGCCTTACCACTTGGCTATGGCACCGTGTTATTAAGTTATGCGGCATACGCTGATAATATGCCTGAAAATAAAAATGGAGGGGATGCCGAGGCTCGAACTCGCTACCTCCACCTTGGCAAGGTGGCGCTCTACCAGATGAGCTACATCCGCACCTGTTGGTGCCTCCGGCCGGAATCGAACCAGCGACACGTGGATTTTCAGTCCACTGCTCTACCAACTGAGCTACAGAGGCATAGAAATGACCTGTAATGTAAAATTACAGGTCACTCAATGGCGACCCGGAACGGGCTCGAACCGTCGACCTCTAGCGTGACAGGCTAGCGTTCTAACCAGCTGAACTACCGGGCCAAATGGTGGGAACAACAGGGCTCGAACCTGTGACCCTCTGCTTGTAAGGCAGATGCTCTCCCAGCTGAGCTATGCTCCCACGTTGGCGTCGTTGACTTCGTTGTCGTCAAGCAACGTAGCCTATAATACACTACTTTTTTTGATTTGTCAACCCTTTTTTTCAAATTTTTTTAAAAATTTTTAAAAGTTTTTTTAATTCTTTTTCGGAATTAATCTTCGACAAGTTTCAGCACTTCCGCTGAGGTAAATTTATACTTCTTATCGCAGAAATGGCAGGATACTTCCGTCACTTTTTCCTGTGCCATTTCAAGCAGACTTTCCCTGCCTGTGCTGATAAGTGCCTTTGCAACTCTTTCTCTTGAACAGTTGCATCTGTACTCGGGACTTGAGCTGTCAAGAACCTCCAGGTCAAAACCCTTGAGCACGCTGCGGCAGATATCCTCGGGAGTCATTCCGCTTGTAAGCATCTGCGTTACTGCAGGAATATCCTTTATACACTCTTCAACCTTATCAATGGTATCATCCATTGCAGTGGGCAGAAGCTGAATAATAAATCCGCCTGCCGCCTGAATTGACAAATCGGGATTCACAAGCACACCCAGTGCGCATACGCTGGGAAGCTGCTCGCTTGTGGCAAAATAGCTTGTGATATCTTCGGCAATCTCGCCTGACACAATGGGAATCTGACCGATATAGGGCTCATTCATACCAAGGTCTTTCATAACGGTGAGGGTACCGTCTGTACCAACCGCGCCTGCAACATCAAGCTTGCCTTTGATATTGAGAGGAATTTCCACCACGGGATTTGAGACATAACCTCTTACGTTACCTTCGCTGTCCGATACGGCAATAACAGAGCCTGCAGGTCCGCCGCCGTTAAGACGCAATGTTATGCTGTTATCCTTACCTTTGAGAACGGCACCCATCATTGAAGCCGCCGTGAGAAGTCTGCCCAGTGCGGCAGAGGTTACGGCAGATGTCTGATGAATCTGCTCCATTCTGTTAATTATATCTGTGGTATCCGCCGCAATAACGGTGAGAGTACCGTCGGTTGAAATCATTCTTACAAGTTCACTCATATTATCACTTCTTCTTTGCTAAAAATACTGCCCTTTCGCTATCGGGCTTAACATCATCGGTTGTAAGGTCATCAAAGATACCTGCAACCTCAAAGCCTGCCTGAGAAAGCCATGCGGAAATATCCGCAAGCTCATATGCCTGCTCCGAAAAGCTTTCTCCGCTGCGGTAATAAACGCCGTCCTCTTCCTCAAAAAAATCAAGGTTGATTTCAACGCTGTTATCATCGCTGTTATAATTATTCTGCCACACGCAGAACAAATCATCAAACTCATAAACAAAAGCGTTATCCGCAAGCACATTCTTATGCTTGTGGATTGTGTTGACATCGAAGGCAAAAGCTCCGCCTTTGTTCATGAAAAGGGATACTTTCTCAAAGGTACGCTTCACATCCTCCGCACTGCCAAGATGGTTAAGACCGTCAAGCACGCAGATTGCACAGTCAACAGTGCCGTAAAGGTCGATATCCTGCATAGGCTGATTGAGAAGAAGCAGACGGGTACCGCTTTCAAACATCTTCTGCTGTGCCGCACCCAGCATACCCACACTGCTGTCAACACCGATTACTTCAAAACCCTTTTCTGCCATTTTAACGGACATACTGCCCGTACCGCACCCGAGGTCAAGAAGTATGCCGCCTTCAATTCCGCACAGTGAAAGAAGCCTGCAAAAATAATCTGCACGCTTCTCATACTCAACATTATCTGTCAGACGGTCGTAAAATCGGGAAAAATTATCGTAGGACATTATTTCTCCATCCTCTTGAAGATTTCCTCATATCCGTTGCAGCCGTACTGCAAAGAGCGGTTAACACGGCTGATGGTAGCAGTGCTTGCACCTGTTGCGGCAACTATATCGCTGTAAACCTTTTTATCTCTGAGCATCTTTGCAACAACAATACGCTGTGAAAGCGCTTTAAGCTCGGGCACTGTGCAAAGGTCCTCAAAGAAATCGTAGCATTCTTCAAGGGTCTGAAGATTAAGAATTGCGGAGAAAAGAAAATCAACATTATCGTCTTTGATTTTGTTAGCCATTTTGTTTTCGTCCTTTCAAAGCACTTTTATACTTTAACATTTTAGCATACGAAACGCAAAATGTAAATATCAAAATCCAAAAATTTTAACCGATACAATATATATTACACTGCACATTATCAGAAAGCAGGGATAAACTGTCGCAAAAGCCGTTTTTGCAAGTCCGTCTTTAACGCTTCTGCCTGCCCTTCTGCCTTTGGATATTGCGTGCAAAAGCTCTGCAAGAAGGTAAGGCACCGTGCCTGCAAAGATAAGGGCAAAGGGTCCGTAGCCGCCGAGAATTATATCCCCTGCAAACACTCCGCCGCATACAATCAGTGCAATCACACCGTAAAGAGGCATAAGCCGTGACTCCCCGAATCTTTCAAACACGCATTTGATGCCCAGAACAAGAATAAGCATAAACACGGTCATAAGCCTTGCGGCGTATAATGAACCCGCAAGAACCAACATCATAGGTATTACATTATATAAGGTGCGTTCCACTCTGTCACAGAGAAGTGTGTTGTATTCCTTTTCTTTTCTGTCACAATACCAGCCGTATGCATTGACGGCGATTATACCTGCCGCAAGCAGACCAACCGCAAGAGGCATAAATTTTTCGACAGATTCGGGCAAAACATTCAGACCCGACGAGGCAATCTTACCGTTGATTTCCGCAACGAGGTCGGCTTTTCTGCAAAAGCCGATTGCAATACCTGCACCGCCGATTGCACCGAGAGAGAATTCCATTGTCTTCCAGCCGTCATATATACCCTTTCGGTAAAATCGGTCAAAAATATATCTGCCGTTGCCCATAGGGAATACGGAGGCTTCATAGAATTTCATTGCAACAAGCCAGCCCAATCCGCCGCCGAGAAAACCGCCCCATATCATTGAAAGCATAAGTGAATCGTTTCTGATAATACCCAGCGCCATAAGCGCAAGCAGGGTCACAAGATTGCCGCCCCACTCCTCACGGCGTGTACGGGAGTAATAGCATTTGGGGCGGATGCCTTTTTCCTTATTATAAGGAGTGTTGAAAACATAATACCCGGCAAGCTGAAACACGGGGATAAGCAGGCAGAAAATTATAATATCGGCAAAGGAATATTTATTGCCTGCCATTGACGAAATTGCAAAGGCAATAAAGCCGCCGCAAACCGCAAACCACAGTGCACCTTTGAGGAAAAGACCCGAATAACCCTTGACGGGGCGGTAATCCCTGCCAGCGTCACGGTGAAGGACAAAACCGATTGTTTCGCCGTAGGTTTCACTGCCGCCGTAGGTCATACCCATAAGACCTGCCGCCGCAACAATCCAAAAATTCTCATATATTCCGCCGCCTGCAAAACGGGCAAGTATCAGACCGATAAACGCGCCGGGCAGCATCGCACCCTTTTCACCGCCGATAACGGTGCCTCTCATACCCCAGCCGTAGCTTGAAGCAAGCATCACGAAAAGAACACATATAATCATATCGGAAATACCCATCAAATCATCTCCTTTTTACCATTTTAGCATAATAAAACGAAAAATCATATACTTTATGAATAAAAATTAAACATAACGCTTGCACATACGGAAAGTAAAGTGTATAATATATCTACCTTATTACGCAAAAGAGGTATATTATGGCAGATACATATATCAAAGCCCTTATTTCATATGCAGTCAAGAAGGGGCTTATTGAAGAATGCGACAGACCTTATTGCACAAACAGTATACTTTATCTTCTTAAAAAAGATGCTTACGACGATACCTGCCCCGAGGCGGAAGGTGAAATCAACGAAATCCTTGACAGCCTTTGCGACTATGCGGCTGAAAAGGGCATAATCGAAGATTCGGTTACTTACAGAGATTTGTTTGACACCGCACTTATGGGTGCACTTACTCCCCGCCCCTCTCAGGTTATCGGCAAATTCCGTTTACTCTATGAGGAATGCCCCGAAAAGGCAACGGATTATTACTACAACTTCAGCTGTGATACCAATTATATCCGCCGTGACAGAATTGCAAAAGACCTTAAATGGCAGTACAGCGGCGAATACGGCACAATCGATATCACCGTTAACCTTTCAAAGCCCGAAAAGGACCCCAAGGCGATTGCCGCCGCAAAGAACGCACCTCAGTCGGGCTACCCCAAGTGCCAGCTTTGCAGAGAATGCGAGGGCTATGCAGGCAGAGTTGATTTCCCTGCAAGGCAGAATCACAGAATCATCCCCATTACAATCGATAATTCAGGCTGGTTCATGCAGTACTCACCTTATGTGTACTACAACGAACATTGCATCGTTTTCAACGGTAAGCATACACCGATGAAAATAGACCTCAGCGCTTTTGCAAAGCTTCTTGAATTCGTTACACTGTTCCCCCACTATTTCGTAGGCTCAAACGCAGACCTGCCCATAGTCGGCGGCTCAATTCTCAGCCACGAGCATTTCCAGGGCGGCAGATACGAATTTGCAATGGAGCGTGCCCCCATTGAGAAAAAGCTTTCCTTCAAAGGCTTTGAGGATGTTGATGCAGGTATTGTGAAATGGCCTATGTCAACAATCAGGCTTCTCTCCGACAGCCCCGAAAAGCTTGTTGACCTTGCAGATAAAATTCTTGCAAAGTGGCGTGAATACACAGACGAGGATGCATTTATTTTTGCACACACCGATGCACCTCACAACACAATAACTCCCATTGCAAGACGCAGAGGCACCAAGTATGAGCTTGACCTTGTGCTTCGCAACAACATCACAACCGACGAGCATCCCATGGGTGTTTACCATCCCCACGCAGAGCTTCATCACATAAAGAAAGAAAACATCGGTCTTATTGAGGTTATGGGTCTTGCAGTATTGCCTCCCAGACTCAAAACCGAGCTTGAAGCCCTTGCAGATGCAATGGTAAACGGCAAGGATTTGCGTGCAGACGCACTTACCGCAAGCCACGCGGATTGGGTTGAGGAATTCCTGCCCGCTTACGGCGAGGTTACCGCAGAAAATGTAATGAACATTCTTGAAGCGGAGGTAGGCAAGGTATTTGCAACCGTGCTTGAACACGCAGGTGTATTCAAGCGCACGGAAGAAGGCTTTGCCGCATTTATGAGATTCGCCGAATCTGTATAATCACGGAAACAATACCTTGAATGATTTAAGGTATTATTATAATGTAAAGGAGATATTCCAATGAAAAAAATTCTTGCAATTCTGCTTGCACTTGCAATGCTTCTCAGCTTTGCAGCCTGCGGCGGAAACACAGAAGACGAAACCACAACAACCACAACAGCAGCAGAAGAAGTAACAGACGAAGCTCCCGTTGAAGAATCAACAGAAGCTGCATCAGACGATGTATCTGCAGAAGATCCCTCAGCTGAGGATCCCTCAGCAGCTGACGAAAGCTCAACAGCAGAAGAATCAACAGATGCAGCTATCGTTGCTCCCGAAACAACTGCTGAAATCCTTGCTTTTTACAATGATGCAATCAACAAAGCTTATGCAGCAAAAGTAGGCTTCAACAAAGAGCGTTACACTGATAACGAAGCTCTTAATGCAGGCTTCCTTCTCAAGACATTCGGTGACCTTATTTACAGCTTCATGGGCATCGGAATTGAAAACAAGTACACAATGGATGTAACAAAGGGTGAATGGGAAAGCGATGTTCCTCACCATTACCTCAGAAAGAGCACTCTTGCAGAATCTGACCTTACAGGTGCAACACTCTCAGAAAAGGACGGCAAATACACAATCGTTTTCAATGTTAAGCCCGGCACCAGCAAGGCTTCAAAGTCAGAATCCTGGACAAAAGCTCCTATTGACAAGTGCGGTATCTGCGTAGGTGATGCAGACAAGAGCTACTTCGACCACAAGACTGCCCCCGTTATCTACAGTGCAATCGGCGAAGTTCTCAGCAGCGCAGTTATTGAAGAAAGCTACTCAAACGCAAAGGTTGTTGCTGTTATCGATGCTGCAACAAGCAATCTTGTAAGCCTTACTGTTGAATACGATATCAACGTTGTTATCGACGCAGTAGGCGGCGGTAATGCAACAGGCTCAACTCACATCTTCTATAAGAACTTCAAGTATTAATCCGCTTACATAAAAAGCACAGGCTTGTATAGGTTTTTCCTATGCAAGCCTGTTTTTTTGCTTTATAAAATTATTAATAAAGATATTTTTTAAGTTCCTCCGCAAACTGCTTGGGGTCGATGTTGCAGAGCATGTGAGCATCAGTACCCATATTGAAGGTTACACCCACTTCCCTGCCGATATTGAAATATCTGCGGTGAAAATCGGGGTCTTTTTTTACGGCAGGCACATTGATTTCCCAGGCAATTTCACGGCTGTCAGCCTTTGCCATAATATCGCCAAGCTCGTTATCGGTATACGCCCTTGTAACATCCTTGAAATCATCAAAAGCGTGAATATATCCCGACATAAAAGGATGTGCAAAGCAATCGACTCTGCCGCTTTCGATTACGCCGTCAACAATGGCAAGCATATGCTCAGCATAGCCTCGGGGAGTTTTGTTTTCGGGGTGCTCCCAATAGCCCTGATGATAGTGGTTGGTTGTGTAAAGTCTGTAATCCAGCGAGCTGTCGCAGGCAATATCATCCGCAAACTTACCTATGCCGTAAGCAGAAAGCTCCGCACCTACATAAACCTTGACTTTTGTTTCCATACCTGCGATTTCACGGAGAATATCGTATCTCTGCTGAGCAACCGCATTACGCTTATCTATGTAGTTATGGTCGGTCATGGCTATCATTTCAAGCCCTGCTTTTTCGGCGGTAATCACAATATCTCTCGCCTTCATTTCGGGCTTTGCACAGCCTGAAAATCGGGTATGAATATGAAGATTATGCCTTACGAGTTCATCAATATCATAAGTTTTTTCGTGTAAAAACATTTTTAAAGCTCCAATCCGAAAAGTATACTTTTTGAATCAGTAATTAATATGGTTTTGAAAGGTATATTTCCGCCACAGCATCGTTAAAAATCTTTGAAATAGCCTCTGTCAAAGAGAAAAATGCTCGAATGTGCGTAAGATATTGTATTTCAGACATATGAGATTACTGATCCAAAAAGTATGTTTGCATTTTTTCTTGTCAGGTCAAGAATTTCCTGTGGTGTTACTCCCCTGGCTTCGGCAATAACCTCTGCGGTGTAGGGAATAAAGGAAGAATCGCAGCGTTTGCCTCTGAAAGGCACGGGAGTCATATAGGGACAATCCGTTTCAATGAGAAGCCTTTCCGCAGGCACGACCTCCGCAACCTCACGGGGTTTGCGTGCGTTTTTGAATGTTACCGCACCGCCCAGACCGATATACATACCCAGCTTCACGATTTCTTTTGCCATTTCGGCAGAACCCGAAAAGCAGTGCACAACGCCCTTGGGTCTGTATTTTTTCAGAAGATTAAAGGTATCCTCATGCGCCTCTCTGTCGTGAATAATCACGGGCAAGTCCAATTCTTTCGCAAGAACAAGTTGTTCTTCAAACACCTTCTGCTGAATGTCACGGGGCGAAAAATCATAGTGATAATCAAGACCGATTTCGCCGACGGCAACGCATTTTTTCTCCTTACAAAGCTTTTCAAGCACGGAGATATAGCCTTGCTTACAGCCTTCCGCTTCGTGGGGATGCACTCCGCAGGCGGCATAAATATAATCAAACTCATCCGCAAGCTCAAGGCTTTTCAGTGACGATGCAATATCGCTTCCGCAATTTATAATGCCGCAAACGCCCTGCGTGGGCAGGGCGCTTAAAAGCTCTTTTCGGTCAGCATCGAAAGCATCGCTGTCATAGTGTGCGTGACTGTCAAAGATATTGTTCATAGTTTATCTTACCTTACTTCCTGCAGGAATGCCGTCAACAAAGATAACCTTTACATCCTCGCCTGCATCGGCGGCAAGAATCATTCCGTGGCTTTCAACACCGCAGAGTGTTGCGGGTTTAAGGTTTGAAACAAGAATAATGCTCTTGCCGACAAGCTCCTCGGGTTTATAATAAAGTGCAATACCCGAAGCAACGGTTCTGGGGTCGCCCGTACCGTCGTCAAGAGTAAGCTTAAGAAGCTTCTTTGCCTTTTTAACAGGCTCGCAAGCAGTGATTTTTGCAACTCTCAGGTCAACCTTTGCAAAATCGTCAATGCCGATTTTTGCAACGCCCTGAATTTCTTCTTTGAGGGGATTTACGGGCTCTGCCGCTGCCTTTGCAGCTTCAAGCTCTGCAAGCTCCTTTTCAAGGTCAATTCTGGGGAAGATGATATCTCCCTTAACAACTGTATAGGTTGCTTCCTTACCGAACACGCCGCTTTCTTCCCATTCAAAACCTTCGGCAAGACCGAGCTGAGCTCTGATTTTTGAAGCGGTTTCGGGCATAAAGGGAGCAATAAGCACGGAAATAATTCTGATGCTTTCGCAAAGATTATACATAACCTCTGCAAGCCTTGCCTGCTTTGCTTCATCCTTCGCAAGTGCCCAGGGTGCGGTTTCGTCAATATACTTGTTTGTTCTTGAAACAAACTTCCAGATGTTTGTCAGTGCAACGGAGAAATTCAGCTTGTCGAGTTCAGCCTCCGCATCACCCTTTGTTGCATTTGCAAGGGCTTTGAGGTCATCGTCGAACTCCCCTGCTTCACGGGCTTCGGGAATTGTTCCGCCAAAGTATTTCTGCACCATTGCAACGGTTCTCGAAACGAGGTTGCCAAGGTCGTTTGCAAGGTCTGAATTGATTCTGTTGATAAGATTTTCATTGGAGAAAATGCCGTCCGAACCGAAAGCGATTTCCCTGAGAAGGTAGTAACGCAGTGCGTCAACTCCGTATCTTTCGGCAAGAATAACAGGGTCAACAACATTGCCCTTTGACTTGCTCATTTTTCCGCCTTCAAGAAGCACCCAGCCGTGGCCGTAAACCTTTTCGGGCAGGGGCTCATCAAGTGACATAAGGAACGCAGGCCAGTAAATTGTGTGGAAACGGATGATATCCTTACCGATAAGGTGAACATCCGCAGGCCAGAACTTCTTATACATTGTATCATCCTCGGAGCCGAAGCCCAGAGCGGTGATATAGTTGGTAAGAGCATCGAGCCATACATAGATAACGTGATCCTCGTTTACGGGCACGGGAATACCCCACTTGAAGGATGAACGGGATACACACAAATCCTGCAGACCGGGCTTGATGAAGTTATTCACCATTTCGTTCTGTCTGCTCTGAGGCTCAATGAAACCGGGATGGTCTTCGTAATATTTGAGAAGCTTGTCGCCGTAAGCGGAAAGCTTGAAGAAATATGCTTCCTCACGCTCGTTGGTAACAGGTCTGCCGCAGTCGGGGCATTTGCCGTCAACAGCCTGAGTTTCAGTCCAGAATGATTCGCAGGGCTTGCAGTAAAGACCTTCATAGTAGCCCTTATAGATATCGCCCTTTTCATACATTTTGGTGAATATCTTCTGAACTGCTTTTTCGTGGTAATCATCGGTGGTACGGATGAACTTATCGTTTGAAATGTTCATCAGCTTCCACAAATCCTTGATACCCGCAACGATTTTGTCAACATACTCCTTGGGAGTAACACCGGCTTCCTTTGCCTTATCTTCGATTTTCTGACCGTGTTCGTCGGTACCTGTCAGAAAGAAGGTGTCATAGCCCTGAAAGCGCTTGTAGCGAGCCATTGTATCTGCCGCTACGGTTGAATAAGTGTGACCGATATGAAGCTTATCCGAAGGATAATAAATCGGCGTTGTTATATAAAATGTTTTTTTGTCCATTATTTTCTACCTCTCGGTGTGAATTAAAGAAGGCTTGCCGCAGCCTCATCAAGGAAGATAACCGCATCTTCGTGCTGCTGAAGAATCGAAGCGGGGCACTGAGGAGTAACGGGGCCGTTAATCATTGCCTTGACTGCCTCCGCCTTTGAAGCACCTGTTGCGATAAGTACGATTTTCTTTGACTTCATAATTGAGCCGATACCCATTGTCATAGCGTAACGGGGCATGGGAATATCGTCAAAATAGATTGAGTTAGCTTCGATTGTGCTGTCGGTAAGCTTGATTTTATGGCTTTCACCCGTGAATTCATCTGAAGGCTCGTTGAACGCAATGTGTCCGTTTCTGCCGATACCGAGAAGCTGAATATCAATGCCGCCCTTTGAAGCGATATCTGCCGCATAGCGTGCACTTTCAGCATCGGGGTCGGCTGCATTGCCGTCAAGGAAGCCTACATTATCAAGGTTGATGTCAAGCTTTGAGAAAAGATTCTCATTCATAAAGGTGTAGTAGCTGTTTTTATGTGTTTTGGGAAGGTCGCAGTATTCGTCAAGATTGAATGTCTTAACATCCTTGAAGCTTACATTGCCTGCCTCATACTCTGCGGCGATGTAATTATAAGTGGGAACGGGAGTTGCACCTGTTGCAAGACCCAACACGCAGGAGGGGTTCTCCTTAACGAAATCGCAGAAAAGCTTACCTGCCGCTACGCCGATTTCAGCGTCGTTTTTAAAAATTCTGATATCCATAATATCTGATCCTTTCTTAGGAAATTTTTATTTCGCAATGATTTTCGGATGAATCATATATTGCCTGCATGATTTTTGATGTTTCAACGGCATAATCGATATGCTGCTGATTCTTTGCGCCCGTCTTAATGCATCTGATGAAATCGTTGACTTCACTTTCGTACATAACCGCTTCAAGAGCTTCCACCTTTGTTTCGGTAAGCATGCCGTTCTTTACGCCCCACATACGGAAGTTGGAGCAGTAATTAAGACGGATGCCGGCCTTATCGCCCATGAAGTCGATATACATTTCGTCCTCGCCCACATTCTGTGCCCATGCGCCGTTAAAGCTGATAACGGGGCCCGAGGTACGGATAATGCCCGTAACGGAATCGTCAACATCGTAGGTGCCGTTCATATCCGCACTGTCCTTTGCCCACATACCCGTGTAGGTGTAGTTGGGGATATCCTTACCCAGCTTGCAGAATGCCTCGCCCGATGCGGTAAGAGGCTTGGGATCGCCGCAGCAATACATTATAAGGTCAAGGAAGTGAACGCCCCAGTCAATAAGCGTGCCGCCGCCGGACTTTGCCTTGGTGGTGAAATCGCCGCCGATACCGGGGATTGAACGGAACTTGCGGAATGATGCGTAAACATGGTAAACTTCGCCAAGCTCTCCGCTGTCAATAAGCTCCTTGATTTTCATAACGTATGTATTGAAGCGGTTGCAAACGCCGATGTTGAGCACCTTGCCCGTTTCGTGAGCAACCTTCTGCATTTCGAGAGCTTCCGAAAGAATTCTTGCCGCAGGCTTTTCGCAAAGCACGTGCTTGCCTGCTTTCATAAAGTCAATTGAAATAATTGAATGGAAATCATTATGAGTACAGACGGAAACCGCATCAAGCTCGGGGTCATTGAGAAAATCGTGATAATCAACAACCGCCTTGCCGCAGCCGTACTTTTCAACGGCAGCCTCTGCCCTTTCGGGAATGATGTCGCAGAAATACTTGATTTCTGTTTCATCGTTCTTAATATATGCAGGAATGTGCGAGGAATGTGCAATGTTTCCGCAGCCGATAACGGCAACCTTGATTTTTGACATAAAAATTACCTCCAACAATAAATGAAAGTCATAATTTTCTATTAAATAATATATCACAAATTCAAAAAATGTAAAGTTAATTATAAAAAAAACTTGATATTCATTCAAAGCTTTGATATCATTAAGTCAAACTTTGTTTGTAAGGAGAATAATTATGGGCAGATTTCCTATCGGTGTTATCATCGACAGTTTCAGAACAGATATCCCCACAGCAGTAAAGAAGGCTGCGGCAGTGGGTGCACAGGGTATTCAGGTTTATTCAACTCACGGTGAAATGGCACCTGAAAATCTGAATGCTCAGAAGAGAGCAGACTTCAGAAATCTTGTTGCCGACAACGGTCTTGTTATTTCCGCACTCTGCGGCGACCTTGGCGGAGGCGGCTTCTGCTTTGCAGACAGAAACCCCGAAAAAATTGAAAAATCAAAGAGAATCATCGACCTTGCAAAAGAGCTGGGCACCGATGTTGTTACAACTCACATCGGCGTTGTTCCCTCTGACAGCAACAATGACAGATATAAGGTTATGCAGGAAGCCTGCTTCGAGCTTTCACGCTATGCAGACAGCATCGGCGCACATTTCGCTATCGAAACAGGCCCCGAAACCTCAGCCGTGCTCAAGGAATTCCTTGATTCACTCGGCTCAACGGGTGTAGGCGTTAACCTTGACCCTGCAAACCTTGTTATGGTTACGGGCGACGACCCTGTTCAGGGCGTATACAATCTGCAGAAATATATCGTTCACACTCACGCAAAGGACGGCAAGCAGATTTTCTATAAAGATCCCGAAATCGTTTACGGTCTTAAGAAGGATGTTATCATTACAGAAGATTCATTCCTTGAAGTGCCTCTGGGCGAAGGCAGCGTACGCTGGCCCGAATATCTCAACGCTCTTGAAGATATCGGCTACAAGGGCTTCCTGACCATTGAAAGAGAAGTCGGCGACGACCCTGCAAGAGATATCGGTGCCGCAGTTGAATTCCTTAAAAATCTCGGTTAATCAGGCGGTGTTGAAATGAAAATCGGAGTCAGCAGTTACAGTTTTCAGCAGCTTATTTCCGCAGGTAAAGAAACTCAGCTTTCAATAATGAAAAAGGCAAAAGATATGGGTTTTGACGGCATTGAGTTCATTGACCTCGACCCTCCCGAAGGCGTTACGGAAGTTCAGTATGCCGAAATGATAAGAGAAGAAAGCGAAAAGCTTTCACTGCCCGTTACGGCCTACACAATTTCCGCAAATATGCTTAAAGATACAGGTGTTGATGCAGAGGTTGAACGCATCTGCCGCAAGGTTGATGTTGCAACCGTTATGGGTGCAACGAATCTCCGCCACGACGCAGCTTGGAGCGTACCCGATGATATCAAGGCATTCGCAGGCTTTGAGCAGGTACTTCCCACCCTTGTTGACGGCTGCAGAAGAGTTACCGAATACGCTCAGACAAAGGGCGTTACAACAATGATTGAAAACCACGGTTTTTTCTGTCAGGACAGTGAAAGAGTGGAAAAAATCATAAACGGCGTAGGCAATGCAAATTTCGGCGTTTTGCTTGATATGGGCAACTTTGCCTGTGCGGATGAAAGCAGTGCACTTGCCGCCGGCAGACTCGCTCCCTACATAAAGCACGTTCACGCAAAGGATTTCCACATCAAAAGCGGAAACAGCTTTGACCCCGGCAGCGGATTTTTCAAATCAAGAGGCGGTAATTACCTGAGAGGTTCAATTATCGGACACGGCGACATTCCCGTTATGCAGTGTCTTTCAATCATCAAGGGTTCAGGCTATGACGGATATGTCAGCATTGAGTTCGAGGGACTTGAAGACTGCCTGAAAGGTATTGAAATCGGCTTTGAAAATCTTAAAAAAATGTTGTAAAAGAAGCACCCTGCGGGGTGCTTTTTTCATACAATGCAAAGGTTGAATTTGCCGCCAACCATCACACCAGCAGGCATACTGCACACATTTTGGCGCAAGTATGTAAATTTATTGTACAAAACGCAAAATGTATTAATATTCTGTTAACTCCTCCACAATATTTAGAGAATTCTTAATAATTTATTCCTTGATTTTTAATGATTCGTATGCTAGAATACAGAATGTTTTGTTGTATATTATCTCTATTTATATAAATATGTTGCATTCAGGGGGACAGCAAAGTGAAGAACAACACCAACAAAGTAAAAAACAACAAAAAATTCTACGACGTAAGAAAAATCACTGACCTGAGAGATCTTATTACCCAGAGCGTTAAGCTTTATTCCGACAGACCTGCTTTCACCGTTAAGAAGAAAAACGGCGAGCAGTATGACATCACCTACAAGCAGTACGGTGACGAAATCAAGGCTCTGGGCACCGCACTGACAGATATGGGTCTTGCAGGTGAAAAAATCGCCGTTGCAGGCGACAACAGCTACGAATGGTGCCTTTCTTATATGGCAACCGTTACAGGTGTGGGCGTTATCGTTCCCATCGACAAGGAGCTGCTTTTTGACGACATCAACATGATTCTCAACGTTTCCGACGTAAAGCTTCTTTTCTGCGACAAAAAGATTGCGAAAAAGCTTTCAGAGAGAAATGACGAAATCAAACCCGACCTTCAGATTGTCATTATCCACGCAGATAAAGAAGAAGGCGTTACCAATATCACAGACCTTGTTGCAAAGGGCAAGGAACTTCTTGCACAGGGCGATACCCGTTATCTTGACGCCGAAATCGACCCCGACAAAATGTGCTCACTTCTTTTCACATCGGGCACAACAGGTATGTCAAAGGGTGTTATGCTCTGTCATAGAAACTTCTGCTACGAAGTTATGGCGGCAATGGGAATTATCAAAATCACTCCTGATGACTGCGGCATTTCAATGCTTCCGCTTCACCACACATATGAAAGCACAATCATCCTTTTCTTTGCGCCCTACTGCGGTGTAAAGGTTACCTTCTGCGACGGATTCAGATATGTTCTCAAAAATATGAAGGAGTTCAATCCTTCGGTATTTGTTGCGGTACCTCTGCTTCTTGAAACCGTTCACAGACGCCTTATGAAGAAAATTGCCGAAAGACCTCACGGTCTTACCATGTTCAAGGTAGGCAGTGTGCTTGTAAAGGCTGCGGCAAAGGTAGGCATCGACCTCAAGAAAGTATTCTTCAAAGAAATCATCGATACCTTCGGCGGCAATATGCGTCTTATCATCTGCGGTGCCGCACCCATCAACCCCCAGATTCTCAAGGATTTCGATGCATTCGGAATTCAGATTATCTTCGGCTACGGTCTTACCGAGTGTGCTCCCCTTGCCATTCTCAATCACGACAGGCTTCATCTTGCAGAGTCTGTTGGTGAGGTTATTCCCGGCAGTGAAGCCAAGATTCTTAATCCCGACGAAAACGGCATTGGCGAAATCTGCGTCAGGGGCGATATGGTTATGCTGGGCTACTATAAGAACCCCGAAGAAACAGCAAAGGTTATTGACGATCACGGCTGGTTCCACACAGGCGACCTCGGTTATATGGACGATAAGGGTCACTTCTACATTTCAGGCAGATGCAAGAACGTTATTGTTACAAGCAACGGCAAAAACATTTATCCCGAGGAGCTTGAATATCATCTGGGCACGGATATCAGAGTTGGCGAAAGCCTTGTTGTTGCCGATGAAAACAAGAAGGGCGAAGTTGTTGTAGGCGCAAGAATTTATCCCAACTTCGAGGAGCTCAGCGAGCGTTACGGCAAGAGCGAGGATGAATTCACAGACGAAGAGCTTGATGAAATCTTCAAGGAAGTTATTGAAGATGTAAACAAAAAGCTCCCCCCCTTCAAGAGCATTCTCAAGTATAAAATCAGAAGAACGGAGTTCACCAAAACCACCACTTCAAA
The DNA here is from genome assembly GCA_045533455.1 of Acutalibacteraceae bacterium. Lineage (GTDB taxonomy): Bacteria > Bacillota > Clostridia > Oscillospirales > Acutalibacteraceae > CAG-177. The sequence goes on along the minus strand of JAZSHU010000020.1, from coordinate 2,348 downwards.
GATTAAAAGACACCAGAACAACGATTAAGATTTTCGGAGCTGTGTAAAAACAGCTCCGTTTTTACAAGGAGACGAATATGGCAAAAAAGAAAAAAACTCCTCTTGAAAAAATCCTTACCGCAGTTACCGCCGCAGGGGCGATTTGTCATGCAGGCGGCAATATGTTCATCAAAAAAACTCTGAGCAAGGAAGCAATCAAGGATTTAATCGCCAAGGACGGTCTTATGCCAAGCAAGGAAAGTGCCTGCTTCTATGAATCCGACGAAGCAAAGGCAGGCATTGAGTTTTACCGCAAACACATATATAAAAATGTTTTTACATTCAATAAATATTCCGAGTGTCTTCACGCCATATTCTATGAAAACGAAGGCAGTGATGTTTATGCAATATCCTGCCACGGCTATACGGGTGACCCTTCGCAAAACAGCATTTACACAAAACATTTTTACGAAATGGGTTTCAATGTTCTTCTGCCCTATCTCAGAGGTCACGGCAAAAGCGAGCACTCTCACTGCACAATGGGCTGGATGGACAGACTTGACATCATTGATTGGGTAAGCTTTATCATAAAGAAAAACCCCCGTGCAAAAATCATTCTTCACGGCGCTTCAATGGGTGCGGCAACGGTAATGAATGCCACAGGCGAAAGCCTGCCCGAAAATGTTAAATGCTGTATTGAGGATTGCGGTTTCACAAGCCTTTGGGACCAGTATACGGTGCAGATTGGTGCCGCAACAAAAATCCCAGCAAAGCTTATTCTCAACCTTGTTAACCCTACATTCAAGGTAAAGCTTGGCTTTGATATCAGGGATGCAGCTCCCATCAATCAGGTCAAGAAATCAAAAACACCCACTCTCTTTGTTCACGGCGATAAGGATACTGTTGTTCCCTTCTCTATGAATTATCCTCTCTACGCAGCGGCAGGCTGTGAAAAGGAAAGGCTGGTTGTTGAGGGTGCAACCCATGCGGCGGCAGGCTACCTTTTCCCCGATATTTATTGGGGCAAAATCACGGAATTCATAAACAAATATCTTTAATCCATAAACTCCCGTATGTTTTGCGGGAGTTTTTTGTTATATATAATGTTTTTAATATATTGAAATATAGATACTGTTGTGGTATAATTAATCGGTTAAAATCAACTTGTTCAAGAGGTGAAAACAATGATTATCGGCGAATCAGCTGAAAACTACCTTGAAACAATACTTATGCTCAGTCAAAAGAAGGGTGCGGTGCGTTCTGTTGATATTGCAACGGAGCTTGGTTATTCAAAGCCCAGCGTATGCGTTGCAATGCGTAATCTGAGAGAGCACGGCTATATCACCACCGACAGTGACGGACTTATCACCCTTACGGAAAGTGGAATTGAAATCGCAAAAAATGTTTTTGACAGACACGAAACAATAACAAAGTGGCTTGTAGGTATGGGTGTCAGTGCAGACCAGGCGGCAATCGATGCCTGCCGTATCGAGCACGTTATAAGCCACGAAAGCTTCGAGTGCCTGCGAAAAGCCGTAAACAAGGGTTGATTGTATAATTTACATAAATAAAACTGCAAACATTTCGATTTAGCGTGGTAAATCGCTAATTGACTAATACAATAAAGTGTGGTATACTTTCTGCCATACTCATATTATCAGGAGAATATTATGGAAGAATTTCTTGCAACAATGTCAAAAGAAGACAGCCTTAACTATGAGCTTTCAATGCTTTACAAGCAGTGGGGCTACAAAGAATACAGAATGGCAAAATTTGAGGAATACAGCTTTTACAGCGACAACAGAGATTTCCTCTCGGGCAAAGGCATACTCGCCTTCAATAATTCAGACGGCAGGCTTATGGCTCTGAAGCCCGATATCACCCTTTCCATTGTCAAAAACGCAAAGCTCACCTCTGCACTCACAAAGCTTTACTATAACGAAAGCGTTTTCAGAATGGGCGACAGTTCCATGGACTATAAAGAAATCAAGCAGACAGGCGTTGAAGTGCTTGGAAAAGTTGACGAATATCTTATTTCAGAAGTGTTGATGCTTGCCGCAAAGAGTCTTAAAACAATCGATAAGGATTTTGTTCTTTCGATTTCACATATGGCATTCATTCCCTCTCTTCTTGCCGAGCTTGAAATCGGAGAAAATGCAAAGAAGGATATCATTGAATGCGTTAAGGGCAAGAACATTCACGACCTTCGCTCAATCTGCACAAAATGCGGCGTATCCGAAGAAAAAACAGACCTTCTTTCAAAGCTTGCGGGTATCAACGGCAAACTCGACGAAGCGATTGATGAACTCTGCTCTCTTGCCTGCAACGAAGAAATGAAGAACGCCTGTGAAGAGCTTAAATTCATTGCC
>JAZSHU010000004.1:0-78216 GCA_045533455.1 Acutalibacteraceae bacterium | reverse complement strand
GACCATGACATAACCGATATTCTTGTTGATGCAACTCTCAAGATCGGCGGCAGAGATTATGATGCTCTTGCAAACTTCCTTGAGAAGGTTTCAGAGCTCAGCAAGCTTTCAGAGCAGGACATCACCTTCACAGTTTCATGTGATGAATGTGATCTTCCTGAAAGAATTTTTACATTCTGCGAAAAAATCTGAATTTAAATCAAAAATTTAGTTGACAAATCATGCTTTAACCTATATAATATTTTGTGCGTGATTTTAGGTGAAAATTTATGATATTGGATTTAGAGCCTATTTTTAATAATGAGGGTATGATTCGTGAGTTCAGCTATGAGCTTGATCTTTCGGGTCAGGAATTGAGCGGCACAAAGCCTTTCACAACTCCCGTGAAGGTCAGCGGTTCTGCAGGCAACTATACAGACATAGTTGAGTTGCGTGCAAAAGCAGAGTTTGTTCTTGAAATGAACTGTGACCGTTGTGCAAAGGAGATAACTCTTCCTCTTGAAGTTGATATTTTCCACACTCTCGTAACACATCTCAACGACGAATCAAACGACGAGCTTTTGCTTGTCAATGAGCTTCGTTTCGACCTTGACCCGCTTATAACAGAAGATATTTTCCTTGAACTTCCCGCAAAGTTCCTTTGCAAAGAAGATTGCAAGGGAATGTGTTTCAAGTGCGGCAAGGACCTTAACACGGATTCATGCAGCTGCAAAAAAGATGTTGACCCAAGATTGGCGGCACTTCAGCAGCTTCTGGATAATTAAAAAACAAAAAACCTCACGGTTTAATAAAGCACAAAATTAAGGAGGTGCTTAAGGCATGGCAGTACCCAAGAGAAGAGTTTCAAAGGCAAGAAGAGACAAGAGACGCTCAAACGTATGGAAGATGAATGCTCCTCAGCTCGAGAAGTGCTCAAACTGCGGTGAGCTCAAGAGATCTCACAGACTTTGCCCCGAGTGCGGTTATTATAACGGCAAGCAGGTAGTTGTTAAGGAAGCATAAGTCAAAATAAAGCGGCAGTGGTATTTATACCCCTGCCTTTTATTTTTTATCTGAAAAGTAATATCTTATGTGCTGTACTGGCGTTTATGTTTCCGTTATCAACGCACAGAAAGAAGTGTATATTTATGATAAAAGAAATGCTTGAAAAACTCAATGTTCCGTCGGCGCTCGAAGTAGGCGGAAACAGAGCAAAAACCGTTGAAGAATGGGAAAAGGTAAGACCTCTCGTTCTTGAAATGATGCTCAAAAGTGAATACGGTTATATTCCCGAGGCGCCCGAAAAGGTTATTTTTAATATTGTTGAAAAAGATAGCGATAGATATTGTGCAGGAAAGGCAAGCTATATGGAGCTTGAAGCGGTTTGCACCCTTAACGGCAAGGTGTTTTCTTTCCCCATAAAGTATGTTTATCCCAACAAGGGCGATAAATTCAAAACCTTTGTGCATATCAATTTCAGGCCCGATGTGCCCGATAAATACATGCCTACCGAGGAAATTATTGACAACGGTTTTGCCTGTGCTTCATTCTGCTATCAGAATGTAACAAGTGACGACGGTGATTTCACAAACGGTCTTGCAGGTGTGGTTTACGGCGGAAAAGAGCGTACACCTTATTCGCCCGGCAAAATTGCAATGTGGGCATGGGCGGCAATGCGTGTTATGGACTTTTTGCAGACCCGTGATGAGGTTGATAAAGAAAATATATGTGTATGCGGTCATTCAAGGCTTGGCAAAACAGCTTTGCTTACTGCTGCTGTTGATACACGTTTTGCTGTTGCACACTCCAATTGCTCCGGTTGCAGCGGTGATTCGCTTAACAGAGGTAAAAGCGAAGGTAATGAATTCATCGGCGATATCATTGATCGTTTTGATTATTGGTTTTGTGAAAACTATAAAAATTACTACGGCAAGGATAACGAAACACCTTTTGAACAGCATTTTCTTTCAGCGCTTATCGCCCCACGCAGAGTGCATATAGCTTCTGCCGCAGAGGATGTGTGGGCAGGACCCAACCTTGAATTTCTTTTCTGCGTTGCATCATCCGAAGTGTATGAACTTTACGGCAAAAAAGGTTTTGTTTATGAGGAAAGTGATTACCTTAAAGCAGGCAGATATCTTAACGAAGGCAATGTAGGTCTTTGTTACAGAAGCGGCAAGCACTATTTCTCCCGTGATGACTGGCACGGTTTAATGGACTTTATGAATAAATAGAAAACGGCAGGTCATTGACCTGCCGTTTTTTTGTTTTTTATGCGAAATAGACAGCGAGATAAATCAAAATCATATGCAGGGGATAGAATGCATAGAATCCGTACTGCATAATTTTGCTTGATCTGCCTTTTTTGCCGCCGTAAAGCCAGATAGGGATAAGTGAAAATACGGCGAATCCCTGTGTTGCAAATTCAAAGCTTTTTCCGAAAAGGTCAACGATAATAAACTGACCTTCGAAAAGCTCGCAGTTAATAATAACCATAGCTGCAAGCTGTGCAAGCCACGCAAAGGGAAAATCTCTGAAAAGATAGAACATTACGACAATGAGGAAGCCCCAGAAACCGTAATCAACAAAGCCGATGAATGATGCAATGCCGAGCAGAACCACAAGCAAGGCGGATTTGACTATTGTTTTTGCATCCTTGTTTTTCCTTGCTTTGTCAATGAGCATTATTGCCAGCAGACCGAAAAGCAGAGTAAACATAACATTCTGGTGATAGGGATAAAACCAGCTTCCGCCATAGAAAAGGTTAAAGGGAATTTCCGATATCAGTGCAAAAACAAGCAGCCTTGATATGTATTTTTTCAGATTTGATGTGTGGATGAAGCCTTCCGAAATCATAAAGGCGAATATGGGGAAGGTCATTCTACCCACATAGGTCATCCAATCGTTTCCCGGCACAACCTTTGCCCACAGATGGTCGCAAATCATAAACGCCATTGCCAGAATACGAAGCATATTTGATGTAAGTCCGCCAAAGGGGATTTTTACAAGCGGACTGTTTGTGGGTAGTTTTTTCATTATTGTGCCTCCTTGTGTCTTGTGAGAAAATCGATGAGTTCAACACCGTCAACATATATTTCTTTCAGCCTTATCTGACCTCGGAATACATAGGCGGATGCGGTTATTTCATATTCCGTTGATGTTGTGAGATTGTGCCTGATAAACAGGGGAGGGTCGGTTGTTTCTCCAAGCTTGAAAATTTCATAGTGAATAGTCATATGGGGAGTGTCGAAATAAAAAATTGCGTCGCCCTTACTTTTGATGTAGGTGTTGCCTTGTGGTTTTTTGTCAGTTGTTACGGATAAATAGGAAAGTCCGTTTTCGTCGGTTTCGATTATGCCGTATCTGCCGTTTATCAAAGCATGATTATAAATGTCGGGGACTTCTGATTTGATTTCGCAGTGAAGCTCCATATTGTCTCTGAAATTGCCGTAATAGGCAAGATTTTCAACCGCAAAGGTGTATTCCGTGCCGAAGGTGCGGATAATCAGATTTTTTGCAGTTTCGGTTGAAGCAAGAAAAAATGTAAAAACAAGCTGAATACACAGCAGGATTATAACGGGGCGTCTTTTACGCATTTTTCTCCGCCTCCTTTGCCTTGAACATTTTTGAAAGCCTGAAATTGATGAACAAAAGAACAAGACCCATAACAACGCAGGCAATACCGCCGTAAACAACATCAAATCTGCCCATAATGAGGGTTGCATAAATAATAAGGCAAATCATAATCAGACCAAGATTTACGGTGAGAAGCTTAACTTTTCTTATGCCTGCGGTGATTAAAGCAATGCTGACCGTAAGCGAAAGGATAATAATAATTGCGGTTACGATAATTTCTGTTGTTTCCGTAAAATATTCGGCAAAAATCGAGCTGAAAGCACAGACCGCACTTGCAACGGCGGAACATATGATGAATGTTTTTTTCTCTTTGCTTTGCACGGTATTCTTTTTGCCGTAAATTATTCCTGCGATTAAAGCTGCGACGGAAACAAAGGGTGCAATGCCGGGATTCATCAGGTTCTCGTTGAGATGAGGGGAATAATTACACATACCAATCATATCCTCTGCGGTGAAGCAAAGGTATGAGAATGAGGCGGCGATTGAGGGTACTGTAATATAGCGGAACGGATAGGGAAAATCACCTTCTCTGTCGGCAGCATAAAGTCCTGCAAAAATGCTGAAAATCATACACAGCACCGAGGCTTCACTACGGTCGGCAGTGTCAATTCCTTTGAAGAAAAGGATAACGCAGGCTGAGATAATCGCAGTCCACACCGCAAATTTACGCCTTGGGTCGGCAGACTCGGTTTTCTTTACGCGGACAAGACCGAGAATATAGAGAATTATACCCACAGCAAGAGGTATGAGGTTTGCCGCTTTTAAATTCAGCGGATAAGAAATAAACAGATAGGTTACGATGAAGAAATATGCGGTGAGAGGAAAAATGGTGTTCATAATGTATGCCATGGGCAGTGTAAGCAATGCGAGAGCTGTAAACAGTATTGAGATATCAACGCTTACGGAAAACATTGAGCACACAAGTGCCGTTGTTGCAAACAAACCTGCACACCACATAACGCAGGCACCTTCAGTCCAGGCTATGCTGCTTCTTTTTTTGCCGTAAACCCACACTGCAGCGGCACCGCCTGCAATAAGAGGCAGAAAGCTGAGTGCCGCAAGAAAGATTTCGGGAATGCTGTCCCAGAAGGAAACGAGAATGATTATAAGTCCCGTTGCGGTCAGCAGTGAACCCAGAGTAGCAAAAACAATGTTCATTATTTTATGCTTGTCGGTTTTGGGTGCTTCAAGTCCGATCTTACGCTTTTCGCCGTATATGAGTTCTTCAATTTCGGTGCCGAAAGCATCGGCAAGAAGCTCCAACATATCTATATCGGGTTGAGTCCGTCCGTTTTCCCAGCTTGAAACGGTTTGTCGTGTGACGTTGATTTTTTCGGCAAGCACATCCTGCGTCATTCCTCTGTCGGAACGGAGTTTTTTGATGTTCCCTGAAACCTTTGCCATAGGCGGCACCTCCTTATGGCATAATTAAACCATAAACATATTAAAAAGTCACGCTACAATCTGTTGCAACGGCAGCTTGGTTCTTTTAAAGAAAAAAGGCACACTACCCTTGGGTGGTGTGCCGCAAAATTTTATACGCCCGAATATGCGGAGAATCCGCCGTCAACAGGAAGAACAACACCGGTTACGAAGCCTGAGTATTCCTCGTCGCAAAGGAACACAAGTGCACCCGTAAGGTCGGAGGGCACACCGAAACGGCGCATAGGTGTGTGGGTGATAATCTTGTTTGAACGCTCTGTCAGTGAGCCGTCCTCGTTGTAAAGAAGCTTTGCATTCTGGATGGTTGAGAAAAATCCGGGTGCAATAGCGTTGACTCTGATGCCCACATCCGCAAAATGAACAGCCATCCACTGCGTGAAGTTGGAAATAGCCGCTTTTGCTGCTGAATATGCGGGGATTTTGGTGAGAGGCTTAAAGGAATTCATTGAGGAAACATTGAGAATTGTTGTGTTTTCCTTGCCAACCATATCTTTTGCAAAGCACTGAGTTGTAAGCAGTGTACCCAGGAAATTAAGGTTGAAAACAAAGCTGATTCCCTTTGCATCAAGGTCAAAGAAGGTTTTAACATCCTCTGCCTTTTCAGCCATATCTTTAAGCTCAAGGGTTTCTTTTGTTGTTGTGCCGAGAGGTGAGTTGCCGCCTGCACCGTTGATGAGAATGTCGCAGGTACCAAGCTCTGCGTTAACCTTTTCTCTTGCAGCTTCAAGGCTTTCAGCTTCAAGCACGTTACATCCTACAGCAAGTGCGGTGCCGCCTGCAGCGTTGATTTCGTCAACAACAACCTGTGCGGCCTCTTCTCTTAAATCAAGCACAGCAACCTTAACACCAAGTGCCGCAAGGTCCTTTGCAAAGCCGCTGCAAAGAACTCCGCCGCCGCCGGTAACAACGGCTACTCTGCCCTTTAAATTTCCGTGAAACATTTTTATTTGCTCCTTTCAATATGAACGGGTTTGCCTGTTTTTGAGGATTTATATGCGGCGGCAACGATTTTCGCTGCTTTTCCGCCCTCAAAGGCATCAATTATAAATTTTTCGCCTGATTCAAGGCAATCGTAAAAATCGTTGATAAGGGTACTGTGACTTGCACCCCAATAGCTCTGACCGTGGTGTATAACATTCGGTCTTTCCAAAATTTCGGTTATTTTACCGTCGGCACCGATTGAATAAAGCATTTCTCCTTCAAGACGGAGCATACCTTTTTCAAATGCAATTTCAATCATAACGCCCGAGTTTTCCGCATAGGCGGTTGTGGCGTAAAGGATTGCCGTAACACCGTCATCAAGCTCCATAAGCAGGCTGGCGGTATCTTCAACCTCAATAATGCCTTTGAGGTGGTCGTTAGACACATGAGCCGTCACTTTTTGGCATTCACCGCCGAAATAATGAATAAGGTCAACGGTGTGAATCGCTTGGTTTATTAGCACGCCGCCGCACTCTTTATCCGCAGTGCCGTGCCAATCGTCGGAATAATAATCCGCACCTCTGCACCAGGTAACAAAGGCTCTGATTGATTTTATTTTGCCCAGAGAACCGTTTTCAATTATATTTATTACATACTGCACACAGGCGTTATACCTGTTCTGAAAGCAAACGCCTACTTGCTTGCCGCTTTCCTGCTGTGCCTTGCGAAGCGTATCGACCTCGTCTGCGCTGACGGAGCAGGGCTTTTCAGTCAGAATATTTATGCCTGCTTCAAGGGCTTTTACCGCCATATCCGTGTGCAGATAATGGGGTGTGCATATATGGACGCAGTCGGGCTTTTCGCTTCTGAGAAGTTCGTCAAAATCGTAATAAGCCCGTGCGCCGTATTTTGCGGCGGCGGAGTCTGCCTTTTCGGGCTTGATATCCGCCACTGCAATTATTTCTGTTTTAGGGTTTTCTTCAAGTGCTTTAAGGTGCATCTGTGCCACACTTCCGCACCCGATAACAGCAGCTTTCATATTAAAATTCCTTTCGGGATATCAGAAGGTTGATGACATATCCTGCTGAACTGTTGCAACAACATTATCTTTTTCTGCCTTGCCTGCGGCAATCTTCTTCTGAAGCTCCGCGTAGTAAACATCTTCATCAACGGGAAGCTCGATTTCTTTGCCCAGCCAGGCTGAAAGGTGAGCCGCATTTGAAATTGAAAGACCTCTTATGCCTTCTTCGCCTTTTGCAACAAGCTCTTCGCCTCGGAGAACTGCGGCGGCAAATTTATTGCACACCTCGCAGTGCTGTTTGTTGCGTCCGTCGGTTTCAACATCAAGCCATTCGCCTTCAATCCAGCCGAAGCCTTCCTCTGCGTTTGCGCAGTGTTCGCTTGTAAGACCTTTAAGCTTGTAAAGACGGAGCTTATTATCCTCGCATACAAGCTTACCGCCGTCAAGTGTGATTTCAAAGCGGTTTGTGCCGGGACAGTCGCCTGTTGTTGTAATGAATGTACCTGTTGCACCGTTGGCATATTCTGCATAGATAGTAACATCGTCTTCAACCTCGATGTCGTGCCACTTGCCTTCGTGAACAAATGCTTTAACCTTAACGGGCAGACCGCAGATCCACTGCCAGAGGTCAAGGTTGTGGGGGCACTGATTGAGAAGCACGCCGCCGCCTTCGCCCTTCCAGGTTGCACGCCATCCGCCTGAATTGTAATATGCCTGAGTTCTGTACCAATCGGTGATAATCCAGCTTACACGCTTGATTTCGCCAAGCTCGCCGCTCTGAACAATTTCACGCATTTTTCTGTAAAGGCAGTTTGTACGCTGGTTATACATAATACCGAAAACAAGGTCTGTTTTTGCGGCAGCCTCGTTCATTTCACGAACCTGCTTTGTGTAAACGCCGGCAGGCTTTTCGGTAAGAACGTGAACGCCCTTGCTGAATGCATACTGAGCAATGGGGGAGTGGTCATAGTGAGGTGTTGCGATAAGTGCAACATCAACCTCACCGCTGTCGATAAGCTCTTCGGCGGTGTTATATGTTTTGAGAGAGGGCATTACCTTCTTTGCAGCTTCAAGTCTTGCGGGGTCGATATCCGCAACCGCAGTGATACGAAGCTCCTTGTGAGTGCCTTTAAGGTGCATATTGATATGAGACATGCCCATATTACCTGCACCGATGATGCCGAATCTTACGGGCTGAATTTCATTCTCGATAATGTTGTGGATTGCAGTGCAGGCGGCAGCAAATGAAGTCATATTGTCAGGATATACAAACTTCTTGTTCATTGCATTTGCCGTTGCATCGTCGGGTTCAAGGTCGTCAAGACCTTCAAAGACTCTCAGATGAGGCTCAACCGAAAGGAAATAAACTCCTTCTTTGTCGTCAAGCATACGCATAATCTCGGCAATATGTCCGTCGCCTTCGCCTGCGGGAACAACGGTGTCGATTTCTGCAATGCAGTCCTTAACATGGAAATATGTAACATAATCCTGCAAAAGATTGAAACCTTCAAGGGTATCCGATCCGCACTGAATGTAGTTGGAGGGGTCAAAAATGCAGCCCATTCTGTCGCCGAAATGCTCTGCAAGTTCGAGACATCTTTCGGTAATATCGCCGTAAATTCCCTTTTCGTTTTCGTGACAGCAAAGGATGCCGTGCTCATTTGAGTAGTCAACCATTGCGTTAAGTCTTGCATAAACTTCATCTTTGTATTCTTCGCGGCTCTGACCCTTTGTGAAGAAGAAGCTGAACATTCTTATATATTTTGTTTTAAGCACCTTTGCAACCTCAACGGTCTGCTTGAAAGCTTCAAAATGAGGTGCAAAATCATCGTCGATTTCGATTTTGCCGTAGTGTGAACCGATTGAAGAAACTTTTATGCCGTTATCGTCAAGGAGTTTTTTCAGTTCCTTTGCTTCTTCAACGGTGAAATTTGAAATGTTTTTTCCGTTAACGTTTCTCAGCTCGATATACTCGATTCCGTTTGCCTTGCAGGCGGCTATCTGCTCAATAATATCGGGCGATGCTTCGTCTGCGAATGCGGAGAATAAAAACTTTGCCATAACCTTGCCTCCTGAATTATAGATTTTAATCTAATCAAAAATAATTTTAACACTTTTTTATAATTTTTCAAGTAAATAATAAAAATATTTAAACAATTTTACAAATTTGTACAACGGTTTTTTATTGACACAAAAATTTTCTTAGGGTAAAATCAAAGCATGATGAACCGAAAGGGGAACGACTATGAAAAAGATAATTGCACTCATTATGGCGGCTGCGTTGATTTTCGGCGTATTTGCCCTTCCTGCAAGTGCTGCCGAAATCAAAAACGGTAAGACAAACTATCCCTATATTTTTGTCCACGGTATGGGCGGTTGGGGTTCAGAAAATTCTTATTATTCGCTTTCACCCTATTGGGGCGGCGGACTTATGCCCGGCTCCGAAACGGATATCGTTAAAATACTCAACGAAAACGGCGTTGAGGCTTATGCACCCTCGGTAGGTCCTCTCAGCAGTGCCTGGGACAGAGCCTGCGAGCTTTATGCACAGCTTACGGGTACGGTTGTTGACTACGGTGAGGCACATTCAAAGGCTCACGGTCATGACAGATACGGCTTCAGCTACGAAGGGAAAGCGACTATGGGCGAGCCCTGGAATTTAAAGGATAAAATAAACCTTGTTGGTCATTCCTTCGGCGGTGCAACGGTAAGACTTCTGACATCTTTGCTTGCCTACGGTGATGCAGACGAAATTGCCGCAACGGGTAAGGACACAAGTCCGCTTTTCCAGGGAGGACACAACTGCATTCATTCCTGCATAACTCTTTCCGCACCTCATAACGGATCTCAGGTTGCAAATCAGCTTATTGACCCCCGATGGACAATGGGGTTGATGTCTGTGGCATTGAATATGATTGGCATGATTTTCGGCAATGATTTTCTCGTCTTTTCATTCCAGCTTGGTCACATGGGTCTTACTCCGAAGCAGGATGAATTCCGAGCATTTATCAGCCTTGACGGAATAAAGAGTTATTGGGCAAGCAACGATAACTGCGGCTATGATATGACTCTCAGAGGTGCCGCTGAGCTTAACGAAAAAATAAAGCTTTCACCCGATACATATTACTATTCCTACACAACCGAGAATACCTGGAGTATATCGGATATGAAGCTCCCCGATAAAGGACTCAGCCCGATTTTTTATATTTCATCAATGATGCTTGATTCAACAAAGGGCAAAACCGTTGACGGTATCAAAATAGAGGGCGACTGGGCTTTGAATGACGGAATTGTGCCTCTTGCATCGGCAAGATATCCCTCCTGCGATGAAAAAACAGCACTCAGCTACGAGACGGAAATTGAAAAAGGCAACAGAATCAAATCGGGCAGATGGTATTATTTCGATACGATGCACGGTATGGATCACTTTGATTTCTGCGGAACAAAGGATTACCCCGAAGGGTTTGAAGAATTCTATTTCGGTATGGTAAACACCGCAAACAGCAGATAAGTAAAAAACAAAAGCCCTCGGCGGTTGCCGGGGGCTTTGTGCATATAAAATGTTATATTATTCAGCGTCGTCAGCGTTTTCCCAGTTATGCCATACAGCCTGAACATCGTCGTTATCTTCAAACATTTCAAGCATTTTTGCCATGTTCTTGATATCGTCGGGGTTTGTAAGTGCGGTGTATGTTGAGGGAACATATTCAACCTCTGCTGAAACAAAGGCATAACCCTTTGATTCAAGGTCTTCTCTTACTGCGCCGCAATCGTTGGGCTCTGTTCTGATTTCAAAAACACCTTCGTCGGTGATGAAATCCGTTGCGCCTGCTTCAAGAGCATCTTCCATAAGCTTATCCTCATCAACGCCTTCGGCTTCGATAACGATAACGCCCTGCTTTGCAAACATAAATGAAACGCAGCCGCTCTGACCCATGTTTCCGCCGTACTTATCAAAGTAGTGACGGACATCGCCGGCTGTTCTGTTACGGTTATCGGTAAGTGCTTCAACAATAACTGCAACGCCTGAGGGACCGTAGCCTTCGTATACGATTTCTTCGTAATCTGCACCGCCTGTTTCACCGGCAGCCTTTTTGATGATTCTTTCGATATTGTCGTTGGGTACGTTGTTTGCCTTTGCTTTTGCAATAACGTCCTTGAGCTTTGAGTTTGATGCAGGGTCGGGACCGCCTTCACGGACTACGACTGCGATTTCTCTGCCGATTTTGGTGAAAATCTTTGCTCTCTGATTATCTGTCTTTTCTTTCTTTCTCTTGATGGTACTCCATTTTGAATGGCCTGACATTTATAAAACCTCGCTTTTTGAAATTTCAACCTTAATATTATACAATAGCACAGTGTGTGTTGTCAAGAATTATTCGTATGTACGCCAGAGTTCAAGTGTTGTACCGTCAACAAAATCGGGCTCGCCTTTATATTGTTTTACAAACTCGTCTGAAAGCTCCCCGTTGAATTCAAGGGTATCACGCTTTATGTCAAAGCAGTAAACAGTGCCGTCCTCACATTCAAGTTTAAGCACTTTGTTACTGACCGAATAGGTGCCTTTTGTGATACGGTTTGCTATAACGGTGTAGACAAATGAGAACGTACCGTCGGCTCTGAGTGAAAGTCTGGGGTACTGCTCATTCTCCATACGGTAAACCGCAGGCTCGATGCTGTCCTTGCTTACGGGTGTGCAGGCGGCAAGGCAGAGAAGCATAGCCGCCGCAAGAATGAATGATAAAATTCTTTTCATAACTGTTCTCCTTTAAATGGTTTTATTGAAGCCTTTACCGAGAATTTCATTGGCTTCGCTGACTATGGTGAAGGTTTTGTCGTCAACCTCTTTGACAGTGTTGAGAATACCGGAAATCTCGTGTTTTCTGGCAACGCAGATAAGCACGTTTTTGTCATCGCCTGTGTATGCACCCTTGGCAGGCACAATGGAAACGCCTCTGGGTGATGTTGAAACAATGGCTTTTGATACTTCGTCAGCCTTTTCGGTAATAATCATCAGCATTTTGCCGTTGCCCGTGCCGTAAATCATGGTGTCAATAACCTTTGTGCTGACGTAGATAATGATAATCGCATAGAGACCGCTTTCGATACTGCGGAATACAAGCATACCTGCGGTGACAACAACAGCATCCGCCGCAAGCACCACATTACCTACGGTAATATGACGGAATTTCTTATGCACAAGCCTTGCAACAATATCCGTGCCGCCGCTTGTTGCACCGGTTATCATAATCATACCCAGACCTGCACCCTGAAAAAGTCCGCAGAATATGGCGGCAAGGAGCTTATCGCCTGTGTACTGAGGAATACCGACAAGTGCAAGCACATCAAGTGCGGTTGAAAGAATAACCGTTACCCACAGAGTTCTTGCCACAAGCTGTCTGCCAAGGTAAATCCACATAAGAATCAGCAAGGGGATGTTAAGAACAAGGTTTGCCGTGCCTACGGGGAAATCAAAAAGGTATTTCAGTATGACCGCTATACCGGTTACGCCGCTTTGCGCAATTTCGTTGGGCACGGAAAAGCTGTTGACACCTATAGAATAAAGAATACAGCCCACAAGCCATATTCCGTTGTTTTTCAAAAGACCGAGAGCTTTTTCTTTGGTCATCTGTATATCAGTCCTCGTTTCTGATAATTGAATAAAGTTCTGTGATTCTTTCGTTTTCACCTTTAAGGTAAAGCCAACCGAAAAGGCTTTCAAGCCCTGTTGCATAATGATAATCCGCACTGGATGCATTCTTGGGGATTCCGCCTGTATGGGCGTTTCTTCCTCTTTTGAATACGGCGGTTTCATCCTCTGTCAGCAGAGGCAGAATTTTTTTCATACTCTCTGCCTGAGCGGCGGCGCAGACTCTTTTGCTTGCCGCAGTGTGCAGCGCGTTGACGGGTCTGTTTGCCTCGCACACAAGCTCGCTCCTCGTAAGCAGGTCAAAAACCGTATCGCCCACAAAAGCAAGTGTCAGAGGGCTGAGAGATGAAACTTCCGTTTTTTTATCAATCAGTAAATTCAATCTTTTTACCCCGCAATCAGTTAACAAAATCAAATTCAAGGTCATAAATGGAAACGGTATCGCCTTCGTTTATGCCTCTTTCACGGAGTGCGTCAATAATTCCGCTTGAGATAAGAATTCTCTGGAAATACTGCAGTGACTCATAGTCATCAAGGTCTGTACGCTGAAGAATTTTAAGAAGCCAGGGAGCTTCAACAAAATAAATATCATCCTCAACACGGATGGTGAAGCCTTTGTCAGCCTGCTTTTCAAACAGCTCAACGGGAATTGCTTCGGCTTCGTACTGCTTGATGGGAGGCAGTGTCTGAAGCTTGTTCCATACCGCACTTATAAGCTCGCTTGTGCCTTCAAGAATGGGTGCGCACATTGTGTGATATTCATAACCGCGCTCGGTAAAATATTTTTCAAGCCTTTCAAGCTGCTCGTCTTCTGCAAGGTCGATTTTATTTGCACACACAATCTGAGGACGCTTTGCAAGCTCGGGGTCGAATTTTTCAAGCTCTTTGTTGATGATTTCAAAATCATCAATGGGGTCTCTGCCTTCGCTTCCTGCGGCGTCAACAATGTGAACAAGCAGTCTGCAGCGGTCAACATGACGGAGAAATTCGTGACCCAGACCAACGCCGTCGCCTGCACCTT
Organism: Acutalibacteraceae bacterium; assembly: GCA_045533455.1. Classification (GTDB taxonomy): domain Bacteria; phylum Bacillota; class Clostridia; order Oscillospirales; family Acutalibacteraceae; genus CAG-177. Next base: position 64,545 of record JAZSHU010000004.1, on the reverse strand, counting down.
CGATAAGACCGGGGATATCAGCCATAACGAAGGAGCTGCCTTCGCCCAGGGATACAACGCCCAGCACGGGAGTTATTGTTGTGAAATGATAGTTTGCGATAATGGGTTTTGCCTGGCTGACAACCGAAACAAGGGTTGATTTGCCTACATTCGGGAAACCAAGCAGACCTACATCGGCAAGAAGCTTGAGTTCAAGGCTTACTTCCCATTCTTCACCGGGAGTGCCGTTTTTTGCAAAACGGGGAACCTGCCTTGTGGGAGTTGCAAAATGGGGGTTGCCCCATCCGCCTCTGCCGCCTTTTGCAGCTATGAAAGGTTCACTGCCCGACATATCCGCCATAACGGCACCGCTTTCAACCTCTCTGATTATTGTGCCGCGGGGCACCTTGATTATGAGGTCTTCGCCGCCTCTGCCGTTTTTGCGTCCGCCCGAACCGTTTTCGCCGTTGGGAGCGGTGTATTTTCTTTTGTAGCGGAAGTCTGCCAGGGTTGCCAGATTATCGTCAACCTGAAATACTATGTTGCCGCCCTTACCGCCGTCGCCGCCGTCGGGACCGCCTGCGGAAACATATTTTTCTCTGCGGAAGCTGACGGCACCGTTTCCGCCGTTACCTGCTTTTATTTTTATTTTCGCAATATCTACAAACATACGCTTTCCATTTCCTTTGCTTGATTTAAGACATATATCTACATCATAGATTATACCCTATGAGAAACCGATTTACAATAGACAATTTTATAACTTCTTTAAAAATATTATAATATTTACAAATAATTCACTACCAATTTGCAGAAAAGTGTGTTATACTGTACGGTGAATTAAAATCGGGTAGTATAGGCAGGTGAGATAATGGCGGTAAAAATAAGTGAAATTGCCGGGGGCAGTATTGCAGAGAAAAAGAAAATATGCGCAGGGGATACGCTTCTGAGTATAAACGGAAACGAAATAAATGATGTTCTTGATTACCGTTTTTATCTCAACGAAAAAAAGCTGTTGCTTTCCCTTCAGACGGCACAGGGCAAATCAAAGCTTGTGCTTATAAAGAAGGATGAATTTGAGGATATCGGTCTTGAATTTGAAACTTATCTTATGGACAGGCAGAGAAGCTGTAAAAACAAATGCATTTTTTGCTTCATTGACCAACTTCCCAAGGGTTTGAGAAAAAGCCTTTACTTCAAAGACGATGATTCAAGGCTTTCATTCCTTTTCGGAAATTACATCACCCTTACAAACCTTACGGATTCCGAGGCTGAAAGGATAATAAAAATGCATATCAGCCCCGTTAATGTGTCGGTGCAGACAATGAATCCCGGATTGCGTGTGCAAATGATGGCAAACCCCAAGGCAGGCGAATCACTGAAATATCTCAGGAAGTTTGCGGATGCAGGTATTGCGCTGAATACTCAGCTTGTGCTGTGCCCCGGAATAAATGACGGCGGTGAGCTTGAATACAGTCTGAATGAGCTTGGGGTGCTTTACCCTGCGGTGCAAAGTATTGCGGCGGTGCCCGTAGGTCTTTCGGACCACAGAGAGGGACTTTATCATATTGACCCCTACACCCGTGAAACCGCAGGAGAGGTTATAGATTTAATTGACCGATTCAATGAAAAATTCAAAGAAAAACATGGTACGGTAATTGCTTATGCGGCGGATGAATTTTATCTTAAAGCAGAGCGTGAAATTCCCGATGAAGATTATTACAACGGCTTTCCGCAGCTTGAAAACGGCGTGGGAATGTGGGCTTTGCTCAAATCCGAGTTTGAGTATGCACTGGATGAGTGCACAATCACTTCCCTTGACAGAAAAGTGACCGTTGTTACAGGTGAAGCGGCATATCCGCTGATAAAGGAGCTTTCGCAGAAAGCTGAAAATAAAATCAAAGGTCTTTCGGTGCAGGTTGTTGCGGCAAAAAATCATCTGCTTGGCAGCATGATAACCGTTTCGGGTCTGCTTTGCGGCAAAGATATTGCCGCAGCGGTTGAAGGTCTTGAACTGGGTGAAGAACTTATTATTCCGCCAAACTGTCTTCGCAGTGAGGGGGATATGTTCCTTGACGATATGACGGTTGAGGAGCTTTCGGATAAACTTAAAATCAGAATCACACAAAACGGAACAGGCGGAGAAGATTTGCTCTCTGCCCTGACAGGAGGGATATAAATGTCCAATGTAGTTGCCATTGTAGGCAGACCCAACGTGGGTAAATCCACGCTTTTCAACAAGCTTGTAGGTGCAAGACTTTCCATTGTTGACGATACACCCGGCGTTACGAGAGACAGAATTTACGGCGAGTGTGAATGGCTTAACAGGCGTTTTATGCTTATCGATACGGGCGGTATAGAGCCTTATTCGGATGACATTATTCTCAAACAAATGAGACGGCAGGCACAGCTTGCCATCGACAGTGCAAATGTTATCATCCTTGTTACGGATATACGCTCGGGTGTTGTTGCAACCGACAGTGAAGTTGCGGCAATGCTTCAGAAAAGCGGCAAACCCGTTGTGCTTTGCGTTAACAAATGCGACACACCGGGTGAACTTCCCGCAGATTTTTACGAGTTCTATAATCTCGGTCTGGGTGACCCCATCCCAGTTTCATCGGTTCACGGTATGGGTACGGGTGATTTGCTTGACGAGGTGCTGAAATATCTGCCTGATGAAAGTCAGGATACTGACGAAGACGATGCAATAAAGGTTGCGGTTATCGGCAAGCCCAATGCAGGCAAATCATCACTTGTTAACGCGGTTCTCGGCGAGGACAGAATGATTGTTTCCGATATTGCAGGCACAACGAGAGATGCAACGGATTCTGTTGTTATCAATGAACACGGCAAATTTGTGTTTATCGATACGGCAGGTCTCCGCCGTAAGAGCAAGGTTTATGATCAGATTGAAAAATATTCCGTAATCAGAGCCAGAATGGCGGTTGAGAGAGCTCAGGTATGCGTCATTATGATTGATGCCACCGAAGGCTTTACGGAGCAGGATTCAAAGGTTGCGGGCATTGCTCACGAAATGGGCAAGGGCTGTATTATTGCGGTCAACAAATGGGATGCTGTTGAAAAAGACGGCAAGACTATGGACAGTATGAGAAAACAGCTTATGAAGGATTTCTCATTTATGTCTTATGCGCCCATTATCTTTATTTCTGCAAAAGAAAAAATCAGGCTTGACCGTTTGTTTGAGCTTATCAAATTCGTTGACACACAGAATGCGATGCGAATTTCAACAGGTAAGCTCAACGATGTGCTTGCGGATGCAACCGCAAGGGTTCAGCCTCCTTCGGATAAAGGCAAACGACTTAAAATTTACTATATGACCCAGGCTTCCACAAGACCGCCCACATTCGTATGCTTTGTCAACGATGCGGAGCTTTTCCATTACAGCTACCAGCGTTATCTTGACAATCAGATAAGAGAAATTTTCGGCCTTGAAGGAACGCCTACAAGAATGGTAGTCCGTGAAAGAGAGTCAAACAAAAAATGATAGTTCTGGGAATTGACCCCGGCTATGCGATAGTCGGATACGGTGTTGTTGAATATCATAATAACCATTTCAGGGTGCTGGATTACGGTGCAATAACCACCGAAGCCCATACACCCTTCAACGAAAGGCTTGAACGGATTTACGACTGTGCCTGTATGCTTATTGAAAGGTACAGACCCGAAGCTATGGCTATCGAAAAATTATTCTTCAACACCAATCAGAAAACTGCCATCGATGTTGCTCAGGCGAGAGGCACACTCGTGCTTGCGGCACAGAAGGCGAGAATGCCCATTTTTGAGTATACGCCTTTGCAGGTTAAACAAAGCGTTGTAGGCTACGGCAGGGCAGAAAAAAAGCAGGTTCAGGAAATGACAAGGGTTATGCTCAACCTTGAAAAAATCCCCAGACCCGATGACGCTGCCGATGCCCTTGCAATGGCAATCTGCCACTGTCACAGCGCAGGTTCGCTGATAGGTTCACTTGGCAGAAGATAAATAAAGGAGCAATCTTATGTTTTACAGCTTAACAGGTAAAATCATATATATGGATGAAAGCAGTGTTGCCCTTGAATGCGGCGGCGTTGCATTCAGACTTTTCGCAACGGGCAATACTCTGCGTAAGTGCAGTGTGGGTGCCGAGCATACACTTTTCACTCATCTCAATGTGCGTGAAGATGCTCTGGATCTTTTCGGTTTTGCGGATAAGAATGAGCTTGACTGCTTCAAGATGCTTACGGGTGTTTCGGGTGTAGGTCCCAAGGCGGCACTTGCAATTCTTTCACAGCTTACCCCCGATATGCTGGCTGTCAGTGTTGCAGGCGGTGATGTGAAAGCCATAACCGCGGCTCAGGGTGTAGGCCCCAAAATTGCACAGAGAGTAGTGCTTGAACTCAAAGGTAAGCTTGACGGCTTTGCAACAAGCTCCGAAACTCTCGGCAATATTGCTGCGGCACAGAAAGCAACCGTCAGCTATGCAGGCGAGGATGCGGTCAACGCACTTGTTATGCTGGGTTACAGTAAATCCGAAGCAAGCATTGCCGTTGGCAGGCTTGACGGAAATCTTTCAACGGAAGAAATGATAAAGCAGGCACTCAAACAGCTTGCAAAGAATTTTTAAGGAGGATGAATTATGGATTTCGATATGGAAAACAGAATCGTATCAGCGGAATTTTCGTCCTCTGAGGATAACGATATAGAGATATCTCTCCGCCCCAAAAGCCTTGATGAATACATAGGTCAGGATAAGGCGAAGGAAAATCTTTCAATTTATATTGAGGCGGCGCGCCGCAGAGGCGAACCTCTGGACCACGTTTTGCTTTACGGACCTCCGGGTCTTGGCAAAACAACTCTTGCAGGAATTATCGCAAACGAGATGGGAGTCAATTTCCGTGTCACAAGCGGACCTGCCATTGAAAAGCCCGGCGACCTTGCGGCACTGCTGACAAACCTTAACGAAGGCGATGTACTTTTTATTGACGAAATTCACCGTCTTTCAAGGGCTGTTGAAGAAGTGCTTTACCCTGCAATGGAGGATAATGTGCTCGATATCATTATCGGTAAAGGTCCTTCCGCACGTTCAATACGCCTTGACCTTCATAAGTTTACACTTGTAGGTGCAACCACAAGGGCAGGTCAGCTCAGTGCACCTCTGCGTGACAGATTCGGAGTTATTCTCAGACTTGAGCTTTATACTCCCGAGCAGCTTTCAAGCATTGTCAACAGAAGTGCGGGTATCCTTGATATTGATATTGACCCCGAAGGTGCGCTTGAAATCGCATCCCGTTCAAGAGGTACACCCCGTATCGCAAACCGTCTGCTTAAAAGAGCCAGGGATTTTGCTCAGGTTGTCTGTGAAGGCGGAATTACCAAAGAAGCTTCATCCCTTGCCCTTGACCGTATGGAGATTGATGCTCTGGGTCTTGACTCAATCGACAGGCTTATACTTAAAACAATGATCAAGAATTATAACGGCGGTCCCGTAGGACTTGAAACCATTGCAGCGGCAATCGGTGAAGAACCCGTAACCATAGAGGATGTTTATGAGCCTTATCTTATGCAGATAGGCTTCCTCAGCCGTACTCCCCGTGGCAGAACGGTAACTCCCGCAGGCTATGCCCATCTGGGTATACCTATGCCGGGTCAGCAGAGATTGGATGTGTAAATTATGAGAAAAGCGGATAATTGGCTTGATTACGAGCTTATAGATTGTTCTGACGGTGAAAGACTTGAAAGATGGGGCGATATAATCCTTGTGCGTCCTGACCCTCAGGTTATCTGGAAAACACCCAAGGAAAATCCCCTTTGGTATAATCCCCACGCCATTTACAACCGTTCAAATACAGGCGGCGGAAGCTGGCGTGTATGCAAAAAAATGCCCGATGTGTGGCAGATAGGTCTTGATGAGCTTAAATTCAACATCAAAACAATGGGCTTCAAGCATACGGGTCTTTTCCCCGAGCAGGCTGTCAACTGGCAGATGACGGCGGATATAATAAAGAATGCAGGCAGACCCGTCAAGGTGCTTAACCTTTTTGCATATACGGGAGGCGCAACCGTTGCCGCGCTCAGAGCAGGGGCAAGCGTAACTCATGTTGACGCTTCAAAGGGTATGACCCTCTGGGCAAAGGAAAATGCGGCGGCAAGCCACCTTTCAGATGCACCCGTACGCTGGCTTGTTGATGACTGCATAAAGTTTGTTCAGCGTGAAATAAGAAGAGGAAATAAATACGATATAATCATTATGGATCCGCCCTCATACGGCAGAGGTCCCGGCGGCGAAGTGTGGAAGCTTGAAAACGAGGTTTACGATTTTGTTGAGCTTTGCTCACAGCTTCTTTATGAAGATTCACTTATGGTGCTGATTAATTCATACACAACCGGTCTTTCACCCAGTGTTATGGAATATATTCTGGGTGAAACCGTGCAGAAGCAGTTTGGCGGCACCACCGAAAGCGACGAAATAGGAATTCCCGTTTCATCAAAACTCGGCAGAGTTCTTCCCTGCGGTGCCAGTGCAATTTGGAAAGGCAAGAATGTGAAATAAGGGAGGGTATTCATTTTGAGCTTTAGGAATATTTTAAATCTGGCTGTGTTTTTTATTGTCGGGCTTTTTATGTTCATTAAACTTGGCGGCCCGGGCAGAATCATAGGTCTGCTGTTTATTGCGGTAGGCATAGTTTTCCTTATACTTTTTCTCAAAGATGAAGGCGTTTTGAAAAAACATCAGAAAAAATCGGAAGAACAAGAAGATGAAATTGATGAAAGAGATGCCGAAATAATCAGACAAGCGGAAGAAATTGAGAAACTCGAAAAATATGATGTTGACAGCGGACTTGAATACTGTGCCCATTGCGGAAATTATTCCGTGAAAGAGGGCAGATGCGAAGTTTGCGGCGAAAAAGTGACAGAATAAATTTTTTAGGACTTTATTATGAGCGAAAAAATTATTGAATTTGATAATGTAACATTTATATATGATGCGGATGATGAAGAGGCACAGGTGCAGGCTTACCCTGCTCTGACCGATGTCAGCCTTGCAATCAATAAGGGTGAGTTTGTTGCCGTGCTGGGTCATAACGGCTCGGGCAAAAGCACCCTTGCAAAGCTGTGCAACGCCATTCTTGAACCAACAAAGGGCACTGTTTCCGTTAAAGGCATTGTGCCCGATACCGAAGAAAAGGCAGATGAAATCCGCCGTATCGTCGGTATGGTTTTTCAGAATCCCGATAACCAGATTGTTGCAACAATTGTTGAGGATGATGTTGCCTTCGGTCCCGAAAATCTGGGTATTGAGCCTTCTGAAATCCGCAGAAGGGTTGACGATGCCCTCAAATGTGTCAATATGTATGATTTCCGTCACAGAGAGCCTCACAAGCTTTCAGGCGGTCAGAAGCAGCGAGTTGCCATTGCAGGCGTTATCGCAATGCAGACGGAATGCATTGTTCTTGACGAGCCTACCGCAATGCTTGACCCTATGGGCAGAGATGAAGTTATGCAGACGGTAAAACGCCTCAACAAAGAGATGGGCATAACCGTTGTTCTTGTCACACATTTTATGGACGAAGCCGTGCAGGCAGACAGAGTTATTGTTATGGACGGCGGCAGACCCGTTATGGACGGCACTCCCGCAGAGGTCTTCACACAGGTTGAAAAGCTGCGTTCCTGCGGTCTTGATGTGCCTCAGTCAACAGAGCTTTGCCATAACCTCGGCATCGGCGAAGGTGTGCTTGATGTTGACGGCTGTGTTGATGAAATTGTCCGTGTATTGGGAGGTGCCGTATGAGCTACGCAATCGAAACGGTAAATCTTACCCATTATTATTCAAAGGGCACCGTTCAGCAGGTTGCCGCAATAGACAATGTTAACTTACAGATAGAAAAAGGGGAGCTTGTGGGCATTATCGGTCACACGGGCTCAGGCAAAAGCACCCTGATTTCCCATTTCAACGGACTTCTGAACCCCGACAGCGGCAAGGTGCTTGTTGACGGTGTTGACATATGGAAGGATAAGGAAACATTAAGGCAGTCACGCTTCAAGGTTGGCCTTTGTTTCCAGTATCCCGAATATCAGCTTTTTGAAGAAACTGTTTATAAAGATATTGCCTTCGGTCCGAAGAACATGAAGCTTTCCGAAGCCGAAATAAAAGAGAGAGTGCTCCGTGCCGCCGAGTTTACGGGTGTTAAGGCAGAGCATCTCAATAAATCGCCTTTCGACCTTTCGGGCGGCGAAAAAAGGCGTGCCGCAATTGCAGGCGTTATGTCAATGGAGCCTGAAGTGCTTATATTCGATGAGCCTGCCGCAGGTCTTGATCCCAGGGGCAGAAAAGACCTTACGGAGCTTATAAAGAATTACAGAAAACAGACAGGCAGCACCGTGATTATTGTTTCTCACAGTATGGAAGATATTGCGGGTATGGCGGACAGAATAATTGTTATGAACAACGCATCTGTCGCAATGCAGGGCGGTGTTGATGAGGTTTTTTCAAGAGGCAGCGAGCTTCGTGAAATGGGGCTTAATGTACCTGAAATAACAGAAATCTTCGCAAAGCTCAGGGCAAAGGGGATTGATGTGCCCGCAAATGTTTATACTGTTGAGCAGGGCGAAAAAATACTTCGCAGCCTCATTGAAGGGAGGTCTGCAAAATGATAAGAGATATCACAATCGGTCAGTATTATCCCGGTAAATCGGTTTTGCACAGACTTGACCCCAGAATGAAGCTTATTCTGACCTTCCTGCTTATTGTTACGATTTTCCTTTGCAAAAGCTTCTTTTCACTGGGACTTATTGCACTGACGGCAGTTGTTGCGGCGGCGATATCAAGCGTGCCTGCAAAAATGATGCTCAAAAGCCTGAAACCCATAGTGATTATTCTGGTGTTTACGGCAGTGCTCAATATTATTTACACAGAAGGCGGTACGGTATATTTTGAAAAATGGGGTATCGCAATAACGGAAAAGGGCGTTAATACCGCAATTTTTACTATGATAAGAATTGTGACGCTGGTTATCATCAGCTCACTTCTGACCTATACCACAACCCCCACAATGCTTACGGATGCCATCGAAAGGGTGCTGTCACCCCTTAAAATATTCAAAATCAAGGTTCATACCCTTGCCATGATGATGACTCTTGCACTCAGGTTTATTCCCACTCTGATTGAAGAAATAGACCGTATTATGAACGCACAGAAAGCAAGGGGTGCAGACCTTGAAAGCGGCGGAATAATTCAGCGTGCAAAGGCACTTGTGCCCATTTTCATTCCCCTTATGGTTTCGTCCTTCAGGCGTGCCTACGAGCTTGCATTTGCAATGACCTGCCGATGCTATACAGGCGGCGAAGGCAGAACAAGGATGAAGCAGATGAAGCTTTCTTTCAGGGATTTTGCAGCACTTATCATCTGCCTTGCGATTACCGCAGGCGTTGTTGTTCTTAACCATTTCTTTGAGGCGGTTATATGAGAAATTTACTTCTGACAATTTCATTTGACGGCACGGCTTATCACGGCTGGCAGGTGCAGGAAAATGCTGTTACCGTTCAGGAAACATTACAGAATGCACTTGAACAAATCTGTTCAAAGCGTGATAATGTTGTGGGCTGTTCGAGAACGGATTCGGGTGTTCACGCCAATATGTATTGCTGTAACATCCGTACCGAAAGCGGCATTGAATGCAAAAAGCTTGTTGGTGCGCTGAATGCGGTTCTTCCCCGTGATATTGCCGCACTTGACTGCCGTGAGGTTGATTTTGACTTTCACGCAAGGTATGACTGCAGGTCCAAGGAATATATATATAAAATATGGAATTCACCCAACAAAAATCCTTTTCTTTATAATTATTCCCTTCATTACAAATATCCTATTGACGAAAAATTTCTCAATGAGCAGGCAAAGGCATTTATAGGTACCCATTATTTCGATGCCTTCTGTGCTGCAGGCAGCAGTGTTGAGGATACAAAAAGAACCGTTGTCAACGCATCGGTTGAGCGTGAAGGGGATATGGTGATTTTCAGAGTTGAGGCAGATGGTTTTCTCTACAATATGGTGCGGATTATGACGGGCACGCTTATTGATATCTCAAGAGGGAAGATACCTGCAGGCTCAATCGGAAAAATCATTCTTTCACGAAGCCGTGAAAACGCAGGCTATACAGCTCCTGCCCACGGACTTTATCTGAATAAGATACATTATTAAAAGGAGGGCAATATGGCAAACAAAAAAATTATTGACCTTTCGAAACACCGTAATAAAAAACTGTTCAGAAAAGCATTTAAAATACTTAGAATACCACTTGTTATTCTTGTTGTGTGCTGTGCACTTTTTCTCAGCGCAAGGCTTCTGGGCAATGTGGCAATGTCCAACGTGACCGATACGGTCAGAGAAGTGAGAACCCTGTTTTCAAAAGGCGAAGGCTATCCTCACGCCCTTGATTCTTTTGAATTCCGCAAGGTTACGGCAATCGGCGGTAAGCCTATGGCGGTTTACAAGGATTCGGCAAAGGTGCTGAGTTCTTCCGCAGGTGAAATATTTTCAATGAAGCTGGATTCGGCAGATTCAAAGGTTGTTTCAAAAAACGGCAGAGCACTTATTTACAGCAACACTTCAAACAAGGTTATTCTTCAGAGCAAAACGGAAAAGCTTGGCGAAATCGAAGAAAGTAATGCGGTTGTTGCCGCAGGCCTTGCAAAAAACGGCTATACGGCAATATCCTGTGCGTCGGATGAATACCAGAGTGTTCTCAGTGTATATAACACGCATTTTGAGAAGGTATTCCAGTGGAACTGTGCACAGGAACGAATTTCCGATATCGGTCTTTCCAAAAACGGCAGAAATATTGTTGTTACCGCCGTGGGTTCCGAAAACGCAGAGATTTACACAAGAATAATCATATTCAACATCAATTCGTCAGAGCCTAAGGCTGACCTTACATACAGAGGCACTCTTTTCCTCAGAGTGTTCTACACGGATTCAAACAAAATCATTGCCGTAGGCGATAACAAGGCGGTTGTGCTTGACAGAAACGGCGATGCGGTTGAGGAGCTTATCTATTCCGAGGACAGTATTATTGCCGTGTATGCTGATGATGCAGGCAATGTGCTTATCTGTCACGAAGAATTCGGCGGCTCAAAAACCGCTGTTGTCCGATATGCCAAAAACGGCAAAAAAACCGCACAGTTCACCGTGGACGGTACGCCCGACTGTGTTGCACTCAGCGGCGGAAGAATTGCTCTTTCAAGCGGCTCGGATATAACGGTATATTCTTCAACCGGAAGCGAAAGCAAAAAGTATGAAGCAGAGCATACTGTGACGGAGCTTTTCTGGTGTTCAGGAACTCTTTATACGGTTGAAAACGGCTGTATATATAAGTATTAAGGAGGATGAATATGGAATATTTACCCTTGATTCTTGACGGCATACTTATACTTATTCTTGTTGCTTCAATTTTTGACGGCAGGCGTAAGGGCTTTGTGAAAACGGTACTTTCGCTTGCGGTAACGGTAATAAGTTTTGTTATTGCAAAGGAGTTTGCGGCACCCCTTGCAGATTGGATAAACACCAATTTCATTCACGATATGGGTGTTCAGTGGCTTGCAAATCTTATTTCCGATAATATAACAAGCGGCACTCAGGCTGTTGTTGATGCTATTCCCCAATCCGTAGCCGAAGCGGTTACCGCTTTTGCAAATACAAAGGTTGAAGCTCTTGTTTCGGGTGTTACGGACAGTGTGCAGATTACCGCAGTTGCAGAGAAAATATACACTGCGGCAGAACTTGCATTTATCAATATGTTTATAACCGCGGTATCCTTCCTTGTGATATTTGCAATTTCAAAAGTTGTTCTTTCAATCGGTGCATCTCTCATAAACGGGATTTTCAAGCTGCCCCTACTCAAAGGCATAAACAAATTTCTCGGCGGTCTTGCAGGTGCACTCAAAGGTGCCGTGGCAGTTGGAATTGTGTGCCTTGTTCTTTATGCGTCTGCCGGAATTCTTGCGGATACTCCGCTTTACACGGCAGTCAACGGTTCGGTTATAACTCAGTTTGTTATACAATTGATTTAAGGAGGAAACAAAATGAAAGCTTTATTAAAGGAATATTTTACAGGATGTCTGACCATACCCAATCTTCTCTCGGTTATCAGAATTGCTCTTATCCCCGTTTTTGCCGTGCTTTTCAATGACGGTAATTACCTCTGGGCGGTTATCGTGCTTGCAATATCGGGTCTTACAGACTTCTTCGACGGTAAAATTGCCCGCAAGTTCAATCAGATAAGTGCTCTCGGCAAGCTTCTTGACCCTATTGCAGATAAACTCAGCCAGATTACCATTGCAATTATGTTTTACATAGCATTCAAGGGCAGCAGTGACGAAACCGTTAAGACTTTCAGCTGGATTTTCCTTGTTTTCCTTATCAAGGAAGCCGTTATGGTTGTGGGCGGTGCAATAATGATTATGTTCGGTCTTAAGCCCGTTGCCGCTGAAATGCCCGGTAAAATCGCAACCTTTGCATTCTATACAATTATGTGTGTCATTATGGCATTCGGTCCCGATATCGGAATTCTGGGCAGCGTATATACACTTTCCGCAACGGTTATGCTTATTCTTGTAGGTATCAGTGTTGTGCTTACTCTGGTTGCATTTTTCAGCTATGTTCCCGGAGTTATCAGTCAGATAAAAGAAAAGAAAAATTCAAAATAAACGGCAAAAGGAAATTTGAAAATGAAACAGGTTTTATGTGCAAAATGCAAAAAACGCCCTGCAATGTTTTTTGTTACAAAGGTTGAGGGCGAAAAGACCACTCAGGAAGGTCTTTGCATTAAATGTGCAATGGAAATGAATATCGGACCCGTCAAGCAGATTATGCAGAGTATGGGTATTTCTGAGGATGAGCTCGAAGATGTAAGCGAGCAGTTTGAGGCAATGTTCGGTGAGGACGGCTTTGAACCCGGGGGAGCAGGCACAATGCCTTTCCTTCAGAATTTCGGTGCGATGAATTCATCGGGTGAAGATAAGGCTCAGTCCGATACTTCCGAAAGCACCGATGATAAAAAGAAAAAATGGGGCGGCAGAAAAGGTAAGAATAAGGAAGAAAACGAGAAAAAGCGTAAGTATCTCGGTCAGTTCTGCACTAATCTTACAGCGAAAGCTCAGGCAGGCAATGTGGACCGCATAATCGGCAGAGAAAATGAGATTTACAGAGCAATTCAGATTCTTTGCAGAAGGCAGAAGAATAACCCCTGCTTTATCGGTGAACCAGGTGTAGGTAAAACCGCCATTGCGGAAGGTCTTGCACTGAAAATTGCAAACGGCGATGTTCCTGCAAAGCTCAAAGATAAAGAAATCCATATGCTTGACCTTGCGGCACTTGTTGCGGGTACACAGTTCAGAGGTCAGTTTGAAAGCAGAATCAAGGGTCTTGTTGAGGAAGTACGCAGCGAAGGTAACATCATCCTTTTCATCGACGAGGTTCATTCCCTTGTAGGTACGGGTGATGCGGAAGGTTCAATGAATGCCGCCAATATTCTCAAGCCCTCGCTTTCAAGAGGCGAAATTCAGATTATCGGTGCAACAACCTTCACCGAATACAGAAAGTATATCGAAAAGGATGCGGCACTTGAACGCAGACTTCAGCCTATCAGAGTAGAAGAGCCCTCCGTCGAGCAGACTGCGGAAATGCTTAAAGGCATAAAGGATTATTACGAGGATTTCCACAGAGTAAGGGTAACGGATACCCTTATTGAAAAGGCAGTCAGCCTTTCGGAAAGATATATCAATGACAGATTTTTGCCGGACAAGGCAATTGACCTGCTTGACGAAGCCTGCACCTGCGCAAACCTCCGCAACAAGAATATAAGCGATTTTGAAATTGCGTCTGCGGAGCTTGCGGATATGGAAGCACACGAAGCGGAGCTTATGGAAGCAAGCGAAGCAGATTACGAGGAAATCGCAAAGGTCAAGGCTGAAATCATTCAGAAAAAGGAAGAAGTCAGAAAGCTTGAAGAGCTTGCCTCTGACAATCAGGTTACGGAGGATGACCTTGCCAGAGTTATTCAGCTCTGGACAGGTATTCCTGCAAGTAAGGTTATTGAAAGCGACCTTCGCCGCCTTTCACAGCTTGAAGAAAATCTCAGGGCAGGGCTTATCGGTCAGGACGAGGCAATTTCCCTTGTCAGTGCCGCAGTAAGACGCGGCAGAGTGCAGATTAACCCCAGAAGAAGACCTGCATCATTTATCTTTGTCGGTCCTACGGGTGTAGGTAAAACGGAGCTTGTGAAACTTCTTGCAAAAGAGCTTTTCGATACTCCCGAAACCCTTATAAGACTTGATATGAGCGAGTTTATGGAGAAGCACTCCGTTTCAAGAATCATCGGCTCGCCTCCCGGTTATGTAGGCTATGACGAAGCAGGTCAGCTTACGGAAAAGGTACGCCGTAAGCCCTATTCGGTAGTCCTTTTTGACGAAATTGAAAAGGCGCATCCCGATGTAATGAATATTCTTCTGCAGATTCTTGATGAAGGCAAAATCACCGATGCTCAGGGCAGAAATGTAAGCTTTGAAAATACTGTTATCGTTATGACCTCAAACGCAGGCAGTAACAGAGGCTCGGGTGCTCTCGGCTTTGCAAAATCAAAGAACGATGCATCAAAAGAAAGAGCAATGAAGGCACTCAACGAATTCCTCAGACCTGAATTTATAGGTAGAGTTGACGAGGTTGTTGTATTCAACGACCTTACTCAGGAAAACTATGAGGAAATTGCGGTGCTTATGCTGAAAGAGCTTGTTGACCCCATGCTTGACAAGGGAATAACCTTTACATGGGATGATGCGGCAATCAGCGCCATTGCACGCCTTTCTGTTGACGGTCCCAGAGGTGCAAGAGATTTGCGTAACACCATCCGCAGAAATGTTGAGGATGTTATAACGGAAAAAATCGTGAACAGCTACGATAACCCCGTAAAGGCGGTAAAGCTTACCGCAGAGGGTGACAATATTATCTGCAATTTTGAATAATCAATAAAGCGGTTGTCCCATGACAGCCGCTTTGTTTAATTTTTATCAAACATAACCGTCAGTGATTGCGGCGTATTATGAAATGTTACAAATTACAAAAAGGAGGAAATCTTTTTGGGTATAAACGGTTGACAAACGGGATGAAATCCATTAGAATATGGGTAGTTAGCGATGACTAATCGTGAGGTGAATTTATGAATTTAACCAAAGCAGAAGAAGGAAGAGAATATATAATCAAAGGCATTGAAACGGATGACGAAGAGCTGGATGCATTTCTCTTTTCCCTCGGATGCTACAGCGGCGAGCCCATAACCGTTATTTTTCACCTGAAAGGCAGCTGTATTGTTTCTATCAAGGACGGCAGATATAATATCGACAATCAGCTTGCGGAAGCTATTATAATCTGAACATATTACGGTAATCAGCTTCGGCAGATTATTTTTTTGGCGTGGCAGTTAGCGATGGCTAACCGTTTGGAGCGAGGAGACAGAAGAAATGAGAATTGCATTGGCAGGCAACCCCAACAGCGGCAAAACCACAATGTTCAACGCCCTTACGGGCAGAAACGAAAAGGTAGGCAACTGGGCAGGTGTTACCGTTGAGAAAAAAGAACATAATATAAAAAAGAGTCTTTGCGGCGGCAGAGAAAATATTGTTGCCGTTGACCTTCCGGGTGCTTACTCAATGTCACCATTCACATCGGAAGAAAGTGTTACAAGGGATTACATAAAAAACGAAAAACCTGATGTGATTATAAATATTGTTGACGCAACAAATCTGAGTAGAAGTCTTTTCTTCACAACTCAGCTTCTTGAACTGGGTGTGCCTGTTGTTGTTGCACTCAACAAGTCGGATATCAACAAGAAAAAAGAAACAAAAATTAATTCGGCGGAACTTTCAAAAAAGCTGGGCTGTCCTGTTTTTGAAACGGTTTCCACATCATCGGACGGTCTCGGTGTTGTTGTCAATGCGGCAATGCTTGCGGTGGGCAGATCGCAGAAAGCGCCCTACATTCAGGGTGATATTGACCTTACCGATAAGTCAGCTGTTACCGAAGCGGACCGAAAGCGTTTTGCATTTGTGAACGGTATTGTCAGAGAGGTTGAAAGCCGCAAGGTTTACACAAAAGACAGGAATTTTCAGGATAAAATCGATGCCGTGCTTACCAACAGATGGCTGGGCATACCCATTTTTGCGGTGGTTATGTTTGCAGTTTTCTGGATTTCTCAGGCAGGTCCCGGTGTGTGGATTGCGGAAGGATACGAGATGGCAGACGGAACTTCGTTGCCCGGTCTAGTAACGCTTCTTGAAGGATTTCAGGCCTGGATAGGCAGTATGCTTTCAGGTGCCGACCCTCTGCTTTATTCACTGCTTGTTGACGGCGTTATAGGCGGAGCCATTGCGGTTATCGGCTTTCTTCCTCTTGTAATGGTTATGTATTTTCTTATTGCACTTCTTGAAGATTGCGGATATATGGCAAGGGTTTCCGTTGTGCTTGACCCAATTTTCAAAAAAGTAGGTCTCAGCGGCAAATCCGTAATTCCTTTTGTTATCGGTACGGGCTGTGCGGTGCCGGGTGTTATGGCGTGCCGTACAATCCGCAGTGAGCGTGAACGCAGAGCCACTGCTTTGCTTGCACCTCTTATGCCTTGCGGTGCAAAGATACCCGTTATCAGCCTTTTTGCAGGTGCGTTTTTTGAGAATGCACCCTGGGTTGCACCTCTTATGTATTTTGCGGGAATCGTAATTATCTTTTTCAGTGCACTTGTAATCAACAAAATTACGGGTTACACCGCAAAAAGGTCGTTCTTCATTATTGAACTCCCCGAATATAAAATTCCCGGTCTGTGGAGGGCTGTCAAATCCATGTGCAGCCGCGGCTGGGCATATATTGTGAAAGCAGCAACAATCATTCTTATCTGCAATACCGCAATTCAGATTATGCAGAGCTTTGACTGGAGCTTCAAGGTTGCTGAAACGGCAGATGCCTCAATCCTTGCATCAATCGCAGGACCCTTTGCATATCTGCTTGTTCCCGTTGCAGGTGTGCTTTCGTGGCAGCTTGCGGCGGCGGCAATCACGGGATTTATTGCAAAGGAAAATGTTGTCGGTACACTTGCCGTGTGCTTTGCAGGACTTGAAAATCTTATTGATACCGAGGAGCTTATACTTATTGAAGGAGCAGGTACGGAAGTTGCAAGTGTATTTGCAATCACAAAGGCGGCGGCACTTGCTTACCTTATGTTCAACCTTTTCACTCCTCCCTGCTTTGCGGCGATGGGTGCAATGAACAGCGAAATGAAAAGTGCAAAATGGCTTTTCGGTGCAATCGGTTTTCAGCTTGGTACGGGCTTTACCGTAGGCTATCTTGTGTATCAGGTCGGCACTCTTGTGTCAACCGGCAAATTCGGTGAAGGTTTCCTTCCCGGTCTTGCGGCGGTGATTATATTTATCGGAATTCTTATTTATCTCTCCCTTCGTTCAGACAGAAAAATCAGGGAGGCAAAAGCTCTTAAAAGCAAAAAAACTCCCGTGGGAGCGAAAAAATAATTATGGAAAATATCATTATTATTGCCGTTGTTGCGGTTATCATCGGCTTTGCCGCAGGTTATATTTACAGACAAAAGAAAAAAGGTAACAAGTGCATCGGTTGTCCTTATGCCGATTCCTGCGCAGGTAAATGCAGCAACAAAGAATAAATTCAAAACCCGACAGAGTCAGACTCCGTCGGGTTTCATTCATTTTATAAAGGCTTTTATTTGGTCAAGCATTCTGAGTGCAACTGCTCTGCCTTGGTCATAAGCCTTCTGCATAACCTCAGGGTTATGCTCCACTCTGCCGATTTCAAGCGGTGCATCGGGCTGAATTACAAGCACATCTCCCGATTTTTTTCTTTCGGAAATAAGTGCAAGGGTTTCGTTATATTCATTATGACGGTTTTCCATAACCTTTGCGATCATCGGATATTCTTTCAAAGCGTATTTTATGATTTTTGCCGCTGAGCTGGGCTTTTTCTTAAAGCCTTCAGCCTGAGTGAGAATAATAACATTCTTTTTGAAGCCGATGCTCTCAAAATACTGCAAGGGTACGGAATCTGCAATTCCGCCGTCAAGATATTTTTTGCCTCTTATCTCAACAGGCTTTGAAACAATGGGCATTGAAGCCGATGCTCTGAAAAACTCAAGTGCATCGTCGCCTGCATCATCGGAATTGACATAAACAGCTTCGCCTGTTTCAACATCGGTCACAACAACATAAAAATCCATAGGGTTATCAATGTAAGTCTGAGTGTCAAAAATATCAATGGTGTCGGGAATTGTGTGATAACAGAATTCCGCACCGAAAAGATTGCCGGTTTTTATAAGTGACCTGAAACTGCAGAATCTTGGGTCTTTGGCAAAACGCTTATTATAGCGTATGACTCTGCCGATTTGCCTTGATTTATAGTTGCAGCCGAAAGCCGCACCTGCGGAAACGCCTATTGCGGCGTCAAACTCAATTCCGTTTTCCATAAAGACGTCGATGACACCTGCGCTGAAAAGCCCTCTCATTCCGCCGCCTTCAAGAATAAGTCCTGTTTTCATTGTCCCAACTCCTGCATGGTAACTTCCTCTTTTTCAAAGTGAGAGGTGTATTTTTCCTGATAGTAATTTTCGGCACCATAGGTAATTTCTCCGCTTTCATCAATGCATATCATTGTGCAGCCTCTTTGTGCGCCCAGCTTTGAAATGCCGCTGTAAGCAAGGTAATCAATGCTGTAAGAATATGTAAGGTCAATGCCCTTGTAATTTACGGAGAAGTTGTTCAGGTGGTCGTGGCCGCAGAATACGGTGTCGGTGCTACCAAGCTCAAGCATTGTTTCAAAAAAGTTATCATCATAAAGACCGGGGTAAACAATGGAGCCGGATTCGCCTGCTTTGCCGTAGTTGAATCTGACATCGGCAGTGTCCTTGTAACCGTTGTCTGCATATTCATTCCATGCGGTTTTGTATTCGTTAAGGGGGACATGAAGGAAAACGGACGAAGGTACACTCAGCTGCTGCGCATATTTCTGCCCGAAATCCGATTGACTTGAGGCAGATATTTTCATTTGATTGTGCTTGTTGTTTTCTTCAATTACGCTTTTATACCATTCAATCTGATTTTCGTGAATGTTGTCATATTTCCACATAATTCCCAGAATATCGCCGTCTACATAGGAATGGGAATCCAATGTGAAAAGTGAACGGATAATTATGCCGTCGGAATTTATAACGTTAAAAACCTGGTTTGCATAGCCGTCAACATTCTCCGCACCCTCACGCACAAGGCAATGGGGATATTGGGAATAAAATTCGGTTATGTCTTCACGGTCAAAGTAGCTGTATGCCTCCGTATCGTGGTTGCCGTAGGATGCAGTCCAATAAACACCAAGGGTTTCCATAAGCTCAGCAAGGAGCCTTGCGCCCGATTTGTTGTTAAATGTGCCTGCCTGAAAAGGCACGGGGTAAGCCATATCGCCCGTAATAATAACCAGGTCGGGCTTTTCTGTGCTGATCATTGCAGCAATTGCGTTAAGTGCCATTGAGTCTTTTTTTATGGACATCCAGCCGCCTCCGAAATGAGTATCCGAAAGCTGCATAACCTTAATTTCTTTGTCGGAATAAATATTCCACACGCCGTTGCCCTTTTCCTCTATTTTCAGCTCTGTGCCTACGGCGGGGAACTGCTGCGCCTTGTTTGTGTTTGCATCAAGTCCGATAACGCTTATAACCGTTGTTATGCCCGTAAATGCAACAATACCCGCAAGAATAATTGCGAGCACTCGCAGAGCTTTTTTGCCTTTTTTTGATTCGGTTTTATTTCTCATAATTACCTCCAAAGCTTATGTAAAGTTCGGAATTCATTTCTGTTTGCAGAATATCATTAAGCTTTTCGTAAAGCCTGAAAATTTGGTCTGCCGATTCGCATTTTGTGCAAATTACTGCATTGAAAATTTTGGTTTCGCCGTAGCTGTGACATTGAATATCCGTAACAGACTCAACCTCACTGTCTTCTTCAAGCAAAGCTTTTGCCTTGTTGCATAGTGCATCATCGCGCTTGCCGGCAAGCTTTTGTACGGTGTTTACTGCCATTTTCACGCCCTGCACAACAAGAACAATGCTGATAACCAGCCCTGCAAGTCCGTCAACGGAAAAACTGATTTTTTCCGCAAGGGTAAAAGAAATCAAAGTGCACAGGGTTATAAAGAAATCAAGCACGCTGTCTGCCGAAATGCCTTTTATGACATCGGAGCCCTGTTTTTTTGTTAGTGCCCCGAAAAAGAATGCAAGCAAAAGCTTTATCACTGCGGTTGCGGCAATAATTGCAGCATAAAGTGAGGAATACCATACGGGCACGGGGTACATCAGCCTCTCTGCCGATACATAAGCAAAGGCGCAGCCCGTAACCGTTATAACCGCTGAGATAAGAAGGCTCAGCAGCTCCTCGCCCTTTCCGGTGCCAAACGGATATTTTTTGCTTTTACCCGTGCTTATAAGCCAAAATCCGATTGCAGCTGCAATGCAAACACCGCAGTCTGCGAAGCTGTTGATGGCATCGGTATAGATTGCAACGCTGTTAACGGAAAGTCCTATGTAGAGCTTCACGAAAAACATCAGCAGATTTACACCTGCGCCCACACCCACGGCAATTATTCTGTTTTTTGCAGGGGATGAATATGTCATAAGCTATCCTTTAAAAACAGGCGCAGCTTTTTTACTGCTGCGCCCGAGTTGAATCAGAAAAGATTTATAATTGTGTACCAGATTGTTTTGAAGAATGCTGCAAGCACCTGACCTACGCTTGATTCGTTTGCGTAAAGGTCATACTGAGCAAGCATAGCCTGATCGTCTGCATAGAAATCAACATATTCGATGATTTCGGTTTTATAATCGGTTGAGGTTTCGTTGATGTCAATAATTCTTACGCCTCTGCCGTAGTCGCCGTATGAACCGAAGCCTGCGGTGGGAGTGTTGACAAGGTCAACACCCTTGTATTCAACTTCAAATGTGTTTTTGTGGTCGTGACCGAAGAACATTGCAACAACATCGCCCTGATTTACAACTGTATCAAACTGACCGCCGTTTACGGTAGGAGGACAGGGCAGTTCATTAATCACGCCTGTTCTGAGAACTTCGTTTTTGATTGCATGGTAGGTTACTGTGCCGTCATCGTGCTCTTCCGCAACATATTCGTAGTTATCCTTTTCGCTTTCGGGTACTTCAATGATAACATCGTAAATTTCGTTAACGATGATGTGCTGGAACATCATTGAGGGAACAACTTCGCCGCCGTTCTGAGCTTTGAGTTCGTTTGATGTTTTTACATACCAGTCAAGCTGATCCTGATGAACGTAATCATAACCGCCGTTGACATCGTCATACATATTTGAGTCAATCATCCAGAGGTTGTAAGCGATTTTGCTTGCATCTGCTGATGAGTAGATGGGAAGATTGTATGTGCCGCAGCCGTAAAGTGAATCGCCTTCATCGATTGCAACACAGCAGTCATATGAGGTGTAAACTTCCATCTGATATTCTTTTGAAACTTTTTCTTCTGCGTCGTGGTTACCGAAGGTAACTGCAACGGGAATGCCGATTTCTTCGAAAACGGACATATAGTTGTTGATAGCTGCCTTTACGAGAAGCTTGTCAACTGCTTCTATGCCGAGAGATGCGGAGCCTGCTGAAATGTTATCGCCGGTAAGAACGATAAGGTCGGGCTGTGCATCAATAACAACTTCTCTGATGAACTTCTTTGTTGCGGGAGTGAGGAATGTGCCGTCCTGAATGTCGGAAACCTGCATGATGCGGAAATTGCCGTCACTGCCGAATTGAAGTTTGCTGTCTGCATTTGTGTCTGCCGCACCTGCGGTGATAAGCATACCAAAAGCAAGAACGAGTGCGAGGATTACGGAAATTGCTTTCTTCATAGTTAAAATCTCCCTATAAATATAAAATATGTCGCACACATTATAACACTCTTTTTTTTGTTCAACAAGGATTAATATTATTTTTGATGTTATGCACAAAATCGGCGATGAAAATTTGTTTATTGTGTATATCGGAAAAACGGGTCTGTTTATGTTAAAATAAATGATTAGAGATTAACTTTATACTTCCAGAATACAAAGGAGATGTCATTATGGAAAAAGTGGCAATTTACGGTGCAGGTTCACTTGGTACGGTGCTTGGTGCTTACATGACAAAAAACGGCGTTGATGTTGAACTTGTAAACCGCAACAAGGCTCATGTTGCAGCCCTCAACGAAAAGGGTGCACATATCACAGGTACGGTTGAAATGACCGTTCCCGTAAAGGCGATCACACCCGATGAAATGAACGGAAAATACAGCGTTATTTTTCTTATGACAAAACAGCTTCACAACCCCGAGGTTGTAACCTTCCTCAAGCCTTTCCTTACCGACGACGGTGTTATCGTTACTCTGCAGAACGGTATTCCCGAGCCCGGAATTGCGGAAATCATCGGTAAAGAGCATACAATGGGCTGTGCTGTTGAGTGGGGTGCAAACCTTGCCGCACCCGGTGAATGTGTGCTTACAAGCGAGCCCGACAGCCTTTCATACCATATGGGCAAAATGGATGGTATCACCGATGCTCAGGTCAGAATGGTTACAGAGCTTCTCGAAAAAATGTGTCCCGTTCACTTTGAAGAAAACCTTATCGGAACAAGATGGTCAAAACTCCTTATCAACGCAACCTTCTCAGGTCTGGGCACGGTTATGGGCGGTACATTCGGCACCGTTACCGGAGATGCTTATGCACGCAAGGTTGCCGTACGCTGCATGAAAGAGTGTATTGACGTAGGTCATGCCGCAGGTGCGGAATTTGCACCCGTTCAGGGTAAAAATATCACAAAGCTATTTTACTACACAAACGGCATCAAGCGTGCAATTTCACAGCTTCTTGTTCCCATTGCTATGAAAAAACATAAGGATATCATTCCCTCAATGCTTCAGGATTTACGCAACGGCAAGCCCTGCGAAATTGACGCAATCAACGGCGTAGTATGTGATTGGGGCAGAAAATGCGGTGTTCCCACACCCATCAACGACAGAATAGTTGAAATCGTCAAGAAAGAGCAGGCAGGCGAGCTTAAACTTGAAGCCGCAAACATAAAGCTTTTTGCTGATCTGCTTTAAGGAGAATTTCTATGTTGAAAAAAGCGTTATCCGTTGCCCTTGCTCTGCTTATGCTTCTGAGCGTTGTGCCCGTTGCACTTGCAGAGGGAACGGAATATAACTACACAATAAAAACCGAATTTTACAGCTACGATTCCGAAACGGATGAATGGGTGCCCGTTACAACTGCCGCAGGCGGAGATACGGTAAAAATGAGGGTTTCAATCACAACAAATTTTGTTTCAGGCTCTGCAAACTTTCTGCTTGCTTACGACAAATCCGTTCTCAGTGCGGATTTGCCCTCAAACGGTTCGGCGGATTACCTTGAAACCAATCCCGACAGAAAATCCTTTGCTTACCGGAATATTCAGCAGGTAAGAGCTGCCCACGGAACAGGTGCGGCAAACAATCAGTTCGGTGAGGGAAATATTTCGGAAGAAGAATTCAATAAGTATTCCTTCATAACCGGTTCCATAATTGCCAGAGGCTGTGTGGTTTATGACGGCACAGATTGGCTGTTTGAAGTCAATATGAATGTTCTCGGCGGAACAAAGGGTAAAACCTTTGAATGCATCGTTCTTCCCGGAACAGTTCAGAGCATTTCCAACCCCAAGGGTGCTGTCAGCTTCCCCAAAGCACCCGACGGTTCAACCAACAGTGCCGAACTTGTAGCGGCACTCAATTGGTATGAAGGAACTCCCGTTATCAATGCCGTCAGCGTTAATGTAACCGCAGATAACACGGTACCTGCACTCTATAATGTTGAGTGGATAGTTGACGGAGTGACGGCGCTTGAGGAAGAATACGAAGCAGGTGCGGTTATCAATGAATATGCACCCGAAAAGTACGGTTATACATTTATCGGCTGGGTTCCCGAAGTACCTTCCGCCATGCCCGAAGAAGATATGAGCTTCAATGCTCAGTGGGAAGTCAACAGCTATTCAGTAACCTTTAATGCTCAGGGTGGTGTTTTTGCCGAGGGCAGTGAAACCCTTGAAACAAATGTTGATTTCGGTGCGGATATAATTGCACCCGAAACACCCGGAAAGCAGGGCTACACCTTTGCAGGCTGGTCAGCTTCTCCCGACGGTGAAATTCTTGATAACCTCGGCTCAATTGATGAAGAAGCAGGCAAGGATTTTTATGCTGTATGGATTGCGTCGGGTGATGTTGCATACACTGTTGAAACCTATACAATGCTTGCCGACGGCACATACAGCCTTACATCAACAGGTCATACAGGCACAACAGGCGAAGAAGTGACTGCTTCTGTTTCTGTTGCAGAGGGCTTTGCTCTCAATGAAGAAAACAGCGTTCTTTCAGGTGTTGTGGCTGCAGACGGTTCACTTGTACTTAAAGTTTATTACGACAGAGAAACATATAAATTCACAACCGTTGTGAACGGCACTTCACAGTCTGTTGATTACCTCTACGGTGCAAGCGTAGCTCAGCCTGCAACACCTTCTGCAAAGGGTTACACCTTTACGAGATGGGACGGCGAGATACCCTCAACAATGCCTGCAAAAGATGTTACCGTAAATGCAGTGTTTACTGTTTCGGCAACGGTGAAAATAAAAAACAATCCCGGTTCAAAAACAATCAATTACGGCGAAACCCTTCGTCTGACCGCAGAAAAAAATGCAGATTTGCCCGATGGTGCATACATCAAGTGGTACGCGGAAGGCAGCGGTGCATCTCTTTCGCAGAGTGAAGACGGCGGAATCTGTAACGTAACTTCAACAGGCAAAGGCACTGTTACCGTAACCGCAAAGCTTGTTGATAAAAACGGAAATCCCCTTACAAACGGCAACGGCGAAATTTCCGATTCACAGAAGGTTGTTTCAAAAGCAGGTATCTGGCAGAAGATAGTTTCGTTCTTCAAGAATCTTTTCGGCGTCAACAGAACGATTATCCAGATCTTTAAAGTCCTTTAAAAGAAAGTGGTGTTACCCTTGTCCTATAAAAACAGAATTGACCTGCATATGCACACTCTCGGCTCATTTGACGGTAATTATCCTGCTGCCGATATGTGCAAAGCCGCAGTTGAAAACGGTCTTTCGGTGATTGCAATTACCGACCATTTTGATGTTGACTTTTTTGAAAGACACAATCTTGATGTCCGTCAGAAAACAAGCTATGAAGATATCTGCGGTACCAAGGCGGAGTTTGAAGGCAAAATCAAGCTTCTTCGCGGCATAGAAATGGGTCAGCCTGCATATGAGCCTGCTCTTACCGAAAAATCTCTTGCACGCTATGAATATGATTTTGTAATCGGCTCAATTCATAATCTCAGAGGTATGCCGGATTTCAGTGACCTTGATTACCCCAATTACACCGACGAAAAAATCTATTCACTGCTTGATGAGTATTTCAACGAGGAGCTTATTCTTGCAAAGTGGAACGGATTTGATACCCTTGCCCACCTTACATACCCTTTGAGATACCTTGCACAACACGGCAGAACAGATATTGACCTGAGCCGTTTTGACGATATAACGGATGAAATTTTCAAGGTGCTTATTGCTAACGGCAAGGCACTCGAAATTAATACAAGCGGTCTGCGTCAGCCCATCGGCAAAACAATGCCTACGGAAAATTATGTACGCCGTTTCAGAGAATTGGGCGGTGAACTTCTTACTCTGGGTTCAGATGCTCACTTTACCGAGCATGTGGGTGCAGGTATTGATACGGGCTACGAAATCGCACTTAATTGTGGCTTTGAGTATGTAACATACTTTGAAAACAGAAAGCCGGTGCAGGTTAAAATTGAAAAATAAAAAAGGAGCTGACAGTTGATGTCAGCTCTTATTTTTTATTTCAGCACTCTTTCAAGTGTCTTACCCAGAATTTTTTCTTTGCATTCTTCACTGATGTCAAGATTTTTAATGCGTTCAATATCAGACTTGATTTTATCGGGTTTTGCGTAGGGGAAATCAAGACCGAAAATACTGTTATCCTCACCGGTCTGGTAAATTACTGTTTCAAGTTCTTCGTCTGTCAGTGCCCAGGCATCGCCTTTTTTGTATGTAACGCTGGTCCAGCCTGCAAAAACATTGCCGCCGCTCCTTGAATTGTTGCACATTACCGCAAGGGCTTCTCTGAAAAAGTGGTAGCCGCCGATGTGCTCCATGCTGAATTTAAGGTCGGGGAAATTCCAGGCAACCTCATCAAAAAGGATTACTCTGTTGTCACGGAGTCTGTGCCAGTGCATACCTGAGTGGAATGAAAGAAAAAGTCCCAATTCCTGTGCTCTTTCATAAACCTGAAACGCTTCGGGACCGTCAATAACGAATTCCTGATAGGGAGGATGAAGCTTTATTCCTTTAAATCCCAGGTCTGCGATTCTGTCAACCTCATCACGGAGATTCTGAGTGAAATCAACCGTGCCGAAGCCGACGAGTCTGTCGTTACCTTTTATCTGACCTGCAAGCCAGGTATTAGGGCTTCCTTCAAAGCCGCCTTCGTGGAATCTGTCTGAGAAGGGAGCGAATGCAACCGCTTTGTCGATTTCGCATTCGTCAAGAAATTTCATAAGGCTGTCAACACTGCCTTCGGGTCTTAATTCTTTGGGAAATATATGGGCGTGATTTGCAAAAATCATTTTTATTCCTCCTTTGTTTCAATGATAAAACAAATAAAAATATTTGTCAACAAAATGGTTATCCTAATTACGGGAGGCGATGAAATGAGTAAAAAAGACACGGTGTTTCTGCTTCGTGAATGCAGTGCGGGAATAAAAACTGCCGTTGCCTGCATTGACGGCGTTATGCCCTATGTGAAGGAAGAAACAATGCTTCAGCTTCTGAAAAACAGCAAGCAGAGCCACGAAAATCTGGGCAAATCCGTTGACGGTGAGCTTCACAAGCTGGGCAGTGACGGCAAAAATCCCAACATTATGGCAAAGGGTATGTCGGCAATCAAAATCAATGCAGAGCTTGCCTTCAAGCCTACGGAAGCACAGGCGGCAAGCCTTATCACCGACGGCTGTGGAATGGGTATCAAATCAATAAATAAATATATGAATCAGTATCCCGCCGCAGGGGATACCGCTATGAATATGGCACAGAAGCTTGGCACTCTTGAACAGGAGCTTGTTGACAGCATGAAGCCCTATCTGTAAATCAAACCGGAGCTGTTTCGTTATTGAAACAACCCCGGTTTTTGTTTTGCCTTGTTCAATATCTCAATAAAGTTGTAAAATTTCGTGTTTGAAACAAAAAAGCTTTGCATCTTGACATTTGTTTGATATTTTTGTAATATAAATAGGTTGGTGTTACAAAAAAGCAGTTTTTGTATGGGACCCGTGTTCATAAGAACGGATTTCATGATTTGAGTCACTATGATAATAACGTAAAAGATTACGTATAACCGGGAGGATAAATGAAGAATATTATCAGAAAAATTACGGCGGCAGTGCTGGCGCTTGTTATTTGTTTTTCAGCAGCGGCGCCTTCTGCATCGGCATTGGAATGGGATAACGGTCCTTCAAATTTTGAAGAATACCGTGAGATTATCGAAAGCGGCGGATTCCCTGCACTTTCAACAAAGCAGTTTTATGATATATTTAACGCCATTGAAAAGGTTTTTCGTCTGCTTACGGGTAAAGGCTTTACCACCGGTGAACGTTTTAACTTTGTTATGGACGAAATGCTTCTTGAAATCTGCGGCGATGTTGCGGAGGAAAGCGGCTTTGATGTTGCTCTTGTGGGTTCAAATCTGCCCGGCATAAACGGCTTGGCTGAGTTTGTGACAGGCGTTTTTAATATTGACACCGTAGTGCTCAGAGAGAAAATTTAT
This sequence comes from Acutalibacteraceae bacterium, assembly GCA_045533455.1. Lineage (GTDB taxonomy): Bacteria > Bacillota > Clostridia > Oscillospirales > Acutalibacteraceae > CAG-177. Next base: position 36,600 of record JAZSHU010000004.1, on the reverse strand, counting down.
GAACTCAGATATGAGCAGGATGCTCAGGGCAACTGGGTAATGGCAGGTCTTTATTATTTCCTCGGAATGTATTTCAGTGTTATTGAGGAATGTAAGGCATATTGTGCGCCTGTTGAAGAAGAAAATTGTTATGAAGTTCATCTTAAAATCACCCTCAAAGACGGTGCGGTGGAAGATTTCGGCACAGGTATGATGATAAACACGGAAACCGCCACTCTTTACGGCAAAGACGGCAACGGATTCCTTGGCGTAGGCTTCAATTTTGATTATGAAGAGCTTCTTGTTTACACAATGGTAAATGTGTGGATGCGTGATTTCGGTTTCACGGTTTTCTATGATATTTTCAGCTACACAACGCCTCTGTTCTTCTACAACACCAGAAGAATAAAATTTGATTATGACGGCCTTGAATGGATGGTTCAGATCTGGAAGGGCAACTATATTGTCAGCAACGGTGCAGAGGTGGGTATTTATACCCGAGAACCAGGTTCAATCGGCACTTATTATGATTGCGCCAACGATGAGCAGATGATGAATATGTCAATGAAGCTTTATCACGGCGACGAGCTTATTCTTGAACGCCCCGAACAGCTTCATTGGTGGCTTACGGGCTTTAAGGTGAGCAAGGTGCTTTACCCTGCAAAAAGTCAGACCCTTGACTTCTCCATTGAAATGAAGGATGAGGCAATGCTTGAAGCTTTCTGCGAGGCAATAGACAATCATTACAGACACGATATGGAATATACCGTTGACGGACTTAAAGTCAATGTAATATGGTAAAACGAAAGGGAAGTGCTTTTGCATTTCCCTTTTATTTATTGTAAAATGTTTTTTATTGCAAGATTCGATATTGTATGCTATATTTAAAATGTTACGGCAAATAAAACACACAGGAGGAAATAAAATGTGCAGTTGTAATTGCAACGGACCCGTGAGCGATTTTTCACTTCTTGAAGATGTTCTTAACGAATATGCGGGTTCATCGGGCAATCTTATCACCATTCTTCAGAAGGCACAGAATATCTACGGCTATCTGCCCAAGGATGTAATGTACCGCATTGCCGAAAGGGTAGGGGTTACACCTGCCGACGTTATGGGCGTTGCCACCTTCTATTCTCAGTTCAGACTTACTCCCATCGGTAAATATCTTATTATGGCCTGTCAGGGCACTGCCTGCCACGTTAACGGCAGCGAAAGGGTTGCGGCCGCAATCTCGGAATATCTGGGTATAGGCAACGGCGAAACAACCGCAGACGGACTTTTCACTCTTGAAAACGTTGCCTGTCTGGGATGCTGTTCCCTTGCACCCGTCATTATGATTAACGGCGAGGCTTACGGAAATCTTACCCCCGATTCGGCTGTTTCCGTAATCAAGGCTTTGCAGGAAAAGGAGGGCAAATAAATGCGTGTTGTAATCGGTGAAGGCTCCTGCGGTATCGCGGCAGGTGCATCAAAGGTACGCAGTGCAATCGAAGCCCTTATGACTGCAAACGAGCCTTTTGCTCTGGGCAGTACGGGCTGTATCGGTATGTGCTTCCTTGAGCCCATTGTTGACCTTTATGAAGGAAAAGAGCTTGTAAAGCGTCTTGTCAAGGTTAAGGCAGAGGATGCGGAGAATATTGTTGAAGCCGCAAGAAGCGGTGATTTGTCACTTGTTGAAAAGCTTGCCATTACTGCCGAGGATGAAGAATTTCTTTCAAGGCAGACAAGAATTGCACTGCGTCACTGCGGTCTTATTGACCCTGTTTCTCTTGATGATTACAGAGAGGCAGACGGCTATCAGGCTCTTGAAAAAGCACTTAAAACAATGACTCCCGAGCAGGTTATTGAAGAAATCAAGGTTTCGGGTCTTGCAGGTAGAGGCGGCGCAGGCTTCCCCACCTGGTTCAAGTGGAATGCGGCACGTCAGAGCCCCGGTGATGAGAAATATCTTATCTGTAACGCCGACGAAGGCGACCCGGGTGCGTTTATGGACAGAGCCGTTATCGAATCCGACCCTCACAGCCTCATTGAAGGTATGCTTATAGGTGCATATGCAATCGGTGCAAAGGAAATGATTGTTTATGTCCGTGCGGAATATCCTCTTGCAATAACTCACCTTGAAATCGCCATTGAGCAGGCAAAGAAGGCAAATCTTCTGGGCGATAACATTCTGGGCACGGGCTTCTCCTGTGATATGAGAATCAAAGCCGGTGCAGGTGCATTCGTATGCGGCGAAGAAACCGCACTTATCGAATCCCTTGAAGGCAAACGCGGTATGCCCAGACTCAAGCCTCCCTTCCCTGCACAGAAGGGCTATACGGATAAGCCCTCCAACATAAACAATGTTGAAACCTTCGCAAATGTTTCCTGGATTATCAATAACGGCGGCGAAGCTTTTGCCGCAATGGGCACGGAAAACAGCAAGGGTACAAAGGTTTTTGCGCTTACGGGTAAAATCCGCAAGGGCGGTCTTGTTGAAATACCAATGGGTAAAACCCTGCGTGATGTTATTTACGGCATCGGCGGCGGTATCCGTGACGATAAAGAATTCAAAGCTGTACAGATGGGCGGACCCTCAGGCGGATGTATTCCCGCACACCTGCTTGATACCGTTATCGATTATAAAGCACTTGCCGCAACGGGTGCAATTATGGGCTCAGGCGGTATGGTTGTTATGGATGAAAGCACCTGTATGGTGGGTATGGCTAAATTCTTCCTTGACTTCACGGCACTTGAATCCTGCGGTAAATGTGTGCACTGCCGTATAGGCACTGCAAGAATGCAGGAAGTTCTTACCCGTATCGTAAAAGGTGAAGGTAAGGAAGGGGATATTGAGCTTCTTGAAGAGCTTTGCGAAGCTGTCAAGGACGGTGCACTCTGCGGTCTCGGTCAGACGGCGCCCAATCCCGTGCTTACAACCATAAGATATTTCAGAAACGAATACGAAGCACATATCAAGGATAAGAAGTGTCCTGCAAAGGAATGTGTTGACCTGCTTACCTACTCCATTGATGCGGATAAGTGTAAGGGCTGTACTCTCTGTGCAAAGAAATGCCCTGCAAAGGCAATCAGCGGAGAAGTCAAAAAGGCACATATTATTGATGATAATATCTGTATCCGTTGCGGTCAGTGTGTGAATTCCTGCCGCTTCGGTGCAATAATCGTAGAATAAAGGAGGCGGCAAAATGGAACAGATTAAAGTTACAATCAACGGCAAGGAATGTTTCGCAAACAAAGGCGAAACCGTGCTGAATATAGCCGCCGCAAACGGCATTGAAATTCCCAATCTCTGCTACAACGGACAGCTCAAACTTTATGGTGCCTGCGGTCTTTGTCTTGTTGAAGCTGAAGGTATGCCAAAGCTTATTAGAGCCTGCGCTACCGTTGCCGCAGACGGAATGGTGCTCAGCAGTGAAACTCCCCGTGTTAAAAAGGCAAGAAAAATTGCCCTTGAGCTCATTATGAGTGACCACGAAGGCGACTGTGTTGCTCCTTGCTCACTTAATTGCCCTGCACATACCGATATTCAGGGCTACCTTAAAGCTATTGCAAACGGCGATGATAAGGAAGCTGTTAAGATAATCAAAGAAAAAATTCCCATTCCTGCATCAATCGGCAGAGTTTGCCCCCATCCCTGCGAGTCAAACTGCCGCAGAAGACTTGTTGAAGAACCTCTTTCTGTTGCATACCTCAAAGCATTTGCGGCGGATAATGACCTTGCTTCAAGCGATCCCTATACCGCAGTCTGCGAGGAGTCAACGGGTAAGAAGGTTGCAATTATCGGCGGCGGTCCCGCAGGTCTGACAGCAGCATATTATCTCCGTCTTTCGGGTCACGATGTAACAATTTACGAAGCAATGCCCGAAATGGGAGGTATGCTCCGCTACGGTATCCCCGAATACCGTCTGCCTAAGGCTGTGCTTGCAAAAGAGGTTGAAGCCATCGCAAAGCTTGGCGTTGAAATGAAAAACAATGTTAAGGTTGGCAAGGATATTTCCTTTGAAGAAATCAGGAACGGTGCGGATGCGGTGCTTGTAACCGTTGGTGCCTGGAAGGGCAGCAGTATGCGTTGCAAGGGCGAAGAGCTTGAAGGCGTACTCAGCGGTATCGATTTCCTCCGTGAAGTCAATATGGGTAACATCCCCGAGATCGGCAAAAATGTTGCCGTTGTAGGCGGCGGTAACACCGCAATGGATGCCTGTCGTACAGCCGTAAGATGCGGTGCTGAAAATGTTTATGTAATTTACAGAAGAACAAGAGCCGAGGCTCCTGCTGAGGATATAGAAATCGAAGAAGCAATCGAAGAAGGCGTTGACTTCCTTTTCCTTACAAATCCCGATGAAATCATCGGTGAAAACGGCAAGGTAAAGGCAGTTAAGCTTCAGATTATGGAGCTTGGCGAGCCTGATGCTTCGGGCAGAAGAAAGCCCGTACCCGTTGAAGGTGCGTTCAGAATTCTTGATGTTGATACGGTTATTTCGGCTATCGGTCAGAAATATGCTCCTTCGGGACTTGAAGCAATCGGTATAACCGGTTGGGGAACAATTCAGGCTGACGAAACAACCTGCCTTACTGATATTGAAGGCGTGTTTGCCGCAGGTGATGCAACAAACAACGGTGCGTCAATTGCCATTGATGCTATTGCAGAGGCAAATGTAGCCGCAAGAGCAATCAATGCATATCTCCTCGGCATGCCTATGGATTTCCCCAAGCCCTATTATTCCGAGCGTAAGGTAACCGCAGAAATGCTTGCTGACCGTGAAAAGAAAGCAAGGGCGGTTATGTCGGTGAAAGACTCCGAATACAGAAAGCATAATTTTGAGGCTGTGCTCAACGGCTTTACAGAGGAGCAGGCAAGAGGCGAAGCGAAACGCTGCCTTGAATGCGGCTGCCACGACTTCAAGGATTGCCGTCTTATAAAGTATGCAAACTTTGACCCCATTGACCCTGCAAGGCTTGCAGGTGAAAAGCACGCCTGTTTCAAAGAAACAAGGCTTGTTACCATTGAGCGTGATCAGGGCAAATGTATTCTTTGCAATATGTGTGTCCGTGCCTGTAAGGAAATTGCGGGCGAGAGCATACTCGGCCTTGTAGGCAGAGGCTTCAAGACGGTTATCAAACCCGAATTTGAAGGCAGCGAAAGAATTGCCGTTTGCAAGGATTGCCGCAAGTGCGCAGAGGTTTGCCCCACGGGTGCACTGAAAATTTTAGGTTAATATGAATATGTAAACCCCGCTTTACAAAGATTTTTGCCTTTGTAAAGCAGGGTTTCTTGTTTGGGTCGGCAAGAATGCTATAATCATTACGAAAGGAGTGATTATATGGCATTCGTAGGTTTCTGGATGATACCTCTTGCAATCGTTGTGGGGACAATCGACAAAATTCTTTCTGTTTTCGGATTTGACCTTATGGAATGGCTCAGCAGACCTGAAACCCTCGACGGTTTTCACAGGATACTTGAAATTGCCGTGAATTTTGTTGGCAGAATATCATCATATTTTTAAATTTCATAAAGCAAAAGACCTCCGAAGAGCTTTTCTTCGGAGGTCTTATTCGCTTTAAATTACTTTACTTTAACTTTGTAGCACTTGATTTCAAAGGGGTTGATTTCAAAGCTCATTGCACTGCCGCTTGCGATATCTGCGGCAACATCCTCGCGTTCAAGGAGGTTACACTCTGCAACGCTTGCGATTTCAGCAAAGAACTGAACGTTAACCTTTGTTCTTCTGCCTGACTTTTCAACGAAACGAACAATGTATGCATCTTCGTCTTCGCACTTCTTGACTGCTTCAAGAGTAACATTCTTGCCGTCAACGCTGATGAATGAACCGCTTTCAGCACCCTTTGCATCCTCTGCAAGCTCAACGGGAAGCATGGGATTGTTGATTTCAAGACCTCTTACGAGTGTCTCTGCATCCTTCCAGCAGCCTGCGTGGGGATAGAGTGAATATGTGAAGTAGTGGTCGCCTCTGTCTGATTTGGGGTCGGGATTCATGGGAGCCTTGAGAAGCGTGATAATCATTCTCTGGCCGTCAACCTCATAACCGTACTTGCAGTCGTTGAGGATTGAAAGGCCGTAACCGTCTTCGGACATATCGATGAAGTTATGAGCAGAAACTTCAAACTTTGCCTTGTCATAGGGATTGTGGCGGTAGTTTGAGCTTTCAATTGTTGCGTAAGCAATATCTCTGGTGAACTTCTGAGCCTTGATATCAACATCAAAGCCTACTTTGAGAAGTTTTTCCTGCTCGTGCCAGCTGATGAATGTATCAAAATCGATTCTGTCAAGCTCATTGTAAACGATGATGTTCTGCTTGAGAACTGATTTCATTATGTTCTTTGAAATTGTAACGCAGGTGAATACGTCACCGCTGATAACGCTCTCAACCTTGCCTGCCTCAGTGTCAAACTGACGGTCTGTGTAGGTTGCAACGATATCCCAAGCATCGTACTTGCCGGGAAGGTCTTCGTAAATGCGGAATACGTTACCCTTACCTTCAAGAACTTCTCTGCCGTTCTTCTTATCAAAGATTGAAACAAGCTCTGCTGCTGCGTCAAACTTAAGGCTGAAGCTTGCGTTTTCAACATCTGCGCTTTCAATTGCCTTTGCAGCGGGAACTGCAGCATCCTTGGTGTAATATACTTTATAACCTACTGCGGGAACATCCTTTGCTACGAAAACAAGAACCTTTGTGCCGTCAAGCTTTGTGTATGCCTGAACGGGAACCTTGTTGCCTTCTGCGTCGTAGATTTCAACATCCTTGTAGGGAAGCTCAACCTTTGAGGTTGCTGCAACGCCGAGGGAGTTGAACAGAGCAAAGGGCTTGCCGTATTTTGCTTCGCCGCTGATGTTGCCTGCGATTACATTGAGAGCCTCGTCACGAACGGACTCACCAATCTTGATGATATCGTCATAGATAGCGCAAAGATCGCCGAATACTTCGGTGATATGTGAACCGGGAAGTGAATCGTGGAACTGGTTTGTGAGAATCATCTGCCAGCCTTCATTAAGCTTTTCGAGAGGATACTCATAGCCGTATTTCATTGCGATTGAAGCGAAGATTTCTGCCTGACGGTAAAGATTTTCGCTGTATCTGTTAAGCTTTTTGAGGAGTGCCTTTGTGGTGTGAACACCTCTGTGCTCCTCAAGGTAAAGCTCGTCTTTCCAGGTGGGGATGTTTGTATCGGTAGCGTTTGCCTTCATTCTTGCAAGTGAATCTTCAATCTTGCTTGTCTTTGTTTCGGGCAGGCCGGGGAAGCTCTTGTAACGCTTTGCGTATTCAAGCATTTCGGTGTCAACACCGCCGCCGCCGTCACCCCAGCCGTAGCAATACATTGATTCGCCGATGGTTGCCTTGTCAGTGTACTTCTTCCAGTTCATCTTAAGTGAGTCAGCCTCAACTGTGCCGATGAAGTGAGTGGGAGGAACGATTGAGAATACCTTTGAGCCGTCGGGACCTTCCCACCAGAAGGTGCTGTACTGCCAGGGGTTTGTATCGTTCCAGATACCCATTTTGTGGGTTACGAAATATTCAACGCCTGCCTTTTTAAGAATCTGGGGCATTGCGTAGCCGTTGCCGAATACGTCGGGCACCCAGCAGGTTTTGGGAGTAATGCCGAAGGTCTTTTCAGCGTATCTTACGCCGTGGAGAAGCTGACGGACAAATGATTCACCCGAAACAAGGTTACAGTCAGGCTCAACCCACATTGCGCCGATGTATTCCCATCTGCCTTCTTCAATGCGCTGCTTAACCTGCTTGAACATATTGGGGTAGCGCTTTTCCATTTCGATGTATGTGGGTGCTGTGCTCTGTGAGAAAATGAAGTCGGGGTACTGCTCCATAAGGCGAAGCATTGTTGCGTGTGTTCTGCCAAGCTTACGCACATACTCCTTGTAAGCCCACATAAACACGATGTCAAGGTGTGAGTTGCCTACAAGTGAAAGAGTGCCTTCTGTTTTATAGTTGGGGTTGTTGTAAACCTTTTCTTTGAGAACCTTCTGAGCTTCAAGAAGACCTGCCTTGAACTCGTCACCGTCAACATCAAAGTTAACGTGAGTGAAAGCTTCTTTAAGGGCAGCTCTGATGATTTCAGCAAGACCTGTATCAAGAACAGGCATAAACAGTGCATTGAAAACAGCCTTGAAATCCCAGTAAACTTCTTCGATTACGGGGTCAACAACACCGATGAATGAGCAGGAGAGAGTTTTTACGGTTGATTCGTTTGAATGCCATACATAGTATGATTCAATGTCAACATCGTAGTGCTTTCCTGCTTCAGCTTCGTTTGAAAGAAGTACGCTGTTACGGAAGGGGTCAAGATCCTCATAGCGCTTGCCCTTGAGTGAAAGAAGTGAGTCGCCGCCGAAATAAACGTTGAGTGTAACCTTCTTGCCTGCGAAACGCTCGGGGATATCGAATGAATTTTTGAAGAATGCACTCCAACCGTTGTTACCCCACTTATCGCCTACGTTGAGGTCCTTCCATTCGTCATAAAGATATTCATAGTCGCCGATGCCCTTGTAGATGCATTCCTTCATCTTCCAGGCAGGGAGCGATTCAATGTCTGTGTAAATTCTCTTTTTGAGAGTTTTGAGCTTTACGTTAACAACGTCGTCAAAGGAGAAAATGCCTCTCTGCTTGCCTTTTGTGGCATCACGCCAGTCGTCAACATGAGCATCCATTGCGTCAAGCGCCGCAACAGCGTCAAAATTTTTGATTTCTGCCAAATTATATCTTCCTTTCCGAAGTGATATCTTTTACAGTATATCACCATAATCCGTATATTTCAATATAAAAACTTTTTAAATATTCAAAAATTGGATTTACTTATTTGCTTTAATGTGATAAAATGATTTGTGATTTTAACTTTGAAAGGAAAATTCAGATGTTACTTGACAAAACAATCAATATTCCTGATCTGGGTCTTATAGGCCCTGACAGCGGATTTCATCTCCTCGAAACAACAGAGGACGGCAAATTCATAAGCGGTAAAAACGGCGTTGACTGCATTGTTGCAACGGGTGACAAGAAGGTTGAGTTTGTTTCCTTCGGCAGTCATACACTGGCAGGTGTCAAATCCGCCATTGCTTACCCCGTTTATTATCCTGTTTACCCCGTAAAGACGGAATATCCTCTCAATGCAGTGCTTATGGACCTTGACGGCACAACCGTACGCAGTGAGGATTTCTGGATATGGATTATTCAGATGAGCACCGCAAGCATGCTGGGCAACCCCAAGTTTGAGCTTGAGGATGCAGACCTTCCCTTTGTTTCGGGTCACAGCGTTTCGGAGCATCTGCAGTATTGTATCGATAAATACTGCCCCGGCGAATCTCTTGAAAAAGCCCGTAATTTCTACTTCGAGCATACTCACAGAGAAATGGAAGAAATTATGGCAGGCAGAGGTAAAGAAGGTGCATTCACTCCCACTGAAGGTGTCAAGGATTTTCTTCTTGAGCTTAAGGATATGGGCGTTAAAATCGGTCTTGTTACCTCGGGTCTTTACGAAAAGGCATGGCCTGAAATTCTTTCCGCATTCCGCACCCTCGGAATGGGCGACCCCAAGGATTTCTACGATGCAATAATTTCCGCAGGCTTCCCTCTGCGTAAGGGCAGTGTAGGCACTCTGGGTGAGCTTTCACCCAAGCCCCATCCCTGGCTTTATTCAGAAACTTCAATCGTAGGTCTTGGCGAAGCTTTTGCAGACAGAAATAGGGTTGTGGGCATTGAGGACAGCGGTGCAGGTGCTTGCTCCGTGCGTCTTGCAGGCTACACAACAATCGGTATCGCAGGCGGCAACATTGAGTCAAGCGGCACAAAGGCTGTTTGCTCGCACTTCTGCAATAATTTTGAAGAAATTATGAAAATTATTAAAGGATAAGGAGAACGGTTATGGATAAGAAAGATAAGCTCCAGTGTCACTTTATATCAAATACCCACTGGGACAGAGAATGGCGTTTCTCTGCACGCCGCACTCAGCATATGCTGGGCTATATGGTGGATATGCTTCTTGATATTCTTGATAAGAATCCCGAATACAAGCATTTCCATTTTGACTCTCAGACAATGCCCATTCAGGATTACCTTGAAGTTTACCCCGAAAAGAAAGAAAAGCTTCAGAAGTATATCAAAGAGGGCAGAATTGCTGTCGGCCCCTGGTTCTGCCTTCCCGATGAATTCACCGTAGGCAGCGAAGCTCTCATCAGAAACCTGCTTCTCGGCCATAAAATGGGTAAGGAAATGGGCGGCATAAGCAAGACCGGCTATTCACCCTTCGGCTGGGGTCAGATTTCACAGCTTCCTCAGATTTACTCAGGCTTCGGCATTAACTTTGCTTCATTTTACAGAGGTATCAATACATACAAGGCACCCCGTTCCGAATTCTTCTGGGAAAGCCCCGACGGTTCACGCATCTGGGCATCACGTCTTGGTAAAAGACCCCGTTACAACATCTGGTATGTAGTTCAGAGACCCGTTTACTTCAATCAGGCAAACGAAAACAACCGCGATATGCTCTGGAACGACAATAACGGTGTGTTCAAGCTTATTGACCGTGACTGGAAGCTTGACTATCAGTACACACATCCCTTCTATGAGTATCACAGTGAAAACATTCAGGCAAGAGCTGAGCAGGCTGTAAAAGAACAGGATGCAGACTGGACAACAAGCCACCGCTTCTGGTCAGCAGGTCACGATTCATCCTGCCCCGACGCACGAGAGGTTCAGCTTATCAAAGATCTTGATGCGGCACTTCCCGATGCAGATGTTTTCCACAGCACCCTTGCTGAAATGGAGCAGGGCATTATTGATAATTTTGACCCCAATTCACCCGTGCTTAAGGGTGAGATGCGCGATCCCTACACCAAGGGCAGCGTAAGCATCCTTTGCGGATGGATTCTTTCAGCAAGAACATACATCAAGCAGGAGAATTTTGATACAGAAAGAAGACTCATCAACTATGCCGAGCCTTTTGCTGTATTCGCTTCACTTGCAGGCGCACCCTATCCTCAGGGCTTCATTGACCTTTCATACAACTATCTTCTCCAGAATCACGGTCACGACAGCATCGGTTCCTGCGGCAGAGACGTTGTTTATGAGGATGTTATGTCACGTTACAGACAGTCACGAGAGCTTTCAAGCTGTGTGTTTGAGCGTGCATTTATGGATATTGCAGGTGATATCGACCTTCGTTCATGGAGCCGTGACGATGCGGCGGTTGTAGTGTTCAATCCCGCACCCTTCAAGAGAACAGAAACCGTCAATCTCCGTGTTGAAATTCCTGCCGAGTGGAAGGCGGACAGCTTTGCGCTTCTTGATGAAGACGGCAACAAAATCAAGTATCAGATTATTTCTTCAAACAAGTCAAATGCTCAGATTATCCAGAATCCCAACGATACCGCAAATGTGCTTCACACCGAGCAGTATCTTATTGCGGCAGAGGTTTCTGATATTCCTGCAATGGGCTATAAGACTTACAGACTTACTCCTCTCTACAATGTCCGTGCAACAACTCCCGTAACCCTTCTCAGAGCAAATCAGGTTATGGAAAATGAATATCTCCGTGTTACCTTCAACAGCAACGGTACTTACAATGTTACCGAAAAGGAAAGCGGCAGAGTTTACGAAAACCTTGGTTACTTTAAGGATGGCGGCGAAATCGGTAATCCCTGGGAGCATTTTGTGCCTGAATTCAACGAGATTTTCACTACTCTCAATGAGCAGGCAACAATCACTCTGCTCCGTGACGGTGAATTTGAAACAGCATACAAAGTTTCAATGCGCTGGATGCTTCCCGAAAAGCGTTCCGCAGATGAAAAATCAAGGAGCGAACACAAGCTTCCCGTTGATATTGACAGCGTTGTTACTCTCCGCAAGGGTGCAAGATTTGTTGAAATCGAAACAACAATCAACAACCGCTGTGAGGACCACTACCTTCAGGTAGCATTCCCCACCAACATCAAGTCTGAATTCTCCTATGCTCAGGGTCAGTTTGACGTTGTGAAGCGTCCTGTGGCACTGCCCGATTACTCGCTTTATGACGAAATTCCCATGACAGAGCATCCTATGAATTCATTTGTTGACCTTACTGATGGTGTTAACGGTGCTGCACTTCTCAACACAGGTCTTAAGGCTTATGAGGCTGCAGACGATGAGTGCAACACACTTTACCTTTCACTTATCCGTGCATATCCTCTGCGTATATGCGTAACTGCCGATATGCAGAACTACAGCGATTGGGATAAGGGCTCACAGTGCATCGGTGTCAATACCTTCCGTTATGCATTTATGCCCCACAGAGGCGACTGGGAGGAAGGCAACGTATGGCAGGAGAGCGAAAGATTCAATCTCTACCTTACCGCCGGTCAGCTTGCACCTACCGCACACGGCAAGAATCCTCTTACTCACGCATTCCTTGAACTCAAGGACGAAAACCTCAATGTCAGCGCAATCAAAAAGAGCGAGGACGGCGAAGGTTACATCATCAGACTCTTCAATCCCTCAGACAAGACAATCAAAAATGCAATTCGTCTCAACGGCGGCATAGCTCCCATTGAGAAGGCACAGTCACCAGTTGAAAGACAGGTTGCGGAATTTGAGCTTCCCGCATATTCGGGAAATAAGTGGAAAGAAATCAGGCTTGTTACTCTTGAAGAAATCGACGGCGAGCCTCTTACCGTTGATAACGACGGCTTTGCAGAGTTTGAAATTACGGGTAAGAAGATTCTTACAATAAAATTTGTGTGAGGACTGTCTCACTAAGCGAAGAACAAAAGAAACTAAAAAATAAGAAATGGCTTGCATTGGTAACCGTACCGTTGCAAGCCATTTTGGCTTTTGTGCTTGATTTGAAATATTTTACATGTTTCTTTTTAGCCGTTTTTTCCGACATGACGTATCGCATACGCCTGTCGTCGGAAGAAAACGTCTTCTTCATCTTATTGAGACAGCCCTACTGAAAAAGCAAAAAATTACAAAACTGTTAAAATTCGTGAAATGGGGTTATTTTTCTTTTTTGTAAAATAAAGTCGAAAAAACGGATATATAATAATATATAAGGATAAAATTCGGGGGAACAAAAAATGAAAAAAACAAAGCTGATTGCCGTTGTTACGGCACTTGTGCTGTGCGGACTTATGATACTTACTTCCTGCACAGACGGAAAGAAACCGGGAACACAGGAAACCACAGGAAATCAGACCGAGGCATCAACTCAGTCGGAAACAAAGCCTGCGTCAAAATACACATCAAAGGATAATCTGATTGCTCTTACCTTTGATGACGGACCTTCCGCAACATCAACCAACCGTATTCTTGATGTGCTTGAAAAGAACGGCAGTACCGCAACGTTTTTTGTTGTGGGCTACAATATTGAAAAAAATATTTCCACAATAAAGCGTGCCCATTCCATAGGCTGTGAAATCGGAAATCATTCCCAGGGTCATAAAAATCTTATGAAGTGCAGTGAGGCGGAACTCAGGCATCAGGTTGATACACCAAACAAGCTTCTCAAAGAGCTTGCAGGAATTGATGTGAAGGTTTTCCGTGCACCCGGCGGCAATTTTGACGGCATTGAAAAGAAAATCGGTATGCCTATCATTCAGTGGAATGTTGATACTCTTGATTGGAAAAACAAGGATTCTTCCAATGAGGACAGAACGAAAGAACAACGCAATGCGGATCTTAAGAGAATAGCGGAAGAAGTGGTAAACAGTGCTGCAAGAGGCGATATTGTGCTTATGCACGATATTTACGGCTTTACTGCCGACCTTTGTGAAATCATTGTGCCTGCACTTGTTGAAAAGGGATTCAAGCTTGTAACCGTCAGCGAAATGTATGAAGTATACGGCGAGGAGCTTAAAGACGGCAAAGTTTACCGTAACATTGATGTGATTGCTGATGCGGAGCCCGTTGCTCTGGGTAACTACAGAGTCAAAACAAACGGCGGTGTGCTTAATGTCCGTGAAAAGGCCGATAAGGATTCTCAGTCACTTATAAAAATTCCCAACGGTACAAATCTTACGGTGCTCAATTCTGTCAGAGGATGGGCTTATGTTGAATATTCAGGTGTAAGGGGCTGGGTAAACGCCGCTTTTCTTGAAAGAATATAACTGTTCATAAAAATTTTAAAAGCAAATTTTGCATATAGTGTTAACTTTTGCGGAAATATGTGCTATAATACGATTTTAAAGACGTAAAAATTTTGTGGGTGATTTTTTGAGCGAAAAAAGGCAAAAAAAATCCGGAGGCTTTGAGGATATCACAAGCTACAGTGTGCCGAAGGGTTTTAAAAACAAAATAAAATATTTCTGGGAATTCAAGTTCAAGCCCTTCTTTCTCAGAAACCAGAAGAGAAATCTTAAAGCGTTTCTCAGCATTTTCATCTGCCTTGTTCTTGTTGTTTCGGCGGCAGGCGGAGCTTACCTGAGAAAGCTTATCGGGCTTATAAATCAGAGTGACGGCCGTTTCGGTAATCCCGACGCAACCTTTGCCAATGAAGAAATCGACGAAAACCTTTCTTTCAACACGATTTCGGATATTGCCGATGCGAATTCAATCAAGGATTGGCTCAGATCCTGGGCAACCAACGGCGGCGAAAAAATTTACAGCAAAAAGGTTATCAACGTTCTGCTTATCGGTGAGGATGATGAGGACGGTTCACACCGTTCAGACTCGACAATGCTGGTTTCTGTGAATACGAAAACAAAAACCATAACAATTTCCTCGTTCCTGCGTGATTCATACACATATATGAATATCAACGGCAGTGAGAGATACTGCAAAACCAACCATTCTTACGGCTGGGGCGGTGCGGCATCACTTATGGAGGTTCTTTCCGATAACTATAAAGTCAAAATTGATAAGTATGTTTCCATAAACTATAAGTCCTTCAAGGCGGCTATTGATGCTCTTGGCGGTGTATCTGTTCCCATTACGGAAGCCGAGGCGAGTTTTATGAACCGCACAACGAGGGTTAAGGGCTTCACAAGCGGCGAAAGTGTTCGTCTCAACGGCGAGCAGGCGCTTATCTATGCCCGAATAAGAAAGCTTGACAGCGAGGTTGAAAGAACAAGAAGACAGCGTGAGCTTATCAGCTCGGTTATCAGAAATGTGAAAGCTTCGTCATTAAGTGACCTTAACTATGCAATCGAAACCTTTCTGCCTTATGTCACAACCAATATCAAGACCAGCGAAATTCTTTCGCTCGGTACACAGGCACTTGCCGAGGGCTGGCTTAAATACGATATTGTCAGTATGGTTGAGCCTTCAGAAGAGCTTCGCTACGGCGTAAGCGGTTTCCGCACGTATTCGGGCTACCTTGATGTGTGGATTGTTGACTACATCAAGGCGGCAAGGGAGCTTCAGCTTGCTCTTTACGGTCAGACCAATATCGAAATTGACCCTGCAACCCATGTTTCCGCAATCGATTTTGCAAAGGGAACAAATTCGGTGAATAACGGTTACAGCGATTATAATGACTATAACAGCGACGAAACCCGTTATTATTACGATGATGAAACCACGACACGCCGCAGTATTTTTGATTGGCCGGATAATGGTTATACACGGCCCGAAATAACGCTTCCTTCCTTTACAATACCGTCCTTCTTCGACGATGACGAAACCACGGAATATTACGAAGAAAATACGGATTACAGCGAAGACGACAGCGGTTATTATGAAGAGGATACCACGGAGTACTACGACGAAGATACGGAATATACCGAAGAATATTAATAAAAAGCCCCGGAATTACCGGGGCTTTGTTACACAGTCTGCATATTATGAATTAAAGAATGAAAAAGGAGGTTACTTATGGAAATGGTACTTCTGACTGCACTGGGTGTCGGCGGTGCAACCGTAATCGGCTCCGTTGCAGGCTTCGTATTCAAAAAAATCTCACATAAATTCAGTGATATAGTTCTTGCCTTTGCGGCAGGTGTTATGCTTGCGGCGGCTGTGCTGGGGCTTATAGTACCTTCTGTTGAATATGGCGGAAAATACGGGCTGATTATCACCGTGGCAGGCATATTCACAGGTGCGGTATGTCTTAACCTTATTGATAAGCTTGTTCCACATATGCATAAATTGGTGGGTGCGGAAAAGGAAGGCCGCGGCGGTGATAAGCTTGATAAAGTTTTGCTTTTTGTAACTGCCATTGCAATTCATAATCTGCCCGAAGGCATTGCGGCAGGTGTAGGCTTTGGTTCGGGTAACACATCCGAGGCTTTTCTGATTGCAGGCGGTATCGCTTTGCAGAACATTCCCGAGGGTATGGTTATTATCGGTCCTATGCTGGCGGCAGGAATAACACCAAGAAGAACCTTTCTCTGTGCCCTTGCAACGGGACTTATTGAAGTTGCAGGAACGCTTCTGGGATATTTTGCGGTAAGTATTGCATCGGCGGTTCTGCCTTTTGCACTTGCTTTTGCAGGCGGAACAATGCTTTATGTAATCAGCGATGAAATGATACCCGAAACCCACGCCCACGGAAGCGAAACGGGTGCAACATATGCCCTGCTTGCAGGCTTTTGCGTAATGCTTATTTCGGATGTGCTTCTTGCATAATAAAAATCAACGCCCACGGTTATGCACCGTGGGCATTGTTTATTGACACTGTAAATAAGCTTTCTGTAACGGGTATTAACCCATTACCTTGCCGCCCTTCATTTTGATGAGTTCTCTGTAGCTGATAAGCTCAACGCCGTGGTCTTTAAGATACTTGTGAGTATAGGGGTCCTTCATAAGCTGATATTCCCATACTCTGTCCTTCCATCTGCCGGTAATACCCTTAAGCTCATCGCTTTCAACCGAGGGATGGATAAAGGTTTCGGTAACACCGTCTTCGGGGATATCTGCCCAGATTTTAAGAATGGTGTCTCTGTATGTTTCATAGCTTACGCGCATATCGTCATTCCAATCGGGGAAAAGAAGGTAATCGGGAATAACAACGTTGTATTTCTTGCCCCATTTCTTTGAAAGAAGAGTGATTGCGGCATAGAGGAAATAGGGTGTGCCGTTGGGACAGATTCTTTTGTCGTGCTTTGTATAAAGACGGTATGCATAGCCGTATTCACCGCATACACGGAGAGTCATCTTTGCAAGACCCAGTCTGCCTGTGTAATGACCGTAAAGTGAGCCCATATGGTTATCGGTGTGTGAGGGCTTCATTCCCCAGCTGTGAGCAAGGTCAATCTGTGCACGGATTTCAGCTTCAAGGTCTTCATACGAAGCGTTTTTCTCAACCTGGTCGCTTTCATGCCACATAAAGCCTTCTTCGTCAATAAGGGTTTTGCCGTTTGTGAGGGGCTTCCAGCGGTATTTGCCCCATTCGCTTGTCATTGTAAGGTGAATACCGATTGCATATTCGGGATGAGCATTTGAGAATTCAACTGCATCTCTTGCAGTGGGACAGGGCATCATTACGGTTGCGGATTTAAGAAAACCGCCTTCAAAAAGCTCTGCAACAGCCTGGTTTGCGGCATTGCACATTCCGTAGTCATCTGCATTAACGATAAGATATTTTGCCATATTATCAATTCCTTTCGGTGTAAATTTACAAATTAATCTATTTTAAATAATATCACATACATTCCGAATAATCAATATTATAATCGGGCATTGACATAAAATCTTTTTTATTTTAAATTATTTATGAGGTGTATTCATTTGAAATACAAAAAAGTTACTCAGGGAAGGTTCATCAGCCGCCCCAACAGATTCATTGCACAGGTTGAAATTGACGGTGAAATACAGACCGTTCACGTAAAAAATACGGGCAGATGCAGAGAACTTCTTGTGCCCGATGTAAGGGTTTACCTTGAAATATCCGATAACCCTGCAAGAAAAACGAAATACGACTTGATTGCTGTTGAAAAGCAAACCGACAGCGGTATTCTGCTTGTGAATATGGATTCTCAGATTCCCAATGCGGCGGCAGAGGAATGGCTGAGAAACGGCGGATTATTTTCTGAAAATGCGGTCATTGTGCGTGAAAAAACCTTCGGGAAATCCCGTTTTGATTTTTATATCGAAGACGGCAACCGTAAAATCTTTCTTGAAGTCAAGGGGGTTACCCTTGAATATGACGGTGTTGCAATGTTCCCCGATGCACCTACTGAAAGAGGTGTAAAGCACATAAACGAGCTGGTTTCCAGCCTTGAAAGCGGGTATGAGGCATACATACTTTTTGTTATTCAGATGAAGGGGATGAAGTGTTTTGTGCCTCACGACGAAATGCACCCCGAATTCGGTGATGCTCTGAGAAACGCGGAAGAAAAGGGTGTCAGAATAATTGCAATGGATTGCATTGTAACCCCCGACTCAATGACGGTTGACGAAGAAGTGAAGGTTAATCTTCGCTGAATTTTGATTTTACCGAATAAGCGTATTCCGAGGGTGACATTCCTGAAATTCTGCGAAAAACAGCGGTGAAATACTGGGGGGTGTTGAAGCCCAGCCTTTCCGAAATCTCGGTGAAATTATATTCGTTTTCCCTTATCATTCGTTTGGCTGCGTCGATTTTCAGCCGTGTAAAATGCTCCATTATTCCGCAGCTCATATTGTTTTGAAAAAGGCGTTTTATAACCGATGCGGAGGTATTGAATTCATTCCGGATATCGTCAAAGGCAAGCTTTTTTTCAACATTGTTTTCAAGAAAATCGCAGATACGGAGCAGAAGAGTTCCGCTGTCTGCTTTTTTTATTTCCACGGTACGGCGGTTGCCTCTGATAAGGCTTATGAGAAGCTGTTCCATATAAAGCTGAACAAGCTGTTCACAGCCGAATCTGCCGTTTTTTGATTTTTCAAGCACACTTGTATAAGGCGTGCCCAAAGGTGTTGAAAACGCATCGGTTGCTTCTTCAATAATCAGCCCCATAAGCTTTCTTTCGCTGTTTGTGCAGGTGATTACCGTGCCTGCAATGTTCATAAGCTCAGCGCAGGAGCAGTCAAAAGAAAGAATAACCGAGTTTGCGGCGCTTGTTCCGTCACAGCGGATTTTGTGGAATTCATTGGGTTTGTGAATATACATCTGACCTGCGTTGAGAGTCATTTCTTTCGAGCCTGCGGTTATGACCACGCTTTTTTTATCTGCATATACAATCTCCCAGAAATCGTGAAACTCACCCGAATATGCAAAATCCTTGGTGTATTCAAAATAGTGAATTGTGTAAATTCCGTCAATGGTGAGAGGTCTGCTTAATTCTGTTCTGAAATAATCCAAATTTTTCACCTCGGTTCGATTATAACTTATTAAAAAAGTTTTTTCAACAAAAAATGAGCCGAAATTGTAAATATAATGGCTATTTTTATAACATTACCATTAAACTATGTGCTAAAATGATAAAGGAACAATAAAACGGAGGGATGGAAAATGATTAAATTCGGTACAGGCGGATGGAGAGCTGTAATCGGCTACGATTTTACTTGTGAAAATATCCGTCTGGTTGCGGCAGGTATTCTTGCACTTGCCCGTGAAGAAAACAAAGCAGGAAAACCCATCATTATCGGCTATGACCGCAGATTTCTTTCTGAAAGTGCGGCAAAATGGGTTGCAGAGGTTCTTGCAGAGGGCGGAATTGAAGTATGGTTTCTTAACCGTTCAGCACCTACTCCTCTTATTATGCACACCGTTAAGGATAAGGGGCTTCACTACGGCATTGAAATCACTGCAAGTCATAATCCTGCAAGCTACAACGGCATAAAGCTTTTTGTTGACGAAGGCAGAGATGCTCCCCTTGAAGTTACGGAAAGAATTGAACAGCTTATTGAAGAAACCGCAACTGTTGATTTCACCGATTTTGACAAGGCTGTCGAGGAAGGTAAGGTTGTTTATCTTCACAGCCCATTCAACAAATTTCTCGACGATATCATTGACCTGCTTGATATGAAAGCTCTGCGTGACAGAGGTCTGAGAGTGCTTTTCGATACAATGCACGGTTCAGGTGCGTACCCGTTGCAGGTTATACTTTACACAGCACGCTGCACGGTTGATACAATCAATCTCAACAAGGATGCGTACTTCGGCGGTCAGATGCCTGCACCCAGCGAGAAAACCCTTGCAAATCTCAGCAATATGGTTATCCGCGGCGGCTATGATTTCGGTATAGCTATGGACGGAGACGGTGACAGACTGGGTATTGTTGATAAAAACGGCAGATACATAAATGCCAACGAAATTCTTTGTATGCTTTACTATTATCTTGTGAAGTACAAGGGCTGGAAAGGCGGCGTTGTGCGTAACCTTGCCACAACACATATGCTTGATAAAATTGCGGAAAGCTTCGGCGAAAAATGCTACGAAGTGCCCGTAGGTTTCAAATATATTTCATCAAAAATCGATGAGATTGATGCCGTTTTAGGCGGCGAATCCTCAGGCGGTCTTACCGTAAGAGGTCATATTCACGGCAAGGATTCGGTTTATGCCGCATCACTTTTTGCCGAAATGGTAAGCGTAACGGGTAAGTCGCCTACGGAGCTTATCGATGAGCTTGAAGCCCGGTTCGGCAAGCACACCATGGTTGAGGATAACCTTGTGTTTGCACCTGAACGCAAAGCGGAAATCAATGAAATCATTATGGTTGAAAAGAAACTGCCCGATTTCGGAACTGAAATAACAAGAGTGAATTACGAAGACGGATGCAAGGTTTATTTTGCCGACGACAGCTTTGTAATATGCCGTTTTTCGGGTACGGAACCTCTGCTGAGAATTTTTGCCGAAAGCAGTGACGGCACAGCGGCAGAAAAATATATTGCGGATTTCAAAGCTTTTCTCAACATATAACAAAAAGGGGATGTGCCGATGCACATCCCCTTTGATAATTGTAATTTATCAGTCTTTTTTGCAGGAAAGGAATTTGTAAACAAGAGCCGCAAGTATACCGCCGATAATAGGAGCAACGATGAATACCCATACGCTTGAAAGTGCGTCGCCGCCTACAAGGATTGCAGGGCCGAAGCTTCTTGCGGGGTTAACGGATGTGCCTGTGAATGAAATTCCGAGAATATGAACAAGTGTAAGTGAAAGACCGATAACGATGCCTGCAACGGCACTGTTTTCAACCTTTGATGTAACGCCGAGAATAGCGATAACAAATACAAAAGTGAGAATGATTTCAATAAGAATCGAAAGACCGATGCTGTCATTGTAGAGAGCGTTTGCACCGAGACCGCTTTCCTTGCCTACAAGTGCCATAAGCACTGCCGCACCTGCTGTTGCACCTGCAAACTGAGCCACAACGTAGCCGATAAAATCAGCAACCGAAAGCTTGCCGCTTACGAGCATTGCGATTGAAACGGCAGGGTTGATGTGACAGCCCGAAATGTTGCCGATTGAATAAGCCATTGCAACGATAACAAGACCGAATGCAAGTGCCGTGAGAAGATAGCCAGTTCCGTTTTCAGCCGAACAGCCTACTACTGCCGCAGTGCCGCAGGCGAAAAGAACGAGAACAAAGGTGCCGATGAATTCTGCGATGTACTTTTTGATTGACTGCATATTATTTCCTCCTTAAATATGTTGGTTTTATTGTAGCAGAGAAATTTTAAAAATGCAATGGTTCAATACAATTACAGTTGTTATTTTTTATATATCCGCACCTCAAAATTTGTGCATTTTTGTAACATTTAAAAAAATTAAAAAACAAACAAAAAAATTCACAAAAAAATCTATACAAATTTAATAAATTGTGATAAAGTAAAATTGTTTTTAAAACAAAAGGAGTGTTGCAACCATGAAAAAGATTTATGAAGGCAAAACAAAAGACGTTTATTCTCTTGATAACGGCAACGTAATGCTTAAATTCAAGGACGACTGCACAGGTAAAGACGGCGTTTTCGATCCCGGTGAAAATACAGTCGGTCTTACCATCGAAGGCATCGGCAAGGCAAACCTTGAAACATCAATCCACTATTTTGAGCTTCTCAAGAATGCAGGCATCAAGACTCACTATGTAAGCGCAAATCTTGATGACGCAACAATGGAAGTTCTTCCCGGTAAAGTTTTCGGCCACGGTCTTGAAGTTATCTGCCGCCTTGTTGCAACAGGCAGCTTCATCCGCAGATACGGCGAATACATTGCTGACGGTACAGTTCTTGAAGGCGGCTATGTTGAGTGCACATTCAAGAATGACGCTCTGGGCGATCCCCTTGTAACAGGTGAAGGCCTTGCAGCTCTCGGCATTATGAGCCCCGAAATGTTTGAAAGCATGAAGGCTCAGACTCTTGCAATCACCAAGATTGTTGCAGATGATCTTAAATCAATCGGTCTTGACCTCTGGGATATTAAGTTTGAGTTCGGCTACAATAACGACGAAGTTATCCTTATTGACGAAATTGCTTCAGGCAAAATGCGTGTTTACAAGGACGGCAAAATTGTTGACCCGGTAGAGCTTACAAAGCTTATCAACAACAGATAATTATAAAATAAAAGGAGCAGGCCACGGGCTTGCTCCTTTTTTCTGAAATAAAATCAAAAAAACACTTGAAAAAATAACACACATCCATTATAATAGTCGGGTACATGCTACTATGGCTCAGTTGGTAGAGCAGCGCATTCGTAATGCGCAGGCCGTCGGTTCGAGTCCGACTAGTAGCTCCATATACGGAGAGTTGTCCGAGAGGTCGAAGGTGCAGCACTCGAAATGCTGTGTGGGGAAACTCACCTAGGGTTCGAATCCCTAACTCTCCGCCAGACCGAAACCCCTTGAAAACATTAGGTTTTCAGGGGGTCTTCCTTTTTTGAACAAAGGTCAAAAAAATCGAGAAAAATCGCAGTTCTCTCCTGAGTTCTCTCCATTTTGATCCTTAATTCGAACCCGAACTAAACTCATGAAAAAACTTCGGTTTTTATAAAAATATTAATCATTGTCGTATCCTAGACCGGTAATCATGGCGTTTGCCGAAATCCATTTGGAATTAAAATCAAGATGCGCATAATAATTAGCGGTTGTTGAGTAATCGCTGTGGCCCAACCATTCCTGAATCTGTTTCATAGGCACACCATTAGCTAAAAGTAAGCTGGCGCAACTATGGCGCAAATCGTGAAACCGTATTTCTTTCAGACCGTTTCTTTTCAGAAACAGTTTAAAGGATTTTGTAAGATTATCGGGGGATATAATATTTCCTGTTTCATTAACGCATAAATAGCCTTCATATGCCTTGTTGTATGAGTGACCATGTTTCTTTCGGTTTTGCTCTTGTTCCTCTTTCAGCTGTTCAAGCCTTGTTTTAATAAAGGGAACCAAAGGAAGACTTCTTAAACTCGATTGAGATTTTGTGGAATCCAATAATACAATTTGACTTTTTCCGTCAATGTTTGTTTTTGTAACTGTGTGGTTAATAGTAATAATGTTATTCTCAAAATCTATTGCATCCCACTTTAATCCTATCACTTCACTTCTTCTCAACCCGTAAAAAGAAGCTATCAGCAATGGAATCTCTAGTTTGGTTGACTTCGACAGTTCAAGCATTTTGTTGATTTCTTCCGCTTTATAAAAACTTGCTACATATTTTTCTTTTCTTGGACGTTCAACCTTATCCGAGGGATTTACATCAATCAAATCAATTTTGACTGCGTATTTCAGTGCTTTGTGAATAACAGCATGATAATGAATAACCGATGTTGCTTTGACCCTTTCAAGCTGAATCAGATAAAAATCCTGTATATCCTTCGCCTTAAGATTCCTTAACGTAATCTTTTTGTTTTTAAAATAAGGGGCAATTATTTTTCTGACCATGCTGCAATATGAAGAATAGGTGGTTACCGCAATAGTACTCTTAACAACTTTCAACCAATCCTCCAAGTAGTCCGAAAAAAGAGCATTTGCTGCATCATTGGCTTTTGAGTTTTCTTTTTCAACATCGAATTTACATCTGATATCCGTTAAAAATGCATCTGCCTTTCTTTTGTTTCCTTCAACCTTTAATCCTGTAGAAAACCATTTAGTTTTTCTTTTTCCATTGCCGTCTTTAAAATTAATAACAGCGTAATAATACCCCTTCTTTTCCGTAAGATGCCCGGCAACCAATTTCTTGTCTCCTTTCAAAAACAAATTAATGATCTTTATATTATAACCAAGCTATCCTCACGTTCAATTGATGTACTATTAATCCCTTTAAAATAACCGACAACAAACTTATTAGATCAAAATGCCCCTGACTATGTCAGAGGCATTTTTGTTACATTATAATTTGATACTTTTCTCGCATTTTTGTGAAACGAGAAAACGGAATAACTTTATCATGTTGCAGTCTTCCGATAATGATTCCCGGATGAATTCCAATTCTATTTGCAAATGAACATATTCTGTCATACGTAATGCTAGTAGACCCTAGGCTTAATAAAGCGTCATATTCTTTTTGCGGCAAAAGAACATCTCTAGCATATTGATCGGCATCACTCTCTAAATCTTGACTTGTCTGCGATAAAACCTTATCGTTGATAATGATTTTCGTTTTTTTCTTTTGAAACACATGACCAATCTCGTGAAAAAGAGAAAACCAAAATGTATCTGCAAACGAATTACGATCATTGATTGCTAAAACGACCTTATCATCATACCATTTAACAACACCATTTACTCCACAATTCTTCAAAGAAGGTAAAAGCACAAAAGCTACTCCGCATTCTTCAAATAATTGTTCAAGTTTAGGCAAGAATTCTTGTGGCTGCATCAAAGTCATTTTTCGTATTTCAGGTACTGCCAACTTCAACTTGTTTTCATCAAAAGGTTTAACTTGTTTTTGAAGTCCAAAGTTTATAGCAGTTTGTAACCACACGTTTGCGTTTATAATGTTTTTTTCAGTTACAGTTTGAACACTAGTTCTGAAACTTGCTAACAAATCAGGATTCTTTAACAAAGTTAAATCGCTCACCTTAAGAAAAGCACAAAGATTTTGTATCTTTTCTGATACGTTTTTGGCAACATTCAGAATTCGATTCTTAACAAAATAATTGTAATCAATTTCTTTTATAATCTCTATTTGAGCATCGATTTTCTTTTCTTTTTCTATCTCAATAAGTTTTAATTCATATGTCTTTTGTAAATTGATCAATGTTTCTACATTTATACCTAACATTACAGAAATGCGCGATGCCAAATCATTAGATAAAGGTATTTGGGCATTAACCAATTTACTTATTGTTTTTGCAGAAACATCTAATCGTTTTGCAAACTCTTCTTGTGTCATTGCTAAATCTTCAAGTATTTCTTCAATGTAAAACCCCGGGTGAAATGCTATAATATTTTTATAAACCATGTTATTCATAATGATTAGTCACCTCCACCACTATTACTATTTTTGTACACTGTTTTAATATTTCAATGTCTTTTTCTTTTCTCAGTGATTCTTCATTTTCATTAAGTGGTTCTATTATTAATCTGAATCCTATTCTTCTACCTAAATCTATAGCATATAATCCTTGTTCTTTTCCGGAAAGACCATGAAAATGGAATGAAGGGTTATTTATAATATCCGCCAAGCTCTTTGCCTGCTCAATAAAGTTTATTCGAGAATGCAATAAATTTGCAACAATATCATTAAAGTCTTTTCTCGCACATTTGAGATTCTTGCATTGTTTTTCGATTTTTGCGTTTTTATATTTTATCTCCATTAATAAGCTTTTACACCTACCTTTCCGGATTTTCATATATATACTACCATATATTATTGTTTATGTAAATACATTCTTCATAAAAAATATTACCAAAAAGGTAATATTTTTCAGTTATTTTATTATCAATCTCCCCACCTTCTTTAAGCATTAATATGATTTTCAAAGTATCACATAAAACATTATACAGAACATTTGTTCTTCTGTCAATGCTTTTTTCTGTTATAAATCATAGTTTGCTCGTGCAAATGCTTTTTCAATAACGTAATATATTGTCGCTCAAATAATCTATTGTTAAATCATGCGACCTGGATGTGCAAATGCTCTAAATTACTTTTGACGAAATCAGATATTCAATGAAACTGATTTTAGGTATTAGCCTTCTACCATAAATTAAAAAACTAAAAATCTCTCCATTGGTACATTTCTTGGAAATTGTTTTACAAGATAACCCTAAAACATCTGAGACTTCTTTAAGTGTCAAAACATCATTTAATATTTCAAGCTTTTTCATAATATAAAAATGAAACTGTATCTTTTCTTCTTCGGTCAATGAGCACATTTTGCTGTATAAAAATAAAGAACTTGATGAATCGGCTTTCTCTGAGCAACTAGGACTATAGTATCCGGGGCGAAGTTCACGGTCAATCAGATAAACAATAATATCCGAAACCCTGATTTTATATTTTCGGGTTTTCTTGTTACTTTCCACGCAAGGAACCTTTTTGCTTTATAGCAAATATTGTGCTGTTTTTTTACTTATATGTGCAATTTTATAGAACTGTTCTTTTGTAACATATTCAGGATAATCGTTTATTATTTGTTGATAATAATAATTGTTAATATTCATATACAATTCACCTTTTAGCATATTTAAACATCAATAACAATGCGCTATCTGATGAATTGTTCAAATACAATTTCGAGGTTGCTTTTGACAGCTTTGTTCTCTCGGAGTTCTCTCGAAATTGCAAATTTTGACTCCGTTTGATAAAAACATTTGAACTCCTTATTTTTCAAGGCTTTCCAGCATTTCAGGAAGGAATCTTATGATTTTTGTGGGGTTTTCAAGTTCCACTTGGTACCACTTGGTACCATTTGGTACCATTTGATTCCACTACGTTCCATTTGACCCAAAAAGCTCGAAATGCTGTGTGGGGAAACTCACCTAGGGTTCGAATCCCTAACTCTCCGCCAGAAACAAGAGTTATACCGTCAGGTATAGCTCTTGTTTTTTGTTTAAAAGAGTCAGGATTCGAAAGAGCGTGAAGAAAACATTTCGGGGAAATGTTTTTAGCCCGTGGGAACATTCCGTGAAAAATTAAACCCACAAGCAGCACACAACGAGCACACGGAGAAATTATACTTCAATAGTCCCTAACTCTCCGCCAGAAAAGTTACCGCAGTTGATACAATTGTACCAACTGCGGTTTTTATATCAGAATTCAAAATGATTTTTGCCGTATGAGAGTTTATATGTTTCGCCGCCGAAGATGAATTCCGCAGGCTGATTTTCTGGGATTTCAATGTCAAATGAAATGAAGTTTCCTCTTTTCTCATATGACACAGAAACCTTGCCTGATTTCAGTGTTCTGTGACCTTCAAGGCAGTTTATGTTATCAACAAGAACGGGTGCGATAGTGATTTCAGCATAACCCGCACTGCCGTCCTTTGCACGGATGCCGAGCAGATAATCGTAAAGATAAGCCGTAACACCGCCGAACATGGGGTGGCTGTGAGAACGGTCACGGAGAGATTCGGGCCAGTATTCCCAGAAGGATGTGGCACCAAGACGCTTCATTTCTCCGAAGGAATGGACGGTTTCCGAAAGCATAAGATCTGTTGCAAGCTGACCGTCACCACGCTCAAAAAGAACTCTTGTCAGGATATCCGTGCCGAAAATTCCTGTATCGTAGCCGCCTCTTTTACGGTAATCCTTAACCATGTTTTTGTAGGTTCTTTCATCACCCAGGCCGATATCAACGGCAAAGGCGTTTGCACCCTGCCTGCCTCCGAGAAAGTTGCCGTCCCATTTGTTGAAATATGCAGTCATTATCGCCGCTTTACGCTTTTCGATACGGCTTTCAAAATCGGGGATATCTTCTGCCTTACCGATGATTTCTGCAATTTCAATGCAGCGGTTAAGGGATTTAATGTAGAAATAGTTGTTAACGAAGGGTGCAGGAAGAACGATTGATTCGGGGGTGCACCAATCACCAAGGCACCACTGACCCTCTTTGTCGCTGATAACAAGGTCTGCCTGCGACTTGGATTCAAGATAATCAAAATATCTGAGCATCTGAGGATAACATTCTTCAAGAACGGATTTTTCACCGTAATGCTTATAGAACTGATAAGGCACTTCAACGATTGCACAGCCCCAGCCTCCGGGACCGCCGCCCGAGCGGATGTAGGGTGCGGTATACTGAACGTGACCCGTCAGCGTATCCTGACAGTCACGGATATCGCCTATCCATTTGCGGTAGAAATTTTCGCCGTCAAGAAAATTCATTGCGGCGTGACAGGCAAGCTGACCGTCACCCGTATAACCTCTGCGTTCAAGATGAGGGCAGTCTGAAGGAATGCCCGTGTGCATATTCGCAAGCTGAGTGTTCACATATGTATCGTGAATCCAGTTGAGAAGCTCATTGTCCGATTTAAAAGCGGATGTGATTTTTACATCGCTGTGAATTATTTCAACACACTCAACTTCGGCATTGCCGTAAACCGCAAAATACCTGAAAGTGAACCAGGTAAAAAGGGGTCTGACCTGCATTTCTTCGCCGCTGCAGATGTAAAACTCCCTTTGACCGTGGACGAATTCGGGATTAAGGTCGGCGGTATCGGTTATTTCTTCACTGCATACAAGCTCAACCTTTTCACCTTTTGCACCTTTGAGTCTGATTACGGGATAACCGCTGATATTTTTGCCGCAGTCATATACCGTATATCCGTCGCCGTTTTTGATAAGCTTTGCTTCAACGGTGCGTATAAGTTTATCTGCAGGACAGTCAGTGAATAAATATTCCGTTTCAAGAGGTTTTGCACAACAGGCATTATGCCAATGAGAATCGTCGAAGTTTTCTTCGTGTGCGTTGGCAGTGCCGTGGCTTAAATCCTGAGTTTCGGTATATGTAAAGTGATAGTCCTTTACAAAACTCGATGAAATTTTATTTGTTTCATCCGATACAAAATCAAAACCGCCGTTTTTATCCTCGCCGAAAATACGCCAGATTGCTTTCGGGTTGCCATAGCTGCTGTTTTCAACCTCGCAGGTGTACCAGCCGCCGCCGAAGTGAATTGAAATAACATTCTCGCCGTTATGAAGGAAGGAAGTGATATCATATTCGGGCACATAGATTCTGTGACCCGTGAGAATTTCGTCAACGGGATAGTTTTTTCTTGCTTCAAAATCCGTGCTCAGAGGCAGAAAATATTCATCGCTTACTCTTTTGCCGTTTATGTAACAATGGAAAAATCCCAGACCGATAACTCTGAGAGTTGCGTTTTTTACTTCATCAACGGTGAATCTGCTGCGGATAAAAAAGAATCCGTCATCGCCGTAATTTTCAGGCCCAAGCCATTTTGCCGATGAGAAAACGTCGTTCATTTTCATTAAAAAACCTTCTTTCAGGTGGTTTATATCATTCTATCATAACCTTAATTGCTTGACAAGAAGTTAAAACATATTATAAAATTGTTTATACTCATTTTCAAAGGAGCTTGAAATGAAAAGAATAATGTTTGTCTGCCACGGCAATATATGCCGCAGTCCCATGGCGGAATTTATAATGAAAGATATGGTAAAGCGCAGGGGAATTGCAGCGGATTTTGTGATTGTATCAAGTGCCACCAGCACCGAGGAAATTTGGAATGGAGTGGGCAACCCCGTTTATCCCCCTGCAAGGGAAGAGTTGCTGAGTATGGGGATTTCCTGCGAAGGTAAGCGCGCGGTTCAGCTCAGGAAAAGCGACTATGATAAGTACGACCTTTTTGTGGGCATGGATTCAATGAATATCCGCAATATGTACCGTATTCTCGGCAATGACCCTCAGGGAAAGATTCACAAACTTATGGATTTTACGGGCAAGGGCGGAGATGTTGCTGACCCGTGGTATACGGGTAACTTTGATGTCACCCGCCGTAACGTGTGCGAGGGATGCGAAGCACTGCTTGATCGTATACTCAATGAATGATGAAAGGACTGTTCCGTCGGAACAGTCCTTTTTTTACGGCAAAATTTTGTTTGTAGTAATGTAATCGACACCTGCAGCATTAAGAATGTCAACAATAAAGGGAATATCAACCGTCCAGGATGCAAGAGTGATACCCTCTGCTTTTGCCCGGTTAATGAAGAAATAATTCTGCGGAATTCCGAAGTTGAAACCGATTCCTGTATTGTTTTTCTTTGCAAATTCCATTGTTTCATCGGTGATTTTATTTGTCAGATGCCAGAGAACGATGTCACCGTCAAGCGCTCTCATTGCACTGAGTCTGTCCTCATCAAAGTCAATGATTATTGCGGAATCCTTAACGCCTTTTGCATTGACAATGTCAAGAACACTCTGCATATCATCGGCTGTTCCGCCTTTTATTTCAATCATGGGACGCATTGAATATTCGGTGCAGATATCGATAGCTTCTTCAAGGGTTGAAATTTTCAGGTCGGGGTAGTTCTCGATTCCCTTGCCGCCGTCTATGGTCATTTCTTTAAGCTCGTCATAGGTCAGCTTTTCAACCTCGCCTTCACCGTCCATAGTTCTGTCAACGGTATCATCGTGAATAAGCACCCAAACGCCGTCGGCAGTGGGGATAATGTCGAATTCGGCGGCATAGTAGCTTGCCTTGCCTGCTTCAATAAGTGCAGGTGTGGTGTTTTCGGGGGCGATTGAGGAAAGACCTCTGTGTGCGGTGAGATAGAATTCGGTGTTGAAAAGACCCGAAAGAGTAAGATTGGAGCTTATCTTTTTTGCCCCGAAGCCGTAGCCCACGGAAATACCGAGAAGAATAATTATGACCGCAAATGCAATCAACAATTTTTTGAACACTTTTTTCATTAATATACACCTCAGAAATAATATAACAGAATATTCGCCGCCGTTCAAGCAATAAATATTTATAAATGTGTAGAAAATCGTATTTATTTATGATATATTTGTATCATAAAACTCAGGAGGGTTTATCTATGAAAAAGATAATCGCAGTTTTATCCGCAATGCTTATTGTGTTGACATTTGCCGCCTGCAGCGGCACAAAAAACGGTGAAGTGACAACAACTCAGCCCGAAGAAACAACGGCTGAGGAAGTAACAACCGCACCCGTTACCGAAGGATCAACAACGCAGGCAGAAATAACCGAAGCAACAACGGAAGAAATAACTACAACCACAACCACTCAACCCACAACAGCAATTCCCACAACTGCCAAGCCGACCACAACCAGGAAGGCAACAACAACGGCAAAGCCTGCCACAACAGAAAAGAAGGTGACAGCACCTTCAGGTAAAACCGATATCGTGAAGCTTTATAACGATGCCGCCGCAAAAGCGGCAAGCTCAAAGCCCGGCTATAAAAAGTCAACGGCAACAACTCTCAGCAATGTTGAAATGGGCGCACTTTCAAGAATCAGTGTTGTAAGAGGTGCGGTAGGGGATTTCCTCGGTGAAGGCAGCAGCAGCGAGACCGTAAGTAAGGGCAAGTTTGACGGTAAGTCACTTGTCAAGAGCACCCTCAAAGCTTCGGATGTGAAATCCGCAACCTGCAAGCTTTCCGATGACGGTAAGTATTATATTGTCACAATCAATGTTGTGACCGAAACAAATCCCGGGAAAAGCGGAAGTTCACTTGGTAAATTCACAAAGGATTTCAAGGATATTGACGAAATCAAGGCAGGTCTTGCAGATGTAGGCGCAAGCGTTGAAGAAATGACTGTCAGCACAACATCTGTTACAATAAACGCAAAAATCCGTACGGATAACAACAGATTTACCTCTCTCAACCATAATATCAATATGAAAGCAACCCTCAAAGGCGTAAAATATTCAATCGTAAGAGGCGTAAATGCTTCCGCAAATATGGAAACAAAAGTGTCATACACAGATTTTAAATATTAAAAGCGGTGATATAAATGAAAAATATTATTTCTCTGGTTTTATCGTTCATAATGCTCTTTCCGTCCTGGCTTTTCAGCTTTCTGCCCTCGAAGGCGGACACCGAATTCAATATCGTCGGTATTGAAGTATCTTCAGTCACGGGAATTGAAAACGGAATTACAGACGAAAAAGCTGTTTTTGAATTCAACGGTAAGGATTGCGGCTGGTTCAATTATTACGGAATCAGCTATGAATCCGATACATATATGAAGGGCGTAATCACGTACATCATCAGAGGTGATGAATACAACGAGGAATTTTTCCTTGAACCGTCGGTCGGCACAAAGCCTTTTTACAGCTTCATTGACGGTGTGCTTGATAAAACCAAGTCGAATGAACTTTGCAGGGTCAGCTTTGAACCTCTGAGCAAGGAAACTGCTGAATTTGAGCTTCTGGGTTTTGATGTTTTCAACCGCAGTGTGCCCGATAAGAATGTTTATCTTGAAACAGATGAGTATAAAATCGGTGTCAATCTTCTCTGGGGCGGTGCCCTTGATTATCTTGAAGACATGAATTCCGATGTTCAGGCGGTAAAAGTTGACGGTATTATCAAGGTGGATTCAGATGCGTCTGAAAGATACGGCAAAAAATCCGTCAATAACAACGTTAACCTTATAAACCGCCACGATACGGGCAGACTGGTTCAGCAATCCTATTACGGAACATGGGAGTGCGATGAATACGAGAGCGGATATTACGGCGAAAATCAATGGAACTATAATCCCGTTCAGGGCGGCAATCTCTATAATGAAAGCAGTAAGATAGTTGACCTTGAAGTAACGGATAATCACATTTACATAAAGTGCAGACCGCTTGACTGGGCAAAGCCGGCTGAAGATATTACTCCTTCATATATGGAGGCAACCTATACGATTGCAGACGGTGCGGTTGAGGTAAAGTGCAGATTTGTTGATTTTTCGGGTTACCCTGCATACTACACCACTCAGGAGCTTCCTGCATTTTACTGCATTGAGCCATTCAACAGGTTTGTTTACTACGGCGGTGACGCACCATGGACGGGGGATAAGAATTACACATATCAGAATGACCTTATTTTCTGGCCCGATGCAGGATACCCCAATTTCACCACAACGGAAAATTGGTCCGCCTTCATCGGCGAATTTGACGACAGTTTCGGCATAGGTATCTATACACCTCATCACAACACCTACCTTGCAGGTGTTTATGACCGTGAAAAAACGATAGAGAAAGACCCGTCGTCGTCTCCGACAACATCCTATATTGCGGCGGTACAGTGGCATACTTTTCAAAGCTTTGCACCTTCCGAGTACAAGTATTACATAGCAACGGGTACGGTGGACGAAATCCGTGCAAGCTTTGGTGAGGTGAGGGGATAAAATGAAAAAAATAATTTCGGTTATCCTTGCAGTTATGATGATTTCGGGATGTATGCTTACGGCAAATGCTGCAAACTCAACCGCAAAGCTTTACGGCACATACGGCGACGGTATGCTGTTTCAGCAGAATAAAGCCGCTGTTTTTGCAGGCGTTGCTCCGTCGGGTGCAAAAATATCCGCAGAGCTTTATGATGAAAGCGGAAACCTTGTTGCAGGCGGAGAAAGCACCGCTTCGGCAGAAGGCACTTTTGAAGTTTCGTTTACCGCACCACAGGGCAGTTATAATGAATATAAGGTAATCTTCAAAGAAAACGGAGCAGAGTTTGACAGTCTGGAAAATGTTGTTTTCGGCGAGCTGTGGCTTGCAAGCGGTCAGAGCAATATGCAGTATCCTCTCGCTCAGGATAAAGACGGTGCGGATATGTTCCTGAATTCCGAAAAGCTGAGCAAATGGCTCCGTGTGCTTCTTGTGCCTGCCTACTGCGAAAATGTTGTTGAGAAAACCTATGCAGATCCTCAGCAGGATATTGCAGGTGCAGAATGGGTTACGGGAGAAAACGGTGCGGTTTACAGTATGAGTGCCGTTGCTTATCATTTTGCCGCAAATCTTATGAGCGAACTTGATATGCCCGTGGGTATACTCAATGCATCCCTGGGAGGTTCGGCAATAGAAAGCTGGCTTTCAAGAAAAGCTATTGACGGTGATGATGCTGTCAGAAACGCACTTGTTTCAAGAAAAAGATATATCGAAAGAAGTGAATGGTCGGAATCTGAGCAGAATATTTACGGCGATATGACTGCAAATTATAACCATAAAATAGAAGCTCTCAGACATTTCAGACCTTCGGGTCTGATATGGTATCAGGGTGAAAGCGACCTTATGTCAAGTGTCAGTGAGGGTGACTACGGTGCAATGTATGACCTTATGCAGCGTTCGTATTCGGAGCTTTTCGGTTTTGAAAATGAGCTTATGCCCTTTATCTGCACACAGCTTGCTTCTTATCTCTATTCCGATGACGGGCTTAATCTGCTTGATTGGAATATGAATTATTGCAAAATTCAGGCGGCACAACCTGAGTCAAGGGCAACGGTCACAATTTATGATGTTCCTCTTACCTACCTTCCCGAGGCAGGCCCTATTCATCCCGAATGTAAAAGGGAAATAGGCGAAAGAATGGCTTTTGCCGCAAAGGGACTTGTTTACGGCGGAGAGGATGCCTATACGGCGGCAACCGTTAAAAAAGCGGAAATCCGCGACGGCAGTGTTTACGTAACATTTGAAAATGCGGGAAGCGGCATTTATTCCGTAGGCGCTGAACTTTATGGCTTTGCCGTATGCGGTGCAAACGGCGTTTATGCTCAGGCAAATGCAGAAATTGTTTCGTCAGATACGGTCAGAGTGTGGAGCGATGATGTGAAAAATCCCGTTTCCGCAAGCTATGCTTACTGTGTGAGCAATATGCGGTCAAATCTTTATGCCGCTTCAGATATGCCTGTAAGCCCCTTTGTGACGGATAAATCCGTGGGCACTCATTATTGGTTTGACAGACCCTGGACGGACTGCGGAGATTTGTATGTATGGCACGTTATGAATGAAGTGGAGCTTAACAAGGATTATTTTTCCTGGAGTGCAACAAACGCAACGGCACATTTTGAAAACGGAGTAATGGAGGTTTCGGGCGGAAGCGGATTCACTCTCAGCCCCGTACTTAACTTCGAAAAGAACAAAAAGTTTGATGATACAGATAACGATTATTCCGATTACGGAAAAATGAGTATGCTTATCCGCAACAACGGCAGTGCGCCTGTTGAAATCGGCAGTGTAAAGATATATAAAAATGCTTTTATGTGGTATTCGCCTGCCGCAGACGGCACAAAGGGTGTTGAAGTCTCAATTCCTGCCGACGGTCAGTGGCATACGGTTACTTTTGACCTTAACAGACTTTACCTTTTCGGCAATGAAGGCGGTGCAGGCAGCCCCTGCGGCAGACTGAATAAGGTTACGGAAATCCGATTTGAGTTTGCGAATACTGAAAATGCGGAAATCAGCATTGACAGTATCCGTTTTGCACCCGATACATCCGACGGTAAAATGTATTTTGACCCCGATGAGAATACTCTTGATACATTTATTGAAAAGTTAACCGCAATATTCACAAAAGCCGTCGGTGCCATAGTTTCTGTTTTCAGATAAGGCAAAAATAACGGAGGTAACTTCTTCAACGAAGTACCTCCGCTATTGTTTTATATGTATTTTTCAATAAACGCCTTTACCTTTGCATCATATTCTTCCTTGGCGTCATAATATGAATATGCGTGGGTTGCACCGGGCACGGTGAAAATATCCTTTTCAACCGGGCAGGCATCATAGAGTCTCTGACACATTTCAAAGGGTACCAGCGTATCTTCCTCGCCGTGAATAAACAGTACGGGATTTCTGGCATTTACCATTGTATCCAGCGGATTTGCGTCCTTTTTGAGGTCGTATTTTGAAAATGCCTTGCAGTAAAGATTTGCCATACGGACTATTATGCCCGAAGAGTGATTAAGCTTCATTTCTTTCATTTTTGCCGCAACCTCTTCAAGTGCATTGGTGAAGCCGCAATCTTCAACAATCACTTTTACCTGGGGCTGAGGGTCGGTGTTGTTGACAAGCATAACCGTTGCCGCACCCATTGATATACCGTGAAGAATGATTTCAATGTTTTCTCCGAAACGTTCAACAAGATAATCAATCCAGAGCTTTATATCCTTGCTGTCCCATGAGCCGAAGCCGATAAGGTTGCCGTCACTTCTGCCGTGACCTCTCAGGTCGGGGAGAAGGTAGTTGCAGTTCATATCGTAATGATAGAAGGGGAAGAGGTGACTGCATTCATCGGGACCGTTGCAGTTGTAGCCGTGAACACAGATAACAAAGCGTTCCGAATGTCTTTCGGCAGGCACATACCACGCTCTGAGCCTTAAACCGTCGGGTGTGATAATTTCAAGGTCTTCGGGATTATGGGCCTGCAAAAATGCATTGTTCCTTTTACGTACTTCGGTACGGAGAATTTTCTTGGGTTCGGTTTCGGGCTTTCTTTCTCTTTTTGAAACACAGGCGATTTTATAACAAGCCGCACCTGCCGATGCTGCTGCAACGGCGGCAAACGTGCCTATTCCTGCAATGATTTTGCTTTTTTTCATTGAAAAACCCCCTTGAAATATCCTTATATATTTATTCTAGCATATAGGAAAAATTTTTTCAATTCTGCCCGAAAATATAGCGAAATAAATTTTTTGAAAAATTTTTAAAAAAGTTGTTGACAAATCGAAAAGTGTGTACTATAATAAACAAGCCCTTTGCGGTAGAGATAAATGGCGGCATAGCTCAGAGGCTAGAGCAACCGGTTCATACCCGGTAGGTCGTGGGTTCAAATCCAACTGCCGCTACCAATATTATGGCCCGGTGGTCAAGCGGTTAAGACACCGCCCTTTCACGGCGGTAACACGGGTTCG
>JAZSHU010000054.1:0-61205 GCA_045533455.1 Acutalibacteraceae bacterium | reverse complement strand
ACTTGCTTGTCTTCCTAAGACCGCTTGGCCTCCGACTTCCTCACGAAGCGTTTTCATATTGCCCTTCCTCCCGATCAAACCATAATTTTCTGCGCCATTTCGCGGCTGATGGCCACGCGCGCTTCTTTCACCTTGACAATGACATTACCGCCGATTTCATTCATGACGGTAACGGAAGATCCTGGAACAAAACCGAGGTTTTCCAGGTGCTTTTTGATTTCCGGTTTTCCGGAAACCTTACGGACGATAAGCTCTTCCCCGGTGTCTGCAAATGTGATCGGCATCATCATTTCACTCCTCTGCCCGTAAAAGTTAGATTTATCTAACCGAACAGCTTAATATCAGTTAGCTTTCGCTAACCGTAATTAGAATACACTAACTTCGTCCGTCTGTCAAGCAAAGAAACTGTTAAAGAGCTCTAACTTACAGGTTCGGTTGAATTTCTGTACAGATATTGACAATTCTTCCGAAACGGGTTAAAATAACCTTTGCATCTGAAAATTGTCTCCGTAGCTCAGCCGGATAGAGCGTTCGCCTCCTAAGCGAAAGGCCGTGGGTTCGAATCCCGCCGAGGACGCCAAAAACCGACCTTGCCTTGCGGCAGGGTCGGTTTTCTTTTAAAACACAAAACTTATTACAAGAACGATTATCCACAGGAGTGTTGTAATGCAGTATTTTTCCGCATATGCACCTGCATAGGTGACAACTGTGGGGATATATGCAAGAATTCTGCCGATTGCGTTACCTTTTTTCTGGCGGTAAAGCAAATCATGAAGATTCATTGCGTCCTCAACAAGAGGAAATACGTTGCAAAGCATTGACACGCCTACGTATGTCATAAGAACATAGAGCACGAAAAGACCCACGGAATCCTGAGGCATAATGCCCATATATCTGAGATTCATAAATCCTGCAAGGAAAATCCAGAGACCTGCATTGAAATTCATAAATGCGGGACCTGTTGCAAGGAGATATGCCGCAAAGCCCTTTGAAGCAAGTGCGTGGTCAACGTGACCGCAGGCCTCGTCTATACGGAGATATCCGGGCACTTCCACGGGAAGACCAAGCATTTTGCAGGTAAGATGCTCCCAGAAGCCTTTGATATAGGCGCCGGGGAATGTCAATATTTTTGAAGCTATATAAAGAGCTGTCATGCCAGGTCACACTCTCCTTCCGTAAGAACTTGCGCCGTAGTCTTTTTGCCTGCGATAATTTCTTTTGTTACATCTTCAAGAACGCTTTCCTCAAACTGACCCAGGATTTCCTCCACATCTTCCGAATATTCTTCATCCATCTTATCACTGTTTTTCAGAAGATATGCGCTCAGATAAAGGGTGTTATAGAATGCAGGGTCGTCCAGAGTGCTTGTATCATAGGTTGACTGATAGATGTAATATGCATAGTTGTATGCAAGCATCATAGAATCAAAAGCATTCACATAATCGCTGTTTGCCAGATAAACAAGTGCAAGCTGGCGGTGAAGCTCGGGAATTGATTCATAGCTTTCCAATGCTTCAAGGCAAAGCGTTTTTGCCTTATCCTGCTGGGCTGTTCTTCTGAGATAAACGATTTCGAGCATATATGCGGTTTCGGTTTCTTCGTTGTTAACCTTGAATTCCGCAAGAGTCTTGCTTGCCGCATCTTTATTGCCTGCATCAAGCTCAATGTCCATTTTAAGGCTGTATGCATCATATTTCGAAGTATCGTTCCCGATTATCTTTTCAAGATATTCAACAGCTTCTTCGCCTTTGCCTGCCGCCGCAAGAGTTTCCGCCATGGGCTGATAATAAATCCAGCCGTAGTCCTTACCCGTTGCAAGTGCGGAGGCTTCAAGGTCTTTGAGGATTTCAACCTGATAATTCACATCGGATTTCAACAAATCCGCAACCGCAAACTTATAGAAATCGATATAAAGGTCTGTAATGCCTTCTTTGCCCTTGAAAGAATCAAGCTCTGCATAGATTTTTTCCGCATCGGGATTTTCGTCATATGCTTTGTTGAGTGTTGCTTCAATAAGGTCAAAGGTAGCATCGTGCTCATCGCTGACCGCCTTATATTTTTTCATAAAGCCAAGCTTATCGATTTCCGTGCTGCCCAGCAGATTCTGAGCAACATAGTATGCATCAATGGGGCTGCTGTAATTTGCAACCGCATTCACAATTCGCTTGTTGACACCCATACCAACCTTCGTATACTGAGATTCCATACCCAGAATACTGTTTATTTCGTCTGCCATTGTCTGCACATCAGCATAGGCGGTGTATGCACCGTACCAGTTTTTATTCCTGGCGAAGGTATCGCCCTTCATAACCTGCAGTGACGGAGCACTTGCAAGAAGCACAAGCACAAAGGCAAACACACTGAATCCCAACACAATAAAAGCACTCAGCCACGCAAGGAAGGGTATTCTGCGTTTAAGCATTTTTGTTTCGCATTCGGTGCAGTAGTTGCTGTCCTCGGCAACCTCTCTTTCGCCGCATATGGGGCAGATTTCGGCAGGTTCTCTGTTTTCTTCTTCAGCCGTTTCTTCATCTTCGTCAACCGACTCCTCGGTTTCTTCAACCGTTTCTTCCGTCTGCACCTCGTCTGTTTCTTCAATCTGTTCAGGCTCAGCTTCTTCTGCCTGAACCGTTTCTTCCTGCACTTCTTCTGCGGTTTCTTCCATGTCTGTTTCTTCGGCAGGGAGTATTTCTGTTGTTTCTTCTTCGGGAATACCGTTTAAATTTTCTTTATCCAAACGCTTATCCTCCTTTTCTGTCTGTTACAAATTCATATTTTATCATTTATTTCTGCGAATTTCAATAAATTATGAAATATTTACATATTATTAATATTAACATCACTTTTCATTTTGACGGCGGTGTGTTATACTTAAGGCAAACAAAACAAGTCTGAACCTACGGAGGCGTGTATTTATGAAAGAAATCAACATCAGAGACATTAAGAAAAGTCCTGTTGAGCTTATATCCGACGGCTGGGGTCTTGTTACCGCAGGCAACGAAAACGGCTTCAACACAATGACCGTAAGCTGGGGTGCCCTGGGCGAAATATGGGGCAAGGATGCAGCGTTCATTTTTATCCGTCCTCAGCGATACACCTATGAATTCACCGAGAAAGAAGATATTTTCACCCTCTCCTTCTACGGCAGTGAATACAAGGATGCGCTGAAAATCTGTGGCTCAAAAAGCGGCAGAGATATTGACAAAGCGGCTGTCTGCGGTCTTACCCCTGTTTTCACCGATGGCGGAGTTACCTTTGAGCAGGCGGAATACACCCTTGTGTGCCGCAAAATGGCATCTCAGTTTATCGACCCCGCAGGCTTTGCGTATAATTCAATAGAAAATAACTATGCCAACAAGGATTACCACAAAATGTATGTCGGCGAAATAATAAAAGTTTATCAAAAATAAAAATCTGTGTCACCTTTTGCCTTTCTCATCCGTTTATGTAGTGAAAGGCAAAGGTGATTTTGCTTTTTTCGAGAGGAGGCGATGATTTGCCCGCCGATAAACAAAAAATTATTCCCGACGCAGAGCGTGCCGTTGAAGAATACGGCAACAGTCTGTACCGTCTTTGCACCGTTATTCTTCAGAACCGCGACGACGCTCAGGATGCGGTGCAGGATTGCTTTTTGAAATACATAACAAAAGCACCTGATTTCAAAACTGCCGACCACGAAAAAGCCTGGCTTATCCGTGTGGCAACCAATATATGCAAGGATATGCTCCGATACCGCAAGCATTCAAGCTTTCTGAGCCTTGATGAAATCCGCACTCTCACTTCAAGCGAGGATAATGCGCAAATCCTCGGTATGCTGGGATTGCTGGAAGAAAAATACAGAGCGGTTATTCATCTGCACTATGTTGAAGGCTACGGCACAGCCGAAATTTCGGATTTGCTGGGCATAACCTCTGCCGCCGTAAGAAAACGGTTGCAGAGAGGCAGAGAAAATCTGCGTGAAATTTATGAAAAGGAGGCGATATGACAATGGATTTCAGCAAAATCAAACCTGCCGTTGAGGATATAACCCTTTCCGATGAGCAGAAAGAAAAAATACTTGATGCCTGTCGGGGTAAAAAACGGAAATTCAATTACAGACCCCTTGCTTTTGCCGCCGCTGCAGCGGTAACCCTTGTTGTTATTGCCTCACCGGGATTCATATTCAGAGCAGGTTCCTCCAATGATGCCGCAGAAAACATCAAAGAAGATTATAACAATGCAAGTGCGGAAATGTATCAATATACCGCAGACGGCGACTTTAATACAATAGGCGGAGGCGGTGTACTTGCGGATATGCCCTTGTTTGAAGCAGAAGAGTTTCCGGAGCAGTATTCCGTTATCCCCTATGAATTCATCGCGCTTGCAGACAGCATTGAATACAAAAACTGGGTGTCCGGGATTTCAGCCGACGGCGGAATGGCGCTGATGCAGTTTGTTAAACATTTCGGTATTGAACGCAGTGATTTTGACACTGCAAATATTGCCTACGCCGCAAGAACCGGCAGATTCTTTGATGCGGATGAGGTTTATTCCTTTGCCGAAGCAAAATAAAAACCGCCCTCAACGAGAGCGGTTATATAAGATTACTCAACGATTTTGTAGCCCAGATCAATTACTTCGGGCTTGCAGTATGTTTCGTAAAGCTGGTCATAGGGGAAGGATGTGATATCTGTATACTTTACAACAACCATCAGTGTTTTCTTATCCTTCTCAACAATTTTACAGCTTTTGTCATTTTCCGCAACAGCTATGCGTGAATTATAGTATTCGGCTTTGTCGTAGAAGTAATAGCTGAGTCTGTGATCAATTTCGCCCTTTTTGTTGTAAACATACTTCTGGTATTCTCTGCCTCTTGATACGGAAACCTCAAGAACAAGCTCCTTGTTTTTCTTGGTTTTGCCTATTTTGGCAATGTATTCGTCAATTTCTTCGTTGATTTTATCCTGCTCCTTCTGCTGCTCAGCCTGTTCCGATGCTCTTTCAGCCTGAAGCTGGCTGACCTGTGCCTGAAAATCCTCGGGTGAATACGGATCTGTTTCTTTGTTTTCCGAAGGTTTTACTTTGCAGGCGGCAAGAGTAAGAAGTGCCGCAACGGCAAGAATAACGGATATTATCTTTTTCACGGAAATCTCCTCCTGTAATATTTATTCTATATAATATATGTGGCATATTTTTTTGAAAAAGTCAAGAGTTTTCAAGAAATTTTACATTTACGCAAATCAAACATAACATTTAAGAAAGGTGATGTTGAAATGAAAAAATTATTTGCAATCATTCTTTGTGCCGTAATCGCATTTTCGTTTGCGGCTTGCGGAGCAACAACCAACGACGCCGCACCCAACGAATCGGGTATGGCAATGACTCAGGATTCCGCATTCGAGAATATAGCGGATGAAAAGGTTGAGCTTTACTCCTACACTGCAGGCGGTTCGGGTGCTGCAGATACAACAGCAAAGCCAAACACTCAGAACGAAAAAATCATCAAAACCGTTGAGCTTTCCGTTGAAACGAAGGAATATGAAGCCTATCTCAAGTCCCTGACCGCAAGTGTCAGTGCCGCAGGCGGATATGTTGAAACCTCAACAACCGACCTTGGCAGCAGCTCCTATTCCAACCGATATGCAACATACACCGTGCGTATTCCTTCCGCAAACCTTGATGCTTTCATCAATGCGGCAAACGAAAAAGGAACAATCGTTTCAAAAACAGAAAATCAGCAGAACGTAACCCTTGAATACGTTGACCTTGAAAGCAGAATCGAAGCCTATAAAACAGAAAAAGCTACGCTTACGGGTCTGCTTGAAAAGGCGGCTTCCCTTGAAAATGTTCTTGCGATTCAGGAAAGACTTTCGGAAGTCAATTATCAGATTGAAACCTACACCTCACAGCTCAAAGTTCTTGAAAACAGAGTCAGCTACAGCACCGTAACCATGAGGATAAACGAGGTTGAGCGTGTTACCGAAGCAAAGCCCACCGTATGGACACGAATCAAAAACCGTTTCCTCAACAACCTTGATATTCTTGCAGACGGCTTTATTGATTTCGTTGTTTCCGTTGTCGGCGGTCTGCCCGTTATCATTCCTCTGGGCATTGCAATTTTCCTGGCAATCATAATTATCAAAAAGATAATCAGAAAACACAGAGGATATTAAATATTGACTTCAGACGGCACACCTTAAAAAGTGTGCCGTTTCTTTTATTAAATTTATTTTAATTCTTTTAAAGAAAATATAATTATATTCTTTTTGATATCATATAATATGGATTAATGTTACAGTGAAAGGAAGCTGATGATTCTGGCTAAAACACTTGTTTTAACCGAAAAGCCCTCCGTTGCAAGAGATATTGCCCGTGTGCTGGGATGCAAAAAGAACGGCAACGGATGTATAATCGGCGATAAATATATAATCACCTGGGCACTGGGGCACCTTGTTACTCTGGCAGACCCCGAAGCCTACGACAATAAATACAAAACCTGGCGTATGGATGACCTTCCCATGCTTCCAAAACATATGAAGCTTGTTGTTATCGGTCAGACCTCAAAGCAGTTCAAGGCAGTAAGCTCGCTTCTTGGCAGTAATGAGGTTGACAAGGTTGTTATTGCAACCGACGCAGGCCGTGAAGGCGAGCTTGTTGCACGCTGGATTATTCAGAAAGCAAACTGCAGAAAGCCTATGCTCAGGCTCTGGATTTCATCGCAAACGGATAAGGCAATCCGTGAAGGCTTTGCCTCGCTGAAGCCTGCATCTCAGTACGACAATCTTTACCGCAGTGCACAGTGCAGAGCCGAGGCTGACTGGCTTATCGGTCTTAACGTAAGCCGTGCACTTACCTGCAAGCATAACGCCCAGCTTTCCGCAGGCAGAGTGCAGACTCCCACTCTTGCAATGATTGTAAAGCGTGAGGAAGAAATTCTTAAATTCAGGTCAAAGGATTATTTCACCGTCAAGGCAGATTTCGGCGGATTTTCCGCAATTTATAAAGACAGCCGCAATCAGGCAAGATTCTTTGACGCATCGGCGGCACAGCAGGTTGCGGATGCGGTAAAAGGCGGCAGAGGAATTATTTCCGAAGTTAAAAAGGTTTACCGTTTCAAAGCACCTCCTCCCGC
Source organism: Acutalibacteraceae bacterium (assembly GCA_045533455.1). Classification (GTDB taxonomy): domain Bacteria; phylum Bacillota; class Clostridia; order Oscillospirales; family Acutalibacteraceae; genus CAG-177. The sequence continues at coordinate 54,094 of JAZSHU010000054.1, read as the reverse complement.
ATACGACCTTACGGAGCTTCAGAGGGATGCCAACAAAAAATACGGCTATTCCGCCAAGCAGACGCTTTCACTTATGCAGAGTCTTTACGAAACCCATAAGCTTCTCACATATCCCAGAACGGATTCACGCTACATCACAAAGGATGTTGCCGCAACCCTTCCCGAAAGGCTCCGCGCGATAGCCATAGGACCTTATAAGGATGCGGCGAATGCAGTGCTCCGTGCAAAACCCGTTCAGACAAAATATATCGTAAACGATGCAAAGGTTACAGACCATCACGCCATAATTCCCACCGAGCAATATGTTGACCTTAACAAGCTTTCAAGAGAAGAACGCCACATTTACGATTTGGTTGTACGCCGTTTTCTTGCGGTACTCAGTGCACCCTTTGAGTATGACGAAATGCAGGTTACCGTAACAGTCGGCAAGCATAAATTCTATACCAAAGGTCAGGCTGTGAAATCAGCAGGCTGGAAGGCACTCTACGATTCATCACTTTCCGATGAAGATGAGGGCGATGAGGATATTTCGTCGCAGTCACTTCCTCCCCTTGTGCAGGGTGCAAGCGTTAATGTGGGCGGAGTGCGCCTTGTTGCAGGCAAAACCGCACCTCCTTCAAGATACACCGAAGCAACCCTGCTTTCAGCAATGGAAAACCCCACAGGTCAGGTTGACGACGGCTCATTGAAGGATGCTCTCAAAACAGCAGGCGGTCTGGGTACACCTGCCACAAGAGCCGATATTATTGAAAAGCTGTTCGATTCCTTCTGCGTTGAACGCAGAGGCAAAGAAATTTTTCCCACCTCAAAGGGCAAGCAGCTTATTGATATCGTACCTGCCGACCTCAAATCCGCCGAGCTTACCGCAAGATGGGAGCAAAGGCTTTCGCTTATAGCCAAAGGCAGTGCGGACAGCAGAAAATTCATTGAGGAAATGCGTAACTATGCAAGCTCCCTTGTAAGCTCCGTAAAATCGGATGAGGCAAAATACAAACACGATAATATGACCCGTGAGCCCTGCCCCGAATGCGGCAAATACCTGCTTGAAGTCAACGGCAAAAAAGGTAAGATGCTTGTATGTCAGGACAGAGAATGCGGTTACCGCAAAAGTATATCCGTTATTACCAACGCACGCTGCCCCGAATGTCACAAAAAGCTTGAGATGCGCGGCGAAGATGACAAAAAAACATTTTTCTGCGTCTGCGGATACAGAGAAAAGCTTACCGATTTTGAAAAACGAAAAGAAAGTGCAGGCGCAGGCAAAAGGGATGTTGCAAAATATATGCAGCAGCAGTCAAAGCAAAAAACATCAAGCAACCCCCTTGCCGACCAGCTTGCAAAATGGATGGAGGAAAACCGATGAAACGTTTTCTTTCTTTGATTGCGGTTTTTGCCCTGCTCATTACCTGCACATCCTGTTCAAGCGGCGGCAACAAAGCAATTTCTTACAGCCTGAGTGCTTCACCCTCAACCCTTGACCCTCAGTATGCAACGGATACGGGTGCTCATATAATCATCGGCAACACCTTTGAAGGGCTTATGCGTATTTCCGAAAACGGCGAAGTCACCAATGCTCTGGCGGAAAGCCATACCGTTTCTTCCGACGGGCTTACCTACACCTTCAATCTCAAGCACGATACGGAATGGTACTGCCCTTCCGTGCTCAAAAGCGAATTCGGTGAAGAATTCTATAACAGATTTTCGACTGAAAAGGTAACTGCAAACGATTTTGTTTTTGCAATGCAGAGGGCGGTTTCTCCTGACACGGGCTCACCCTCGGCACACCGTCTTTTCATTATCGAAAATGCGGCAGAAATTCATTCAGGCAAAGCAGATGTTTCAGCTCTGGGCGTTACCGCACCCGATGATTACACTCTTATCATAAAACTGAATGAAAAAAGCCCCGACTTTCTTGAAAGGCTGACGGAAAGCGTATTTATGCCCTGCAACAAAGATTTCTTCAATTCAATGAACGGCAGATACGGTCTTTCCCATAAGCACATTCTTTGCAACGGCCCGTTTTATGTCGGCTCCTGGGCAAAGGATGACTCCCTTTCAATAAGAAGAAACAAATATTATTCAGGCTCCCGTGAAGTGCTTCCCAGCTCCGTTAATTTTGATTTCGGGTTTGACCTGAAAACGGTTTCTTCACGCATATCCTCCGCATCACTTTCGGCGGCAATGTTGCCTCCCGACTGTGCTTTGCCCGAAAATTCAACGGTTGTGAAAGAAAACAGGAACTCGGTTTTAGGTTTTGTTTTTAACTGCAAAGACAAATTTATCCAAAACCTTAATGTAAGGCTTGCACTGTGCAATTCCGTTGACAGAGACCTTTTCTCTCAGGAAATAAACGGTGCAACGCCTATGAGCGGATTTGTGCCCGAAAGCTGTTCAATAGGCAGTGCGGGCTACCGTGAAACCGTAGGCGGCCGAACTCCGCAGATAAACAAAAACACCGCTGCGGCTCAGGCATACTGGCGTACAGCTCTTGCCGAACTTGATAAGGACATTGTTCAGCTTACCGTTCTCTGCCCCGAATGGCTTGATAATCAGGTGCGCCGTCAGCTTCAGATATGGCAGCAGACCCTCGGCATAAGCCTTGGCATAACAATCGAAACCAAAACTCCCGAAGAAATTCAGGCGGCTGTGAATTCAGGTAACTTCCAGATTGCCCTTGCAGGCATCGAAGCCGAGCAGAACAGTGCGGTCGATTTCCTTGCATCACTCAGAAACGGCGGAGCTATGGGCTTCAATTCCGATGAATACGGCATTGTTATTGACCGTCTTCTCACCGTTGAGGATGAAAATGATCTTCTTGGTGGATGCTTTACTGCGGAAAACTACATTCTTCAGCAGGGCTACTGCTACCCCCTTTACTGCCGTTCAAGCCGTTTTGTTGTGAACAACGACATTGAGGGCATAACCCTGGGCAATTCCGAAAGCACGGTTTGCTTCATCGGCACAAAGAGGTATAACTGATGAAAAGAAAAACCGTCACCGTTCTTTGCTGGCTTGCGGTTGCGGTATGTATGGGCGTTATATTTTATTTTTCCGCCCAGCCTGCCGAAGTATCCCAATCCGTAAGCGATGAATTTGCTTTTGCTTTAAACTTGCCCTTCGGCAGTTTTATTATCCGCAAGGCAGCCCATTTTCTTGAATTTGCAGGGCTTTCAGTGCTGATTTTCAACGCACTTCACAGCACACACGGCAAATTCAGACCCTTTGTATCATTCATAATCACAGCTCTTTATGCCCTGACAGACGAAATCCATCAGATTTTCGTTGACGGGCGTGCCTGCCGCTTTCTCGACTTTGTTGTTGACTGCTCGGGTGCGGCAGCAGCGCTGATTTTTGTATGCCTGGTTATTTATATTTCAGGCAAAAAGAAAAGGAGATGTTCCGATGACCGATAACGAAAAAATTATGATTGCAGGCTGTGCGGCAGGTGCTGCGGCGGCAACGGTGCCTGCGGTTTACGGCTTTATGAAAGCAACCGCAAGGCAGCCCATCTGCGACAAGGATTTTCTCCGTGCGGAAAACGGCGGTTTCATCTCCGAATGCGGTGCACCCACCGTGCTCAGAGGCATAAATCTTAACGACGACCTTTTCTGGTATAAGAAAGACAGTCTTGACGAAAGCTCAAAAACCGCCGATGTTTTTGCCGCACTGGAAGAACGCTTCGGCAGATACGGTGCAGGTCAGCTTGCAAAAAAATATAACGAAGGCTTTATTACTGCATCCGATATCAAAAAAATTTCAAAGCTTGGTGCAAACTGCGTAAGAATCCCTCTGCGCTGCAAATTCCTTTTCAGCAAGGAAAACTGCAAGGGCGACATTGATTTTGAGCGACTTGATTATATCATTTCAAAATGCAGAAAAGCAGGGCTTTATGTCATTCTTGACCTGCATTCCGCACCGGGTTTTCAGAACACGGATTCAGCCTGCGGCAAGGATGAAGAAAGTGTGCTTTTCAGCTCGTCTAAAGAAGGCTTTGAGGCAAGAAATGCAACCGTCAGGCTCTGGACACAGATTGCCAAACATTACAAGGATGAGCCTGCCGTTGCGGCATACGACCTGCTTAACAGACCTCTGAGCCGCATTGCACAGTGGGAAGAAAGCCTTGACACACTTCATAAGTTTTACAGAAGACTTCTGAAAGCCATCCGCAATGTGGATGAAAAGCATATAATTATTCTTGAAGCCGCAGGTGCACCCAACACCCTGCCTTCACCCGAAAAATTCAAGGGAGAAAATATTGCATACGGCATATATTCGCATTCCCACACCACTTTTGAAATCCAGGCACTCATCAACGGAGTGAAGCAATTCAAAGACAGCAACATTCCCTTTGTCATCTGCAAGCTCCGTGCAGAAGAGAATCTTGCATCCTCACTTGAAGCAATGAACGACAACGGAATTTCGTGGCTTGCGGGAGATTACAAAGGTTCAGGGCTTAAATCCGCTTTTCTCTACGGCGGCAGTGTACCCGAAGCTGACCTTACCTTTGACAGCTACGATATTATCGGCGAAAAATGGTCAAAACCACTTGCCACAAAGAATTTTGAAATGAACAAAGAAATGAGTTCAATTCTTAAAAACGCTTTTAAATACGGTGCAATAAGCATGGTAAAACCCGAAGGCAAACCGAAATTCAGAGTAAAGGTCGGTTCAAAGCTTATTTACGGTAAATAAAAATTACAGCCGTCGGCACACACCGACGGCTGATTTTTACTTGCAAACGTGTAAACCCCCTTGGATATACCAAGGGGGTTCTTTAAGCATAATATAAGTCAGAGCTTATGCCTGCTCCTGCTTCTTAGCAAAGCACTCGCTGCAATAAACAGGTCTGTCCTCACGGGGCTTAAAGGGAACCTTTGCAACTCCACCGCAGGAATCACATGTTGCTTCAAACCACTCACGCTCGCCACGTGCAGCATTCTTGCGTGCAGCACGGCAATCCTTGCAACGCTGGGGCTCATTTACAAAGCCTTTTTCAGCATAGAATTCCTGTTCGCCTGCAGTGAAAGTGAATTCATTGCCGCATTCCTTACAGATGAGAGTCTTGTCTTCGTACATTGTTTTTAACCTCGCTTGAAAATATTTTTTATTCTACCCCTTACGGAGCATTATAAACTGAATAAAATGCGCATCTTTTTGCGTATGCGCTGCAAAGCATTATCCACCGCTTTTTCACCGCAGCCCAGCTTCTGAGCAATCTGAGAATAGCTCATATCCAGCAATCTCAAATCAACAACCTGTCTTTCAAAATCCGAAAGTTCTTTTATGAGAAGGTCTCTGATATACTCCGAACTCTCTATTTCGGATACTATGTTGGCCGGGTCAGTGCTTGAATCGGTTACATCAACATCGGATGTTTCATAGGGAACGGCTTTTGAAAGGGCAGCGTTCTTATTGTTGAAACTGGTCCTTACCGCTGAAACAATACGGTTGTTTATGCAAACCTCGGCATATGCTTTGAACGAACCTTTTGAAGCGTCGAATGTTTTGACCGCATCAAGAAAACCCAGCATACCCTCCTGAGCAAGGTCATCGCCGGAGATTCTGGGTCCTGCGAAACCTGAAGCCTTTGCCCTTGCAATGGGAGTTACCGTTGCAATCAGAAGAGCCATTGATGCATCGTCGCCGTTGGCGGCACGGATTGCAAGCTCCTCATCCGTCAGGGTTATTTTGCTTTTTTCGCACATTGGACTACCTCATTTTTATTGTTCTATAATATCATAATCCAATTTTTGAATTTTGTCAACAACATTTTCTCAACATATCCGTTTATTTTTTGTTAATTGTGACGAAAGTATACAGAAATGCAACATATTGTGCTTTTTTTCGGTTTTATTTATCCGCAGTAAGAATTTTTCATATGTAAATCGGCGTTATCGGCGAAAAATATATGAGGAGTGATATAAATGAACAATTCAAAAAAATTATGGCAGCTTGTAACCCTGCTTGCGGCAGACCTTGCACTGCTGGTTCTGATTTCACTGCTTTCTTCACCGACGGCAGGAGCAATGCATATGGGTCACAGCGGCGAAAAGGTGGCAGTTATTCAGCAGAAACTTTATGAAAACAATTTCTATTCGGGAAAAATCAGCGGTAAATACAGCCTCGAAACACGCACCGCCGTCAAGGATTTTCAGAAACACGCAAAGCTTGATGCAAACGGCGAAACAGATTACGCAACCGTCAAAGCATTGGGAATAAGCTCCCGTACCAACCTTTGCTTCACCGCCGAAACAGAGCTTCTTGCAAGGTGCGTTCAAGGAAGCGGATACGGTGCAATGCTGAAAAAAGCAGAAGAAATACTGGACAAAGCAAAAGCCGCCCGTACTCTGGGCAGCTATGTTTGTGAATATTATCCGGATATCATCAACTCTCCCGAGCCGTCGCCCGAGGCTTATGCCGCCGCATTGCAGGCTATGAGGAACCGCTGATTTATCGGCAAAGCTCCTCGGCGAGGGCTTCAAGCTGAGCGATATTTTCTTCATTGACGGCAGATTTGATGTGAACGCCTGCTTCCGTGTAGGTTATATCCTTGCTCTTTTCAAGCATTTTTCTCATAAACTTTTCAGCCATAAGACCCCATGTGCCGTTTTCAATAATGCCAACGGTACGCTTCTGATAGTTACGCTCCGTAAGGTGCTTTAAGAATTCGTGCATAAAGGGGAAGATTTCGCCGTTATAGGTTGTGGTTGCAAGAACCTGCTTGCCGTAGCGGAAAGCATCCTCAACCGCCTCAGCCATATCACAGCGTGCAAGATCGTTCACAACAACCTTGGGGCAGCCCTTTTCGCGAAGCTTTTCCGCAAGAATTTCAACAGCCTTTTTGGTGTTGCCGTAAACCGAGGTGTATGAAATAAGCACACCCTCGCTTTCAACGCCATAAGATGACCATATATCATAAAGGTTGATGTAATAACCGAGATTTTCGGTAAGAACGGGGCCGTGAAGGGGGCAGATAATTTCAATATCAAGGCCTGCAGCCTTTTTCAGCACGGGCTGAACCTGGGGACCGTATTTGCCTACGATGCCGAAATAATAGCGTCTTGCCTCGCAAGCCCAGTCCTCGTCCGCATCAAGTGCGCCGAATTTGCCGAATGCATCTGCGGAGAAAAGAATTTTATCCTTGCTGTCGTAGCTCATAATAACTTCGGGCCAGTGCACCATGGGTGCTGTAACAAAATTAAGAGTATGTGCACCAAGTTCAAGCTGACTGCCTTCGCCCACAACAACCTGTCTGTCGGCAAAATCATTGCCGTAAAACTGCTTCATCATCGTAAACGCTTTGGTTGATGAAACGATTTTTGCATCGGGGTAAGTTTCTGCAAAAAGCAGAATATTGGCGGAATGGTCGGGCTCCATATGCTGAACAACAAGATAATCGGGTGCTTTGTCACCGATTACACTTTTAAGATTATTCAGCCATTCATCGCCGAAACGGGCATCCACTGTATCCATAACCGCAATTTTTTCATCGGTAATAACATATGAGTTATATGCCATACCGTTTTCAACAACATACTGACCTTCAAAAAGGTCAACCTCTCTGTCGTTTACACCTATATATCTGATATCTTCCGTGATTTTCATAACGCTTCTCCTTAACTTTGATTTTCGGTTTATTATAACATAGATTTCTTCTTTTTTACAATAGACTTTTGTGTAAATACATTATTTTTCAGTTCATTTGTTGCCTCTTTTGAAAGTATAAGCAAAGCAAAAATATTCGGCACAGCCATAAGCCCGTTAAGTGTATCTGAAAAACTCCACACGCTTTCAAGCTGTGTAACGCTGCCTGCAAATGCACAGACGATATAGATTATGTCGTATACTTTACCGCTTTTTTCGCCGAAAAGATATTCCGCACCGCTTTTGCCGTAATAAGACCAGGCGGTGAGAGTTGCAAAAGCAAAAAGGCATATGCAAATATTCAGGAAATATCCTCCTGCCCTGCCGAATACGCTTCCAAACACTGCGGCACAAAGCTGTGTGCCGTTAAGGTCTGTATCGGGCGACCACACTCCGCTTGTGAGAATTGCGGCAGCGGTTACGGTGCACATAAGCACAGTATCGATAAACACTTCAAGAATTCCCCACTGACCCTGCCGTGCAGGATTTTCACAGTCGGCGGCGGCATGAATTACCGCACTGCTGCCCAGCCCCGCTTCGTTTGAAAAAACACCTCTCGATATTCCGTATCTTGCCGCCTTTGCCATTCCGTAGCCCGAAACCGCTTTGACGGTAAAGGCTTCTTTTACGATGTATTTAAGGACGGGCAAAAGATTTTCCGCATTTTTGCCGATTATTATGAGACAGGCAAGAATAAACACCGCCGACAAAACGGGTATCAGCTTTTCGGATATTGACGAAATTCTTTTCAGTCCTCCCGAAACGGAAAAACCTGCAAGCACCGCAAGAATCAGACCTGCCGCAACAGGCGGCACTCCGAAGCCCGAAAGCCCCTGAGAAACGGAATTTGCCTGAGTCATATTCCCCATTCCCAGAGATGCACCCGTAAGAAAAACGGCATACGCACCTGCAAGCCACTTTATTCCAACACCTCGTTCAATATATTGCATGGGTCCGCCTCGCCACCGTCCGTCGGCACCCGTCACCCTGTATCTGACACCCAGAATGTTTTCACAGCAGCAGGTCATCATACCCAGCACCGCAGATACACACATCCAGAAAACCGCACCGGGACCGCCCGAACAAAGTGCAGTGGCAACCCCAACAATATTGCCCGTGCCAAGGCAGGCGGCAAGGGCTGTTGTAAGTGCGCTCATCTGGGAAACGGAGCCTTTTTCTTTTTTGAATTTGGACTTCGAAAATATTGTTGACCTGAGCCAATCGCCCATACCGAAAATCTGATAAAACCCCGTTTTTACCGAAAGAAAAAGTCCCGTGCCCAGAAAGACAGCCAGCATAGGCACTCCCCAGACAAAGGAGCTTATTGCAGAATTAACCGTATAAAACAAATGCCGTCACCTCATTTAATGTTATGAGATAACGGCTTCAATTATTATTTAACGTCGGTAAGCTTTACTTCAAATTTATACATATCCGCATAGCTCTTTACATTTGTTGATGTGCTCTTGATATAGAAAACTGCTTTGGGGCAGGCATCAAATGCAAACTCACCGAATTTAACCTTATCGCCTCTGAACTGTACGATTTTAAGGTTATCGCAGTAGTAAAAAGCATATGTACCGAGAGTTTCAAGGTCTCTGGGCATATCGGTCTGAACAAGATTTTTGCACTCCGAGAAAGCATATGCACCGATTTCCGTAAGGAGAGGAGATCTGTTCATAAGCGCCTTCTTCACCGAGCTGTTTGCAAAAGCGTAGTCTTCGATTTTTGTGAGAGTATCGGGTGTTCTTACTACGGTTATGGTCTGCACATCCTTGAATGCTTCCGTACCGATAACCGTAACGGTATAATCATCAAGGGATGAAGGAATTTCAAGCTCCACAACAGGCTCAGTGCCGTTGTATTTTGTTATTTTTGCGGTATCATCATCAAGAACAACATAGCTGTAAAGTCCCGATTCATCAACCTTTTCTTTGTTGCAGGCGCTGAAAAGAGTAAGAACGCTTGCGATAATAAGTATAATTGACAGTACCTTTTTCATTTTAAGAATCCTTTCGGTTTTATTTATCAAAGACCTGCCTTGCGGCAATTCTCTTTGTGCTGACTGAATGTTTCGGCATAAATATATCTGCCTTCATTATCGGTAATGAAATAATAATAATCCGTATCCTCGGGGTAGAGAGCGGCATTTATTGCATCCGTACCAACATTTGTTATGGGGCCTGCAGGCAGACCTTCGCAGTTGTAAGTATTATAAAGGTCAACAAGCTTGTTGTAGCGGTCATCCGTCACATAAGGCTTCACATAATCTCTTAAATAGAATGTGGCAACATCACACTGAAGTCTGGGGAAAGCACGGCTTTCAAGGCGGTTATGAATAACAGATGAAACCTTGCCCATTTCCGCAGGGTTGCCTGCCTCCTCCTGAATTATTGAGGCAAGGGTCAGAATTTCATCAACGGTGTAGCCCAATTCATCACACCTTGCATAAACACTTTCATCCAGCTTGACCTGTGTATTTTTCAGAAATCTTTTCAGTGCGGAGGCACCGCTTTCGTTTCTGTAAAATTCGTATGTATCGGGAAAAACATAGCCCTCAAGCAGAAACGCCCTTTCTTCGGGATTGGTAATTTCAAAAGAAAAGCCTTCAAGGCTTGCAGGGTCGTTTGCCGCCGCCATGAATTCTTCCGCAGAGCATACACCGTTATCGCCGAGTGTCTGCGCAATCTGTGCAACGGTTGAGCCTTCGGGGAAGGTAAGCCGTACGGTATGGGATGTTGTAGGCTCGTCCGCGGTAATCGTAGGGTTACTTGTTTTGCAGGCTGAAAGGGATAAAACCGACAGCACCGCAAGAACAAATGCAGTTATTTTTTTCATTTTTATCTTTCTCATACAGACGATTTTACCACAGTGCGGTATAAAAATCAAGTTTTTCGAAAATAGTTAACAATTATAAAGATTTATATCGGCTTTCATTGCTGAGAAGGATTAACCCCGCCTCCTTTCGAGAGACATTTACGGGCATAAAAAAACCGTCGGGAAAAACCCGACGGTAAATTTCAAATCAGGGAATTAGTCTTCCTTCTTTGTCTTGATAACTGCTACTGTACCTGCTGCAAGAGCAAGGAGTGCGATTGCGGGAACAACGATGCCGCTGCCTGTTGAGGGGATTGTTGTGTCAACTGCTGCGGGCTTCTTTGTTGTTGTTTTGCCTTCTTCGCCCTGACCTTCGTATGCTGTGCCGCTTACTGTAACTGTTACATCAGCGATTGTTGTAGCTGTTGTGCCTGCTGCAGTAGTACCTGCTGCTGTTGTGCCTGCTGCGGTAGTACCTGCTGCTGTTGTGCCTGCTGTGGTGGTACCTGCTGTTGTTGCAACAGTTGTAGTTGTGTTGAATCCGTCATCGGGATCATCATTTGTTACGCTTTCGGTTGTTGCTGCTGTTGTAGTTGTTGTAGCTTCCTGAGTTGTTGTTTCGTCAGCGAATGCTGTAACGAATGCACAGAGTGCAAACATCATTGCAAGAACGAGTGCGATTGTCTTTTTCATTCTCAAATCCATCCTTTAATCAGTTTTTTCGGCATAAATGCCTAATTTAATACACTAACAATTTTACACATAATCCGCCGCTTTGTCAAGTGAATATATTTACCAAAAAGCAGAATAAATCGGATTAATAATTGGTTATCATACTGTATTTTAAGTCTGTCCGTGCTAAAAATATAAACAAATCTATGTGAAAGGAGCTTTGTTATGTCCTTCAGTTTTTTCGATAAGAAAAGGGATCCCAAATCCCAGTGGCATATCCTCGAAAAGGATATCCGCCCCGACTACGATGCGGACGATATTCCCTCCGACGTACTGGGCAGTTATACGGGCACCGCTTACGATGACCTCCGCCCTGTTCAGGACGCCGATGATCTTTAAAAGCCCTGACCAAAAGGGTTTGGCAGGGGCGTACTGTGCCTGTACGCCCCGCCTGCACTACCATCTTTTTTCCCCTGCACTGTATTCTTTCCCCAAAGAATACAGTGCCTTATGCAAAATCTGCTACCCATCCATCCTGAGGTTAACAGACTTTTTATCTGATTGTCTGTGACGAAATGAGGGTGCTTCCTTCTATATCGAATGCAGCTACCTTTTCACCCGATACGGTGTAAAGCGTGCCGCCGATGCATATGCCTCTGACCGCCGCATCACCCGTGTATGCCGCATCGTGGTTGTATGTGCCTACGGGAGTAATTTCTCCGCCTGCAACATTGAAAAGAATATATGCGGATATTTCCGTTTCAGTTGCAGGATTATGATTGACAACAGGAATACCGAAAAGCATCTTTTCGCCGTCAAGCAATACACATCTGCCGTCGTCTGCGGAAGGAAGTGTAATGTTACCTTCAAGCGTATATACAGACGATGTTCTGGGGCTTGCGGGATTGCTTACGTCAAAAAGCGTTATGCTTATTTTTCCGTCGTCACCGCCTATACCGAGAAGCGCGGTATCCGAAACCGCATAAAGCTCACGGTAGAAGCCCTCTGTTGAAATGTTGCCTGCAGTTTTGGGCTTTGAGGGGTCGGAAATATCAATAATGAGTGTTTTTTCACTGTCGTCACCGGCAACAAAATATGCATTGCCGCCGATGTATTTTATACTTCTGATTTTTTCATTGGGGAATATCCCCGTAAGACCGCTTACAAACTCCATTTTCTTATCGAGAACATAGAAATTATTTGCGCCCGATTCGCTTGTAAGCACTTTAAGGTTACCTGACTTTTCATCGGCGGAAATGCCGCCTGCCAGAGTACCCTTTGCAATATATGAGCCTGCAAAGGCAATTCCGTCGGCACCGATTTCAAAACGGTAAATTTCCGTCAGCGAGCTGTGTTCCGCTTTCGACTCCGAATCAACGGATACAAAACCTCTTGCTACCGCAACGGTATGCTCTGAACAATAAACTTCCTTACCGCTGCCCAGAATTGCAAGTCTGCCTACGGGCTTACGATTATCGGCAATATCGGTAACCGTAATAAAGAGGAAGGATGCCTCGGGGTCGTTGACCGCAATGAAAAGCTCCTCTGCAGTAAGCTTCGTTGCTTCACCGTTGACGGCAAATGACGGAATAAGCGAATTGCCGTTTTCGGAAGCAGCCGCCGCAGGTGAAATTTCAACCTGAGTAACAAGGCTCAGCTTGTTTCCGTAAAGACCCGACGATACATAACTGCCTTCCTGAGAATGCTCACGGAGTTTCACGGGAGCAGACGGTTCTGAAATATCGTAATGCACGGCAACGGTTGAGGCTTTGCCGTATGCCGCCGAGCCGTCCATTGAATAAGTGTAACTGTTCATAAGTGCGATAAGACGGTTATTTTTAACATATATTTCTATACATTCGTTAACCACACCTGCCGCCGAGCCGTCGGCAAGCACTATGGTTGAAACAACCTGCATTTCCTCGGCAGGGAGAGCTTTCACAATCTTTATCTGCTCAAGACCTGCACCGGTCTTTTCGTCAACACCCGTTGTTACGATATAAAGATAACTGCCGTCGGTCTTAACAATATCCGCCGTAAAATCGCCGTATGAAACAACGCCCTTTGATGTTTCGGGTTTTGTTTTATCTGCGGTGTAATCCGGTTTCTCTGCGGATTTATCGTCGGCAACATAATTGCCGTAACCTTCGATAAGACGGTCTACGATACTCTGGGTCACACCCTGAGTTGAACCGCTATTGTTCTGAGGTGCCTTGCTCTCTTCTTTGTTTTTATTGCCGAGAATCTCAAGAACAGCTTTTTCAACTTCCTCGTAGCTCCTTACACTCTTTACGGGCTCCATACTTTCGTAGCCCTTATAGAATGTATCTGTTTTGATAACCTTGACACCGCCCGTTCTCATAAACAGTGCGGCAACTACCACAACAACAAGCACAGCGGCAACCGCCGTAAGCCTGCGTAAGACGACAATTTTGCCGTCAGTCCCCGTTTTAGCGGAAAAATCCTTTTCTTCGCCTTCATTATTTTTAAGCATTGCAACAACGCTTTCCTTGCGGAGCTTCAGAGGTACTTCTGCATTTTCGGTTGCTTTTCCAAACTCGGCACCCAACAAATCCAGAATTTCTTTATCTGTTTTCTTCATCACTTTTCTCCCCCTTTCCCTAAATCTCGCCGCCCAGTACGTTCCTCAGCTTTTCGAGTGCTCTTTTGTACTTTGAACGCACCGTTGACGACGGACAGTCAAGGATTTCGGCTATCTCGTGGCTTTTGTAGCCGCCCAATACTTTCAGCAGCACAATTTCCCTTTCATCAACCGAAAGGGTTTCCAGAGCCTTTTTCAGTTCAAACGACAGCTCAATACCGCCGAAATCAACAGGCTCCTCTCGTCCCCCGTTTTCGTCATCGAGATAGACCAAAGACTTCTTTTTTTCATTTTCTGTGTAATATCTTTTACAAGCGGCGCAGAGGATTCTGAAAAGCCAACCCTTGAACGCCTTTGAATTTTTCAGTGACTTAATCTGCTTGAATGCAGACAGCACTGCATCCGATACCGCATCCTGCGCAAGGCTTTCACTGCCCGTAACACAGCAGGCATAGCAGTACATTTCTTTATAATACAACTCATAAAGCTCGCCGAATGCATCGGCATCGCCCTTCTTTGCAAGAGTAACGAGTTCGTTTATCTGAGCGCTCAAAATCGACCCTCCTTACCACTCTCATTTAATAAGTGTCACCAAATCGCAGTTTTGTTGCATAAAAAATAAAAAAATTTAAATTTTATTTTTAATGCCTTCGGTTATACTATACATTAATAATATATTTAAAGCAAGGTGTAAATTTTGAAAAAACATTTATTGATTTTTCTGCTTATCGGTATTATGACTCTTTCTGCCTGCACGGGCAGAGCGACGCTTGAAGAAACCGATGCCAACGCTCCTGCAACGGTTGAGGATTTACGCACAACCGCAACACCCTCACAGACCACTGCCGTTATTCAGGGCGAAACATCTCCTCTTACAGGCAAAAAAATTCTGCCCCCTGCCTCATTCACCGTCAATGACCCCGATAACAAACGGGGACTGTCGGTAAAAAAGATTGAGCACAGCTACGGTGTGGCGAAAGACAGCAAGCCCAACAACATTTCCGTTGATTTTCAGAAATATTTTGCCTCAACGGGTTATAAAGCATTCTGCTATGACACCGGCGAAAACAAAGTGCTTTATCTCACCTTTGACTGCGGCTGGGAAAACGGCTATACGGAAAAATGCCTTGACATCCTCAAAGAAAAGAATGTACCTGCCGCATTCTTCTGCACCCTCGACCATATAAAGTCCTCACCCGAATTGATTGCAAGAATGATTAATGACGGCCACATCATCGGCAATCATTCCGCAAAGCACCCCGATTTTTCGGAAATTTCAAGGCAAAGAATGGCCGATGAAATTCTGGAATGCGATAATTACCTTCGCAAAAACTTCGGTTATGCCACAAGCTTTTTCCGTTTTCCCGAAGGCTCATACACGGAAAATGCACTTGAACTTGTTGACTCAATGGGCTATACAAGCGTTTTCTGGTCCTGCGCCTATGCGGATTGGGATGTGAATGATGTAAAAGGCGGCGATTATGCTTACAAAACCGTCACCTCACGCCTGCATCCCGGTGCGGTTATTCTTCTCCATTCCGTTTCGCCAGATAACGCAGATGCATTGGGCAAAATCATTGACTTTGCGCGTAGTCAGGGTTACGAATTCAAAGCACTGACGGATTACAAGTTTTCCTGATTAATTTTGCAAAACCCGATACCGTTCAAATGGCGGTATCGGGTTTTCTGCTACAGCAAAATATTGTTGAATAAACGCAAAAGATATGCTATTATGAAAAAAAGGGAGGCTTTAAAATGAGTTATGACGTTTTTATCTCATACCGCCGTATTGGCGGAGAACACTCCGCAAAAATGATAAGAGACAGCCTTACCGAGGCAGGATATGAAGTTTTTTTCGATGTTGAATCTCTGCGCTCAGGAAATTTTAACACTGAGCTTTACTCTGTTATAGACAAATGCACCGATTTTATACTTGTTCTTTCTCCCGATGCTCTGGACAGATGCTCAGATGAAAAAGACTGGGTAAGGCGTGAAGTGGAATATGCCCTGTCAAAAAACAAAAATATCATTCCCATCCTGCTTCGTGGATTCAGCTTTGACTGCGAGTTGCCCGACTCTATGAAAATCCTTCCTCAGCTGAACGGCATCGAGGCAAGTTCCGAATTTTTTGATGCATTTATAGAAAAACTTCAGAAATTTCTGAAATCCAAACGCTCTCCCATCAAATCGCTCAAACGGGGTTCGTTTTTCAAAAAATCCGTTCTCGTTATTCTCGCATTAGCCGTAATTGTCGGCGCTGTTTTCGGTATAAAATATTTGTCGGGCATATATCCGCTGACAAAAGCCGAGAAAAATCTAACGGATGAGGTTGTTTATTACGTAGGCACGAATTTATCGTGTCTGGAAATAATGGCAAACAGTGCTGCCGATGCCATCGCCGCAACCGAACGGCATCTTTCCTATGCGGATTCTGCAGATTTTTCAGCCCTTAAAAACACTCTTGATGTATGCAGGCAACGCATAAACGGCATTGATAATTCAAGCGGCGCACCCGACGAAGGCTTTATCGGCAGATTATCTTCTTCCGATTTCAGAACAGACGATATAATTGCAATGCACGACTGTATGGTGATGGAAAAAGCAGAGTGGCTTCAAAACATTGATTTTCTTGAGTATATTGCAAGCGATTCCTGCTATTTCCCCAAGCAGACAAAGGCGGAAATTATCGGATATTACAAAGAATATCTTGATGTTTCACTGAACAGTCACGCCTGTGTAACCAATATGATTTTCACATGTGTTACAAGCAAAAAAGCGCTTAACGAACTGCATTCAAAAATTCTTCCCGAATTAGTTTCCATTCCCTTGAACTCACAGAATTGGATATATGATTACAGTGTTCTGGAAGACAGCGAAACGGAATATTTCAATAAGCTTAAAAATATTGATAAAGCTCTTTCCACTCTCACGGGTAATCTTAACGAGCAGATATACAACAAGCCCGTGGCTGAGCCTAAACCCGAACCGACTACCGTTCCGCAAACCGATTTTTCAGAAATAACCGAAAAACTGATGCAGCTGCGTGAATTATGCCTGCCCGAGGAAGGCGACAGCTATGATACCCTCTGGATTAAAATGATGAGTCTGCTTGAATACGGTTTTTACGACGATGCAAGGGTCTGCGCAGATTTGTGCAGAGAGCTTGATGAAGATCCAGCTGCAGATGCGTATATGGATTCCCTCGACGCATTTATAGACCTTATGGAAAAAGATGGGCTTATGTACGGCTGTATGGTTATAGGATACTATGAGCCTGACGGCATTAACGAATTATTGGAAATCGGCGATATCATAATATCCATTGACGGCAAAAAAGTCAGAAGTATTGAAGAACATAACAAAATAAAGTCCGAACTCCAAACCGAAAACTATGAGCTTACCATCCTTCGTTTGAACGACATCGGAGAACTGGACAGAATCGTTCTTGACTGTCAGAAATCTATGCCCAAGGTTTATATGTGCGACCTTGTCAATTACACCGAAACAGAATAATCTTATATATGGGAAAGGCTTGTACGGAACAAAATCCGCACAAGCCTTGTTTTTAATATCCGTATTTCTTTCTGTATGTTTCTCTGTCACAGCGGGTAACAATTTTTTCGCCGTCAAAAATAAGTATGCAGTAAGCACTGCCTGCTTTTTTGCCCTGGTCAAACCACTCTGCAAAAGCCTTCTGCATTGAGGTGTTTCTGGGCAACTCCGCAGGACGCAGGCAACTTGTACCAACATTGAAAATTCTCCAGCAGTCACCGAAATCATATGTCTGCTTGATATCAAGGGGCTGGAAATCAAGAATGAAATCGCTTGCATTTGATTTTTCAGGGAGAATGTTAAGATTATCGGGGTAAAGAAGCCAGGAGTTACAGCAAACAACCATAGGCTTTCCGCCAAATCTGTCCTTGAAGAATTCATACGCCTTCTTGTATGTATCCATTCTTGTTTCGTAGGTAAGAGGACCCATATGAGACGGAATATGAAGGCCCAGGCAGAATTCATCTTCCTTTATAAAAATTCCGTTTTCCTCATAGAATTCCTCACCGAAATCGGAAAGGTCAAACTGGAATCTGCCGATGCCGAAGCGTTCAAGCTTATAAAAGCCCATAAACCAACCTTCAACAAAGGTACCCCAGACATCATAGTTCTCCTTACATTCAAGCATTTTCACCTTAAGGTCCTTGATGCTTGTCCAATAAATCTCCTCGCTTATGCCCGCTTTTTTATATGCCGCCAGAAGGGGCTTTGTGCAGTTCAGAAGAAGCACAAGATAAACAGTGTAAACAGGCTCATCTATAAGCTCTGCAAGTGCCTTTGATTTGTCACTGAATTCTCCGAAATTCTTTTTCTTAAGCCAATATGCTCTGTACATTGACTCATAAATTTTATTTGCTTTTTCGTTTGCAAGAATTTTTTCTTCTGCCTTTATGATTGCCTCTCTTGCCTCTGCAGGATAATCGTGCTTTTCCATAACAAGCAGTGTGTGATTGTAATTTTTCATTTTTCCACCTCACGGGTACATATATCAAATGTATTATATAACATACAGATGAATATTGCAATAAAAAACTCTTGACTTTATAGTTTGTAATCATATCCGAGGGGAAAAAATGCCTATCAGAGAGTTTGCAAAACCGATGGGTGTCAGTGTAAAAACATTACATTATTACAATGAAATCGGGCGGTTGATTTTTGATGTCTTATAGTGTAAAATTAATCGAAGCAACAGCGGAAACAAACGCTGTTCAGACAAGGAGTGGTCTGTATGAAAAAGGTAAATAAAATTTTGTGCTTTCTGGTTGCGCTTTCGCTTGTTTTAACATGTGCGGTTAATTTTGCTTTTGCGGCAGAAAACCACAAGAATTATTACTATATTGATTCCGTGGGCGGTGACGATTCCAACAGCGGCACAGATATTAACAGCCCCGTAAAAACCATAGGCGGTCTTAAAAATCTTGACATTAAAGCAGGCACGCATTTTCTGTTTAAAAACGGCGGCGAGTACGACTGTGCAGTAACGCTCACCTCCGGCGGAACAAAAGAAAATCCCATAGTTATATCTTCATACGGCGAGGGCGAAAAGGCGGTACTTTATACAAACGAGAAAACCGAGGTTTTCCGCCTTTTTGACTGCTCATACATAACGGTTTCTGACCTGCATATCAAAGCCCCCAACGGCGGAGGAATCTGGATTGATACCCTTAACCAGACAAGCGAAGGCATTGTTATTGACAATGTCTATTTCACAGATATGCAGAATTACAGAGTAACCGGCCGTGATGATTTTTCAAACGGTGCCGCCGGTGCAAGAGCGGCGGTTATGGTTAAGGGGCTGCCTGCAAGGTCAAGATATGCCGTCAATGACCTCACAATAAGAAACTGCGAGGTCTATAACTGCGGCAACGGTTTTATAATCTGGGGTTCCTGGAACGAGCAACAGACCTGGTGGTGCGAAAATGAAGAGGATATTGACCCCGTATTCAATGAAGGTCTACTCATCGAGGGCTGTTATTTACACGAAATGGATGCCGAAGCAGTTCTTGTCGGTATGTGCGACGGTGCACTGGTTACAAACTGCCGTGCCATCAACTGCTGTCAGGGTCCCGGAACAAACGAAAACGGCGATATCCTTTATTATACCGCCGCAATGTGGTTCTGGGGAAGCGTAAACAGCACAATTCAATACTGCGAAATTGCAGGTCAGAAGAATGTGGGCGACGGTATGGCGATTGATTTTGATTCCTATTCGCATAACTGCACATATCAGTATATCTATTCCCACGACAATATGCGTTTCATCTGCAACTGCCCGAATTACAGCGGACACAATAACAACACGGTTCGGTATTGCCTGTCAGTCAATGACAACGGCGGAAGAAGCAGACTTTCGGTAAATCCGGGCGAACACGGACTTAAATTTTACAACAACACAATAGTCAACTGTGCCGATTTTTATATGATAGATATGTATGATTCGGTTATTGCAAATAACATTATTGCTCCTGCTGAGGGTTATGTGGTTGTTTGCGATACGGCGGATTATTTCCGTGACGGCAATGTTTTTGCAGGCAACTGTTACTATAACACCGTAAATCCGTTTTGTGACCTGTTTTCAAAAAACACCGTTCCCGGCTTTGTAAATCCGGATTTATCCTCTATGGAGAGCTTTATGCTTTCGGCAGGTTCTCCGCTTATCGGTACGGGAATTGAAGTTGAGGGCAACGACCTGAAAACCGATATTTTCGGCAATGAAATAACGGGCAACAACATCGGCTGCTACGGCGCAGACGGTGAGGACACTGAGTACGAAGGCGAGAATTTTATTGAGAAAATCATAAGACTTATCCGAAACTTAATTAACAGAATTGCCCGTGAATCAAACGGACTTAAAGATTATTGAGGAAAAAAGCGTGCGGAATTAATCTGCACGCTTTTTGTAACAACTTTTATACAAAACAACCCTGAATAAGCATCAAGCCGTCCGAATATTCGGACGGCTCGTTTTTATCTGAATGTAACATTTGCGAATTTATCGGTTTCAAACATAAGTCTGCTGTTTTTTGCCGAGTTGAAGCATTGGAAATTCGCATTCTCAACCGTAACATTCATTGTGTTCGTTTCGTTGGCGGCTGAAAATTTGGATTTCATTGCCGCATTGTATGTAATATTTCTGAACACTATGTTGTCAGCGGTGAAATTATAGATAGGCACGGTTTCCATATCTCCGATTTCTTCCGTAAACACCACGCAGGCCATCGCCCTGCCGTCGTCACGGAAAATCTCAATATTGTCAAAGGTTACGCCGTCAATACTGCCTTCCGCAAGCTCAACTATAACGGCGAGAGATGCGATTCTTTCGTTGTTCCAGGTTGCGTCACGGCAGATTACCGCACTGTCCTTGAAAGTGATGTTGCGGATTGCTTTGTTGACTTCACCGTGTATACCGTAGCATCTTGCTTTACCGCCCCAGGCAACACAATCCGTAAAGGTTATATTTTCGCTTACTGCATCTTCGGGACCGTGAAGAGCCTTAACATCAAAAAGGTCGTCGCCGCTTCGTGCAAAGCAGCGTTCGATTAAGCCGCCCTGAGTGTTGCAGATTGCAAAAGCATCCGAATTCATTCTGTAACCGAAAATGTCAACATCCTTGATATTGATATTTTCACAGCGGTAGCTGATGAAAGACCATTCGGGTGAATTGACAATCTTTATACCGCTTACCTCAACATTCTTGCAGCTCGTGAAAACAAGACCTCTGCGTTCTCTGCGGTCAAGGGCAGTAAGATCAAGCACTCCTCTGCCCACAAATTTTATGTTGTTGCAGTTATAGAAATTCACAAACGGACGTCTGGTCAGACCGAATGCATTATCTGATGCCGCACCGGGCTCAATGCAGTTGTCCTCATCCGCCTGGCTTCGGATATCGTATGTGTGCTGTGCAAGGACATAAGCTCCCTGTTTAAGATAGACAACATAATTATCCTCTGAGAAATGAGCAAAGGGAGTTTTTATCAAACCGCTTTCAACAACATAAACATTATCTTCGCCGTATTGCTCTTTGTATACTTCAATTTCGGCGTCTTCGTCAACGCTTTCTCTCACAAAGAGAGTGTATGCACATTTCTGGGATGCGTTATTGAAAAGGAAGGTATATATTCCGAAATCATTAATGCTTGCGGTCATCACTCCGCCCGAGCATTTTGCTTTTACTCCCAGACTTTCAGGCAGACAGATTGCATTCTTTATTCTGAAATCAGCCGAGTGAAGCTCAATATTGAATGTGAATTCTTCGCCTTCGTCAAGATACACTTCCGAAAACGAATGAAGCTCGCCGTACTGGGTTTCGCCCAGAAAAACCGTTGCGGCATAAACGGGTATATCCGTTTCACCGATTTTTGCAGTGTAATAGGGTGAAATAATTATGCCGTTTACATCGGTATATCCTTTGTTGCCCTCGTAAAGCTCCGGCTCGGAATCCGCACGGGATTTGAGATCTTCTTCGGTAACGCCCCATTCTTCAAGGGTTTTAACCGCTTCCGACGGGTATCGGAGCACATCAAAATCAAGACCTTCGGTAGGCGGCACGATAACCGCAGGGGATATGATTGACGATACCGTTATTGATATTGTTACAAAAAATTTAAATAAAAATCTGAATAAATCGAGCATTGCAAAACCTCCGTTTCCGTAAAATATTTTAGCAAGCTGAACGGATAAAAGCAATACACAAATTCATATTTTCTTTTTCATCAGCCCGTGCCTGTTGCAGTAAATGTAAATATATCCTCTGCCACGAAGCTGAAAACGGGTTTCCGCATTGCCCTCGGGGTAAAGTTTCACAAACTGAACTCTGTCGGATGTAACATAGGCAATAAACGAAATAAAATGGCTTTTTGTCATTTCGTGGTCAACGGTGATAAAATGCTCATCCTCAACTTTTTCAATAACTGTATCGTGTGCATCGTCAACATCTTCCGCTTCAAGAGGCGGCAAAGCAATTCCGCAACAGCTTATAACCGCATCACCCGTTGTGCGGACTGTATTTCCGCATACGGGGCACACATAAAACTTTGAACGGAGCATATTTGCCGAAATATTTTTATTGATAACCGTGTTGCCTGACATAAGCTCCGCCACCGATACTCCCAGTGCCTTTGCAAGAGATTCAATCAGAGTGATATCGGGCATACCTTTTGCGGTTTCCCATTTTGACACAGCCTTACTGCTCACACCGATTTCATCGGCAAGCTGTTGCTGTGTTACTCCCTTGGCTTCACGGAGGCGTTTTATCGTTGCACCTGTAATGTAATTATCCATAATCATTCTCCTTTGCTGACATTATAAATTAAATTTGCACAACTTACAACCTACGCTCCGTTGAAGACGATTATGGCTTGAACATTGGACAGCAATATGATAAAATGGTTAAAATATACTTTTTACGAATGGAGAACTGTAATGGCAGGATTGGGCGCAATGATTATCGGAATGATAACCGGCGGAATTGCAATGATTTTTTTTGCTGTAACCGTCATCATTCTTGCTGTCATAATTTATTTTGATGCCCGCCGCCACAATATGAAAGCAATTTTATGGGCGGTGATGGCTCTGCTTTTCAATTTTTACAGTCTTCCAGTTTACATATTTGTAAGAATAAAAATCGCAACTCTCAAATGTTCCGCCTGCGGTGTCAAGGTGGGAGAAGGTAAAAACTTCTGCCCCGAGTGCGGTGCGGAAATCAAAAAGGTTGATGACGGCGCCATCGCAAAAAAGGTTATTATAGGTGTTCTTGTTGCGTGGGCGGTAATCAGCATTCTCGGCGGCATTTACACCGCAGTAGTAAGTTATATTAATCCGTAAAAGGGAAGGAAGATGTTTTTGAAAACCGCTGAAAAAGTTCTGAAAAGCGAACAGCGTGAGGTTGCAAGGCTTAAGAAGATGCAAAACCGCAGTTCGGGCAGCAGATATTTTCTTATTCTGCTTATACTTATCGCAATCGTAAACATTCTTGACGAGGTTACAAGTAATCTGACCGTTACGGTGCAGTCGTCTTTTGTAACCGAATTCTTCGTGAACAATCCGTTCATGGGAAAATTCTATACTTATGAGGACGGACTTGCACTTCATTCGGGCATAGGCGTTTTCACCTATGTGCTGGGTCTTTTCACACCTTTCTACAAGGCACTTGCCGATAAATGGGGCAGAAAGCCGCTTTTTGCAATGTCGACTCTCGGTATGGCAGCGGGTCTGCTTGTTATACATCTTTCTTCGAGCTATATCATGTTCCTTGTGGGCTTTGCCATTATAAGCTTCTTTATGGGTCACGATATCCAGATTATTTATATTCTTGAAGAAGCTCCCGATAAGCACCGAGCAAAGATATACAGCTTTCTCAAAAGCTTCGGAATTCTGGGTGTTATTCTCATCCCCACGCTCCGTGACATGCTTATGGGCAACGACGCAACAAAATGGCGTGAAATATTCCTTGTGCCCTCGCTTGTGGGCTTTGCTGCCGTTGTGCTTGTTGTGCTTCTTGCCAAGGATACAAAAGTTTTCATCGGCGAAAGAATTGCATATCTTTCCCGACCCTACGAGGAAAGGCAGGCTGAAAAAGCCCTCAAAAAACAGCAGAAGGAAGCACAGAGAAATCAATCGGGTGTTTTCAACGGCGTAAAATATATTTTTGCAACCAAAGACACAAAAATGCTTATCATTTCCCACATCATTTTCGATTCGGCAATGCCTGCAATTGCACTGTATTTTGAATCCTCAATGCACCGTGCGGGAATGAGTACAAGCGACATAACCAAAGCTCTGTTTATGGTGCCCGTTATCTATGCTTCAATAACATTTATTTCGGGCTTTATCGCCGACAAGGCAGGCAGAAAAGCAACGGTAAATCTTTTCTCCGTTACCTGCATTGCAGGATACATTCTTTTTGTTGCAGGCATTCTCAACGGCTGGAATCCTTATCTTATCGGCTCACTTGCAGGTCTTTACCAGGGCTCATACTGGATTGGCAGAGATTATATGAATGTTATGATGACCGAAAAGGTACCTACGGATATCCGTGCATCGGTTGTCGGTGCGGAAGGACTTCTTGTCATCATCGGTCTTGTTGTGGGCTACGGAAGCATCATTCTCGGTATGACCCTTATGCCCATCTGGTGGGCCTGCCTTGCAATATCCGTGCCTGCCGTAGGAATTGCCGCAATACTCTTTGCACTTAAAGTCAAAGAAACCAAGGGCGCAAGCCTTGATGAAATAGGATAATTCAGGAGTTGTTAATTATGAAAGTAATCGTTATTCTTGCCGACGGTATGCGGCCCGATTCCATACCGGGCATAGCAAATGCAGAAAGAATAATAAGCGAATCCGCATATGCGGCGGATGCTCTCACCGTTTCTCCCTCCGTAACCCTGCCCTGCCATATATCCCTTTTCCACAGCGTTACTCCTGCAAGACACGGCACAACAACAAACACCTATATGCCTCAGGTAAGACCCATTGAAGGACTTTGCGAGGTGCTGAAAAAAGCAGATAAAAAATGTGCGGTCTTCTATAACTGGGAAGAAATCCGAGATGTTTCACGCCCCGATTCGCTTGCACATTCCTGCTTTTATGCAGGCAGACGAATAGGCTATAAAGAAGCAGGCGAAGAAATCACGGAAGAAGCAATAAAATATCTTAAAAAATATGACACCGACTTCACTTTTATCTATTTCGGTTATTCGGATATGGCAGGTCATCAGCACGGCTGGATGACGGAAGAATATCTCGAAGCCATTCAGAGCAGCTGGAACAACACAGAAAAAATCATCAATGAACTTGGCGATGAGTATACATACATCATCACATCCGACCACGGCGGTCACGACAGAACTCACGGCACGGAAATGCCCGAAGATATGCTTATCCCCATCATAATCAAAGGTAAGGATTTTGAGCCGGGCAGTGTGCTTGAAAACGCAAACATTATGGATATTGCACCCACCGTCACAAAGCTTCTCGGCGTCGAACCCGATGCCGAATGGGAAGGCAAATCACTTTATTAAATAATATTGAGGAGAATTTATTATGGAAACATTATCACAGAACACCAGACTCAAAAGAATCGTTTTTCTTGCAATCGGAATTCTTGCGATTATTCTTGCAATCGTCTGTGCTTGCGCCGATACAGGTGCCTATGAAAGCGCCAAGTATTACGGCGGCGATGCTTACTCGGGAATTCAGCAGGCAGCGGCACAAACGGCAAACAACCTGATTGATGTTGCCACTATTGCAAAGTTCGGTTTTTCATCACTTCTCGCAATCATCGGTCTTTTATCTGCCGCTTACGGTCTTTTCTTTAAAGAAAACATCTGTTACAGCTACGCACTCAGTGAAATCAACGAAAATATAATCGCACTGAAACCGCAGGAAGTTACTGCACCCGTTGAAGAAACCCCTGATACGGCTGAAAAAACGGATACCGAAACCGAAAACACAGAAGAAACTCCCGACGCAGAATAAATAAAAGAAAAAGGAAAAACAAATGAAACCAAACAATTTCAAAAAAACAAAATTCGCCTGTTACTCGGCATACTTCACAATGTCATCCATTTTCAGCCTGCCGCCTCTGCTTTTCGCTTCCTTGCAGGATATGTACGGTATTTCGTACACCCTGCTTGGCACGCTTGTTCTCACAAACTTCTGCACGCAGCTTACGGTTGACCTGATTTTCACCTTCTTTACCAAATATTTCAACGTCAAAAAGGTTGTCAGGGTTATGCCGCTTATCACCTCGGCAGGTCTGCTGATTTATGCGGTTTTCCCCAACCTTTTCCCCCAACACGCTTATGCGGGTCTGCTTATCGGAACGGTGCTTTTCTCAGTTTCCGCAGGTCTTTCGGAGGTGCTTTTAAGCCCCGTTATTGCGGCAATCCCCTCCGATAACCCTCAGAAGGATATGAGCATGCTTCATTCACTCTATGCCTTCGGCGTGTTTACGGTTGTTGTTATAAGCACTCTTTTCCTTCGTGTTTTCGGCACGGCAAACTGGATGTATCTCACTCTTTTCTGGGCAGCACTCCCGGCTATCGCCGCCGTTCTGTTTATGACCTCCCCCATGCCCGAAATGGATGTTTCAAGCGGCGGAGATACCAAAGGCACAGGCAGACGCACCCTTGCACTTGCCCTTTGCGTAGGCTCTATTTTCTTCGGAAGCTGTGCGGAAAACGCAATGTCAAACTGGGTTTCAACCTATATGGAAAATGCCCTGCAGGTTGATAAAACCCTCGGCGATATTCTGGGAATGGCAATGTTTGCAATTCTTCTGGGCATTGCAAGAATCACCTATGCAAAATTCGGCAAAAACATAATGAGAGTTCTTCTTGTCGGAATGGCAGGCGCCGCCGTTTGCTACCTTGTTGCAGGTCTTTCAACAAACATTATCTTTGCTTTTGTTGCCTGCATACTTACAGGCCTTTTCACAGCAATGCTCTGGCCCGGCACTCTGATTATGATGGAAGAAAAAATTCCCGGTGTGGGAGTTGCAGCATATGCACTTATGGCGGCAAGCGGCGACCTTGGCGCCTCGATTGCACCTCAGCTTCTGGGCATAGTTGTTGATAAGGTTTCCGTCAGCGGATTTGCGGCTGATTTAAGTACAACCCTCGGTCTTTCACCCGAGCAGATAGGTCTTAAAGCAGGTATGCTTGTTACCGCAGCCTTCCCCATTCTGGGCACCGCACTTCTGATTTTCGCAATAAAATATTTTAAAAAGAAAAAAGCATAAAAAACGGACTGCACGGATTAAATTCCGTGCAGTCCTTATTATTTTTGATTATTTTGCAGGAGTTGAGCTCATTTCAAACACAAGCTCGCCGCCTGCCATAAGCTGTTCGTGGGTGATATAAACACCGTCAAGCTTTTCGCCGTTAAGGATTACACTGCTGACATAAACATTCTTCTCACTCTGATTTTTTGCGGTAACTTTAAGCACATTGCCGTTTGAAAGAGTGATTTCAGCCTTATCCACATTAGGTGAGCCTATCCAGTATTTATCCGAGCCTGCAAGGGGATAAAAGCCCATTGCGGAGAATACATACCAGGAGCTGAGTGTACCGCCGTCGTCGTTGCCGTCAAGACCGTTTATGTCGGTACTGAAACGGTTTTTCAGAGTCCAGCGTACCCACTTCTGAGTAAGGTCGGGTCTGCCTGCGTTTGCAAAAAGATAGGGTGTATGGATATCGTGCTGATTGCCTACCCAGAATCCGCCGCCGGGATCGATTGCGGCTCTTGAAATCGAAGCATCCTTCATAAAGTCGTCAAGCTCGCTGACGAAATATTCATCCGAACCGAAAAGCTCAATCATACCTTCAATATCGTGAAGTGCGTTCCATCTCCACTGCCTTGCACTGCCTTCGCAGTAGCAATCGGCAAACTTCTTAATCATAACCGCATCATAGAAGGTGGTTATATACGGGCTGAAATTCCATACAAAGCTGCCGTCGGAATTCCTTGCCCGGAAATACTTTGTTTCGGGATCGAAAAGGTTTTTGTAATACATGGATTTATCCGCATAAATCTTTGCCTCATCGGTTTTGCCCAGTGCCGTTGCAAGGGTTGCTATCGCTCCGTCTTCCCAGGCATATTCGATTGTACGGCTGACGGATTTATTTACGCCCTCGGTATCCTGAGGAATATAGCCGTATTTGTTATATTCTTCAACATAGCCTCTGCCCGCCTTATTAACAGGATTATCGGAAGTATATTTCATATATTCATATGCCTTTTCAACATCAAAATCCGTTATGCCCTTTACATAGCTTTCCGCAACGACAATGCTTGCGTTATCGCCTATCATCGAGCCTGCATAGCCTGCACCCATGGGCCAGCGGGGAAGGCCGCTGTCGCCGCCCTTATCCGCCATATCAACAAGGCTTTTAAGGCAGTCGGTCTGAATATCCTGAGCGATGAGTGTATAGAGAGGATGGGTTGTGCGGCAGGTATCCCAGATGGACATATCCGTTCTGTAGGTATAGCCCTCTGCGATGTGAACCTCTTTATCAAAGCCCAGATATTCGCCGTTGACATCGGTAAAGTTTGTGGGCATTATCATTGAATGGTAAAGTGCGGTGTAGAAATTGGTTTTGATATCATCACTGCCGTCAATTTTGATTACGGAAAGGTTCTTTTCCCATTCGTCGGCGGCATTCCTCCTGACAGTATCAAAATCAAGGCCGTCGGTTTCGGCTTTAAGGTTAAGCATTGCGTTTTCTTCGCTTACATAGCTGATGCCTATTTTAAGCTCAACACTTTCGCCGCCAAGGTCACCGAAGTTAATATCAACCGCACCGTCGGTAATCTTACATTCCTTTATGGGCTTGTTTGCGGATGCAACAAAATATGCAGGCAGACCGTCATATCTGTCGGAAAAAGCACCGTGAAGCTCGCTTCCGCCGATAATAAATCCGCTTTCTTCGTCATACTTTGCATAGCCGTCACGGGTTGTTGTGTTGCCTGCGCCGCTGTTAAGGTCGATATAAAGCTTTGCATCCTTATCACCGTAAAAAGTATAGCGGTGTACGCCCGTATGCACATCGGAGGTCATTTCCGCAAGACAGCTTACGGTAGGCAGATAAACCGCATAATAGCCTACGGAAGCGGTTTCGTTCTTATGTGAATAGGGCATAATTGCAGGCTTGTTATCGCCCGAATGAGGAATAACCCTGAAATGGTTGTAATCCTCCGCACCCGTGCCCGAAAGACGGGAATGGCTGAAGCCTTTGATATGAGCGTGCTCGTAGTAATAACCCGAAGTGTTGGTTTTGACTATGTACGCACCGCCCATAAAGCTGGTATCTGCACCAAGTCTGACAGCTCCGAAGGGTACTGTTGCCGCAGGGCTGAGCATTCCGCAGGTCCAGGGAATTCCGCCTGTACCGATAAACGGGTCAACATAGCTTCCGTATGTGCCCGTTTCAACCTCGGGCATTTCGATTCTTGTGAATTTCGCACCGCCTATTATACCCGTTATGAGCATTTCGGCAGAAACAATGAGCGATACAACGGCTCTGATTATATTCAGCATTATATCTCCTCCTTTACAGGTTAAATATAGAATAGATTACTTTAAATGTCAAGAAAGTCCTTGAAAAGAAATTTCTTATGTGATACTATCAAGAAGTAAACAAACAAGCGGAGGGATAAAAATGGCAGCATACGGAAAAGCAATTTTATCACTGATTGAAGTTATTCTTTTTGTTCTCGGCATTTTCCCCGTTGATACAAACATTGAATACGGCGGCAAGGATTATGTTGCCCCTGCAATAACAACTCCTGTGTATATTGTAGCTGACGGCGAAAGCGAATTTTCAATCGTCACCGCCGAAAATGCAGACGAATGCATTATGACCGCCGCAGATGAATTACAGACATATATTGAAAAAATCAGCGGTGCAAAGCTTCCCGTCATCACCGAAAATCAGCTTGCCGAAGGTGAAAAAGCCATTGTTCTGGGTGAAACGGAGCTTGAAAAGGAAATTACCGACGTTAACCGTGCCGCCATCGGTGCAGACGGCTTTCTGATTTATTCCGACGGCAATTATCTGCTCATTGCAGGCGGTGACAGCCGCGGTACACTTTACGGTGTCTACACTCTGCTTGAAGATTATTTCGGTGTGCGTTGGTTTACGCCCGAGCTTGAGGTCGTTCCCGAAAGCAAGAATGTTATTATTGACGCAAAGCTCAACAAGATTGTTCAGCCTTCCTTTGCAATCAGACGAAACGATATCGGCGGCACAAACGATACCTACCGTGCACGAACAAAGATGAATGTTTCATTCCACTATGAGATGCCCGAATACGGCGGCGCACTGACCTATGTGCTGTGGGATGTTACCTTCGATAGGCTTGTGCCCGATTCACTTTTCAGCGAGCACCCCGAATACTTTGCAATGCTTCCCGACGGCACACGCACAACAGACCACGTCTGTGTATCCCATCCCGAGGTGCTGACCGTTGCTGTTGAAAATGCAAGGAAAGCAATTCTTGCAGACACAAAGGGTGCAAAATATATTCACATCGGTCAGAAGGATAACGAAAACTACTGCCGATGCAAAAACTGCTCGGCACTTTACGAAAAATACGGCAGCATTTCCGCACCCACAATTATTTTCACCAATGCTTTTGCAGATGCCCTTGACGATGAATTCCCCGATTTCACATTCACATTCTATGCCTACCTTGAAACCGAGCGACCTCCCGAGGATTTATCGCTTAAATGCAACCCCAACGTTGTGCCCGTGCTTTGCGGACTTCATCACGCCTGCCGCAGCCATCTTCTGACTGAATGCGGCGCACAGGACGGCGACGAATCATTCCTTAATCTTTACGGTGACAACGAACCCGCAATAGCTCAGGATTTTGCGGACTGGGCAAAGATTGCCGACAGAACCTTTATTTATGATTACACAATAAACTTCCTCAACACAGCACAGTTTTTCTCAAACTTTGAAACAATGCAGCCCACAATGAAATATATGCACGATATCGGCATAACGGGTTATGTTTATAACTGCGGCGACGGTCATTACGCCGCCTTCAACGATTTGAGAAACTACCTTCTCCGCAAGCTTCAGTGGGACGTTGACTGC
Organism: Acutalibacteraceae bacterium; assembly: GCA_045533455.1. Classification (GTDB taxonomy): domain Bacteria; phylum Bacillota; class Clostridia; order Oscillospirales; family Acutalibacteraceae; genus CAG-177. The sequence continues at coordinate 23,206 of JAZSHU010000054.1, read as the reverse complement.
GATGTTGAATATCATATGATGGATTTCATCAAAGCTTATTACGGCGAAGATGCCGCACCTTACATCAAGGAAATCCTTGATATTCAGACCGCACAGACCAAGGCAACCGCCCACGCTTTTGATTTTGACTGGCACTACCAGGCAGGCTTCTATGCACCTCTCAATGCGTTAAGGCTTGAAATCCTCTGGCAGAAGGCACTGAAAGCGGATATCACCGAAGAACAGCTTTTCAATGTTGAGGTTGATAATCTGAGCTGGGAATACTTCAAGGCAAATCAGTTTATCGGCAAATATTTCTTCCTTAACCCCTTCCGAATGCAGGCAAACGAATGGCTTTACGATGAATTCAAGGCTCACGGAATGGACAGAGTTTCATCCTTCGGAATAATTCCGCAGGATAAAAGCACCGTCGACTTTATACAAAGACCCTTTAACTGGAGATAAAAAACACGGCACACTTCATGCGAGGTGTGCCGTGTTTATCTTTATATCATTGAAATCAATGTTTTTATCATCATAATCATCACGGTAAAGATGTTTGCAGCTGAATCGGAAGTGTTATCCTCCACTTCAAAAGAATCAATGATTTCATCCGTATCCGTGCGGTAGGTTGTGCCCTCAATCGCACCGTCGGTAAAGGTCAGCGCCGTGTAGGTAGGCACTCTCACATCAAACGCACTTACGGTAAAGGACGCAAGCTCATCGGGCAAGGGGTCATAGTTACTGCCCGATGCAGAGGATGACTGCACATAAACGGTGCCCTCGCTCTGTGCCTTTTCACCTGCATACATAGGATCGGTGCGTGAATAAAGATGATCGTGACCGCTGAGCACGAGGTCGATATCGTAGCAGTCGAAAAGCGACGAGAAAAGGAGTCTGTATTCCGAATATTCGCCATCGGCAAAGGCTGCGGAATAGGGATTATGGTGCATCGTCACAACTCTCCACTTTGTGTCGGGATATGCACTGACAGCTTTTCGGATAACCCTTGCCGTGTCAAACAAAAGGGTGTTGTTGGAGTTGAGCGTTATGAAAAGCGTGTCGCCGTATTTATAATAATATCCCGTTCCCGCATCTGAGGCATTGAGTTCAAAAACCTCGTTGGGATTATTGAAAATTTCACCGTAAAGCGTTGCGCTGTTGTCATGGTTGCCGATAGTGTTCGCAATCGGAAGAGATCGGAGCTTCTCGGGAGCAAGATATGCCTTCATCTGAGTATTGCTGTAAGGTGACTGAAACTGATCACCCGCAGAAATCGCAAATGCCGCATCGGGATATGCCCCGAGCATCTTTTCAACCGTATAATTCCATCCGCAGGTGTCACGGATAAGCACCTCTTCCAGCGTCTCATCGCCCGAACGGCCTATCTGAGCGTCGGAAACAAAAAGCACCGTGAAATCCTCTTCGGGCTGAACGGTAATCGGCTGAGGCTCGCTCCACCCGCCCTTTTCAGTATATGAATAAAAATATGTTTTTCCCGTTTCAAGACCGCCGACGGTAACTTTGTTGGACATATAGTCACCAACGGCATCGCTTGTTTCAACGGGTATCTCTTTTGCGGCGGACATATCGCTGTTTTCTGAAATTCTGAAAGCCGCATCTTTTCCGTCAGAAGAAAGCCACGCAAAGCGTACCTCGCCCGCCTCAGCTCCGACAGAAAGGGAAATTATTGTATCATCTGTAAAAATCGCACTCCACCTGGGAGCAAAAGCCGAAAGCACATCCTCACCGTAAGCATAGCCCGGCTCCGCAAACGCGGTAATACCTGCAAGCAAAGAAATAACAAGTGCAAGTGCAACAACAGCAGTAATTCTTCTCATTTTACTCATCCTTTCGGTTTTTGTTGTTTCATAAAATTATTTTAGTCTTATAGTCACCGTTTGTCAATTAATTCTTTGACTGAGAAAGAATATTGTGGTATTATATCATTATCATCTTTCTGACAGGAGAATTATTATGACCTTCACTTCATTCATTCGCATACTTACGGCATTTCTGATGATTCCCTATTATCTTTTTAACTACATTTTCAACGATTACGCTTACCCTGCGGTCAGCACAAAGGGAGCCTACCTTTTCTGCTATTTTGTGGGCAACGAGGTTGACGAGCAGAAAATTCACCTTGCCGTCAGTACAGACGGATATAATTTCAATGCCCTTAACGATAACAAACCCATCATAGAACAAACAAAAGGTACGGGCTGTGTCCGTGACCCCTATATTCTCAGCGGTAAGGACGAAAACGGCAAGGACTGTTATTTCATTATCGCAACGGATATGAATGCTCTTGAGGGCTGGACCTCAAACCACGCACTTATTACCTGGAAATCCTATGACCTTATCAACTGGTTTGACGAAACGGTTATCGATATCCGTCAGTTCAAGAGCTTTGAAACAACAAACCGCGCCTGGGCACCTCAGGCATTATGGGATGCGGAAAAAGAAATGTATATGGTTTATTGGGCAACCTCAACTGCAGAGAATGACACTGCAGGCCATTACTATGCATACACCAAGGATTTCAAAACATTCGAAACCGAGCCTCAGGTACTTTTCGGCAGATGGAATGAGGTTGACCCCGAAACAGGCGAAACAAGAAACATCCAGTGCATTGACGGCGATATAATCTATAACGAAAAAGACGGTTACTACTACCTTTATTTCAAAGAAGACCTGACCCAGAAAATCGCATATGTCAGATCAAAGAATATGACAGGTCCGTATAATCAGGACTACACAATCTGCTCACTTAACTGGTGGGGCGTTGAAGGCAGCTCAATGTACCGCATAACGGGTACGGATGCCTTTATGATGATTATGGACGAATACGGTGAAGGTTCATTTTTTGCACAGATGACCCGTGATTTTGAAAATTTCAGACAGGTACAGCGTTCAACCTATTCAATGAACCATCTCAATCCCCGCCACGGCTCTGTGCTTGCAATAAGCGAAGACGAATACAATGCACTTGCCGATGCTTACGGCATACAGGAAATACCCAAGGAGAGTAAATAATGAAACACGATTTTACAAGCATACCTGACCGCAGCTCATTCGGTGCGGCAAAATGGAACAGAGCAAAAAATTCTTCAACGGAATTTGTCCCCCTTTCCGTTGCGGATATGGAATTCCCCACGGCAAAGCCTATCAGGGAAGCGCTTAAAAAAATTGCAGAGGATGCAATTCTGGGTTACACCGACCCTACGGAAGCGTATTTTGATGCGGTCATCGGCTGGATGAAACGCAGACACGATTTTGACGTGAAAAAAGAATGGATTTTACAGACTCCCGGCATAATCACCGCCCTTGAAATGCTTGTTGAAGCATTCACCGCTCCCGGTGACGGTGTTATAATTATGTCACCTGTTTATTATCCCTTTGATATGGCGGTTGTTGCCGCAAGCAGAAAAATTGTTTACTGCCCTCTTGTGCACGAAAACGGTGAATACCGTATCGATTACGCACTTCTTGAAAAGAAGGCAAAGGATAAAAATAACACTGCCCTTTTATTCTGCAATCCCCACAACCCCATCGGCAAGGTATGGTCGCCCGAGGAAATGGCAAAGGTTGTTGATATCTGCTGTGACAACGGTGTTTTCATTATTGATGACGAAATTCACAACGACCTGATAATGCCCGGTTATAACCATACGGTTATGGCAAATGTAAGCGAAAGGGCAATGAACAATATTGCGGTATGCACCGCACCAAGCAAAACATTCAATCTTGCAGGTATGCAGTGCTCCAACATCATTATTCCCAATGAAGATATGAGAAAAAGGGCGATTGCCTGCAACTGGCTTGATATGCAGATGCATCTGAATATTTTTGCCTATGCCGCCTGCACAGCCGCATACAACGAATGTGAGGACTGGCTTGAAGAACTGCTTACGGTTATTGCGGAAAATGCAAAATGCGTTGAGAATTTCATGGCGGAAAACTTCCCCGAAATCAAGGTTTATCCCTTGGAGGGAACCTACCTTCAATGGCTTGATATGCGCTCTCTCGGTATGACCCACGTTGAGCTTCGCGAAATGCTTGAAGGTGCAAATATTTACCTTGACGGCGGCGAAATGTTCGGGCCTCTCGGCAGAGGTTTTCAGCGCATAAACCTTGCCTGTGCAAAAGAAACTCTTAATAAAATGCTTGCCCGTTTCAAAAATGCGGTTCAGAATGTCCGCAATGATTGGGCTGAAAACGGCAGGCCTTGCCGCCGCACCCTTTCCGTTGGCACCGCACTTGACGGCTTTGTTTATGAATCTGCCAAAAGCACTCACTGCCGCCTTGAAGATGTTGTTGAGAAAAAAGCACTTATTGTTTTCACAAGATACTATGAATGCGACCTTACTCAAAAGCTTCTTGCTCTGCTTGCCGCCGCATATCCCGGTGCAAAGGCAATGGGCTGTGAAATAAAGGCTGTTGTGCAGTCCGATATTCAGACCCTTGCTCCCGTTCAGAGCAGATACCCCTTTGAACTTATTGCGGATAAAAACAGAAAGCTCTTTGACCGTTACAATGTTTTTGAGGCTGACAGTGCGGTTAATCTTATTGCAGGCGACAAGCTTTTTGAATCTATGGTGGGCAAGAATATCCGCAAGCTTATCGGCACGGATTTGCTTGACATAATCACCGGCACCGCCGAAACCGTTGAAGGCAGAAAGCCCTTGCAGCTCTGTGCATTCATCGGCGTTGATAAGGATATGAGGGTAATTTACTCCCATTACAGCAGAACCTTGTCTGATTTACCCGAAATAAAAGAAATTATAAAGGCTATGATTTGATTATGGAAAAGAAATTTTTTGATTTTATCATTCACGGCGGTGACTACAACCCTGACCAGTGGATAAAAACCCCCGAAATATGGGATGAAGATATGCGTCTTATGAAGCTGGCACATATCAACAGTGCAACAATCAACATATTCTCCTGGTCGCTTCTCGAACCCGAAGAAGGCGTTTATAACTTTGAGTGGCTTGATACCATTATGGACAAGCTTCACGCAAACGGAATTTCCGTTATCCTTGCAACCCCCTCAGGTGCAAGACCTCCCTGGCTTGCGCAGAAATACCCCGAAGTTCTCCGTGTTGAGGAAACGGGAATCCGCAACGAGTTCGGCGTGCGTCACAACCATTGCCTGACCTCTCCCGTTTACCGTGAAAAGGTACGCAACATCAACCGTAAAATTGCTGAAAGATACAAAAATCATCCTGCTCTGAAAATGTGGCATATTTCAAACGAATATTGCGGCGAATGTCACTGCGAGCTGTGTCAGCAGGCGTTCAGGGATTGGGTAAAAGAATATTATCACAACGATATCGAGGAGCTTAACGACAAATGGTGGAACGGCTTCTGGAGTCACCGTATGACCGACTGGTCACAGATTAATTCACCCAAAGGCAGAGGCGAAAATCACGTTTCCGCAATGAAGCTTTGCTGGAACAGATTTGTTTCAGACAGCCATATTTCATTCTATGAAAACGAAATTGCTCCCCTTCGTGAAATCACTCCCCACATTCCCATAACCACAAACTTCATGCGTATGTATGACGGCATCGACTATCAGAAATTCGCAAAGAAAATGGATCTGGTGTCATGGGATAATTATCCCGCCTGGGATAAAGGTAACAATGAAAACGAAGCACTTACAGTTGCTTTCGTGCACGACGCCTTCCGTTCAATGAAAGACGGTCAGCCCTTCTTTATGATGGAAAGTACACCCTCACTTGTCAACTGGCACGATGTGAACAAGCTTCCTCATTCGGGTATGCAGGAGCTTTCTGCTGTTCAGTCCGTTGCCCACGGTGCAGACAGCGTTCAGTATTTCCAATGGAGAAAAAGCAAGGGCGGTCACGAAAAATATCACGGTGCGGTTGTTGACCATTGCGGCCACGAAAACACAAGGGTTTTCAGGGATGTTACCCGTGTGGGCAAAGTGCTTGAAAAACTTTCGGGCGTTGTTGGCGGATATTCCGAAAGCAAGGTTGCGGTTATCTGCGACTGGGAAAACATCTGGGCAACAAGGCATTTCTGCGGCTTCAACAACATTAACCGCAACTATATTGAGGAATGCACAAAATGGTATGCACCTTTCTATAAAAAAGGCATTTCCGTTGATGTTATTCCCATGGATGGGGATTACTCAAAATATGACCTTGTTATCGCCCCCTTCCTCTATATGCTTAAAGACGGCACAGACAAACGCATTGAAGATTATGTTAACGGCGGCGGCAATTTTGTTGCAACTTATCTGACAGGACTTGTTGACAGCAACGATATGTGTTATCTCGGCGGCTTCCCTGCAAATAACCTTAAAAATGTATTCGGAATCTGGAATGAAGAAACCGATTCCCTGCCCGAAGGCATGAAAAACAGCGTTACCTTTGACGGCAAGGAATATGATGTTGTTCATGTATGCGATATCATTCACTCAACAGGTGCAAAGGTGCTTGGCGAATACGGAAGTGACTTCTATGCAGGTATGCCTGCTGTTACTGAAAACTGCTTCGGGAAAGGCAAGGCATATTACGCCGCATTCCGCAACGACAGCAATTTTGCCGAAGATTTCTGCAATATGCTCACAGACAAAATCGGAATTTCTCCCGATTGCGGGATATCTGCCAATGACGGCGTAACAATCCGTAAAAGAGGCAGTCACATATTTGTTATGAACTTTACCGACAGCGAAAAATATATCGTTCCCGACAGAGAATATGAAAATGTCATAAACGGCGGAAAGATTACCGATAAAACAGCAATTCCTGCCTGCGGATACATTATATTGCGATAAAAGAACAATTTTATAGGCTATATTGTTAAAAATCCATGTTTTTCAGCCCGAAAAATATGGATTTTTTACATTGCTTTTTGACTGCGGTTTATGTTAAACTTTATAGGCTTTTGCATCTGATAATATATTAATAAGGAAAAGGTACTTGAATGAAACGTTATTTTTCACTCACCCTCGCACTTTTAATGGGTATTTTCGGCTTCGGTTTTTCCGAAAAATCCGCTGAAAGCAGAGAGGCGCTCCTCAGTGCTCAGCCCGTTGTGGCAGAGCTGACTGCAGCCGCAGCACCCGCACCCGAAATTACAATAAAAACAGTTCCCCTTGTTGAAGCGGAAACCGAGCTTGCAACCGAGCTTGCAACCGAGCTTACAACCGAACTTGTAACCGAGCTCACAACAAAACCCGCAATTAAGCTTACGGCAAAAATTGCAACGGAAGTTACAACCGTTCCTGAAACTGCTCCCCAGACAGAGCCTGTTATTGAAGAAACAACAAAAGAGCCCGAAACAACCGAGGCTCAGACTGAAACGAAAAAAACATCGGAAAGCACCGGCGGCTATGCCTGGCCTGCCGACCTTGATGCTGAGATAATTGCATCTTACCCCTCATATTCAGACGGCTCCGCACACTGGGGTGTTGACATCGGCTTATATGACGACGGCACCAATGTTTCCGAAGGCACTGATATTCTCGCCGCCCGTGACGGTGTTGTTGTTACCGCTTATAACGACGGCAAGTGGAACACAGGTTTCGGCAACTACTGCGTAATTGACCACGGCGACGGAGTTCAGACCCTTTACGCACATTCAAAGAATATCATAGTCAATGAAGGCGATACCGTTGTTCAGGGTCAGATTATCGGAATTGTTGGCGATACAGGCAACACCACCGCTCCTCATCTGCACTTTGAGGTAAGAGTTGAAAACGGAAACGGCTCATATAAAAGAGTAAATCCCCTTAAATTCATCAGCGAGCCCTGATAAATTTACCGCTTGACAATATTATTGTGCGGTGATATAATACAGAAAAATTCAATATACAAACCGTTGAAGCGGAAATAAAGGCGTTTATGCCTTCACAGAGAGCCTGCGTTGCTGAGAGTCAGGTAAGAAACAGTTCGTCAAATGGGCCGCCGAGGGTGCAGTCAAATGCGGATTTATCCGCAGAGTATTCTGCAACGTGATGGCATACGTTAGTTGCCGGGGATATGTAAGTATCCTGCAAAGTGCACGGCATTGCCGTGAATCAGGGTGGCACCACGGATAAAGCTTATTCGTCCTTGACAGAAGATAATTCTGTCAGGGATTTTCTATTTTTATTTTCAGGAGGAAAACAAAATGAAACTTAACAATGTTGATTTTGATACCTATTTTAACAATTACCCCGATAAGGACGGTTATTTCGGCAAATACGGCGGAGTTTTCATTGACGACAAACTGAAAGCCGCCATGGCTGAAATCACCGAAGCATATTATTCAATCTGCCAGAGCAGAAAATTCATTGCAGAGCTTCGCAGAATCCGCAAGGAATTTCAGGGCAGACCCACTCCCGTAACCCATCTTGAAAGACTTTCCGACGCCCTCGGCGGCAAGGTACAGCTTTATGCAAAGCGTGAGGACCTTAACCATTCGGGTGCACACAAGCTCAATCACTGCATGGGTGAAGCACTGCTTGCAAAATATATGGGCAAGAAGAAGGTTATTGCCGAAACAGGCGCAGGTCAGCACGGCGTTGCTCTTGCAACCGCCGCCGCATATTTCGGCCTTGAATGTGATATCTATATGGGCTCCGTTGATATCAAAAAGCAGGCTCCCAACGTTGCAAGAATGAAAATTCTCGGTGCAAATGTTGTTGAAGTTACCCACGGTCTTCAGACTCTCAAGGAAGCTGTTGATGCCGCATTCGACGCATACAGCAAGGAATATAAGGATTCTATCTACTGCATCGGCTCGGTGCTTGGCCCTCACCCCTTCCCCATGATGGTGCGTGATTTCCAGAGTATTGTCGGCATTGAAGCAAGAGACCAGTTTATTGAAATGACAGGTCATCTTCCCAGTGCAATCGTTGCCTGCGTGGGCGGCGGCTCAAATGCGGCAGGTCTTTTTGCCGGCTTCCTCAACGACCCCGTTGATATTTACGGCGTTGAACCCCTCGGCAGAGGTCCCAAGCTCGGCGACCACGCCGCAAGCCTTAAATACGGCACAGAAGGCATTATGCACGGTTTCAACAGCATCATGCTTAAAGATGAAAACGGCGAGCCCGCACCCGTTTATTCGGTAGCAAGCGGTCTTGACTACCCCTCATCAGGCCCCGAGCACGCATTCCTTCAGGAAATCGGCAGAGTTAAATATGATGTTATCGACGACGAAGAAACCATCGATGCATTCTATAAGCTTTCCCGTCTTGAAGGCATTATCCCCGCAATCGAAAGCTCACACGCCGTTGCATTCGGTATGAAGCTTGCAAAGACAATGGACCACGGCTCAATCCTTATCAACCTTTCAGGCAGAGGCGACAAGGATATGGATTATGTAATTGAAAATTACGGTATAAGATAAAGAAAAAGCACGGATTAAAAATCCGTGCTTTTTTTATCCTACAAAAACTCTTTTGATTGTCAGGCTGTCGCTCTGACCTATTTCGCCAAGACCGATAAATTTACCCTCGGGATCATAAATTCTGTAAACTCCAAGCATTTTCGGGCATCTGAGCCTTTGAAGGTCAAGCTCACCGCCGTTGCGGAAACGCTTTGCCTGAGCCTCGGTAACGGTAATAACCGGATATTCTTCAAGTGCTTTGTCAACAGGAATAAGCACTTCTTCAATCTTACCGCTTTTCATCTTTTCTTCAAGCGCTTCGGGAGTCACCGTCTGTGATATATCAAAGCCGTTTGCCTTTGTACGGCGTAATTCCGTCATAACCGCACCGCAGCCCAGCGCTTCACCAAGGTCTGCAATAAGGGTACGGATATAAGTGCCCGACGAGCATTCAACACAGATTTCGTATTCACCCGTCTGCTCATTTTCACTGAGCATTTCTATTGAAAAAACCGTAACCTCTCTTGCCTTGCGCTCAACCTCAATGCCCTGCCTTGCAAGGTCATAAAGACGCTGACCGTTAACGGAAACCGCCGAATACATAGGCGGAAGCTGGCTGATATCACCAATAAAGCCCTTTATCTTTTCCCTTACCTGCTCTGCGGTAACATTCACTTCCCTTGTTTCAAGCACCTTGCCCGTTATATCAAGGGTATCGGTTACAGTGCCCAGACGGAATGTTGCAATATAAGCCTTATCGTGGCTGGGCAGAAGCTCGCAGAATCTTGTTGCGCCGCCAAGCATCACCGTCAGCACACCCGTTGCCATAGGGTCAAGGGTGCCTGTATGGCCGCACTTTTTCTCGCCGCATATACGGCGCACCCTTGCAACCGCACCGAAAGAGGTTATTCCTTTTGGTTTATCAAGAAGAATTATTCCGGTCATAATTATCCTTTCGCTGAAAACGGCAACCCGTGAGAGTTGCCGTTTTTTCAGTCAATTGTAAATGCATCAATCTCTGCCTGAATTTCTTTCAGCAGGGAATTGATTGCCTGCTGCTTTGTGCCATAAAGGGTACAGCCTGCGGCACCCATATGTCCGCCGCCGCCAAGCCTTTTACAGATTTCCGAAGCATCGATATCGCCGTGAGTACGCACGGAAGCCTTGAAGCTTCCGTCTTTAAGCTCCCTCATGGTTACACCTACAAGCACGCCCTCAATCTGACGGGGCAGATTTGAAAGGCGGTCAACCTCGCTTTCATCCGAGCCGCTGCGTCTGTACATATCCTGAGTCACGCACATAAGCGCACATCTGTCTGAAAAATAAAGGCGCATTGTATCAAGTGCAAGCCTTTCAAGCGCGGCAAAGGTCTTGGTTTTGGTTTCAAAGAACACCTGAATGATGTTATAGGTATCCGCACCCAGCCTTGCAAGCTCTGCGGCAATTTCAAATGTTCTTACGGTTGTGTTTGAAAAACGGAAACAGCCCGTATCCGTTGAAACACCCGTGAAAAGGCAGGATGCCATTATGGGTGTAAATTCCGCATTCATCTCTCTCAGCAGAAGATAAATCATCTCCGCCGTGGATGCGGAATCCGCTTCAAGGCAGACTTTATCCGCATAAAGCATATTTGAACCGTGATGGTCAATGCAAAGGTCTATTCTTCCGCCGTATGTGCCTTCGTATTCCCTGCCCAGCAATTTTATATCCGCCACATCTATTGCGGCAATAAGCTCCGGCTCAAAATCCTCGTTGGCAAGACCCTCAAACATAAAGGAAAAATCCTTGGGAATGGGGTCACCGCAGCTAACCTTAACCTTTTTGCCCATAGCGGAAAGCCCATGAGCAAGGGCTGTGGCACTGCCCAGAGTATCGCCGTCGGGATGTGCATGGCACAAGAGCAGTATATTATCTGAAATTTTCAGCAATTCAGCGGTTTCACGCAGGTCAATTCTCATAATTGACGCTCCTTATTTTTATTCGTCGGTATCCGATGTGATATCGCCCAGCATTTTTGCAATGCCCATACCCTTTTCGATTGAGTCATCGGCAACAAATTTAAGCTCGGGGGTTTTACGCAGGTGCAGGCGTTTGCCTACCTCCCTGCGGATATATCCCGTTGCACTGGTAAGACCCTTGACAGCAAGCTTTGCGGTTTCAATGCCTTCCATTGCACTTACATAAACCTTGGCAAAGGATGCATCTGAGCTGACCTCAACATTGACAACGGTCAGCATACCCTGAATTCTGGGGTCTTTGAGCTCACGCATAATTGATGCGATTTCACGTCTTATATCTTCGGACACTCTGTCAATTCTGTATCCTGCCATAATTAATCTCTGTACTCCTCTGTAACGAAGGCTTCAAATACGTCGCCTTCCTTGATATCGTTGAACTTGGTCAGACCGATACCGCAATCGTAGCCCGAAGCAACTTCCTTAACGTCATCCTTGAAACGTTTAAGTGATGCCATTTCGTCTTCTGCGATAACGAATCCGTCACGGACAACTCTGATTTTTGCACCTCTGGTAATCTTACCGCTTGTAACGTGACAGCCTGCAATATTACCTACGGATGAAATCTTGACAACCTGACGAACCTCAGCCTTACCGATATCAACATCTCTGAACTTGGGAGCAAGCATACCCTTGATAGCTGCTTCAACTTCTTCGATGCATTCGTAGATAACTCTGTAAGATCTGATTTCAACACCGTCACGCTCTGCAACCTCGGAAGCAACATTATCGGGTCTTACGTTGAAGCCGACAATAATTGCGTTTGATGCGTTTGCAAGCATAACGTCGCTTTCGGTGATAGCACCTACGCCGCTGTGGATAACCTTGACACGTACTTCCTCATTTGAAAGCTTGACAAGATTCTGCTTGACTGCTTCGGCGGAGCCCTGAACGTCTGCCTTGATGATGATATTGAGGTCTTTGAGCTGACCTTCCTGAATTGAAGCAAACAGATTATCAAGTGTAACCTTCTGGAATTCCTTGAACTGCTCTTCCTTAGCCTTTGATTTTCTCTGCTCAACAAGCTCTCTTGCAAGACGCTCGTCGTTAACAGCGTCAAAGCCGTCACCTGCCTGGGGAACTTCTGCAAGACCCATAATCTCAACGGGGATTGAAGGACCTGCTTCGTTAACCTTTCTGCCCTTATCGTCAACCATAACTCTTACACGGCCGACGGAAGTACCTGCAACGATGATGTCGCCTGACTTAAGTGTACCGTTCTGAACGAGAAGTGTTGAAACGGGGCCTCTGCCCTTATCGAGTCTTGCTTCAATAACAACGCCCTTTGCGGAACGGTTGGGATTAGCCTTAAGCTCCTGCATTTCTGCAACAAGAAGCACTGATTCAAGAAGATTGTCAATACCCTGTCTTGTAAGCGCAGAAACGGGAACACAGATTGTTTCGCCGCCCCATTCTTCGGGAACAAGCTCATATTCGGTAAGCTGCTGCAATACCTTGTCGGGATTTGCGGCGGGCTTATCCATCTTATTGATCGCAACGATAATCTGAACACCTGCAGCCTTTGCGTGATTGATAGCTTCAATGGTCTGAGGCATAATACCGTCGTCTGCAGCAACAACAAGGATTGCGATATCCGTTGCCATTGCACCTCTCAGACGCATTGATGTGAATGCGGCGTGACCTGGTGTATCAAGGAAAGTAATGCTTGAACCGTTGATGTTTACTCTATAAGCACCGATATGCTGAGTAATACCGCCGGCTTCCGTTGCGGTTACGGATGTATTTCTGATTGCGTCAAGAAGTGAAGTCTTACCGTGGTCAACGTGACCCATAACAACAACAACGGGGTCTCTTGTGATAAGCTCACTCTCATCGTCGATGTGGTCGTCGATGATTCTGTCCTCAATTGTAACAACAACCTCTTTTTCAACCTTTGCGCCAAGCTCTTCGGCAACAATAGCTGCTGTTTCGTAGTCAAGAACTTCGTTAACGGTTGCCATCTGACCGAGAGTGAACAGCTTTTTGATAACCTCGGCAGCTGTCATTTTGAGCATAGCGGCAAGTTCGCCGACAGTGATTTCTTCGGGAAGTTTAAGCAGCATCTGAGGCTTCTTTGCTCTCTCTGCCGCAATTCTCTTAAGTCTTTCCTGCTCGGTTTCGCGTCTTGATGAACGCATTCCGCCCTGCTTTCTGTACTGCTGGCTCTTCTGCTTGAGCTTCTGCTTTTTAACTGCACCTTCGTGCTGCTTTGTCTTGTTTTCGGGAGCGATATTTTCATATCTCTCGTTATACTTTTCAAGGTCAACGTTATCTGCACGGGTGTCGATTGTTCTCATTTCGCCCTTTGTTCTGGACTGCATGGGCTTGTTGCCGCCGTCCTTAACCTCGGGTTTGGGCTGCTTTTTGGGCATGGGAGGAAGCTTATCTGCCTTGCCCTGCTGAACGGGTTTCTGACCCTGGGGCTTCTGCTCTTTCTTTTCGGCAGGCTTCTTATCATCTGCCTTCTTTGCAGGCTCAGCCTTCTTCTCGGGCTTCTTTTCGGGAACCTTTTCCGCCTTCTTTTCAGGTGCGGCTACAGGCTCTTCTGCGGGAGCAGGCTCCTCGGCAGGCTTTTCTTCTGCCTTTGCCTTTTTGGGTGCAGGCATATACTCAAAATATTCGTTAAGGTCAGCAACCTCATTTTCCTTTGTGAAGGTATCGAATATGATGTCAAGCTCATCCTCTTCGAGAGCTGTCATATGCTTTTTCTGGCCGTCAAAATATTTTGCCAGCAAATCAACAACAATGTTGCTTTTGATATCGAAGTCCTTGGCGACTTCGTGCACTCTGTATTTATTTATCATTGATTAACCTCCTCTGTTACATTCAGAAGCCCAAGCATGGTTTTTGCAAAGCCTTCGTCATTGACACTTACCACGGCGGATTTAAGACCCGTGGCTTTACCTATTTCTTCTATTGTTGAAGCAATTACTCTGACGGGGATATCCCTGCCGTCAAAGGTGGCTTCACGCTCAATCTCTTTTCTCAGCCGCTGAGATGAATCGCTGCTCAGCAGGCAAAGCTTTGCGCTTTTGCTTCTGACGGAGCCTATTGCAGCATCGTGACCGCAACTTAATCTGCCTGCCCTGCGGCACATTCCGAGAAGTGAGAGGAGCCTGGGATTATCATTCATTTTTCAGCTCGTCCTCCATTCTCTCGTAAACGCCGTCGGGAATTGCGCAGGAGAATGCTTTTTCAAGCCTTTTTGCTTTTCTTGCCTTCACAAGACACTCGGCATTGCGGCATACATATGCCCCTCTGCCTGCCTTTTTGCCTGTAAGGTCAAGTGATATTTCGCCCTCAGGGCTTTTCACAACCCTGACAAGCTCTTTTTTAGGCTTCATTTCGTTACAGCCTGTGCATTTTCTCATTGGTATACGACGGGTCTGCATAATTCAGCTCCTTATAGGTTATTATGGGTTTGCGTTATATTATTCGTCAAAATTGATAACGGGTTCTTCGGTTTCGGGATTGATGTCGATTTTCCAACCTGTAAGCTTTGCGGCAAGGCGTGCATTCTGACCCTTGTTACCGATAGCAAGTGAAAGCTGACCGTTGGGAACAACCGCTCTGCATGAACGCTCTTCTTCATTGAGAACCGTTACTGAAATAACATCTGCGGGAGCAAGTGCAGCCGCAACATACTGTGCAGGGTCCTCGCTGTAACGGACAACATCAAGCTTTTCGCCGCCGAGCTGATCAACAATCTTGTTGATACGTGCGCCTCTCTGACCGATACATGCGCCTACGGGGTCAATATTTTCATCTGCACTGTGAACGGCAATCTTGCTTCTTGAACCTGCTTCACGGGATACGGACATAATTTCAACGGTGCCGTCGAAGATTTCGGGAACTTCGCTTTCAAGAAGACGGCGTACAAGACCGGGATGAGTTCTTGAAATTGTTGCCTTGGGGCCCTTTGTTGCTTCTCTGATTTCGGCAACATAAACTTTGATAAGGTCGCCCACGTTAAGGTTATCTGTGGGAAGCTGTTCGCTTCTGAGAAGTCTTTCGCTGATTTTACCGATTTCAACAAAGGCATCGAGGGTTTCGGGATCAACCTTTGTAACCTTGGCGGTAACGATTTCCTGCTTCTTGTTTTCAAACTCAGCCTTGATCTGACCGTGCTCAGCCTCTCTGATAGCCTGGCGGAGAATATGCTTGCCCTTTTCGGCGGCAATTCTGCTTACTTCCTTGGTTTCAAGCTCGATTTCGATAATATCGCCTGCAATGGCGTTCTTCTTGAATCTCTTTGCCTGGTCAACGGTCATATCCTCATCGGGATCAAGAACTTCCGTGACAACATTCTTGCGGACAAAAACTCTGAAAAGATTTTCTTCCGAGTCAATTTCACAGAATACGATATCCTTGTTGTTATAATCCCTTTTAACCGCTGTTACGATTGCTCTCTGAATACCTTCAAAAAGCAAATCCTCGGAGATTCTCTTCTCCTTAGCCAGATATCTGACCGCCTCAAAAAATTCGTTGTTCTTCATTTTTCCGACCGTTCCTTTCAAAAACTGAAATCATCAAGTTTGATATAGCTTGTTTCTTTTTTCTCAAAGCTCATTGCGCTTCCGTCTTCAAGTCGCATTGTGACAGCCTTGCCGTCAAAATCTTCAAGCACGCCCTTGAATTCTCTTACGCCGTCAACGGCTCTGATGAATTTTACCATAATCTTTTCGCCCTTGCATACCTCGAAATGAGCATCTCTGGTAAGCTCTCTTTCAACGCCGGGTGAGGATACCTCCAGGCAGTAGCTCTGCTCAATGGGGTCAGCCTCATCAAGGGGCTTATCTATTGCACGGCTCATATTTTCGCAGTCCGTAATGCCTACGCCGCCGTCCTTATCAATAAAAATGCGTAAAAACCAATCCGCACCTTCCTTGACAAAGCGGATATCCCAGATATCAAGACCGAGTTCCTGTGCAATGGGCTCTGCAATTTCCCAGACTGCGGCTACGGTGTTACCGCCTTTACCTTTTGCCATAGAAATTCTCCTTTTTTTCTTTTTGTGAAAAATGATTTATGCATAAACAAAAGAGCGGGTCGCCCCACTCTTGTCAAATACATAATCCTACTGTCGTTATTTTAGCACAATCCTTTATAAATATCAAGTATTATTTTAAAATTTTATATTTTGTTATTGATATAGCCGTATTTTAGGTGTAAAATAATATAAATTCAACAAAAAACGGAAGCGCATTTTATGATTATAGATTTTCACACCCACTGTTTTCCCGATAAAATTGCCGAGAAAACCATTGATATACTTCGCCTGCGTTTAGGCATAACAAGACCTTTTCACAGAGGAACGGTAAGCAGTCTGCTTGAACTTCAAAAGAATGACGGCGTTGATTATTCCGTTGTGCTGAACATCGCAACCAATCCCCGTCAACAAACGAATGTAAACAATTTTGCAATATCTCTCAAAGATGTTGAGGGTATAGTTCCTTTCGGCAGTGTGCATCCTGACAGCCCTGATGCCCTCAGTGAGCTTGAAAGGCTGAAAGAAAACGGAATAAAAGGCATAAAGCTTCACCCTGATTATCAGGGCTTTTTCGTTGACGAAAAACGAATGCTTCCCATTTATGAAAAGATTGCAGACCTTGGAATGATAACCCTTTTTCATTGCGGCTTCGACATCGGATATCCCGAACCCGTACACTGCACCGCAGAGGCACTTGCAAGTGTACTGTCCGTATTCAACGGTACACCTGTTGTTGCAGCTCATTTCGGCGGAATATGGTCAATGCCCGAAACAAGAAAACATCTTGCAGGCAAAAATGTTTACTTTGACACCGCCTATTGCTACGGCACCGCAACTCCCCGTTATGCAAAAGAAATCATTGACATTCACGGAGTTGATAAAATCCTTTTCGGAAGCGATGCCCCGTGGAACGCACCTTCACAGGATATGGAACTGATTAAATGTTTCGGTCTTACGGATGATGAAGAAAAAGCAGTCCTCGGCGAAAACGCACGAAAACTGCTTGGTTTATAATTTATCTCAATTCGTCCAAAGTCATTTCATATGCAGGCAGAAATTCCTCAACAAAAACCTTTGCTTCGGGCAAATCAAGCTTTTCAATGGCTTCTTTTATACCCTCGCCCGCCTTCACGAATTCACTGTTGCCTGCTTTTTTCTCCTCAATACATTTGATGAGTGCACTGATTTTATCGGCAGCTTTTATAAGCTTCCAAAGCTCCTCATCGCCCTCGGCAGGCATAAACATTGGCTCATATTCATCCCTGAAATCCTCGGGAAGCATTGCAACAAGGCTTTTGCAGGCATTTTCTTCAACGGTTTTATAAGCAAGACGAACTTCCTCGCTGTAATACTTCACAGGAGTAGGCATATCGCCCGTCAGAGTTTCGGGTGTGTCGTGATAAAGGCCCATCAGCGCGGCTCTTTCGCCGTTAAGCTTCTTGCCGAAACGCTTGTTGCCGATAACCGCAAGTGCGTGGGCAATAACCGCAACCTCAAAGCTGTGCTCGCATAAATTTTCGCTGTGCTCATTTCGCATAAGTGCCCAGCGGTTGATATATTTCATTCTTGAAACCATTGCGAAAAATCCGTTATCCATAAAATCACCTTTATCTGTTAGTTTTAACAATATAACATATTTCATTTGCATTTGCAATGCGGAAAGGCAGATATGCGCAAAATTTCAATGAGAAATTTCATAAAGGAACTTGACGAATTCTTTGCAAGGGAAGATTTGCAGGGTGCGGAAGCCTGCGCTCTCAAGTGGCTTAACCTTGCCCGTGAATACGGCGATAAGCCCGGTGAACTCATTGTGCTCAACGAAATGACAGGCTTTTACCGTCAGACAAAAAACGAAGAAAAAGGCCTTGCCGCAGTAAATAACGCTTTTGCTTTGCTTGATTCCTTTGATTTTGACAAAAAGACCGCCGCCACAATTTATCTTAACGGCGCAACAACAATGAAGGCATTCGGAAAAAGCGGCGAAGCAATGGAATATTACGAGAAAGCACACAATATTTTTTCTGAAACCCTTGATAAAAACGACCCTCTGTTTGCAGGATTTTACAATAACAAGGCTCTTGCCTTGCAGGATTTGAAAAAACATTCCGAAGCCGAAGAATGTTTCGTCAAAGCGTTGAAGATTACCGAATCCAACAAAGAAAATGAGCTTGAAACCGCAATTACCCTTGTGAATCTTGCTCATCTTTATTACGACATTGACAGCGAAGATGAAAGAATAAACGGACTTATGGACAAGGCTCTGGATATTCTTGAGTGTCCCGATTATTTCGGTTACAAAAAATATGCCTTCACCTGCAGGAAATGTGCACCGTCATTCGGTTTTTTCGGATTTTTCCTTGCAGAGAAAAAGCTTAACGAAAGGGCGGACAGAATTTATGCAGGGAATTGAGCTGAGCCGCCGCTACTACGAAGAATACGGCATACCGATGATAAAGGAGCAATTTGCGGAATTTGAAGACAGGATAGCCGTGGGGCTTGCAGGTCCGGGGTCGGATTGCTTCGGTTTTGACGACGAAGTTTCCCGTGACCACGATTTCGGTGCAGGCTTCTGCCTTTGGCTTACAGATGAAGATAACGAACTTTTCGGTTTTAAGCTTGCCCGTGCATACGGCAGACTTCCGAAAATTTTTATGAATGTTGAAAAGGGTAAAACAAATTCTTACGGCACCGCACGCTACGGAGTTAAAACAATATCCGATTTCTATTTGCCCCTGACGGGCAGTAAAGGTGCTCCCGAAAGCCTTTTGCAGTGGCTTTACACGCCTGAAAGCTCCCTCGCTTCCGCAACAAACGGCTGTGTTTTCAGGGACGACCTTGGCAAATTCAGCGAAATACGCAACACAATTGCCACGGGTATGCCCGAAGATATAAAGCTCAAAAAGCTTGCCGCAAGAATAATTTTTATGGCGCAAAGCGGTCAGTATAATTTTTCTCGCTGTATTGCTCACGGCGAAACAGGTGCCGCCGCACTTGCCGCCGCCGAATTTGCAAAAAATACCGCATCCTTTGTCTACCTTATAAACGGAAAATTTGCACCGTTTTACAAGTGGTCGCTCAAAGGAATGAAAAACCTTGAAATTTTCCCCGATTTCTCCGAAAAACTTGCCGACTTGCTTACAGGCGGCTTTACTCCCGATGAAATCAAAATCAAACAGAACATAATTGAAAATATCTGCTCTCTGACGGCGGATTATCTCCGCAATTCGGGTCTTGCTGCAAGCGGCTCCGATTTCCTTGAACCACTTGCATATCAGGTGCAGAATAAAATAAAAAATCCCGAAATACGTTCACTTCACATAATGGAAGGAGGGTCCCTTTGAAACGATGTATAAACTGCCTTGCCGAGTGCGACGACACCTCGAAGGTCTGCACGGAATGCGGCTACAACGGCACTGCCGAAAAATCCGTTGAACACGCTTTGCCCCCCGGCACAAGGCTCAATAACCGTTATCTTCTCGGCGGTACGGTTTCAAGGGTCAATTCCTTTATCTGCTATTACGGACTTGACACTCACGGCAGATGCAGAGTAAAAATTTACGAATATCTGCCCGTAAAACTTATGTACCGTCACCCCGACGAGCTTGTGATAAAATACTTTGACGAAAAATGCAGTGCAAGAGGCGATAAGGAAATTTCTGCATTTTACTCTCATTTCACAAAGCTTTGCTCCGCCTCAAAGAACACCGTGCTTGATTTCACCGATTGCTTTGCGGATAATTCAACCGTTTATTATGTTTGCTCATCCGAAAAAGGAACCCCTCTGTCATCTCTGCTGGGCAACAGCAAAACAATGAACTTCAAAAAGGCTTCAGGCATCATAGCTCCCCTTGCGGAATGTGTTGCAGGGCTTGAAAAATCAGGCAAATGGCACGGCAGTATTTCGCCCTATTCGATTATTACCGACGGCGAAAAAATCACATCCCTTTCGGGCTATTCCTATCCCCCGAAAAGCATTTCTTCCCCCTTTGACGCTCCCGAAAAACAGCTTGGTGCAAAAAGCTGCGGTTCGTTTACGGATGTGTACTCACTGGGCGCAATTCTCTATGAAGCGGTTACGGGTTTTCTTCCCCCTGCGGCTGACAGACGTCAGAACGGCAGACCTCTCAAGCTGCCTGAAAACCTTTCCGACGGTGAAAGGGCAATAATCGAAAAGGCGCTTGCCCTTGACAAGGAAGAACGCTATGCCACTGCAGAAGAATTCATTGCCGACCTTAAAGGAAAACCGAAAAAAGAAAAGCTTCCCAAAAAAGAAATTATGAGACGCACCACACTTACGGTTGCATCAATAACTCTTGTTCTCAGCCTGGCGTTTCTTATCAATTACTTTGTTATTGAACCCCTCCGCGAAAAAAAGCAGGCATCCGACCTTGCTTCAATGGTGCAGACAACCCTTCCCGAAAAAGACCCTTGGGATGAAATCAGGGCGAAATATCCCGACATAAGCTTCCCTGCAGGTATGAATCCTTCGTATGCCGACCTTTATGCATCCAACACGGATTTTTCGGGCTGGATAAACATAGGCGAAATGAATATTGATTTCCCCGTTGTTCAGGCGGCGGATAATCAGTATTATGAACGCCGTGATTTTTACGGCAAGAGCACCAACTACGGCGCACCTTTCTTTGATTACCGTAACTCCCTTGCATCCCTTGACCGTAACACCATTATTTACGG
Source organism: Acutalibacteraceae bacterium (assembly GCA_045533455.1). Classification (GTDB taxonomy): domain Bacteria; phylum Bacillota; class Clostridia; order Oscillospirales; family Acutalibacteraceae; genus CAG-177. The sequence goes on along the minus strand of JAZSHU010000054.1, from coordinate 2,182 downwards.
TCATAATATGCGTCACGATGACAAGCTTTTCGGCACACTGGAGCAATACAGAGAAATTGAGGGCTTTGCAAAGGCACCGATTATCACAATGAACACCCTCTACGGCGAATACACATTCAAGATATACGCCGTCTTTATTTCAAACAGCAAGGCAAGTGACGATAACGGCCACGTTTTCAACTACATCTTCACAGATGCAGGCAACGCGAAATTCAAGGATTACATTGCGGAAACAGACAAGCGCAAGCTTTACACCACAGGTGTTGATATTAACGAAAACGACAAAATCCTGACCCTTTCAACCTGCTGTTATGATTTTGAAGATGCAAGGCTTGTTGTTGTGGGCAGACTTGTGAGAGACGGCGAAAGCAATACCGTTGACACATCCCTCGCCTTTATGAATGAAAACCCCAAGTTTCCTCAGGCTTATTACAATGCCAAACGGATTGATAATCCTTTCAAAGACGACCCCGACTTATTCAATTGAGGTGATAAAATGAATTTTCTGATTGTTGTTGATATGCAGAATGATTTTATCGACGGTGCTCTGGGCACCGCCGAGGCAATCACAATTCTGCCTGCCGTAAAGGCAAAGATTGAAAACTTTGAAGGCAAGGTTATTTTTACCCGTGACACTCACGAAACAGATTATCTTGAAACTCAGGAGGGAAGAAATCTGCCCGTTGAGCATTGCATTAAAGACACCGACGGCTGGCAGATTACCCCCGTGCTTGAAGCACTGCGCAAGGAAGAAGCCGTTGACAAGCCCACCTTCGGCAGTGTTGCTCTGGGTCAGCTTCTTAAAGCATATGACACCTACGAAGAAAAAATTGAAAGCATAACCCTCATCGGACTCTGCACGGATATCTGCGTTATCTCAAACGCAATGATAATCAAGGCATTCCTTCCCGAGGTGCCCGTTGTTGTCGATGCCGCCTGCTGTGCAGGTGTTACACCCGAAAGCCACGAAAATGCACTTAAAGCAATGTCGATGTTCCAGATAAAAATTGAAAATTCCTGATTTATCGATAAAAAGCTTTAAATCGTTAAAGTTTTTTGCAAAAAAGTCTTGACAAACGGATTTTTAGGTGCTATTCTGTACCTACCAAAGGCAAAAGAGGTTCTCTCAGATGACTAAAAATGTTTTCACAGCAGCATATTTCTACTTTTACTTTATCAAATAATTTGATAGGGTTTGGTAGGTTTTGCTGAAAAACGTTAACAGAGGTTTATAACACCCCACAGCGAAATTTACGCTGTGGGGTTAATTTTTTTCGGAGGTATTTGAAATGATTGTATCAATTAAAAGAGGAACAGACGAAGCTCAGGTACAAAATCTTGTTGAATGGCTTGAAAGCCTTAACCTTGAAATCCACCGCAGCAACGGACAATATGAAACCATTCTCGGTCTTGTAGGCGATACAAGCCACGTTGATATTGACCTTATCGAAGGTCTTAACATAGTAAGCAGGGTTGCAAGAATCAGCGAGCCTTATAAGAAAGCCAGCCGTAAATTCCATCCCGACGATACGGTTATTGATATATGCGGCAACAAAATAGGCGGCGGCAATTTTCAGTTTATTGCAGGTCCCTGCTCCGTTGAGTCAACCGAGCAAATCTGCTCAATCGCCGAAGATATCAAAAACGCAGGGGCAAACCTTCTCAGAGGCGGCGCCTTCAAGCCCCGTACATCGCCCTACGCTTTCCAGGGTATGAGGGCAGAGGGTCTTGACCTGCTGAGAAAGGCAAGAGAAATCACAGGTGCACCTATCGTAACCGAAATTATGGACCTTTCACACCTTCCTCTTTTCGAAGATGTTGACGTTATTCAGGTCGGTGCAAGAAATATGCAGAATTTCGAGCTTCTCAAAGAGCTGGGCAAAACAGATAAGCCCGTTCTTCTCAAAAGGGGTCTTTCCGCTACAATGGAAGAGCTCCTTATGAGTGCGGAATACATTATGGCAGGCGGCAACAGCAAGGTTATGCTTTGCGAAAGAGACATGAGAACCTTTGAGCATTACACAAGAAACACAATGGATATTTCAGCCATTGCACTGCTTAAAGAAAAAACTCATCTTCCCGTTATTGCCGACCCAAGCCATGCGGCAGGTATGGCAAGAATGGTTCGTCCCCTTGCACTTGCGGCGGTTGCGGCAGGCGCAGACGGACTTATGATTGAAGT